>DHVT01000017.1 GCA_002412775.1 Firmicutes bacterium UBA5201 | reverse complement strand
ACTATCTATTTCCCGACAGCCCCTTTTTTGTTAATCAAGGTCAACAAGAGCGCCATCGTAAAGCACTTTCAGACTAAAAACGATATTGTTCTGTTTTTCAAGTTTCATCAGATATTTGACTTCATGATCTGTGACTATGGATATGGCCATGCCTTTTTGACCAGCACGTCCGGTTCTACCCACCCTGTGTGTGTAATCACTTAGAGCGACAGGTAAATCGAGTGATATGACATGAGTGATTTCTTTTACATCTAGGCCACGTGCGAGAAGATCAGAAGCTACAAGAATAGTCGATTTGCCGGTTCTAAATGATTCAAGCGCTTTTTTTCGCTCTTCTTTCGTTGCGTTTCCAAAGATTCCAACGGCTTTGATCTTATGAAAATTGAGTTTGCTCACGACTTCTTGGACCATTTCATTCTTGTTGATGAATAGAATGGCTTTGGTCGGTTTTTCGGCGTGGATCACTTTTCTGAGTGTATCCATCTTATCGCGTTGGTCAACCACTATACAAACATGCTCGATGTCAGAATTGATTCTTTCTTCGTTGAGTTTGAAAAGTGTCGGAGTCTTCATCAATGCTTCAGCGCGTTCAAGGGCCTGATCACCTATGGAAGCGGAATAGCAAAGGATTTGTCTATCTTTTAGTGTGGTCTTTATGATTGCTTTTACTGTTTCGATATTATAATCCGTTAGCAATTTGTCTGCTTCATCAAGAACGATGGTTTTTACGGTGTGTGCTTTCAGTTTTTTGAGTTGGATCAATTCGAGTATCCGACCAGGTGTTCCTACGATGATATGGGGTTTGGATTTCAGTGCCTCAACTTGCCTCTTGATGTTGACATCCCCAATGATGGTGGCTGATTTCACTGCGAGGCCTGAGTTGTCGGATAAGGTTTTGATGGTGTTGTTGATTTGAATGACAAGCTCATGAGTAGGTGCGATCACAAGTGTATGCAAATCTTTGGAAGTGACATCTATTCTTTCATATGCGGGCAGAAGGTAAGCGAGTGTTTTGCCACTTCCGGTGATGGATTCAACGATCAAGTCATGATTCTTTTTTGCCAACAAAAGAGTATCGTTTTGCACAGCTGTAGGGATTGTGATGCCATCTTTGGCGAGACCTTCAATCAGTAGTGGGTTGGTGATCAGTTCAGTAAATGATTTCATTTGTTTCTCCTCTTTCATTATATAGATTTGATTATATCACACACACCTCATAATTGAATATGAAATTAAAGATATAATAATAGGTTGACACATCTACTAATTAGTGATATATTGAATTCAAGATAAATATCACTAATTAGTTATAAACAAATATAAAGGAGGCTATCCATATGAAAAAAGATTTTAAGACGGCAGTAGCAGAAAGACGTTCACATTATTCAATAAGCAAGAAAACAAGTGTTTCAGATCAAACCATCAGAGACGTGGTTGACCACGCGGTGAAATATACACCATCGGCATTCAACTCACAGAGCGCACGAGTCGTTTTGTTGCTTGATAAAGAACATGATAAAATGTGGGAAATCACAAGGGAATCGCTTAGAAAAGTGGTACCGGCGGATTCCTTTGAACCGACAAATGACAAGGTGGATTCATTTAAGAATGGATACGGGACTGTGCTCTATTTTGAGGACCAAAGCATCGTAGAAGGACTTCAGGAGCAATTTTCACTCTATAAAGACAATTTCCCGGTTTGGTCCGAACAATCCAGTGGCATGCTCCAGTTTGTAATTTGGACTGCGCTCGCTGATGAAGGTTTCGGTGGATCTCTTCAACATTACAACGAACTTATCGAAAGCGATATCAAATCGGAATGGGAACTTCCTGAAAAATGGAAGCTCAT
The DNA here is from genome assembly GCA_002412775.1 of Firmicutes bacterium UBA5201. Taxonomy (GTDB): domain Bacteria; phylum Bacillota; class Clostridia; order Peptostreptococcales; family Acidaminobacteraceae; genus Fusibacter_D. The sequence continues at coordinate 164,979 of DHVT01000017.1, read as the reverse complement.
TGCTCAAATGCCATTTGGACAACCGGAGTCGGAGCCAGGCGAAAAAGAATTCGCACCGCTTGAAAATCGTATTAGAGTATATAAATAAACTAAGAAGAGTTCGCGAAGCGAACTCTTCTTAGTTTACGCGTAGGTAAGTTTCCAAAGGAAACTTATTAGCGACTCAGCCGAGATTTAAAGATGTAACTGTAGAAATCAGTCAGCATTTTGGATGCGACATGTTCGCGAAGCGAACTCTTCTTAGTTTACAGAATACTTTCAAATATTGTGAGAAACCGGTCTATTTCTGAATGACTGATCGTGAGTGGGGGCAACAATCTTATGACATTGCCTCGTGTCACATTGAGCAGGAGTCCCTTTGCGAGGGCTTCTGCTTTTACTACGTTTGCTCGATCGTCATACATTTCAATGCCAATGATCAAACCTCTACCACGGACTTCCTTTATGATTTTCGGATGCGCATGAGCGATTTCATCAAGTCGTTTGAGCAAATACATGCTTTTAGACTTCACATCGTCCAAAAATCCTTCTGAAGTGAGAATTTCCATTACTGCGGTTCCTGCGGCACATGCAACTGGATTGCCACCAAAGGTGCTGCCATGGTCGCCAGCAAGTAGAACAGATTCGAGCTCTGGCGCGACAAGCATCGCTCCAATCGGCAAACCGCCGCCGAGTGATTTTGCAAGCGTGACAATATGAGGAGTGAACGCAAACTTTTGATAGGCAAACAAATCACCTGCACGTCCGAGCCCTGTCTGAATCTCATCGACAATGATCAGGAAATCATGCTTTTTCGATAAACGGGTCAGTTCTGCCATAAACGCATCACTCACTTCCAAAATGCCACCTTCACCTTGAATCATCTCAATGAAGAATGCGCATGTCTTATCTGAAACCTTGGATGCAAGGTCCTGAAGGTCATTGAATAGAACGTGTGTGACATCGGGGAGAACAGGTTTAAAACTTTCTTTGTACTTTTCCTGACCTGTCAGAGTCATGCCGCCGACTGTTCTACCATGGAATGAACCCTGAAAGGACAGCAACTGTGTTTTATCTTCCTGCCTAGTACGACCATATTTTCGAGCCAATTTGATGGCAGCCTCATTGGCCTCCGTTCCTGAATTGGAGAAAAACACCTTTGAGGCGAAACTGTTCTCCACTAAAAGTTTGGCGAGAGCGACAACGGGCTCACTAGGGAAAAAGTTGGACAGATGAAAGTATCGGTCCATTTGCTTCATCACAGCAGCTTTGACTGCTTCGTTGCCATGACCGAGATTGTTGACAGCTATACCGCTGAACATGTCTAGGTAAGAGTGCCCTTGATCGTCATAGAGGTATGAACCCTTTCCATTTACAATGTTGACATCGATTCTATTGTATAAATTAAGCACATAAGCTTTGTCCTGATCATATAAGTGAGTCATTCAAGCACTTCCTTATTTTCTTAAGTCATCTAAAATTTGAGTTTTTTCACTGGTCTGTTCATCTTTGACCTTGATGAATTTTGCAGGTGAACCTGCGACTACAGTATTCGGAGCCACATCGACCGTCACGACAGAACCCGCCGCAACGACAGCTCCTTTGCCGACCCTTACGCCTTCGAGTACGACGGCATTGGCACCAATAAGCACATCGTCTTCAATGATTACAGGTGTTTTGCTAGGAGGTTCCAGTACTCCTGCGATGACTGCACCCGCACCGATATGGGCATTTTTTCCTATGGTTCCTCTTGCTCCGACAACAGCATTCATGTCAATCATTGTCCCTTCACCGATTTCAGCACCGATGTTGATGACAGCGCCCATCATGATCACTGCATTTTTTCCTATACTGACGCGGTCTCTGATGATCGCACCCGGTTCAATTCTTGCTTCTACTGAAGTGATGTCGAGTAGGGGAATTGCCGAGTTTCTTCTGTCGTTTTCAAGGACATAATCTTCAATTAAGTGCTTGTTTGCTTCGAGCAGTTGCTTGATGAGAAGAATCTCGCCAAAGACTGTGCGTGAGTTGCCCTCTCCAAAGACCTTAAGGCCAGCAAAATCGATATTGTCCAGATCACCTTTCAAATAGAGTTTGACGGGGGTCACTTTTATAGCATCCTTGATAAAACGAGCGATGGCGTAGGCATCGGTTAAGTTTTCCTGGTTCATAGTGTTCTCCTTTCAGCCTTGTGTTATAAATTATAAATGTCTGCCATGGTATAGTAACCGACGGGTTTATTTATGAATAGTCTACTTGCACGGAGTGCGTCGTGAGCGAACAGATCTTTTGAAAGTGCGGTATGTTTGATTTCAATGATTTCCTGCTCACCGGCGAAAATCACTGTGTGCTCGCCTGAAATCGACCCACCTCTTACCGTATGGACACCGATTTCATCATGTGTCCTTGGACAATCGGATCCGTGTCGACCGAACACCAGTGTCATCTGATCGTTAAGCGCACGATTGATCGTATTTGCCATTAGTAAAGCCGTACCACTTGGTGCGTCTATTTTTTTATTGTGATGTTTTTCAATGATTTCTATGTCAAAACCATCACTGAGCATCTTTGAATAATGTTTGAGAATGCTGTTCATGATATTCACACCAAGTGACATGTTTGGGGAATAGAGCACTGGAATTTTCTGTGAGGCCTCTTTCACCATGGAGATATGGTGCTCACCAAGTCCTGTGGTGGCAATCACAGTTGCAACGGATTTTGAAGTTGCATATTCAAGCATTTTCTCCAAATTGGAGGTGTGTGAAAAATCAATGATGAGATCGATGGTGCCCTCGTATTCAAAAGGGTCTTTATAGACAGGAAAATTATTAGTGTTTTTCCCAGGATTTTGATCCACGCCGAAAACCAATGCAAAATCTTCTGATTCTACTATTTGTTTACTGAGTAATTGCCCCATTTTCCCGTTGACTCCATATACAGCGGTTCTGATTGGTATCACAATGACCTCCTTAATGATTGATCGGTAGTAATCCTAAAGTTCTCATTTCGCTGATGAGGACCTTTTTTGTATGCTCTTCCATTTCTGTGAGTGGCAGTCTTAATTCACCGGCATTCATGCCCATGAGGTTCATTGCGGTCTTGACTGGAATGGGATTCACTTCTATAAATAGTGCGTTGATGAAATTCAGCAGATTCAATTGAAGTGCTAGTGCATCCTGAATATGGCCATCCATGTAAAGACTGACAATCTCATGTGTCTCTTTAGGCAATATATTTGCAACAACTGAAATCACGCCGATTCCTCCAAGCGATAGTATTGGAATGATCTGATCGTCATTACCGGAATATATGCCAAAGGATTTTGGGCAAAGACGGACGATTTTGGCGATTTGACCGATGTCACCGCTGGCTTCTTTGATGGCGACGATATTTTTGTGGCCAGATAGTGCCGCGACAGTTTCCGGTGCTATGTTCACTGCAGTTCGCCCTGGAACATTGTATAAGATGAGGGGAATGTTCACCGCATCGGCGATGGCTGTGTAGTGGGCAATCAACCCCTTTTGTGTACATTTGTTGTAGTAGGGCGTTACAACCAAAAGTCCGTCTGCTCCGACCTCTTCAGCATAAACGCTGAGCTCGACGGTATCTGCGGTATTGTTGCATCCGGTCCCGGCGATGACTGGAATCCTTCCCGCGGTCTTCACAACCGCGAATGAGATGAGTGCCTTCTTTTCCTCATTGGAAAGGGTTGCGGATTCACCGGTCGTACCGCAAATGATGAGTGCATCGGTCTGGTTTTCCACATGCCAGTTGATGAGGCGTTCCAGTTCAACATAATTGATTTGCCCGTTATCGAAGGGGGTGACTATTGCAACCCCCGAACCTGTAAATAAACTCATAAATCACCTGCTTTTCAGTAATAATTCGGCGATCTGAACCGTATTGGTCGCAGCACCTTTGCGAATGTTGTCAGCAACGACCCATAAGTTGAGGCCGTTATCGAGACTTTCGTCTCGTCTAATTCTACCTACATAAACCTCATCTGTTCCTGATACATTAAGTGGCATCGGATAATCGCCTGACGGGCTGTCGTTCATGACGATGATGCCTGGGCTGTTCGAAAGCTTTTCAACGGCTTCATCAAGATCGAACGAGTTTTCGAATTCCACATTGATGGATACGCTGTGAGCATTCATCACCGGGACCCTGACGGCGGTAGCGGTTACTTTTAGTGTAGGATTGCCAAGAATTTTTCTTGTCTCGTCAATCATTTTCATCTCTTCTTTTGTGTAGCCATTGTCCATGAAAACATCGATATGTGGAAGACAGTTGTTGGCAATCGGATGGGGATAATTTGTTGGAGGATTTCCAAGCAGTCCTTGTTCCAAATCTCTGATGCCCTTCATCCCAGAACCTGAAACGGCCTGGTAAGTGGAGTAGACGATTCGCTTGATTTTATAGGCGTCATCCAAGACCTTTAATGGGACGACGCACTGAATCGTACTGCAGTTGGGATTGGCGATGATGCCATTATGACTTTCAACATCTGAGGCATTGACTTCTGGAACCACTAGAGGCACATCCGGATCCATTCTCCATACACTGGAGTTGTCAACCACTACAACGCCTTTGGCTTTGGCGATGGGTGCGAATTTTTTGCTGATGTCACCACCAGCAGAAAACAGTGCTATGTCTATATCTCGGTCAAAAACGTTTTCTGTGAGTTCCTCTATTTCGTACTCGGCTCCCATGAAACTGATTTTCTGTCCTTTTGACTTTGCGGATGCGAAAAAGTAAATGTTTTCAATCGGGAATTGTCTTTCTTCCAAAACTTTTATGAATGTTGTTCCTACCATTCCAGTTGCGCCGACTATGGCGATATTGACCTTATTCATATCATTGACCTTCCTTATAAATGTATTCGCCTTTGCAGATGAGTTCTGCAGGCCCTGTCATGAACATACCATCGCTTTTTGATTCAATGATCAAAGTGCCACCAGGGACATGTACATTGACTTTCTTATGGGAAAATCCCTTCAAATGGGATACTATAGCAGATGCCGCGGATCCCGTTCCACAGGATAGAGTTCTTCCAACACCACGTTCAAAAGTGCTGACTTTAATATTGCTTGAGTCAACGACTTCAACAAAATTGACGTTGATTTTGAGCGGGAACAAACTGTGAGTTTCAATAGCCTTTCCATATTTCTCGATATCTAGAGCTTCGAGATCATCTGTGAAAATGACGCTGTGCAGTGTGCCCATGGTCAAAGTGCTCAGTTCGAATGAGACTCCATCGACCTCAAGTGTTACCTCACCGGCCACATTATCAAAATTTGGAAGTCCCAGATTGATAGTGACCTGAGTGTTTTGTTGGTCATCGCTTTGAAGGTCGACTTTCATGATTCCGGCCAAAGTCTCCACGCTGAATTCCTGGCTCTCTACCATCTTATGATCGTACACGTATTTGGCAAAACATCTGATGCCGTTTCCGCACATTGGTGCAATACTGCCATCGGCGTTGTAAAAAACCATCTTCACATCAGCGATATCGGAGTGTTCGACGAGCATCATCCCATCAGAACCTATTCCAAAATGTCTATCGCAAACTTTTTGGGCGAGTCTTGAAGGGTCATAGTCCTCAGTGTCATTGAAGATTATGAAATCATTACCGGTACCGTGGTATTTTTCGAATTTCAACATGTGAAGTGCCTCCTATAAATCGAATGCGTTTGTGATGACTTCAATCGTCTTTTGCTTGTATTTTGAGTCGATGGTATAAGAAATACTGATTTCAGAAGTGGTGACTTGTTTGAAGTCTATACCATTTTCAGCGAAAAGTTCGAATATTTTTGCCGCGACACCGGATTGTGTCCGCATGCCCATTCCGACCACTGAGACTTTTGAGATGGCGTCTTCCTCTTGGACTTCGACTTCAGGAAATTTTGCCTTGAGTTCATTTAATATTTCATCTACAGCCGATTTATCATCCACCATGGTGGTGAATGAAATATTGGCATATCCCTCTACTGGTGAAGTCTGACTGATCATGTCCACGAGGACTTCAGCTTTGGCGAGTCTTGTGAAAACATGGGCGATATTCGCCGATGAATAGGGGACATGATTGAGTGTGATCATCAACACGTTTTCGCTGATGGATAATCCTGTTATACTGCGCTGTTCCATAGTTTCGTCATACTCCTTTATATAGGTTCCCGGCATATTGCCGAGGCTTGAAGCCACATATATGGGAACCCCGAATCGGTGTCCTATTTCAACGGATCTGGTTTCCATGACCTTGGCACCCAGACTTGCCATCTCCTTCATTTCTTCGTAACTGATCTGATCCAGTTTTTTCGCATTCTTGTAAAGTCTCGGATCCACGCTGTAGATGCCATCCACATCGGTGTATATCTCGCATGTGCAGCCCAGTTTTGCCGCAAGTGCCACAGCTGTGGTATCGCTGCCACCCCTTCCCAGGGTTGTGATGTCGCCGTCTTCGTTGAACCCTTGAAATCCGGCTACAACTACTATTTTATCATTATCCAGATGTGTTTTCACTTTGTCGATATCAATATCCAGAATTTTATTTTTCGTATGGATCCCACCGGTTTTGATGCCCGCCTGGCTACCGGTGAGTGCGATGGCTGGATATCCTTTCTCGTTGAGAATCATTGTGAGGAGTGCGATGGATACTTGCTCTCCGGTTGACATGAGCATGTCAAGTTCCCTTTTTGATGGAGCGCTCGACGCCTGCCTGGCTATGTCGATCAGTTGATTGGTCGTTTTTCCCATCGCGGAGACGACCACCACAAGCTGGGTGTCCTTTTCTTTTTCTGCGATGACCTTATCTGCGATTAACCGCATTTTATCAATTGTTTCCACTGATGAGCCGCCGTATTTTTGGACGGTTGTTCGCATGTTATGACCTCCATATGTCAAATTTTGGATACAAAAAATAGCCATGAGCAAAAGGCTCATGGCTATATTTGGACATACAGCTTCCTTTTGCCCCAACGCGAGAAAGTGCTCCACTGGAAAATCGGGCAATCTTCCTGTGACAAGGATATATCTCTTAAATATACCCCCAATACTGTTCGTATTTCGGCGACTGCCCCTTTCATCCGGTTTCCCGAATTACTCTTGACACATCGCACCCCTTTAACGCATTGTTATGTTTATTCAATTTTTTATATATTGTAAATGACTTTAACACAGATTTCCAATGGCGTCAAATGTTTTTTGAAAGTTCAAAAGTGGCCAACCTTGACTTATTTGCCAGAAATGCTTATTCTTAATGGGTATGAGAAAGGATGGACAATGGACAATAGAGCTATAGAAATACTGAAACAATTCTTTGGACACGATCAGTTCAGACGTGGCCAGGAAGAAATTATAAAGCATATATTGAACGGAAGGGATGTACTCGGAATCATGCCGACAGGCGCTGGAAAATCTGCGTGCTATCAGGTTCCGGCACTTATTTTTGAAGGGACGACACTAGTCATTTCACCTCTGATCTCTCTTATGAAGGATCAGGTCGCGGCGCTCAATCAAGCGGGAGTGGACGCTGTTTTCATCAACAGCTCACTCAGTGCTTCTGAATATCGCGAGGTGTTTAAAAACGCCGCTGCAGGTGTCTATAAAATCATTTACATCGCACCTGAGCGTCTTTTCACTGACGATTTCACAGCGTTGATGAAACAGCTGGAAATCGATTTGGTCGCCATAGATGAAGCACATTGTGTGTCCCAGTGGGGACAGGATTTCAGACCCAGTTATGTAAGAATCAGAACCTTTATTGACAAGTTGCCCCGGAGACCTGTCGTTGCCGCTTTTACAGCCACAGCAACGATCGAGGTCAGCAACGATATCGCAGACCTGTTGAATCTTCAAGATCCTCATCGTACGGTCACTGGATTCAATCGTGAAAACCTGACTTTCAATGTGGTCAAACCTGAAAACAAGTTCAAGGCATTGCTTGAGTTCGTGAAGAAAAACAGTGAAAACAGTGGAATCATATACTGCGCCACCAGAAAATCGGTGGAGGATGTTTGCGAAAAACTCAGATCTGCCGGTTTTAAAGCGACAAGATACCACGCGGGATTATCCGATGATGAACGTCATGTGAATCAAGACGATTTCATCTATGACCGCATGAAAATCATCGTTGCCACCAATGCATTTGGAATGGGTATAGACAAATCGAACGTTTCTTATGTCGTCCATTACAATATGCCTAAAAGCATAGAAAATTATTACCAGGAAGCCGGCAGGGCAGGACGCGACGGAGAACCTGCGGAGTGCTTGCTTTTATACAGTGGACAGGATGTGAGAATCAACCGATTCATGATTGAACAATCGGACATGAATCCTGAAATATCACCAGAAGTTCGTGCGAGCATCAAAGAAAAAGATTTCGAACGCCTGAAAAGAATGACTTTTTACAGCACGACAACCGATTGTCTCAGAGAATTCATATTAAATTACTTTGGTGAGAAAACCCATACCTACTGTGGCAATTGCTCCAGTTGCAACACGACCTTTGAGACGGTGGATATCACATTGGAAGCACAAAAGATCGTCTCGTGTGTCTACAGGCTCAGGCAAATGAACCGCAGTTTCGGCAAACTCATGATCTCGGACATACTCCGTGGGAACAATAACGAAAAAATTTCGCGGATGCAGCTTGCGACACTTTCAACCTTTGGCATCATGCCCGATGTGACATCACGAAGGATCCATAAAATTATGGACTTTCTTGTGGATCAGGATTACCTTTCAGTATCGGATGACCAATACCCGGTCATTCAGCTTTCAAGCCGTTCGGGTGAGGTCATAAAATCCATGGAACCTGTGTTCATGAAGTTGCCGAAAGAAGTCGTCAAGGAAAAGCAGACGAGCAAGAAGCGCAAAACAAAAGCATCCGATCAACCAGAAGACCTGTCACTGTTCGGAAAACTCAAGGCACTCAGAAGTGAAATGGCTACAAAAGCTCGTGTTCCAGCGTATATCATATTTACAGATGCGGCACTCCGTGACATGTCAATCAAAAAGCCTATGACACTGGAAGCATTTCTTGACGTTTCTGGAGTCGGCAAAGCCAAGCAGGAGAAATATGGAGAAATTTTCATCGAATTGATTCGAGCGGAATCATAAATGGTATCTATTGAGTAGAAGAGTAGGAGGTAGATATGCCTATAGATAGAAATAAACTATCCAAATTGGTTGAGTTTATGGAAGAGTCTTTCAATGAAATTGAGAAAAAAACACCGACTCCAGGAAAAAAAATCATTCGAAAAAAGGTGCTTGAACCCCTGCTTGGCGATTTGAAAAAACTGACGGATGAAACCCGACCTCCTGTAATGATGATGGTCGGTCGGACCGGACACGGCAAATCCTCACTGATCAATGCCATTTCCGGCAAGAATCATGCAATGGTGGATGATATTCGTTCTTGCACAGAAGAAGCTAAAACCTATACGATTCATTTTCCGGAACAATATGCTTCCATGCGCTTCATCGATACCAGAGGCATTTTTGAAAGTGTCTCTCCGGATGGTGCTGTCAAGGATGACGCAATAGATGTCCTTGAGGCTGAAATTATTGCCTTCAAGCCGGATTTACTATTCCATGTGATCAACGCAAAAGAAGTCAGGGCTCTCCAAAAAGATATTGAGGTTTTCAAGAGCATCAAGAAGGCCATCAAGAAAAAGCTCAAATACGAGATTCCGACATTGATAGTCATCAGTCATGTTGACATTTTAGGCAAATCAAGTGAATGGCCTATAGAAGATTTCCCGGAGAAAGCAGATAAAATAAGACAATTACTCGATTTCCTAGCTGAAGATGTGCTAGAAATCGAGTCCAAACGATTCATAGATCGAAACAATCCGATCAAGGGGTACTGGGTTGAGGACGATTCATATATCGGGATCATACCGGTGTGCTCTGAGGAGGGTAAATTCTGGAATGTGGATTTCCTGGTTGATTTTATAGGTAAGATATTACCGGAAGAGGCGCTACTTGATTTTTTTCAAGCAAGGGGTGAGTTGGCACAGCTGAAAGTCTATTCATCCAAAATCATCAAATCATTCTCTGCAGCCGCTTCGGGAATCGGGTTGACACCAATTCCTGTATCAGATATGAGCATTTTATTACCGATTCAGGTTTTGATGATTACAATCATTGCGGCTTTATCCGGTAGGGAAGTATCCAAAGAAACTGCAGCTGAGTTCTTTGGAGCCATAGGCATCAACATTGGTGCGGCATACGTATTCAAGATGGGCGCACAGCAAGCTGTGAAGTTGATTCCTATACCTGGAGCTGCTCAGACCATATCGGGAACAATCGCCGGATCTGCAACTTATGGCATAGGAAAGTCCGCAGAGGCTTACTTCTTTCACAATATAGTGGAGAAACCTTAAGGAGAAGTGTTATTAGTCAATAACATTATATTTTCATGGTGCATATCAAGTTTACTCCATGGCATTTTCAAATATCAACTGAGGCGCGTAGTTAAGTTTCCTTCGGAAACTTAACTACGCGAAAAATAAGAGACAAAACGATGAGCTTTCTGCTCATCGTTTTGTCTCTTATTTTCTATCCATACCATGGAAAAATTTCATGATAAAGTCTCCTGAAGGCACATCTTTTGCGATAAAGCGGTCAATAAGTTTTGATTTGTCGTATGGCACTGCTTTGAATGTGATTTTATACTCTTTTTCCAAAATCGCCACAATCACATATCTTGCCAAATGATCACTTGAACATCCTGCAGAACCTGGATCGATGTAACGGGTATTTGTAGCTGACGAGGTGATATCAAGCGATTTGTGATCGTGACCAAAGAATATGACATCCGCATTTTCCGGGAAAAAATGGTCGATCTTTTCCATAGTCAAATCTTGCTCCAAAGGTTTCAATCTATATTCATCACCAAAATGCTCAGCGGAATAATGCATCATCACAAACTTAAAGCCATTGATTTCTCTTGATATTCGAGTTGGCAACTGACTGATCAAGTCGATATAGTCGTCACCAATGTCTTCATAGGTCCATTTCTGATGTTCCCATTCCCCTGGATAAATATAATCGGGCAAATTTTGACCTTTGCTGAGATAGTACTCTTCATGATTGCCTTTGATCATCGTGACGTTGTGGTCGATGAGATTCTGAAGCGTCTCTTTCGGTTCGGGGCCCAGGGCGATTGCATCCCCAAGATGAATCATCTCATCCAATTGTTCAAACTCGGCATCTTCAAAGATGGCATTCAATGCATAATTGTTGGCGTGAATATCCGAAAAAATACCTATCCGATAAGCCATGGTCAGCTCCTCTCAAATGAATCCACTATTCTTCAACTGAAAAATACATCTTGTCAAATATCTTTTTGTACTGGACAGCCAGCGTTTCATTTCCTATTATTTTCAAGATGGTGAGGCATTGTTTGATGAGTTGTTCTGATTCTTCTTTCTTACCAAGATTGAACAAGGCAACGGCTTTTCTGAACAAAAATGCGTGCATCAACGAGTAATCGGAATGTTCGATGCAAATCTTAAGTCCATTTTCGCAGCTGTTGACCACTTCCTCATGATCATCATTTCGATGATGGCAGTAGGCGATATTGAAATGGATTTTAAATAAAAGATCCAAATAGTTATCATCGTATTTCATTTTTATTGTTGTCTTTTCTAAGAGGACCTCCAAAATATCAAGAGCCGATTGGTATTGATTATTAAGTCTCAAAATTTCACAGTATATAATGAGTAGGCGGATTTCAATAAAATCGAGCTGATATAATAAGATTGCTGATATTTTGAAGTCTACTATAGTTAATTCAAGTGCTTTTAAAATATGAGGAATCAAAGCAATTTGGTTCTTGATTATATTTGGATTGGCATTATAGTCTTGAATTATTTCAACTAAAATTTTGAATTGAAAAAGCTTTCCCAATAACATTTGATCTGTTGGACGCTCATTCTCATTCGCAATAGTTTCATTTATGAAATGTATCGCTTGGTCAATTTGCTCATAATTATTATTAAGGATCATTTCGTTTAGGGTTTTTGTGATATTTCCTAATGCATAGTGATGTCCAATTCTGGTCTTACTAAGCAGTAACACTATATCGGTTTTATACAATAGAGAGAGATATTCAAGAGTTTCAAATTTCGGTATGGTATAACCATTTTCAATTCGCCTTAATGTATCTTCACTGATTCCAATCGTTTTATATACATCAGCTTGAGATAGATTGGATTCAATTCTAATTTGTCTGATATCTTCACCAAATTTATCGAGTTGATATAATTTCATAATTACCCCTTATCCGTAAGTGGTTACGATTTGATGATTCTATTATAATATAAAGATAGAAAATTTAAAAGGTGGTGTAGGTATGAAAACATTAATTAAAAGAACGAGTTTGGTTTTAGTCGCATTTGTCATTTCAATGTTTTTGTTGTCGACTCAAAACGCTCAAGTGGATTTAAGAGCTGGAGAAGAAGATATTCCTGGATTGTATATTAAAAGTATGAGTTATCGTCTCTAATATTATGAGCTGTAAATGATCGTTTCTTATAAATAATGATTGATTTTACAAAGTGGTGGAAAGTATGAAATCTTATGATTTTCTCTCAAATAATAATCAATATTTTTCTGAAACGGATCAGGAAGTATTCTGTTGGGAAAAAAACTATCAACTCTTTGCTTACAAAAGAATGTATACACTCAGTAAAAACGTAGATTATTTGCATTTTGCAATGGAAGTATTCCAAAATAGTATGCTGAAGAAATTGATAGAGGGCAATACTTCTTATAAGTTAGAGTTACTCACAAAAAAAGTTGATGTACTGTATTTGTTAGGTTTGCATTATTTCAGTATAGATCGACGAGCGGCAATAGACTATTTTCTAAGTGCTAAACAAATCATCGGAAAATTCCCCAAGTGTTCACTAGATGCGCATTTATTGGATCTATGCAGTAAATTAGACTCCTATGTCCAAAATAGTGCTTATGCAATTTGAGTTCATCTAAATCGGCATGAAAAAAGAGACCTTCAAATGAATGGTCTCATTTTTTATTCTATAGGAAAATACATATCGTTGAATACTTTTTTATATTGATCTGCCAAGTTTGTATTACCCATAATTTTCAACATAATTATACATTCTTTAATTATCTCTGCAGACTCATCAATTCTGTTTAAGTGGAATAGCGCTACAGATTTTCGAAATAAAAATGCATGCATTAGAGAGTAATCACCCATGGATTGACTTAATTTGAGAGCATCGTTACTGGCACTGATGACTTTTTCGTGCATGTCTTGTCTGTGATAACAATAAGCAATATTAAAATGGATCTTAAACAGTAGGTCCAAGTAGTTTCGCTCATATTCAAATTTCAATGTGGTTTTCGCCAACAAGATACTTAAGACTTCAAGAGCATTATCAAAATGATTATTAATGCGTTGAATCACGCAGTAAATAATCATTAATCGAATTTCAATGAAATTAAGGATATAAGATTCCAAATTGTCTATGTTGAAGTCATTGATAGTAAGACGCAAAGCAACAATTATTTTCTCTGTCAAAGGGTCATTTTCCACAGCAGAGCTAGGTCGGGTATTGAATTCTCGTATGATTTCAACAAGTGATTTAAACTGTAATAGTTTATTTAGAAAAAGTTGATCAGTAGGTCGGTCATTTTCATTTTCAACTGTATGTTTGATAGCAGTAATGACGAGTTCAAGCTCCTGAAAGTTATTGTTATAGATCATTGTGTTAAGTGTCTCGGCAATATCACCATGCACATAATGATGCCCCAATCTTGATTTCAAAAACAGCGTGGCTATGTCCAACTTATAAAGGGCAGAAAGATACTCCAGCGTATCAAGACGTGGAATGACGAGGCCATGTTCAATTCGTCTGAGTGTATCCTCGCTGACGCCGATGGTCTTATAGACTTCAGATTGTGACAAATTGCAATCCATTCGGATCTTTCTGAGTTCAGCTCCAAATTGGTCAAGATGATAAAGTTTCATGTTGCTCCTCATGTATAATATCGATGTTTGTTGAATTTCATTATATTACACAGAGGCCAATTTTGAAAGTGGCAATAGCCTTAATTGCGATAATGTAAGAGAATAGTATTGAAATAACGGTTCATTAAGATTAGAATTATATTAAATCAACGTATAGGAGACTTTATGAGGGATTATATAATCGTAATCATATTGGGGTATCTGTTTGGCAATATTCAAGCCGCATATTTGCTTGGTAAAAAAATCAAAAAAGTGGATATCAGAACAATGGGCCACGGCAATGCCGGAGCATCAAACGCAGTGGAATCACTAGGTAAGAAATTCGGTGCAGCAGTCTTGATCATCGATATGCTGAAAGCGATCATATCCATTTTACTGGTCAAATCAATTTTTAATGTGGAATTCAATGCAGAGGGTGCTTTGTTGCTTTATCTGAATGGCTACAGTGTAATTTTGGGTCATGTTTTTCCGTTTTATATGAAATTCAAGGGTGGCAAAGGTACTGCATCCATGGCAGGAATTCTTCTGGGATTGAACGTCTGGTTGGGACTTTTGGGCATGCTGATTGTAACAATCGCTGCAATTGTTTCTGACTACATCATTATTGGAACTTTGGCACTGACCATATATATTATCGGATTGACAGTTTTTTTCGACCTTGGAACCGGTCCAATCCTAATCAGTATATTTGGTGCTCTTTTTAGTCTAAAGCTTCATCTACCAAATTATAAAAGGATTTCTTTGGGGACGGAGGGAAGAGTATCAAGGGTTTTGAAGAAAAGAAAATCATAATAATAGAAATCATAGTAAAAGAACCCAAAACGCAGTTAGCGCTTTGAGTTCCTGCTGATGAATGATCTGAACGTTACAGCACTAGGGCTGAGCGTTCTTTTTTTATAGGTGATGATGTAAAGTTGACGTGGTATGTCAAAAGCATCATTTATGATTTTGATGTGATTGAGTTCTAACGCATCGGCAATCGCATATTCAGAAAGCCATCCAATACCCAGTCCGGCTTCGATTGCAGAAAGACTTGATTTTGTGGATCCAAAAACCATATTTTTATGGTTTCGATTCATGGGAAACCCATTCCTCTTGAGATAATCCAGCGTGACTGCTTTCGTGCCTGAACCTTCCTCACGCATGATTATTGGCTCTTTGACTATTGCACTTAGATCTTTTAGCCTTTGAACAGGATAATCCGTCGAGCAGACCAGTTTTAATCTTTCCTCAACAAAAGGCTCAATTTCCAGTTCGGGATGATCTGGCTTAAATCCGGTTATTCCGAAGCATACCGAACCACTGATCACCTTTTCGACGACTTCCTTGGAATCGGAAATATATACTTTTGTGTTGACATCGGATTGAGCGTGTCTGAAGTCCTTAATCAAACCTGGGAGCAAATATTCACCTGGAATCGTGCTGGCTGCAATTCGAACATTGCCACTTTCATTGTTTCTATGACGGTCCATGTCTTCATTGAGCGTATGATATTGATCGATTATGATCTTCGCATTGCGATACAGTATTTCTCCTGCCGGAGTCAGCTGAATCTCGCGTTCGCTGCGTTCAATCAAAAGAACGTCAAGAGCTTTTTCCATCGATTTGATTTGCCAGCTTACAGCAGGTTGCGTGATGAACAGTTTGTTCGCTGCGGGTGTGAAGCCACCTTCATCTACAACGGTCACAAATGCGAGCAATTGTTTGTAATTATACATGATGCACCTCTCTATATGACGAGTTTAACACATTACAGATGAGACAACCATATGATAAATCGCTCATGAAAATCATCGGCTGTTTTTGAGCCGACTGCATAAGACTCGGGTATGTCAATTCGAGGCAAATTGGACAGCTCTTCAAATTGCTTCAGCGCTGTCATAAAATGTCCTTCATCTTCGATTTGGGAACAAGAGGGGCTCTGATCTATGCCGACGATGCCGGCAACTCTGATGTTTCCATCCCTGAAACGTCGAACCAGCTCAAAGTCACGTTTGGCAAGTTCAGTGCAAAGCGATTTGTAATCGGGTGTATCGTATTCTGACTTGGTCATCGGCAGCCTGTCCATACCATACATCAAAATCTCCGGACATGAAAGCTGAACTATGCCGAAGTCGTGATCCATAAGCATCTGAGCGATAGCTTTGAATGGGCCACTTGTTCTTGCCAGTGGATACACCACTGAGTTTTGGTTCAAAACACAGTGGCTTACCAAAACGATTTTATGGCTTCTTAACATTTGTTAGGGCTCCTTCGAGATAATGTTTTGGCAGTCTGGTGATGATAACATAAGCGGCTAGGCAACTGGCGACCTTATCAATCAGGTTGCCTGCGATTCGCGGTATGAAAGCCGATGCGAAGATGGTGTTGCCTGAAGCCAGCAACCATGCGATGAAAAAGTCTGTCGAACCGCCTGTGAGGCCGCCATAGATCCATATTGCAATAGGGGTACCAATGAGAGGCGCGACTACGGCGAGTAACAAGCCCGTTGCGATTGCAGTCTTGAAACCGAATCCAACTTTCTTGGAGATCAGTCCGACTACGATACCAATCATCATATTGACCAGTGCGAATGGAATGTCCACAGGATTCGTGGTGATGCCGATGATGACATTGGTCAGAAGACCGACGATGGCACCCCAAAGTGGTCCGAAAAGTGCGGCTGCCAAAATTGTGCCCATTGTGTCCATGAAGATCAAAGGAATTTTTAGTATGCCGACCAAAGTGCCGAATACGATATTGATGACGATACAAACAGTAGAAAACATCATAATTTTTGAATAATTGCTTTTCATTTGTGAATCCTCCTTATACTAGAATAATAAAATTATATCTCAGTATAAAGAAAAGTGTGGGAACTATAAAATAATTTTATGTTGCGCTGATTGTCATAAAAATTATGCTGTGGATGTGAGTATGGCAGTATGTATGGCCCCAATCATATCTCGGGCCATCATACTATGCTCACCGTAGATTTCTTTCGCCAAATCACCTGCTTTGCTGTGAATATATACACCGAAAGTGGCGGATTGTTCAGCGGTATAGCCTTGACCAAGAAGTGACACGATGATTCCAGAAAGGACATCCCCGCTTCCCGCTGTTGCCATTCCCGGATTTCCCAGTTTGTTGATGTATATGCTGTCCTGAGCGGCGACTGTGGTTCTTTCGCTTTTCAAAACAGTCGTCACTTGGTGTTCTTTGGAAAACAGGATCGCCAAAGCTTCTCGGTTCTCTAAAACCTCGGATTCGTTTCTATTGATCAAGCGGCACATTTCACCGATGTGAGGCGTAATGATGATAGGAGCGTCATATGATTTTATGAGATCCATGTTTTTTGAAAGAATGTTGAGTCCATCCGCATCAATGACCAAGGGGATGTGTGCTGTATTCAGAACATGCTCGAACAGTTTCACTGCGTAGTCATCAGTGCCCATTCCAGGACCGATGAGTATGACGTCCGCCCAACGGATCTCATCAGTAATGCAACTTTTTTCGACATCAAACTGGCTTAAATCTCTTTTGAATGTAGGGACTATAGCTTCTGGAACATAAGAAAATAGGGGAGCCGAGTTGCCTTCTTCAGTGAGGATTTTGACAATGCCTGAGCCGGTTCGATAAGCTGCTAGTGAAGCAAGTGCCGCCGCACCGGCCATAGACCTTGAACCGGCCACGATCAACACTTTCCCGTAATTGCCCTTATGGGTTTCTTTTTCTCTTGCCTTCAGCTCCAATCCAAACAGATGATCAATCAGAATTTTTTTCATGACTATCCCTCCTTTTCATGTGATATCTACCCAAAAAATCAAACAAGGGATCAGGCAATAATAATTATGCCTAATCCCTCGATGTGATTAATGATTGTTGTTTTCCCTTGATTCGTCCGGGATGTACCCTTTGAACTGGGCGTGATAAAGCTTGTTGTATAGACCATCGATGCGCAGCAGTTCTTCATGGGAGCCGCGCTCTGCGATACCTTGATCCGTCATGACTAGAATCTCGTCGGCATTTTTGATTGTGGATAGTCGATGGGCAATGATGAGTGTCGTACGTCCTTTTGCCAAAACTTCTATGGATTTTTGAATGGCCAGCTCATTTTCGTTGTCCAAAGCTGAAGTGGCCTCGTCCAAAATAAGGATTGGTGGATTCTTAAGGAAAACACGTGCGATTGCAATTCTTTGCTTCTGTCCACCGGACAGTTTCACGCCGCGTTCACCGACAAGCGCATCATAGCCTTCATCGAGGCTCAAGATGAAATTGTGTATATTGGCCTTTTTTGCGGCTTCGATGATTTCCTCATTTGAGGCACCAGGTCTGCCGTAGGAGATATTGTCTTTGATCGTGCCATAAAAGAGAAATACGTCCTGTTGAACAATCCCGATCTGACCACGAAGTGTCGCCAGTGTGATTTTGCTGACATCCTGATTGTCGATGGTGACCTGACCTTCATTCACATCATAAAATCTGGGAATCAACTGTGTGATCGTGGTTTTTCCTACACCTGATGGACCGACGAGTGCCATTGTCTTTCCGGCTGGGATCTTAAGATCGAAGGCATCAAGGACAATTTGAGAGTCTTTTTCATAGGCGAATCGAACTTTTTTGAATTCAATATCACCGACGATATTTTCAAGCGGTATCGCATCTGGCGCGTCTTTGATGACGGGCTCGACTGCCATCACTTCAAGAAATCTCTCAAATCCAGCCATTCCGGACTGGAATTGTTGCGTCAGTTGAATGAGTGCACGAATCGGTTTGGTGAAAAATGCTATAAAAAGAAGGAATGCGACCAAATCGCCGTAATTGATGTAATCCATATAAACAAAAATACCACCTGCGACCATGGATGAAAGTGTCATCATGTCAATGAAAAAACTGTTGCCGGATGTATAATAGGCAATTGCCTTGAAGGCGTCTTTTTTGGAGTGCAGATGTGCGTCATTGGTGACGTGGAATTTCTCTATTTCAAATGACTCGTTTGCAAATGATTTGGACAAACGGATGCCTGAGAGGCTGCTCTCGAGTTGCGCATTGATATCCGCTTGTTTGGTACGAACGTTTCTGAAGGTTTTCATCATGGATTTTCTCATTCTGACGGAGAAAACGATGGTCAGAAATACGAAAAAGAACACGATCAGCGTCAAAGCCCAATTGATATTGAAGAGCAGGAAGAAACTTCCGATCAGCATCACTGTGGAAATGAACAAATCCTCAGGGCCATGGTGAGCGAGCTCTGTCACCTCGTTGAGGTCTCCTGTGAGTCTATTCATCAATTGTCCGGTCTTGTTGTTGTCAAAAAATGAAAATTCCAACTTTTGCATATGGGTGAACAGATCGCGCCTCATATCGAATTCAATACGAGATCCCAGCACATGACCCCAATAGCCTACGATATAATTGAAGGCGATTTTCAGAATGTAAAGTCCCAAGACAATGGTGGAGTATAGAATGATGAGATCCATTTGTTTGTTTGGAATGAGATCATTGATAAATGTTCTGGAGAACATAGGAAAAAGAAGGTCTATGCCTGCCATTGAAAATGCGACGATGAGGTCCATCACAAATAGGAAACGATGGGGTTTGTAGTATTTTACGAACTTGCCAATCACAATAATACCTCCATATTATTTAGCTAATCTAAATATCTTTCAATGATTATTATAATCGTAATTTAATGAAAAGAACAGACAAAGTTACTTGTAACCCGCATTACATTTTTGTATAATGATAAAGTTCCTTTTTGACCTGGGACTTTGATGGAGGTGGAAATGAAAGTAAAAAAACATCCAGACTATGAAAATGAAATTCAAAGATTGGACGAGACCAAAACTCACATTTCAAGAACCATTACTGCGGTTGAAGACTACAGGAGGCTTTACAAGGACAACATAAAGGATGCCATGTCGGACCTCGATACACAGGAAAGTTCACAGAATTATATCAACGTCTTGATCAACACGCAATTTGTGCAAATCGCCGACAAAAATTACGACAATCTTCTCAGAGCAAAGAAGAAACCGTATTTTGCGAGAATTGACTTCAAGCAAAAGGGCAGCGTCGATAGAGAAAAGTTCTATATCGGTAAAACATCGCTTTTGAGGGATGGTGAATTCACGCCTCTGGTAGTCGACTGGAGAGCACCTGTTGCAAACCTATATTATGAAGGCCGTCTGGGTGAAAATACATACGAGTCTGAAGGGGACCTTTATGAAGGTGAACTTCTGCTCAAACGGCAGATCAACATTGAAGACGGACAATTGGTGGATATTCTTGATGTGGATATCACTACAAATGACGCCTTTCTACAAGCCTCTCTCGAGGCAAATGCCGATCAGCGCCTCAAAGACATCGCTTCCACAATTCAAGCCGAACAAAACCGCATCATTCGTGCAAACATGCGTGAACCGCTTATTGTGCAAGGTGTTGCGGGAAGTGGAAAAACAACCATCGCGTTGCATAGGATTGCATATTTCATCTACACTTATGGCGCAACTTTTGATCCAGATACCTTCATGATCATCGCTCCCAATAGACTTTTCATCAATTATATTTCTGAAGTGCTGCCTGAACTCGGGGTGGAGAAAGTCAAACAGACGACTTTTATTGACTTTGTTGAAGAACTTCTGGGTAAAAAGCTGAATTTGGTGGATAAAAACGAAAAGCTGATGAACATCATCCACAGGACAAATCACGATCTCGAACTTTGGTCAACTGAGTTCAAGGGTTCGCTGGAATATAAAGAGGGCGTTGAAAGTTATCTGTCGAATCTCGAAAAATATCTTACTCCTGCCGTTCATTTTATATTCAATGGTGTGACCCTTGCCACGCGGGTGGAAGTGAGAGCGCTTTTTCTGGACCATTACAGGCATCTCCCGATGACCAAGAGAATTCATGAAATCAAGCGTTTATTGGCACATCGATTGAAATCGGAATATAAGTCGGCTCTATCAGGTACTGAAGCCGAGTACAACAATCGTATCGATGCCATCTTACGTAAGGAAGA
Source organism: Firmicutes bacterium UBA5201 (assembly GCA_002412775.1). Classification (GTDB taxonomy): domain Bacteria; phylum Bacillota; class Clostridia; order Peptostreptococcales; family Acidaminobacteraceae; genus Fusibacter_D. Next base: position 143,995 of record DHVT01000017.1, on the reverse strand, counting down.
ACCCGGTGATGAAAGAAGGACAAAAGTAGTCGATCTGATGGATGAGCGCGACATGAAAATGAATGCGATCCGGAAAGAAAACAAATCCGCAGTCAAAGAGTACATGTCACTTTTTCCAAACTTGGAATATATCAGTGTCTACAATGATCTGATGACCGATCCTGCGTTGATGGAAAAATATTTCGGAGCATTGTTGTCGCCGGATCAGATCCGTTATCATGTCGATCTGACACGAAAATTGAATGCCAAAAGAAAATATGAGCTTGAAGATTTGTCCGCTCTGCTTTATATGAGGCATCGGATTCATGGTTTTGACGAACCGCTTGAAGTGACAACGATCGTCATCGATGAGGCGCAGGATTTCAGTTTGTTTCAGTTTTTTGTACTGAAGCATGTCATCAAAACGCCTCGCTTGACTTTACTTGGAGACCTTTCTCAAGGGATTCACTCCTATAGAGGCGTCAAGAGCTGGGAAGAAGTCATGGCGAAGGTGTTTCCAGAAGATACGCCGAGTTACATGACCTTGGTCCAGAGTTATAGAACCACCATAGAAATAATGTCGCTTGCCAACAAGGTGCTCTCAAAATTGGCTGATCCCGATCTGGTGTATGCGAGCCCGGTGATCAGGCATGGCGATGAGCCGACCATCCATTATTTTGAGGCACCTGATAAACTGATTGATGCGCTCGAGCATCGAGTGGATGTTCTCAGGAACAAAGGTTATAAATCCATTGCCATCTTATGTAAAACGCATGCGGAATGTATGACCATCAAGAAAGCATTTGACAAAAACAAGCGTCATGCCGCTAAAGTGCTCGATGAAAAAGAGGAGCACTATAACGCTGGTGTAATGCTTGTGCCCTCATATTTCGCAAAAGGACTGGAATTCGATGCGGTTCTGATCACCACACTCACCGAATCGTATACGGATCACCCGCTGGATGTCAAACTTCTCTATGTGGCCATGACACGTTCTTTGCACCATCTCGATTTGTACCTCATGAATGGCACTATGCCAGTACTAAAAAACGAGTTCAGTTTAAATCATTCGATTTAGACTGAACTCGTTTTATGTTTAATCTATGGGTTCTGTGTAGCCATCCGGCATGGGATCCACGTGAATCACTATGTCTATCCCCAATTCTTTTAGAATTCTTTTTTCAACTCTGTCGATTTCGGTGTGCGCTTTTACTATTGAAATGGTATCCGACATTTCGACGTGGACGGAAGCGATGGTTCTTCCGGGACCGTAATCGTGAACTTTGAGATCGTGGACGCCCTCGATGTAATCGCATTCCAAAATTTGATCATGAATCTTATCCACTGTTTCAGAGCTCGGTGACATGCCGAGCAAAACATTGACTGTATCTTTTGCGACTCCATAACCGGTATACATGATCAGTACTGAGACGACTAGTCCTGCAATGCCATCAATGGGAAAATCGATGAATTTTCCCGCTATCGTTGTCAGGATCACAGCGCTGGTGGCAACGACGTCATTCAAGCTGTCATATGCAGCCGCTTGATTGACTTTTGAACCAATCGCATTGCCGATATAACGGTTGTAAAAGTACATCCAGACCTTTATGAGTATGGACATGGATAGAATGAGGATCAATACCCAGTTGAACCCAACCTTCTCGGGTTCAAGGATCTTACCAAAAGAACTTTTAAGCAGTTCGAAACCTACGAGCATGATGATGAATGCTATGATCAAAGAGGATATATACTCAAATCGCCCATGGCCAAACGGATGCTCTTCATCCGGCACCCGATTGCTCAATTTCGCTCCTAGGATCGTAATCATCGAGGATCCGGTATCCGACAGGTTGTTGAAGGCGTCTGAAGTTATGGCGATACTGTTCATTATAAGTCCAATGGTCAATTTCACACCGAATAGAAACAAGTTGCAGATGATTCCAAGAACACCGGAGAATACACCATAGGCTTCTCTGACTGATTTGTCTTCAGTGTCCTTGTAATTTTTGACGAATTTTTTAATGAGAAAACGTATCATATTTACTCCATTCTGGAAGATTTTGATTTTGAATTCAATTTTAACATATTTCTTTCCAAAAGAATGTTAAAATTGAGTAGGAACTAACAAATAAGAGTCGAGAGAGGTTCAAAATGGTTAAAATAGGTATTACAACCGGATTTCATGAAGTTGAGTCTGTGCGCTACTTGCGACTGGATGTACGAAATTATGAAGCGATCATCAACAGCGGCGGTTGTCCAATAATTCTAGCGGAGACTTCTGACGAGAATACATTGGATGATTACATCAGTTCTATAGAAGGCCTTCTATTGACCGGTGGTGGGGACATTGACCCCGAGTATTACGGTGAAAAGATGGATGGTTCTATAAGAGTTGATGAAAGAAGAGATGCCTTCGAGTTATTGCTTTATAAAAAAGCGATGGAAAAAGGCATTCCAATCCTAGGCATATGCAGAGGCGTTCAAATCATCAACGTAGCAGCTGGTGGTACGCTGAATCAGCATATTGAGCATCACAACAGAAAAGATTCCGATGGCAATCAACGTTTCCACAATGTGAATATCACCCCGAACACTTCGTTTCATCGTATATTTGGAGTTCCAGCGCTTGAGACCAATACAGTGCACCATCAAAGCGTCAAGGCTACAGCACCAGGGTTTCGAGTGTCGGCTGTCTCCGGTGACGGTACGATTGAAGCCATCGAATCCGAAAAAGGATTTGTGATCGGTGTGCAGTGGCATCCGGAGGAACTTTATAGAGAGTTTAACATCTATCGAAAACTGTTTGATGCTTTTGTGAGCTCATCTTCACTTTTCAAGCAAAGGAACGAAAATAACACTTAGATCATTTTTCTTTGTGATTTCTCCATTTTCATCTTTTGTGACGATGACCAGCTCTTGTGAGCTGGTCCCTACGGGAATGATCATACGTCCGTTAGGCGACAATTGTAGAATGAGAGCTTCTGGTATGAACGGTGCGGCAGCTGTAACGATTATTTTGTCGTAAGGCGCTCCAGGAGGAAAGCCTTCGTAGCCATTTCCATATATGCAGGTGATGTTTTTGTAATCCAGCTTTTCCAGTCTTTTTTTTGCGGATTGGTGAAGATCTTGAATTCTTTCCATAGTAACAATGGCGTTCGATATTTCAGATAAAATCGCTGTCTGGTACCCAGTACCGGTCCCTATTTCCAAAACACGGTCCGATGGCCTCAAATGGAGTTTTTCCGTCATGTAGGCGACAATGTAAGGCTGCGAAATCGTTTGGCCATTGGAAGACGGAAGAGCGCAGTCCAAGTAGGCAAGATCGATCAACCCTTCGGGGACAAACAAATGCCTTGGAACTTTCCTCATAGCCTCCAAAACATTTTCATCGACAATGCCACGAGATTGTATTTGATGACTGACCATTTTTTCACGCATTTGAGTGAAATGATTTGTATCCATAATAATTCACCACCAATGAACTTATACCCTTCATTTAGTGAAAAGCATAATATATTTAACAATATTCTTCGGAGGTGACATTTGTTTTACTTGTTTCTTGCGACGCTTTGCAGCGCTTCGATCGCACTTATCTTCAAATACACTGAAAACAGCGACACCAACAGATACGTGATCACAAGCGCCAACTATTTCATGGCTTTCTTCGCCAGTCTCATCATGATTTTCAGAAAAGGTCTGTTTGTGGACCTCGGAATCAGAACTCCGTTTCTGGAAGAGCTCGGTCAGGTGTTTTCGTCTGACAATATGGTTTTATCCCAATACGGAAGCGTGATTTGGGGTGTTTTAATCGGATCCGTTGCGGGACTGTTTTTCTTCCTTTCTTTTATTTTTTATCAGAAAAGCGTCAAAGAAAACGGGGTGGGACTCTCGGGAACTTTCGCAAAACTAGGGATTCTGGTTCCCATGGTGTTTTCAATCATCTTATGGAAAGAACTTCCGAGTTTTTTACAATGGATCGGTATTGTGATTTCTATTTGTTCCATATTGATAGTCAATCTGTCCAAGGTGTCCAGCGATCGACTGGATTTCAACAAGACACTCATTTTATTGTTCCTATTTGGTGGAATGGCGGAGTTTTCAACGAAAATCTATCAAAAATACGGTCTCAATGACTATAAGGATGTTTTTCTTTTCATGGTTTTTCTGATTGCGTTTTTTATCAGTACTTATTATACGTTGAAATTGAAATCAAAAATTGTCGCCAGTGACATTTGGATCGGTTTTGCAGTAGGCATCCCAAATTTGTTTTCATCATACTTCCTGATCCTTGCTCTGGACTCCCTGAAGACTTCCATCGTGTTTCCACTATATAGCGCAGGAAGCATCGTACTGATCAACATTGGTGGATGGCTTCTATATAAAGAGAAAATTTCTGGAAAGAACAAATTTGCGATTGTATTGACCATCATCGCACTTGTATTGATCAATTTGTAAAAACACAGAATAAATATACCTTCAACATAGTTTCATCACATTTAGCTCCTATAATGACACTATAGCAAGACAAAATAAAACTATAAGGAGTGTATGATTATGAAAAAAGTATTATCACTAGCATTGGTAGGAATTCTCGCATTAGGAGCCATGGGCATGTCGTTCGCTGCATCACCATTTGGAGCGGCTGAAACTTACGCAAACCTCGCAGGCATAACTGTCGAGGAAGCATATGAAGTGAAACTTGCAAGCGGCGGTACATTTGGCGACTTGGCAAAAGAAAAAGGTTTTTACGACGCATTCAGTGCGGCAATTCTTTCATCAAAAATCACTATGATCAATGGCCTTGTTGCTGAAGGTGAGTTGACTCAAGCCGAGGCAGACGCACTGATCACTTCACTTGAAAATTGTGATGGCACTCAGCAACATTTGCTTAAAGGTGTACTCAATTTTGGAGCACAATCTAGATCTGGCGAATCCAAGGGTGAAGGCGCAATGAATGGAGAAGGAAAACAATTCAACCGTTCAGAAAATGCAAAAGGCATGGGTCAGATGAGAAGAGGCAATAATCAGTAAGTTGAGTGACAATTGAATATTAAAAGGAAGAGACAGCTCATGTGGGCTGTCTCTTTTGTTTGAGGTGCTGATTGGGGACAGGTACAAATTGGTACCTGGGAAAGCAGGGAAAGCAAGAAAAAGGGTCTTCTACTTTTAATCTTTTCCCAACCACCAACCACTAACTGCTCTCTTTTACATATTATACAACATCAACCCAACCGCATTGATGGCGAAGTTTGCGAACATGTGCACCATCCAGGAACTGTAGATGTTGTTGCTGCGCTCATTGATGAAGTTGAAAAGTAGGCCACCTACGAATAGTCCAGTGAGAAGTAGTGCAAAAAGTGGAAGCGAGAACCAGTTGAGCATCATGGACACATGGTACATTGCGAAGGCACCGGCGCTGACGGACAATGCAATCGGTCGAGTGGTCCATTTTTTTAGTTCCAGATAAGCGAATCCCCTGAAAAAGAATTCCTCGAGCAGAGCATTGACGAATGAAATGTAGACCGCCACCAACAAGAAATTGTCTTTGGTGACACCAAGCTCTTTCTCCATGGATGCGGTGACAGAAGAAAAATCAAAGAACGGACCGATGATCTTATACGCCGCAAGGATGAATATAAATACAGAAAGCCCCAATCCTATAGAAACTCCAAAATGTCTCCAGTCAAATCTGAAAAGGTATTTGTAGGAGACGTCTTTCATGCGTTTTGCATACATAAGAGGGAGTATCAGAAACAAAGAAACTTTCAGGACGGACTTGATGAGATATCCCGGTTGCCATACACTGTCTACGAGTCCCATAAGAATACACGCTATGATTATGATTGCGATAATTTGAATTTTATTGTTTTTGTTTTGCATTAGGTATCACCTCTATTTGATTGTAATGGATTTCAAGGAAAAAGTAGTTAATGTTTGGTTAGAAATGGGGGTACCATATGGGTGCCCGGTGGTTAGCAGTTGGTGGTTTTTGGCTAACGCCAAGTGGTTGGGAAAAGATAAAAACATTAATGACTAATCTTTTCCTGCCCTCCCTGTTCTTCCAGCCTTCCCTGATCTCCCTGCTTTCCCAGGTACCAATTTGGACCTGTCCCCATTCGGCACCTTGTTATATTTCCACAAATATCTCACAAAGCTGTATTCTTATGCAAAAAAAAGGGTATAACCTCATCAATAGAGCGGGGGGTGCTTATATGAAAATAACGGATAATGTCCATCGAGTGGACAGTTCGGACAAACTCAAAGGAAAGGCAGTCTACATCGAGGACTGGAAACCGGACGATATCCTGTATGCGAAGACATTGCGCAGTACAGAGGCGTGCGCAAAGATTGTATCCATTCATTATCCACCATTGCCTGAGGGTGTTTACATCGTTGATGCGAGAGACACCATCAATCGCAATGAAGTGGCCATGATTACAACCGATATGCCAGTGTTTGCTTATGAAAAAGTAACATATGTCGGTGAACCGATCGCACTTATTGTTTCTGAAAACAAAGATAAAATAGTGGAGTACATGAAACACATTGAAGTGGCTTATGCTCCAATGAAACCTGTATTTACGATGGAAGAGGCAAAATCACTAGAAGGCTATACATACACGGAACACAATTTTACAAAGGGGGAACCGGACCAGATCGAGGCCGATCTGGTGTTTACCGAGAAGTTTGAGACACCGTATCAGGAACAATTGTATATGGAGAAACAAGGTGTGGTCGGCACTTATGAGGATGGGGTCATTACTGTTTATGGCTCGCTTCAATGTCCTTATTATGTGCTGAATGCGCTCAAACATACCACAGGAATGGATGAGACCAAAGTGCGTGTCATCCAAACAACCACAGGAGGGGCTTTCGGAGGGAAAGAAGAATACCCTTCTATTATTGCGTGCCAAATCGCGACGGCCGCCTATAAGTTGAAAAGGCCTGTACAGCTTGTATTCGATAGGCGTGAGGACATTGCATACACGACCAAGCGCCATCCTTCGGAATCAACGATGACATCCTATGTGAAAGACGGAAAGATCATAGGTATGGAAATGGACATCGTTATGGACGCCGGCAGTTATATCGGACTAAGCGACGTTGTGCTTCAGCGCGCGATACTGACCATGACGGGTTGTTACGACGTCCCAAATCTCAAGGTGAGAGGTAGGACCCTGAAGACCAACAATGTCTTTACAGGGGCATTTAGAGGGTTTGGTGCGCCACAAAGCATGTATGCCCTGGAGCTCCACATCTCCCACCTCGCAGATCGACTGAATGTCGATCCACTTGAGTTCAGACAGAAGCATTTCGTCAAACAGGGCGGATTGACTGCTACTGATGGGATTTTCAATGAAGAGATCTATTTGGATGATATGGTGGAAAGACTAAAATCCATCAGCGGCTATCCAAAACGGCTCGACGCTCCGAACAAATGGATCGGATACGGCATCTCTTCGATTCCACATGGTGGTGGATTCACTGGCGACGGAGAAGCGACCCACATAAAAGCGGTGGTCAAACTCCGCAAAGAAGAAAGCGGCAATGTGACCATACTCGTTTCAAATGTCGAGATGGGACAGGGCGCCATTACCACACTTACAAAAATTGTGGCCTCGGTGCTCGATCTGCCGATGGGCAGAGTAAAGTACGAGGTTCCCGATACATTCAAAGTACCGGATTCCGGTCCAACAGTGGCATCGAGGACCACCATGGTCGTCGGCAGACTGATTGCGATTGCGGCCAACAACCTCAAACCTTATATGGACCAGCCGGGTGAGCATACCATCACAGAACATTTCGTCAAGCCGGATTACGTCAAATGGAATCAGGATACGCTCAAAGGCAATGCCTATATGGCATACTCATGGTCGATTCTTCTGGCTAGAGTGGAAGTGGATCCGATTACCTATGAAGTGGACTGTACGGATATCTGGGGCGTCTATGATGTGGGGATCCCTATCGATGAAAAATTGCTTTTAGGACAGGTTCACGGTGGCATCGTTCAAGGACTGGGCTACGCACTCATGGAGCATATGACATCCGAGGAAGGGCATATCGAACAGATCGCCTTTTCAAGTTATCCGATTCCAACCTCCATGGACATTCCCAAGATGCATGCGGACTGGATCATCAACAGATATGTGGATGGACCGTTCGGCGCAAAAGCGGCTGGGGAACTGACGCTTGTAGGGGTTGCTCCTGCTATTGCGGCAGCAGTAGAAGACGCCATAGGCAAATGGACGAACATCATACCGGTGACACCGGAAATCATAGAAAGGATACTCAGATGATGCGATTTGAATTTATGCTAAATGGAACATCACAAATGGTGGAAGGGGATTTGACGAGAAGACTTCTCGATGTCATCCGTGAAGACTATGGACTCATGGGCACGAAAGAGAGCTGCCAGGAAGGCGAATGCGGCGCATGCCTGGTCTTTATCGATGATGAAATATACAATTCATGTCTCGTACCGATTGGAAATGTCATAGATCATTCCGTTGTCACCATTGAACATTTCTCCAAATCCACAGATTACGAACGGATCGCAAAAGCGTATCTCGATACTGGAGCGGTACAGTGCGGTTATTGCACTCCAGGGATGGTCATGGCAACTCAAGCGTTACTGAAGCAAAACAAGATATTCACTCTTGACGAGATCAAACTTGAACTGTCAGGCAATCTTTGCAGATGCACCGGTTACCAAACCATTTTTGAGGCAGTGGAGAGATTGTTGGAGGAGGTGCATACGGATGTTTGATAGCTATAGGCCAGCAACTCTCGATGAAGCACTGGAGCTGATGGGTAAAAAGACGCTCATCCCTCTCGCCGGTGGAACGGATTTGATGATCCGGGCCAGAAACTTTCAAGGTGCCAGTCGGAATTTCAAAGGCGACGTGATTTTAATCGCGCATCTCAACGCCCTCAAAGGAATCACTGAAACAGAAGAAGCCTATGTCATCGGTGCAAATGTCACCCAAGCGGAAATGGTGGCGAGCAAGGCACTCCCGGAGTTTGTGAGACATGTCGTTGCAGAAATGGCCACGCCGGCCATTCGAAATGCGGCAACACTTGGAGGCAATATCGTCAATGCCGCAAGTGTCGCGGACACGCTTCCTGTTCTATACGCCTGTGACGCAAAATTGATCCTCAAAAGTGTCAAGGGAGAACGGATCGTTAAAGTCGAGGACTTCATCCTTGAAAAATACAAAACGGACAGACATCCCGATGAACTGCTCATCTCGGTTGTTCTACCCAAGTTTCATATCCAGTCCTACACTTATCAAAAGATGGGGCAACGCAAGGCCAGCATCCTGTCCAAAGTCTCGTTCTTGGCACTTTGCACAGATCATGACGTAAGGATCGCAATCGGCGCGCTCAACGACACCGTCCTGAGATCAAAGCCCATCGAAAAAATGATTGGCCAAAAGAAACCAAAAGATGAAATACTGAGCGCCTATCAGGCACTCTATCAAAGCCATGACGACAAACGCTCGACCAAAGCCTACAAGGAGCGGGTCGTCAACAATCTGATCGGGAAATGGCTCGACGAAGAACATGAGGTGAACAATGGATGAAATGAGGATATCGGAAAAGATCAATGAGATCAAAAGAGATGCAATGGATTGTCTTAGAACACTCATATCAATACCTTCCATGAGTGGAGAAGAGGAAAACGTCATCAAAGCCATAAAAAAAACCATGGAAAAGCTCGAATTCGATGAAATCATCATCGATGGCATGGGCAATATCCTAGGCAGAATGGGAAATGGCGAAAAAGTCATCGCTTTTGACGGCCACATCGACACAGTGGATGTCGGGGCTATGGACAACTGGGATTTTGATCCTTTCAAGGGAAAAGAAGATGATACATACATTTACGGAAGGGGGGCTTCCGATCAGACCGGTGGATTCGTATCCGCCATGTTTGCGGCACATGCCGCCAAAAAAATGGATATCATCAAAAACTGGACGGTCTGGGTCGTCGGATCGGTACAGGAAGAAGATTGCGACGGACTGTGTTGGCAGTTCATTCTCGATGAAAATGTCATAAAACCGGATTATGTGGTCATCACAGAACCGACTTCGCTCGGAGTCTATAGAGGGCAACGCGGCAGAATGGAAATCAGGGTCGATGTCAAAGGCAAAAGCGCCCACGGCTCCGCACCGGAAAGAGGTGACAACGCCATCTACAAAATGGCGAAAATCCTGACCGAGCTTGAAACACTCAACGCAAATTTAAAAGACGATGATTTCCTAGGTAAGGGAACGCTCGCCGTTTCTGAAATCTTTTATACATCACCATCAAGATGTGCCGTGGCGGACAGCTGCTCCATCTCCATAGACAGACGTCTCACCACCGGTGAGGACGAGCCGCTGGCCATCGCTCAGATCAACGCCCTGGAGTCTGTAAAAAACGCAGGCGCCTTTGTCCATATGTATCGCTACCACAAGCCATCCTACAAGGGATTTGAGCCCGCTGTGCCTTGTTATTTTCCAACTTGGACCATCGGATCTGACCACTTCCTTGTAAAAGCCATGGAAAACTCGCACAAGAAGCTTCACAGTGAGACGCCGCATACGGACAAGTGGACTTTTTCAACCAATGGCGTTTCAATCATGGGCATGAAGGGCATCCCTTGTGTGGGCTATGGTCCAGGGGACGAAGTCGAGGCGCATGCGCCCAATGAGAAAATTAGAAAAACAGATCTGATCAGTGCTATGGAGACCTACGTGGGATTCCTGGCTGAACTCGAGGAGGGAAATTATGTACAGAACGCTTAAAGGAAAACATTTCATCACATTAAGAGATTGGACAAACATCGAAATCGATATGGCACTTGAAGTGGCCGCAGATCTCAAGAGAAGGTTCTACATGGATGAACCGACGCCACTCCTTCAGTACAAAACCATCGCACTCATGTTTTTCGAAGCCTCCACACGTACGCGCAATTCCATGGAAATGGGCATCGCGCAACTCGGTGGACATGCGAACTATCTGGACACCTCGACCATGCAGATCAGCCACGGCGAATCCGCAAAAGATACCGGCATCATCCTTTCGAGTTTCGGACATGGCATCGCCTGCAGACACTGCGTTTGGGGAGAAGGCAACGCCTACATCACCGAAATGGCAAAACACGCATCCCGTCCGGTCCTTAGCCTACAATGCGACCTCTACCATCCAATGCAGGGACTCGCCGACCTGATGACCATCAAGGAAGTCAAAAAGGAAACCAAAGGGCTCAATGTCTCCATCATATGGGCATACGCCACCAGCCACAAAAAACCGATCAGTGTGCCACTCACGCAGGCGCTGCTTTTCCCGCGTTATGGCATGAATGTCACGCTTGCACACCCAAAAGGATTCGAACTCCCGGATTGGGTCATAGAAGAAGCGAAAGCCAATGCTGAAAAGTACCACGGATCATTCCGAGTGATTGACGATATGGATGAGGCCTTTAGAGGCGCAGACATTGTCATACCAAAGAATTGGGGCTCTTGGAGCGGCAAGGTTCCAAATGTCTCCATAGAAGACTTCAAACACTGGAAGTGCACCGAGGAAAAAATGAGCCTCGCAAATCCAGAGGTCTGCTATATGCACGCACTTCCGGCCGATCGTGGGAATGAGGTCGATGACAGCGTCATCGACGGTGTCCATTCCATCGTGTATCAAGAGGCTGAAAACAGACTGCACACGGCTAAGGCTGTGATGGCATTGACCTTATAAGGAGGCTATCCATGAACGCACCCATTATCGGACCAACCTATGAAGAAATGCTTCACCCCTCAAAAATAGACCCGAATATCCGTATGAGAGCAAAAAAAATGGCTGATGAGGATCCACTGCATCCGATCAACCTCTTCAATATCACGTGGCGTGGACATGATGACAAAATAAAATACTTCATTCTTCCAAAAGCATTCACAGGAATCGATTCCAATATCATCGTTCTGTACGCAAAAGACTTTCCTTCTGGATCGCATAAGGTGGGGCCGACCTATTCGGTACTCGTGGAGCAGGTTGTCACAGGACAAGTGGATCCGGAGAAACACACCATGGTATGGCCATCCACAGGCAATTACGGCGTGGGAGGCGCTTGGGTAAGTTCGCGTATGCATTATAAATCACTCGTCATTCTCCCGGAAGAAATGTCCAAGGAACGTTTTGATCTCATCAGATCATACGGTTCAGACGTCATCGCCACACCAGGCTGTGAGTCCAACGTCAAAGAAATCTATGACAAAACGCACGAACTCAGAGGTGCATCGCCGGATACCATAAGAATACTCAATCAATTTGAGGCATTCGCCAATTACCGTTTCCATTATTATGTCACAGGCAACACCATGGTGGAGATGGTAAAAGAGAATAATATTGGAAACGGTCGGATCGCATCTATTGTGCTGACAGTTGGATCTGCCGGAACCATCGCCAGTGGCGACTGTGTCAAAGAACATTTTCCTGAAGTGAAGATCGTCTCCGGTGAGCCAATCCAGTGTCCCACATTATCACTCAACGGGTACGGCGCTCACGATATTCAAGGTATTGGAGACAAGCATGTCACATGGATCCACAACGTCATGAACATGGACGGCGTTGTGCAGATCGATGATATGGACTCCAAGACTTTGTTGAAACTGATCACGTCAAAAGAAGGCAAGGCTTATCTGAAAACGTTCCTCGATCCGGAATTTGTGGAATTCATGTCGGACAAACTGGGCATATCGGGTTGCGCCAACATCATCGGTGCCATAAAGACCGCCAAATACTATGGGTTCAAAGCGGACGAAAATTTGGTCATCGTGGCCACTGACGCCATTGACCGTTATTATTCCGTCATGGAGGCCATGCCGGATATGGATGAACAAAAAGCTGCATCCGCATTTGAAAGGATCTTAAAATATCAGGAACCATCGCTTTTCTTTGAAGGGGACAGGTACAATAGACTCAGATGGCACAATCTCAAGTATTACACTTGGGTGGAGCAACAAGGTAAGACTGTGGAGGAACTCAACGCCTCCATTGACCAAAGTTACTGGAAAAAACAAGTGGATCTGATTCCTCAGATGGATGAGAAGATTCTTGAATGGCGTAAACGCCATGCGGATACACTTACAGAGGCCTTAGGAGAATTCAATGTGTGATTTGGCAGTTCGTGGTGGCAAAGTCTATATAGAGGGTGATTTTGTCGAGACCAATGTTTACATCAACGATGGCAAAATCGTCAAACTCACTGATGAGACGCTTTCATCAAAGGAAGAGATAGATGCAAGGGGACTTTTTGTTCTGCCTGGACTAATTGATCCCCACGTTCATATGGCTCTCGATCTTGGTGCCATCACAAGTTGCGATGACTTTGAAAGCGGTAGTGTGGCCGCCGCAAAAGGCGGGGTGACGACCATACTCGATTTTTTGGATCCCGTCGCCCATGAGGATGATCTGATCCGGGCGTTTGAGAAGCGATACAAAATCGCACAAAAGAGCATCATCGACTTTGGATTTCATGCGACACTTTCTTCTTTTCATGGGGATATCGGAAAGATCGTGAAGCAGGTCAAACAGCTTGGAATGAGTAGCGTCAAAGTGTTCACCACCTACTCCGAATCCGGAAGAATGATAGAGAAAGAGCACTTGAGCGCCTTGCTTAAGCACAACATCATAACGATGGTCCATGCCGAGGATGACGCACTTGTCGATGCCTCATGGGAAGATATAGCCACCTATGAAAGTTCAAGACCGCTTGAAGCAGAGCTCAGCGCACTGAATCAGTTGCTTGAAATGAAGATCAAGGGCAAACTTTATGTCGTTCATGTGAGCAGTGGTTCGGGTGTGGAAAAGCTCGCCGGCAAACCCAATGTCTTCGTGGAGAGCTGTCCACAGTATTTCTATTATGACAAACGCGTCTTCGCACTTGAAAATGGCAGCCTATATTTGCTTGCGCCGCCATTCAGGGGCGCATCCGAAAAAGAAAAACTTAAAATGAATATCCGAAACATCCATACCATCGGCACCGATCATTGCCCTTTCAAAAAAACGGAAAAGACGGCATCAGACAAAGCCAGTGAAATTCCAAAAGGAGTGGGCGGTATCGCCTATAGTTTCCTGCTCATGTACAACCTTTACGGAAATTCGATCATCGACAAGATGAGCACAAATGTGGCGGATATTTTCGGACTGAAAGGAAAAGGTAGAATTCAGGCTGGCAATGACGCGGATCTGATGCTATTCGATCCTGAAGGCAAAACAATCGTCAAAGGGTCGGGTGTTTGCGACTATTCCATTTATGATGGCTTGTCGCTGAAAGGCAGTATCAGGAGCACCTTGGTCAGAGGTAAGTTTGTCATGAAAGATGGCAAGATCACATCTGCAAACGGGCGTTACGTAAGGGGGGAGTAAGATGAAAGCGATTGTCAATGTCAGGCTGTACGATTACGAAACCTATTATGAGGATGGTTATGTGATTTTTGATGAGGAAATCATCGAATGCGGTCCGATTGAAGATTTCAAAGGCGCATCAGAGGTGATCGATGGAATGGGGAGATTGCTCATGCCAGGACTGATCAATTTTCATACCCATATTTATTCTGTGTTTTCAAGGGGGTACGACTTCAATGCCGCCCCTGAAACATTCACTGAGGTCCTTGAAAAGATCTGGTGGCGCATGGACCGGGCACTGACGTGCGAGGATCTGCATTGGTCGACTATAGCCTATGGACAGGAATCCCTTAAAAAAGGCGTGGTGGGCATAATCGACCACAATGCGAGTGGAGTGATTCCAGGTTCAACGGCCTGTATAGAGGAAGCGCTAAAGTCGCTTGGTTTGCATGGCATCACTTGCTTTGAGACCAGCGATCGATTTGAGATAGACGATGCAATTGATGAAAACATGTCCATGATTGAACGCACAGGGGGACCGTTTGGTATGCACGCTTCCATGACGCTTTCTGACGAGACTCTTGAGACCATCACAAACCGGATTGGAATACACCCGGTTCATGTTCATGTATCGGAAAGCATCGATGATCATGAAGCATTTGATGAAACGCCGATTCAGCGACTGGACAGATTCGGATTGATCAACCGCGACAGTCTGCTTGTGCATGGTGTGCATATGACAGATATTGATGCTGAAATCATAGCTAAAAATGGCGCCGTGCTTGCCATTGCCACCAGAAGCAATCTCAACAATGCGGTAGGCACAGTGGATTACTCGTTGATCAAAAAAAATGGCATCCGTTTTGTGGCTGGAACCGACGGACTAGGAATCAATGTCGCAGCCAGCTGGCAGGACATCTATTATATGGCGAAAATGAATTCCGGCAAAGCAAGTGGAGTGGATCTCGGTGATATCCTAGAGGCCATACAATCGGGATACAAGTATTATGAGAGGCTGACCGGAAAAAAACTTGGACGCTTCTTACCTGGATACAGATTTGATACCATGCTTCTGGATTATGAGGCCATCACACCGATGAGTCTTGATAATGCGTTTGGACACACCTTCTTTGGAGTGTTTGATGCGCTGGACATCACAGATCTATGGGTCGGGGGAAAGCGGTTGATCCACGAGCGGGCCCTGGTGAACCATATACCTGTTGAGGCCGGTAGAGTTGAAAATATTTGGACGAGAATTGGAGGGGACCATGTCGACTAAAGTAGAACTACTGGGGATGATTTTTGAAAATCCGATATTGCCCGCATCCGGTCCGATTGTGGAGGGTCTCGAGAATTTGCTTAGTCTCAATGACTTGCCACTTGGAGGATTGGTTACTAAAACCATTTCAGTGACCGCAGCGGAAGTGACTAAACCATGTATTGTCGGTACAAAGCACATGATATACAATTCAGAGTTGTGGAGTGAGATGGACATTGATTATTGGGTGGGCATTTTACCTGAACTCGTTCAGAAAAAAACGAAACCCCTTGGAATAAGCGTGGGGTACACCTGTGAGGATTTTAAAGTCACAGTTCCAAGACTCAGTCCTTTCGCAGATTTTTTTGAGGTGAGTACACATTATAATCGTGCCGCACTTCCCGATTTGGTGAAATGCATCACGAGTTTGACGGACAAACCTGTTTTCATCAAGATGAGTCCACATATAGAAGACGAAATCTGGTTCGTCGATACGATACTCAAAAATGGCGCAACAGGGGTTGTCGCATTCAATTCATTTGGACCTGGCGCAGTCGTCGACCTCGCAAAACGTTCCGTTTTGATTGGCAACCAAGATGGCAACAGTTGGGTTTCAGGACCTGCCATCAAGCCGTTTGCCATAAGACGCATCGCCAATATCAGAGCCCACTTCCCTGACATGCCGATCATCGGTTGCGGTGGCGTGGAGACAGCGGAGGATGCGCTCGAGATGATTCTCGCGGGTGCGGATCTCGTCCAGATGCTGTCCAGTGCACTGCTGAAGGGTAGAAAACAATATGCCGTAGTAGTGGACAATTTGTCAAAAGTGATGTCTGAAAATGATATTGAGTCTATTGAATCCCTCAGAAAGACGACGCTCATGCTCAAACCTTCCGGAAAAGGTGAGTATCCGGTGATTGATCCTGTGAAATGTACGAACTGTGGAATTTGCGTCAGAGTTTGTCCGTTTGAGGCATACGAAGCGTCCACCAAACCGATTTTTACAGCAGAAAAATGTATCCGCTGTGGACTTTGTGAATCGCTTTGTCCTGTGGGGGCAATCTCAGGGGTGCTCAGATGATGTGGCTAAGTTGCGTCTCGTGCGGTAAAACCTATAAGGTCGAAAAAGGGAGATACACATGTGACGACTGTGGACCACTACTGGGAACAATGGAAGTTGTTTATGAATATGAGGACATGAAACTTTCGCGGGAGGATTTCAGCAAGACGGGATCGATTTTTCAGTTTGACGATTTGCTTCCTGTCAAAGGATATACCCCGATTGATCACGCCGTAGGTTCGACACCGCTACTTGCTTTCAATCATACGCCATATGTCGACCGCCTTCTGATCAAAAATGATGGGGTGAACATGTCGGGATCCTATAAGGACCGTGCCAGTGTCATTGCCATGAACATGGCGATCAAGCAAGGTTACGACACCATTTACTGTGCTTCCACCGGTAACGCCGCTTCTTCGCTTGCGCTTCTGACGGCGCACAGCAAACTCAAGACGGTCATTTTCGTCCCTAAAAGCGCTCCGGTGGGAAAACTCGCACAGCTCATGGCGGCGGGGGTGACACTTCATGTGATCGATGGGACTTATGATGAGGCGTTTGATGTGGCGTATCAGGTGGGAGAAAAACATGGATGGTATTGCAGGAATTCGGCCATCAATCCATTTTTGCTGGAAGGCAAAAAGACTGCAGCTTTTGAGATATTGGTTCAAAATGATTACCGCGTGCCGGACTACTGTCTGGTGAGTGTGGGGGACGGGACGGTGATCAGTTCGCTGATCAAAGGGTTCGAGGAGTTTGTGAAGGTGGGACTGGTGAGCGTTGTACCGATTGTGATCGGTGTTCAGGCGGAAGGGGCGGCGACCCTCAAGCATGTTTTTGATGCGGGGAAACCGTATCAACCGATTCAGGAAGCCACAAATACGATTGCGGACAGCATCAGTGTGGGCAATCCACGGGATGTGATCAAGGCATGTCAGTTCATTGAACGCAATGGAGGAGATCTGGTGACCGTGACCGACGATGAAATCGTGAATGCGATCGTGGAGATGACCACGCTCACGGGCGTGTTCGCAGAGCCGGCAGGGGCGGCTCCTTTTGCGGCCCTCAAAAAACTTGCGCACTCTGGAAAAATCAAATTTGACGATCAGGTGGTTCTTGTTGTGACCGGAAACGGGCTGAAAGATACGAGCAGCCTTAAAACAGGAACAATCAGACCGATTGGTGTAAACGAGGCACTCGAGACGTTATGAGAGGTGGGTTATGAGAATAAGGGACTACATAAAACCGGGAGATTTGAGCCATGCCTATGAACGTTTGGTGGGGACCAAAGGTGCTGTTGTGATGGGTGGCGGAATCTTCCTGAGATTACAGAATCGAACTGTACCGTTGATGATCGATTTGGCCGATTTGGGGCTCGATGGCGTCAACATCACCGGAGATCGGGTGGAAATCGGTGCGATGACGACGCTTAGGCAGATTGAAAAGCATATCGGATTGCCGGAGGCTTTGACTGAAGCGATGAAGCAGATTGCGGGGGTCTCGGTGAGAAACATGGCGACTATCGGAGGCAGTGTGATGGGGAGATATCCATTTTCGGATGTGATTCCTGTGCTGCTTTCATTGGATACGACACTTCATTTCCATTCATCAGGAGATATGCCACTTCAAGATTATTTGGAAAACGGACTTCCCTGCTGCGATATCTTGACGCATATGACGTTCAAGATGCCTGAAAAAAGTGCTTACAAAGCTTATAAGACCATTTATACGGATTTTGCGCTGGTGAATGTCTGTGTGACGAAAAAAGAGGGCTACTGCGTGAGCATTGGCGCCAGACCTGGCCATTCAAAATGTGTCAGTGTGGACGGTCCGGGTGATGTGCTCAGCTCGGTCGAGCAATTTGAATTCGGAACAGACCACAGAGCGAGCGCTGAGTATAGAAAAGCACTTGCGATGGCGCTTTTAGAGGATATTTGGGAGGGGGGAGAGACATGGAAGTGACCTTGATCATCAATGGGGACCATTTCGGTTTTTCGGCCGAACCCGATGAAGTATTACTCGATACGCTTAGAAAATTGGGTTTCAAAAGCGTGAAAAGAGGGTGTGATACAACGTCTTGCGGCATGTGCCACATCATAGTGGATGGCCAACTTGTGCCATCATGTTCGTATCTTACCGTGCGTGCCAACCGCAAGAAAATCGTTACAGTGGAAGGTGTACAGGAGAAAGTCAGAGCCATTGCGGAATTTATGACCGCTGAAGGCGTGGAGCAATGCGGTTATTGTTCGCCAGGTCATATGATGAGTCTGATCGCACTGTTTGAAGAAAATCCGAAACCGACCATGGATGAGGTAAAGCATTATATGGCAGGCAATATGTGCAGGTGCTCTGGATTTGAAGGGCAGCACCGCGCTATTGCGGCATATTTGGAGGTGGAAAAGTCATGAGTGTGAACAAATCGATTCCAAAAGTGGACGGTATGGGGCTTGTGCTCGGCAAACCAGCTTTTACGGATGATTTCGCACCACGCGACGCTTTGATTGTAAAAGTGCTCAGAAGCCCACATGCACATGCTGAAATCACATCCATTGACACGTCAAAGGCACTTATGATTCCTGAAATAAAATGTGTCCTGACGCACCTCAATGTGCCGGATGTCATATTTTCAAGGGCTGGTCAGGGGTATCCCGAACCATCGCCATATGATGCGAAGATCCTCGACAAAACCTTGAGATATGTGGGCGATGCCGTAGCAGTTGTGGCCGGAACCTCGGAACATATGGTGGATCTCGCCATGAGTCAAATCAAAGTGAAATATGAGCTCAAAACAGCGATCATCGATTTTGAGACCGCGCTGGACCATGAAACGCTGATCCATGCAGACGAGAACACATTCAGCATGTTCCCGATTGGTCACGATGCGAAACGCAATTTGGCCGCATCTTATGAGATGATGATCGGTGATGTGCCAAAAACGCTTGAAGGCTGCGACGTGGTGCACCATGCCACTTATTATACCCAGGCACAAAGTCATGCTATGGCGGAACCTCATAATGTCACTTCATATTATGATGTTCAGGACCGGCTTACTATAATGTCCTCCACCCAAACGCCTTTTCATGTCAGGAGAATTGTTGCGCGAAACCTTGGGATAGACCTTTCCAAAGTCAGAGTGATCAAACCTAGAATCGGTGGCGGATTTGGAGGGAAACAGGCCATTCACGGAGAATTTTATGTGGCACTTGTCACTAAAATGACAGGTAAACCCGCAAAGATGATCTATACACGCAAAGAGGTTTTTGAATCCACCTATACAAGACATGCCATGAGGATCGATTTGACCGTGGGTGCCATGAAAGATGGGACCATCAAGGCACTGGATATGAAAGTGCTATCCAACACGGGTGCTTATGGTGAGCATGCGCTGACTGTTTTGATGGTCACTGGTGCGAAGAATCTGCCGCTTTACAATCACGTGGAATCCGTTGGATTCAAAGGGGATGTTGTCTATACGAACACCACACCTGCTGGAGCATATCGGGGATACGGCGCAATTCAAGGCAATTTCGCACTGGAGTCCATCATTGATGAGCTTGCCTCAAAACTGGAGATGGATCCTGTAATACTCAGAAAGATGAACATGATCAAAGAAGGTGAGACTTCTGAGATTTTCGAAGTCATGGGTGAGGGCAAAGAGGGCGTGGCCATGATTATCGAGTCCTGTAAACTGGACAAGTGTATCGAAAATGTGATGGATAGCATTCAGTGGAAAGCAAAGTATCCTAAACGCGAGATGCCGGATGGTAAGATCAGAGGAGTGGGCATGGCCCTGGCTATGCAAGGCTCGGGTATTCCGGGAATCGATATGGCATCGGCAATCATCAAACTTAATGACGACGGTTTTTTCAGCCTTGTCGTGGGTGCGACGGACATTGGGACGGGCTCGGATACGATTTTGGCTCAAATGGCTGCTGAAACACTAGGTGTGTCTGTAGACCAGATCATCGTATATTCATCGGATACGGATTTGACGCCGTTTGATACGGGCGCATACGCATCCAGCACGACCTATGTCTCCGGACATAGTGTTCGAATTGCCGCTGAAAGCATGGTCGAAATCATACTGGACAAAGCCAGACGCTTTTTCGGAACTGAGGATGTGAGTTATGATGGTAAAACCGTGAGGGCGGGCAGTCAGGAAATGACACTCAAGGCGTTCTCCACTGTGCTTTATTATTCTGAACAGCAAGAACAGCTCGTATCAAGCGGGTCCTTTGTCGGGGAAAAAGCGCCACCTCCATATATGGCAGGCGCATGTGAGATAGAGATTGATCCAAGAACGGGCCGGATAGAAGTTCTCGAATATCATGCTTCAGTGGACTGTGGTACAGTAGTCAATCCCAATCTGGCGAGAATCCAGGTGGAAGGGGCACTTCTTCAAGGTATTGGAATGACGCTTTATGAAGAGGCCATCTACAGGAGCAACGGAAGACTATACAACAACTCATTTTTGACTTATAAAGTCCCTACTCGTATGGATGTGGGACCGATGCACATCGATTTTGTAGACAGTTTTGAACCAAGTGGCCCTTTTGGTGCCAAATCAGTGGGGGAAATCGGTATCGATACACCACCTGCGGCGATTGCGAATGCGATCTACAATGCCACTGGAATCAGGCTTAGAAAGCTTCCTATAAGAAGCGAGGATTTATGGCAGATGATGAGCAAATGATTGATGAGGGGACAGCAAAGTGATTTGCTGTCCCCTTATTTGGGTATCAATGACAAAAGGAGGTGACTCAAATGACAAGCCGTTTGAAAT
Source organism: Firmicutes bacterium UBA5201 (assembly GCA_002412775.1). GTDB lineage: Bacteria > Bacillota > Clostridia > Peptostreptococcales > Acidaminobacteraceae > Fusibacter_D. The sequence goes on along the minus strand of DHVT01000017.1, from coordinate 122,532 downwards.
GGACTGCTCTCATTTTGACGATGCTCTTGGTTTTACTGATGGCGATGGGGTGCAGTACAGAACAGCCCCAGGTGGAAACTGACGAGCCGGTGGTTAGTGAACCAGTTGAAAATGAAGAGGAATTACCAACTTTCACACTTGAGGAGCTTGCTGAATTTGATGGCAAGGACGGAGCTAGAGCTTACGTAGCCGTTCAAGGTGTGATATACGATGTCACAGATCTTCCAAGATGGAAGGGTGGCACTCATAATGGCTATGATGCGGGACAAGATTTGACGGATATCATCATTAACAAATCTCCACATGGATTATCTGTCCTCGATAGAGCAACAAAAGTGGGGGTTCTAGAATGAAAGGGGTATAGCAATGGAAGTAAAAGTATTGAGTTTACAAATGGAGGGTGTTAATATCGCCAATCTTAAGGAGGAAGAGATTTTAGCACGGATCAAAGAGGATGTAATCAATAGAGGCAAAAGTGTTGAGGATGCCGAGTCGGTGGAAATCTACATCAACATTGAGGGCACGGCAGTCACTGCTTATTATACATGCGAAAAATGTAGTGGTGCCGTGTTGCTCAACGCCTGATGAATAGCAATGAGGTGATTTTATGAAACCCAAATGCAGCTTTGGGTTGTTTTTTGCGTTGACAATATTTTTGGTTTTGGTGATCACTACGCCGTCATTTGGTGTTTCATCCGGTCAAATCGTTGTTTCCGATGTGGAGATCAAAAGGGTGACTCCACTAAAAATACCGTACATAAACCCGTTTTCGGAATATATTGAAGCGAATGATGAGTTTGCGGGATGGATTGAAATCGATGGCACGTCGATTAACGAACCTTTGGTGAAGGGCTATGATAACGAGCATTACTTGAAGTATGATTACCTCAACAGAAAAAATAGTGCCGGGGCACTTTATTTGGATTATCGCAATCAGGGCAATTTTTATGACAACCATATGGTTGTATATGGGCATTATATGCAAAACGGTACAAAATTTCATGATTTACATCGTTATAAAGATGAGGATTTTCTTGAAAAAAATAAGATCATAACTTTAAGGGGTCGAAGAGAAACAAATGAATTTGAAATTATTTCAGTCCAGATTGTATCAGCGTATACTTATTACCTTGTTCTAGATTTGGATGATGACAAATTAATGGAATATGTCAAGGCGATGAACCGTGCGTCTATGCATGACATGAATATCGATGAACAAAAAGATTTGAAATTATTGACACTGGTAACATGTACTTATGAATTCGACAATGCTAGATTGCTAATACATGCAATTATGAAATAAATCTTGGAATAGGTCTGGACAAATGAAAAGAAAAGAAGTAAAATCAGAGATAAATATACATTATGCAATGCATAATGCATAAAATGGGATATAGTGGAAAGTAATATTTTGTGTGATCATACTTGATTTGGGAGGGAAACAAATGAAACCATCTATAAATTCAAAATTGTCGATTATTGGTGTTGCTCTTGATCTTGCCGCAGGGACACCAGGAGTTAGTCTTGGACCGGCCGCGATCCGTTATGCTGGAGTGACTGAAAGGCTTCAGAACATTGGTTACGAAGTGGCTGACAAAGGAGATATCGTTGCGGTAAAACCTGTAAGTCCGATTTCAGAAGGTACAAACCTGAAAAATTTGGATGAAGTGGCAAGGGTCAATACAGAATTATGTAAAAGAGTATCCGACACTTTGGAAGAAGGACGATTCCCTCTGGTTCTCGGTGGAGACCATAGTGTCGCCATCGGTACAATCGCCGGTGTTTTGCAACATTATAAAAAACTGGGCGTAATCTGGTTTGACGCTCATGGTGACATCAACTCCGAATCCACTTCTCCATCGGGGAATATTCACGGTATGCCAGTTGCGGTCAGTTTGGGCATCGGGCATGATAAACTGGTTTCCATTGGTGGTGCCCAAAGCAAAATTGATTCTAAAAACATTGTACTTGTAGGATGTAGGGATTTGGACACAGGTGAAAGAAAAGTGCTCAAGGAACTCGGAATCACTGTTTTCACTATGCACGAAATTGATCTTTTAGGTATGCCTGAAGTGATGAAGCGCGCGATTCAAATCGCTTCAAACGGTACGGACGGCATCCATGTGAGTTTCGATATGGACAGTATGGATCCGGTATTTGTTCAGGGTACAGGAACAAGAGTTCCAGGTGGTTTGACTTATCGTGAGAGCCATTTTGCACTCGAAATGATCGCACTTACAGAAAAAGTTGTCAGTGCGGAATTCGTGGAAGTGAATCCGATCATTGACAATAACAACGAAACAGCCAAGTCTGCGGTTGCCTTGATCGGTTCTTTGATGGGTGAATGGTTGATTTGATAAAACGGTGAAACACCTCTTGGATTTCTGATGATTTCCAGGAGGTGTTTTTTTCTTTACAATGCGAATCAATTGTGGGTATAATTCTAGTTAATAAGTCAAAATTGCTGAAAGAGGATGAGATGAAATACTCCAACCATATATTGATGATCACATTGTCCGCCATTTGGGGAGGATCATTCATATTCATGAGGGTTCTTGCACCTGTATTTGGTGCAGTCGGAACTGCGGCACTCAGATTGCTGATTGCGGGAGTTTTCCTGATGATGGTTTTCAAAGTGTCGAATTATAAGATCCTATGGAAACGAGATTGGAAAATCCTTTTCATCATAGGTGTGATCAATTCCGCCATACCATTTTCCAGTTTTGCTTTTGCGGCACTTTACATACCCGCTTCGATTTCAGTGGTGATCAATTCGATGACACCTATGTTTGGTAGCCTGTTTGCTGCTTTAATTCTCGGTGAGAAGTTGACGATGCAAAAAGGAATGGGGCTGGTCCTCGGAACAACAGGAGTGATTATTATAAGCGGAAGCAAGGCTTTACCGGTCACGATGGAAGCGTATCTTGCTATTGCAGCCTGTGTGTTGGCGACTATATGCTATGGTCTAGCAGGCGCATTGATCAAGAAGTACGCCAATAAGATCGAAACCAAAGCCCTAGCTGGAGGTAGCCAGATTTTTGCTGGACTCTCACTTCTTCCAATCCTTCTGGTAACTGGAGTTTCTCAACCTGTCACTGTGAATGTCGGCATGTTGATGATTGTATTTGCAATACTATGCAGTGCTATAGCCTATTTGATCTATTTCCATTTGATCAAAGAGATGGGGCCTACATCCGCTTTGTCTGTCACTTTTCTGATGCCTGTATTCGGCATCTTGTGGGGAAAGCTGATCTTAAATGAGGTCATCTATAGCCAAATGCTGGTTGGTGCGGTGGTCATTCTGATGGGCACTTATCTTGTCGTGAGAAAACCCAAGTCGATAGTGGAAATATAGGTGATGATATGAAAATCAAACTGCACAAACTGGGTATGCGCACCATCAAGACGGCAATGGCCGTTGCAATAACATTGCTTATTTGTGACCTCCTCAATATAACCAATCCTTTTTTTGCCGCCATCGCCGCGATTATCGCCATGGAATCATCCATATCCGCAACCTTCAGTACTGTCAAAGATAGAATTTATGGAACAATCCTAGGCGCTATCTTGGCCCTTGTTTTTTCATGGATTTTTCCGATCAATTGGCTGTCGATGGGATTTGGAATACTCATTGTGATCTATGTGTGCAATCAGTTCGGATGGCAGGGAACCATTAAAATTTCCACCATTGTATTTATTGCGGTTCTTTTGGGATATGAAGCGGGCAATCGTTGGGAATATGCTGTGTTTAGGATTATAGACACTACCATAGGATTAACCATTGGCACTTTGATCAATTATTATGTTTTTCCTCACAATATGGGTGGAGAAATATACAGGGTGGTGGACGATTTGTTGCCAGACTTGAACAAAATGCTGGAAACCATAGGATCGCATGAGGAGAATTTTGAGCTGGACCGCCTCAGAAACGAACTGTCACTGCTTGAGGACCGTTTCAACATACTAAAAAAAGACATCAAGCTTCACGTGAATCCCGCATATGACTCTGATAGGTTCAAGGCAATCATCGATCAACTGGAAATGCTATACGTTCATTTGGCAGTGATTGACAACTTGAATCAACAGGAAGCTGATGATTTTATCACGAAGTATCATACGAAATGCGTGGTTGATATCATTGTCAAGGTCAATAAGTTGAAACATGAACTGGATCAAATGTGAAAAAAGATCAGCCTGCGCTGATCTCTTTTTTTGACACTAAAATATGTAGAATGTCAGCAACTCATGCCAAATACGGATTCTATGAATCTTAGGGAAGTGACTTCTCCAAAATACTTGAATCTGGACATCAAATCATTTGCCATGATCCATTCGCTGTATTCAAAATTGGCCAGTTCATAAGAGCGGATGAACTCATCCATAGATCCGTATACTGAGAATATTTCAATCATATGATTCGCATTGTAGACAATGGCATTGATCTTATGTGGATTCCTCAGCATATTTGGGTCATTATAGATTTCGAGTAATTTTTGCTCATCGTACTCCGCGACCTTCCAGAAGTCGGTAAAATGTGATTGAATGCATTCCCATTTCTTTTCTACAACTGTTTTTTTGATTCCTGAACCGAATACTACCACCATCATTTTCTCAAAAAAATCATGATCGGAAATGTAGGGTCTTTCGAGTTCATTTAATTTCAATATAACACCTCCTAAAATATGGTAATTATAGAATATCACAATTACCATAAATTGTAAAATATTTAGGAAGTTAATTGTGTAGGTACCAGTATTGACCTGTCCCCAATTGGAAATCCCAAATGGAAATCAGATGCCGTTGCCATAAATGCCCTTGACGATGGCTTCGATATCCATGTCTTTCACAGAGAAGTCAAGTACATCGAAATTCTGGAGTACGATGTTCATGATGCCTGAAATATTGATTTGGTTTCTGTCGAATACGATTTCCAGTTGGTTGTTCTCCAGTTTGTAACTGAGATTCTCAAGAGTCCTGTTGTCAATGCTCATAAGCAAAGATTCAAACTTTGCCCGAATTGCATCGCCATCATCGTATCTGAGGTCAAATGTGAATTTTCGCTCATAACCGTATGTCTGTCTGATGGTATCGATACTGCCGTCGTATAGGAGAGCGCCTTTATCGATGATGATGATTCTACTGCAGAGTTGTTCTATGTCGCTCATGTCGTGTGTCGTCAAAATGATCGTCGTTCCATATCGTGCGTTCATGTCCTTGATCGCTTTTCGGATCCTTTCTTTGACGACAACATCGAGACCGATGGTGGGTTCGTCCAGAAAAAGCACTTTGGGATTGTGCAGCATGGATGCCGCCAAATCCGCACGCATACGCTGTCCGAGCGAAAGGGTTCGAACTGTTTGGCTCATGAACTCCGAGAGCTCGAAGACCTCATCGAAGTAGGCCATTTGTTCCTTATAGGTATCATCCGCGACTTGATAGATTTCCTTGAGGATCGCAAAAGTCTCTCCGAGAGGAAGATCCCACCAGAGTTGTGTTTTTTGACCGAAAACGACACCGATATGCTTTGCGTTTTCAGTTCGTGCTTCATAGGGAATGCGGCCGTCTACTGTGACCACGCCATTTGTGGGGGTGAGGATACCGGTCATCATTTTGATGGTGGTGGATTTGCCTGCGCCATTCGCTCCGATATAGCCTATGATTTCGCCTTTCTTAATGTTGAATGAGATGTCCTTAACTGCGGCAACATCAATCTGTTCACGTTTAAAAAGCGCTTTGACGGTACCTTTCAGTCCGCTTTCTCGTTTATAGGTCTTGAAGACCTTTGTCAGTCCTTTGACTTCAATCATTGTATTCATATCAGTTGCCTACGCTTTCATATTGTTTCATGCCTTTGTTGAAGAGATAATAACCAAATGTAAATGCCAAAATTCCAATGCCTATTACCAGCGCAAGTGTCGGAGCAAGCTCTGCTGCGCCGAGGAAGTAAGATGCCGGTACGTACGCAGTAAGTGCGAATGGAACGATATATGTGATGAATGAACGAATGAATTTGTGATAGATTTCCAGAGGGTATTTGGCGAAATCGCTCATGGAGTAAAACATGAAGAGAATCGATTGACTTCTTTTCAGCCAAAATGCAAGTGATGCGAGAATCAGTTTGATGCTGGTATAGATCAGTGTGGAAAATAGAATAAATACGATGAACATCATAATCTTGAATGGACTGAATTCTATGCCGCCTTTCACTGACGCATAGACGACGAGTATGACGCCTATGATCACTTCTCCGACACCATCGGGTTGGAAACGCTGTGCGATGATCTGAAAAAGAGGGTGCATGGGCCTTAACAGGTATCTGTCAAATTCCCCGTTCACAATGACATTGCCCGCGAGCAACCACAGATAATCTGTAAACATGTGGTCTATTCCACGTGGAATGTTGGCAAAACCATAGATGAACAGCAAGTCGTAAAACGTCCATCCCAGCAAGTCGGGAATCTGCCTGAAGATCAGCGCTATGAAAGCGATGCCTCCGAACTGAATCAGAAAGAAAGCAAGGAAGCCGATGAAAAAATCTGCACGAGAGTGCATGACCGCTTTGAGATGTTGGCTGAGAAACATGCCATAAAGTTTAAAATACCATTTGAGTTTTTTCATAGTGTCATCTCCATTATCCGCCCATGATGGTGAGGCGCTTTATAGCCTTGTGCCAGACAAACTGTGTGAGCGCCATGAGTAAAACGACCCAAACGGCTTGAACTGCGATATTAAGAAGAGCCTCATCCGCAGTATATTTACCGAGATAGAGCATTGTCGGCGTATAAACCAATCCTGCAAACGGCAAGAACTTAAACACAGCCAGCATTCCAGCCGGAAAAAAGGCCAGTGGAATCAATTGCCCTGATAGCAGTCTGAGGACAGCTTCCTTTGCAAATATGAAACCAAAAACATATTCAACGAAGAATGCGGCAAGTCCGAACAGATAGTTGATGTAAAAAAGAATCAATGAACTGAGCAGAACACTGAAAGCATAGACCAAAATCGTGGAGAGCTGAGGAAGAGCGCCATTTGCAAAAAAGTCATAAACCACATATCCACCCCAGAGTGGAACAAACAAGAATGTGAAATTGACTATGAGATAACCGATTGACGAAAAATACTGTCTGAGCTGATAACTCACAGGTTTAATGAGGTTCATGGCGATGGTACCAGTCCTGACATCGTTGCTGATTTCCCAGTGGACATCGTTCGTGATGAGCATGCCGGTCAGTGTGCTGATGACAACATAAACAATCATGTCGTCAAAGGTAAAACCTTGGATCACATTTGATGCGGAACTGCTGAATATGGCGAACCAAATGTAGAGCAGTACCACGGTTTGGAACAAATCACCCAATATGTAAACGTAAAAATTTGCTCTATAGGCCATAAAGGCTTGAATAACACCTTTGGTGAATGGCAGATAGGTTCTAAGCATTCGTGTCATATGATGCCTCCGATTAAAATAAGACATGTTGTCTAATCCTTATAATAACATAAATAGAAGGAAAATTGGATAGTAAGAATATTTCATTATATTTTCAATTGTGTTAAGATATCGATATAATTAAAACGGGGAGATATTATGGAAACTTTGAAATTCAAATCGGTTGGACTGGCAATACTTGCTGCGGCACTTTATGGCATCAGTGCTCCGGTGTCTAAACTCCTGCTTGCGGAACTGTCGCCGACACTCATGGCTGCACTCCTCTATTTAGGGGCTGGTGCGGGAATGCTGGGAGTGAAACTGATCAACCAATTGTTTAAACGTGAACGCCTGGAAGCGAAAATGACAAAGAAAGAATTGCCATTTATCATTGGCATGGTAATTCTTGATATCATAGCTCCAATTTTTCTGATGACGGGTCTGCTTTTGACAACTTCGTCCAATGCGTCACTGCTCAACAACTTTGAAATTGTGGCGACTTCCATGATAGCACTATTTATTTTCAAGGAGTCCATCGGCAAAAGAATGTGGGTGGCCATTGTGTTGATCACCCTTTCAAGCATCATTTTATCCGTTCAGGATTTCAGTAGTTTTTCGTTTTCGATAGGTTCTGTATTTGTACTGTTGGCCTGTATCAGTTGGGGCTTTGAGAACAACTGCACCAGGATGCTTTCAATGAAGGATCCACTTCAAATAGTTGTGATCAAAGGTTTTGGATCTGGAGTAGGTGCACTCATAATTGCACTCTTTTTAAAAGAAACAAGTGGTCCTGTTCTGTACATGTTGATAGCATTGTTGCTCGGATTTGTGGCTTATGGTCTCAGCATCTATTTTTATATCAAGGCTCAGAGAGAGCTTGGTGCAGCGAGAACCAGTGCCTATTATGCGACAGCGCCATTCATAGGCGTTGTGGTGTCGTGGATTGTGCTACGTGAGGGCGTCACATGGTCATTTGGAGTGGCTCTAGTCATCATGCTGCTTGGAACCTATTACGCTGTGACCGAAGACCATAGGCATGATCATGTCCACCACGAGGAAGTCCATGAACATAAACACAATCACACGGATGGCCACCATGATCATTCTCATGATCACGTAGTCATCGGAGAACACTCACACGAACATATGCATACTAAGAAAACGCACAAACATGAGCACACTCCAGACCTTCATCATAGGCACTCACATTGAAATATGACCAGTTTAAAAAAAATATTACTGCAGATGTTTGGACGGGTTTGAATGCGTTACATCTAGGGTAATAACAAATTGGATGTTATGATCCCGCGAAACTTATTGGACGCCTTATTCGCGGAGGAACAAGTGGCGTAACCGACCTATATGGTCGGTTTTTTACGTTTTGGTGTAAAAGTGGACAAGAGGGTACATAAGGAGGGATTTGTATGAATCGGTTATCCAAATTACCAATTGCATTTCTTTTGATTTTTATATTGGTTATTGCCTTGCCAGTGGGGTTCGCCGCAATCAGCGGCGTCAGTGTGACACCTACAGTGGATTCGGTCACCCACGGTCAAGACGCAATCTTTAGCATTACAGTCTCCAACAACAATAAGAGTACTGCTTTAGGTACTACCTTTTCGATTGAAGGGGATTCATTGCTTGGAGAATTCACTCCAAAAACTCTGGATCTCAGGAAGAACCAGTCAGGCACAGTGACTTTGACCATTCCAACTGTGAATTTGGAGTCAGGCGGATCTTATTCGTTTAGAATCAAAGCATCTGCTCCCGAACAAACCAGACAGCCTGCCAGCGAATGGATCAGTGATCAAGTTACTTTCACGGTCATGGAATCAACTAATGACATTGAAGCACCTGTCACCAATTTGAGCATCACCAATGGGACTTTGGGCGTTAATGGTTGGTACAAAACGGATATAGGCATTAGATTGACTGCGACAGACTCCGGCGGTTCCGGTGTAAAAGAGATCCGCTACGTTTTGAATGAAGGCCTTGAAAAAGTGAGCTATGGAGAGCAAGTCGACATTATTGTCAACACTGAAGGCTCAAACAGTTTAAGGTACTGGGCAATTGACAATGCAGGCAATGTTGAAAATTTCAATAATGCGGATTATTCAATTGACAAAAGTTTGCCTGTTGTTCAAGTTTCAGCTACTAAATCGGATGGGACATACTACACAGGAGGAACAACATCTGATCAAGACGTTACTGTCAGATTTGAGGTTGAAGATGCGAATCTGGCCAGTTTCAAAGTGGACGGGGAGGAGTGGTACACCTCTGGAACAACTGCAATTGGAAATGTTGTGGTCACTAATGAAGGGTCGACAACAATTTTATACGTTGCACAGGATCAGGCAGGGAATAGTACGAGTGGCCAATTTGTTGTGGTCATCGATAAAACGATTCAAGAACCAACGGGGATTCATTATGTTGCACTTGGAGATTCCATCGCGACGGGCTCCACTTCAAGGGGTAAAACTACCAGTTATGTGTATGGATTCTACAATCACTTGAAACTTAAGGATTCGAACGCAACAATGAAAAATCTTTCAGTTGATGGCGACCGGTCTTATGATTTGCTAAGAAGACTTGGAGAAGAAGCTTTTAGAGCCGAGGTCCAAAAAGCTGATGTCATCACATTGACCATTGGTGGAAATAACGTCATGGACGCCGCCAGGGCGAGTAGTTTCAGTAGTATTGACAAAGCTATTGCCGAAGCTGGCACTACTGCTTTCGAAGCTGAGTATGATCTCATTGTTCAGGCCATTCGAGAAGTTAATCCATCTGCTGAAATCATAGCCGTTACCCTCTATAACCCATATAACTCAGTTAAGATTACCGGTTACACCAATGACCCGGTACTTAGAGCAGAAGCTGAGTTTTACATTTCGAGAATCAACGCTAAAATTGTTGGTATTTCAAATGATTCACGATATAGAGTGGTGGATGTTCACAATTATTTCAAAGTCAACTATGCTGATAAAGGAAGAATGGGAGACATCACATATTTCTATCCATTCTATTGGTTCAGTTTCTCCCGTGATCCTCATCCGAACCAGACGGGGCAAAATGTGATAACAAATCTCCATAAAGCGGCTTATCCTTTGTATTAGAGCAGATCATTAAAAACGCACAAAAAACAAAAGAGATGTTCAAGATTCATTTTGAACATCTCTTCTTATTTTTCATTTTTTATAAGGCAATTTTCTATCATTTAAGCTATTTAGGTTATAGATCAATCGACCTTCATAATCGGTCAGCCATTTTAATTCAGAATTGACTTTCATGTTATACCTCCATTTTGAACATCATACCGTTTTGTTATCCCTTACATCTATAGAACGTTTGAGAGCATGAAAGTGTCCAAAAAAAATAAAAAAAATTATAAAAGAAGAAATCCCAGCAACAATCCGGAAATCATTCCTGCATTGGCAAAGTGATTGTGTAGCATATTGGCTTTGGGCAACAACTCATCATTGACAATGTAAATCATGGCACCTGCGGCAAAGGCCAATAAAACTGAAATGAAATCTGAGGATATGTCCAAAACCATTAATCCGATTGCTGTTCCGACAACCGTCATAAGTCCTGCGCCCAATGTGAACAGAATTATTCTGAAATCGGACATTCCACCCGCTTTCAGAGGTGCAGCTACTGCGAGCCCCTCGGGTATGTTGTGAAGTCCGATCGCAATTGCGATATGAAGGCCTATTTCCGGACTTGCCTCGATTCCCGCACCTATGGCCAAGCCTTCCGGGACGTTGTGCAATGCGATTCCAAGAAAAACGAGATACCCCATTCTTAAAAGCGAATCCCTATAATCCGATACTTTTCTTGCGTTTTCCACTTCAAGCTCGTTGCCTATGGACATATGGGCGTGGGGAAGTGCACGGTCAATCACATACATGATCAGACACCCGATGACAAATCCGAAAAGCACCGTATTCATGCTGCCAAGTTCCAATGATTCCGGCATAAGTTCAAATACAGACAGCGCTATCATGACCCCGCCTGCAAAACCGAGGAGCACGGCCATCGCCTTTTTTCCTGGTGCTTTGAACGAAGTGAGCAGAATCGCACCAATTACTGTTGAAGAACCTGCCAATAAACTATATAATATACTTTCCATGATCTTCACCTTCATGGTGTTTATACCCTCAAGAAAAATCATGTATCAACAATGTGATGGTCAGATAATAAAGAACGGAAGGTTGTCTATGAAAAAATAGGGTATCAATTGCAACAAACAAGTAAGAGGAGGACACTATGCGGAACTTATTTCAAATTTCCAATCAAAGAGAAATTGAAAAAATGAAATCAAATCTATTAAGAAAGATTTGTTTGGCTTTTTTGGTCGGAACGGTATTTGCTTTAGCGTTAGGTTTGTTGTTTGCACCAAAATCAGGAAAAGAAATGAGAGAACAGATTAAAAAGACCTGCAAGAATTTTAAAAAAAAAGTGGATGAGGAACTGTATGTCGGGAACATCAATTCCGAAGTCTTTCATTTGAAAACATGTGTTCATCTGCCTAATACAGACAACAGAATTGTCTACAGAAACCGTGATGAAGCAATGGCATCCGGCAAGAAACCTTGCCACAGTTGCAATCCATAAGAAAAGAATTGGGAGGAACTAGAAAATGAAGCAAGTAACACTGTATACGACAAAATTTTGTCCGTATTGCCACAGAGCAATCAAAAAATTAGATCAAAAAGGTGTGGAATATACCAACATCAATGTCTCAAAAAATAGAGAAGAATTTGATGAAATCATGAAAGAGACCGGCTGGGATTCTGTTCCCCAAATATTTATTGATGGAGTTTTCATTGGTGGGTGTGATGATCTTTTTGCACTGGATGACCAAGGTAAACTGGACAAACTTTTGGGGGTGAAGTAGTGAATAATGACATCAAAGTCGTACATTTTTACCATAGTGGAGTGATGGTCGAGACAAAAAAAAGTCAAATTTATTTTGATGTGATCAGCAATCAAAAAACATTTGTGGATGCGAGCAAAAATCAGTATTATTTTGTTTCCCATGCCCATAATGACCATTATGACCCAAAGGTGTTTCATGTTTCGAGTCATAACACAAAACTTATATTCTCTGATGATATTGAAGACCAACCGGAAGGGCATGCCGTCACCAGGGTAGAACCCAACAAGATTTATGAGATTGACAATATGACCATTAAAACATTCGACTCTACAGATTCTGGAGTCGCTTTTTTGGTTGCGGTTGACGAGTTGATCATTTTTCATTCGGGTGACCTCAACTGGTGGCACTGGGAGAACCGACCTGTTCAGGAACAAAAGATTGAAGAGGTGGCATACAAAGCCATCGTATCCAATCTAGAAGGTGAAAAGATTGATATCGCATTTGTGCCAGTAGATCCGAGATTGAAATCGGCAGCTTCATTTGCAGTGTGTCATTTTATTGAAAAAATCGTTGTAAAAACCATTTTCCCGATTCATTTTGGTGAGTCTTTTGAATTGTTGGGTGAAATTCTCGAAAAAGAAATCAAGGACGAACGGGTAAAGCTGGTGACCAAAAGAAACGAGAGTTTCCTTATATAAGACAAAGAGGCATTGTTATGAATTTTGAAAAAGTCAAATTTGAAATATTTATCCCTTGTGAATATTTGCCCGTTTTACGTGAGGGATTGCATGATGCCGGAGCAGGAAGAATCGGAAATTACGATCATTGCCTGTCGGTATCGGAGGTATCTGGATTTTGGAGACCTTTGGAAGGGTCGATTCCTTTTGAAGGAACAACTGGACAATTGAGTTCCGGTCAGGAATGCAAGGTTGAAGTTGTTTGTGGAAGGGAGAATGTTCAAAGTGTGATAGATGCGATCAAGTCGGTTCATCCTTATGAAGAACCGGTCTTTTATATCATCCCGCTGCTCAATTCTTTATATGCTCAAGATTAATCCAATATTAATGGTTTCTTAATTATTATGGTTTATAATTAGACATAAACTAAATTAAAGAGGTGCATAAAATGAAAAAAGGTTTAATTGTATTGATAATAATCGCGGTGGTTTTTGCTTCCTTGGCCGGAATGGTAATCTCAAAGTACAATCAATTGGTTGTTTTGGATGAAGAAGTAAATATGTCACTGAGTCAAATTGACAATCAGCTTCAAAGAAGAAACGATTTGATTCCCAATCTGGTTGAGTCGGTCAAGGCTTTCGCAAAACAAGAGAGAGAAATTTTTGAAAGCGTTTCCAATGCTCGTGCGGCTATGATGAACGCTGGTACAGTCGAAGAAAAAGATGCTGCAAACGCGGAACTTACCGGATCTTTATCGAGGTTGATCGCAATTTCAGAGAACTACCCTGAACTAAAATCCGATGCCAATTTCAGACAACTCTCTGATGAACTTGCGGGAACTGAAAATAGAATTGCAACTGCAAGAATGGATTATAACAACGTTGCCAGAAAATACAACAGTGTCGCCAAGCGTTTTCCTATGAACATTTTCGCAGGGATGTTCGGCTTTGATGATGCGATATACTTTGAAGCCAGTGAAGGTGCAGATCAAGTTCCGACAGTAGATTTCGGAAACTAAAGGAGGTTGCGACTTGAAAAAAAGTATTACGGCAATCCTGATGCTCATTGTCATCTTAGTGATGCCCGTGACTTTTGCAGCAACATATCCCAAACACACCAGAGATTTTTATGTCAACGATTTTGCGGAAGTATTATCCAGTGAAACCGAGCAAATGATCATAAAAACTTCCGCTGCACTTTCTGAAGCATCTGGAGCCCAGATAGTAGTGGTGACGATCGATTCACTCGACGGCCAGGATATTGAATCTTACTCCACTGGTTTATTCAGGGAGTGGGGTATTGGAGATGAGAAAAAAAACAATGGTCTCCTTCTGCTTGTCGCAATAGATGACAGGCGATCAAGAATTGAAGTGGGATATGGACTTGAGGGTGCTCTCAATGATGCAAAAACAGGCAGAATTCAGGATGAGTATCTCATAGGACATTTTCAGGCAGGCGATTATGATGCTGGAATCACAGGCACATATTTGAAATTGGCTGAGGAAGTGTATATGGAATACGATTTGAATGTCGATGACCTTCAAAGTTCGAAAGCATATTATAATCCCGTTGAAACCAAATCTGATTCTGAGTTTACGATCTTTCATCTGTTGATCGGTATCATAGTTTTCATTTTGATGATTCTAGATATGATTTTCAACAGAGGTAGGTTGACCCGTCTCGCTTTATATGCTCTAGCAAGAGGTTCAAAAGGTTCGTCACGAGGTGGCGGATTTGGAGGCGGCGGTGGCCGAAGCGGTGGTGGAGGCAGCTCGAGAAGTTGGTAAAATAAAACGAAACGACTTGATCTTTGAATATGGATCAAGTCGTTATTTTTTTTTAAGGTTGTATTCATTTCAAAGTATGTTGACATATGCCCAATAAATACTAGAATAGAATCATAAGGGGGTGTTAACATGTCAATACCATCAAAGCTTGGAAGCTCTTTAAGCAACACAAAAATGCGGGATCAAAATAATTTGTCGGATTTATCGGGTATGTGTTCGGTATGCACTTCGACATGCACCGGAACATGCGAAATCGGACTGTCAGCAGTCAGGGGTACAGAAGCCGTATATCCGTTTTCCACCGATCAAAACCAATTTGGTTCGAACAAGCAGTATCCTCTGGATTTTTCTCATTTTAATATCAATGGAAGGGTTTTTGGAGCAAACGGTGTCCCGGAAAATAGCGAGTCAGCGACATTTGTCAACGCTTCAATCGGTGCCACATTTGGATTGACCCATAAAGTTCCTATGAAATTACCGATCATAATGCCTGCAATGGCAAAATTGGATTGGTATGACTATTTTGCGGGAGCGGCAATAGCAGGCATTTCTGTCGTCATAGGTGAGGATGTGATCGCCAAAGACAATGGGTTGATTGTCAAAGATGGAAAGGTCGTCAAATCCCCCTTGATTTCTGAAATGGTAGATGCTTTCAGGAAATATCATCACGGCTTTGGAGATGTGATTCTTCAGGCAAATGCAGATGATGATGAAATGGGCGTCTTGGAATATGGCATTTTGACTTTGGGTGTGAAATCCGTCGAATTCAAATTTGGTCAAGCCGCAAAAGGCATCCAAGGCGTTGGACGAGTCAAATCGCTGAATGACGCTTTAAAATTCAAAGACAGAGGCAATATAATCTTCCCGGATCCACTGGATCCAAATGTTATAGAGCCCTTTGAAAGAATAGGCAAACTGCCGTTTTGGGATGAAACCACAATAAAAAGACGCATTGAAACTTTGCGTGACTTGGGTGTCGAACGCATCTGTTTCAAAACCGGTCCTTTTGCACCAAAGGATTTGCTCAGAATCGTGAAAATTGCCGCGGAAAATAATGTGGACATGATTACTGTCGATGGCGCGGGCGGTGGAACGGGCAACAGTCCGATTAAAATGATGAATGAATGGGGCATTCCGACAATTGAATTGATTATTGTCATGAGAAAAATTTATGATCATCTTTCAAATGAGTTTGAAGCATTGCCTCAGCTCGCTATAGGCGGAGGGATTGTGATGGAGGATCAAGTCTTCAAGGCAATGGCTATTGGTGCACCTCATGTGTCTTTTGTTTGCATAGGAAGAGGCGCCATGGCGGCGGCAATGTCGGGAAAGGTCATTGGAGAGAAAATCAATGCAGGTCATATACCTAAAGACTATGAGCAATACGGAAACAGCGTCGATACTGTATTTGCGGATTATCATCAAGTCAAGTCATTGCTCAGTGGAGTAACGGACGAACTTTCAGTGGGAGCACTTGGAGTATATTCTTTCATGAACAGGATTTCATATGGCTTTAAACAGTTGATGGCACTCAATAGAAAGTTTGATGTGTCTCTGATCAACAGGGAAGATGTCGTTACACTCACACATGAAGCTTCAAAATTCACGGGACTTCCCACTTATGAAGAGTTGCTTGATTTGGCTTTGATCGAATAAGTTAGGAACAATCATAAAATACAGGCAAAAAAAAAGATAAGAGCAAACAGCGCTCTTATCTTTTATAGTTTGAAGAGGATTACTTCAAATTATTTTTTGTTTTTTAATCTTCTCATCCAGAAATCAGCATTTTTGATACCGAGAGCTTCTGGGTTGAATACAGGGTCAATGCCAAGTTTCTTTTGAGCTTCATAGTCTTTGAGTGTAGCAACACCGACTTTTGTGAGCAATAGGATGGCAACAAGGTTGAGCCAAGCCATTAGACCAACGCCTACATCACCAAGTGCCCAAACAGCACCAGTTGAGTTGATAGCACCAACAAATGTCATGACAAGCAACACGACTCTTGTTACGTTGAATACCAGTTTGTGGTTTTTGAAGTTTCTAGCAATGTACGCTACGTTTGATTCAGCATAGTAATAGTAAGCCATCAAAGTAGAGAAAGCGAAGAAGAAGAGTGCAATTGCAACGAAACCTTTACCAAATCCAGGGATGAACGTGTCAAGCGCCATTTGAGTATACGCCGGACCAGGTTGAACACCTGCGATATTTTCAACCAATACGTTGCCAGCTTGGTCATAGATGTTGTACATTCCTGTAATCAGGATCATGAATGCTGTTGCTGAACATACGAAAAGTGTGTCTACGTAAACAGAGAAAGCTTGAACCAAACCTTGCTTGGCAGGGTGAGAAACTTCAGCAGCAGCCGCAGCGATCGGGCCAGTACCTTGTCCAGCTTCGTTTGAGTAGATACCACGCTTGACGCCCCACATGATTGCTTGTCCAAGAACCGCACCTGTTGCAGCTTTAGCACTGAATGCATGAGAGAAAATCAATTGGAATACGCCAGGAATCTTATCAAGGTTGAAGACGATGATGATTACTGCGACGATAATATAAGCGATTGCCATAAATGGAACGATAATTTCGGCAACTTTACCGATTCTTTTAACACCACCAAAGATGATGAGTCCGAGCAATACAGCTACAATTGCTCCAGTAGCCGCTGTAGGAATGTTGAAAGCTGTATTCATGGAAGAAGCGATACTGTTCGCTTGAATTCCCGGTAAGAAAAATCCACAAGCTATGATTGCAGAGATTGCGAATAAGATACCATACCATTTTTGGCCAAGGCCTTTTTCGATGTAGTAAGAAGGTCCACCACGGAATTCTCCGTCCATTTCTTCTTTGTAAACTTGTGCAAGAGCAGATTCGATGTAAGCTGAACCGGCACCAAGGAATGCGATTGCCCACATCCAGAAAACAGCACCCGGACCACCGAAACCGATAGCTGATGCAACGCCTGCGATATTACCAGTTCCTACACGACCACCAAGAGCCATCGCGAAAGATTGGAATGAAGAAACGCCTGAATCAGAACTTCCGCCACCAAAGAGCTGTTTTACCATATCTTTGATCAAACGAACCTGTGGAAATCTCATGATCACAGAGTAGAATATACCTGTGCCGAGACATAGCCAAACAAGCCAGTTTGACCAGATTATGGTGTTTAGAAAATCTACAACATCATTAAACATACAATTTCCCCCTATTAAAATATAATGGATTACAATTATATATAGAGCAATTGTCATGCCAAAGCAATCATTAAGGAATTACAACACCTTTGTTAATATCCCGTAACAAAAAACGAGAAATAAATTTCCCATCATGAAATTTATTTCTCGTTATCGATATTAAGCTCCTGCATTTTGTTGAATAGTTGACGTCTGGTAATTCCAAGAATATCTGAGGCTTGAGTCAGATGACCTTCGGTATGTTTCAGTATACGTTGAATATAAAGTTTTTCCGTTTGGTTTCTGAATTCCTTCAGCGATTGGATCTGGAGGATATTCTTTTGGTTGAAATCCGCCTGGAGATCGGATTTTCTCAAAATGCCGTCCGAAGATAGCACAATCAGGCGTTCCACCATGTTCTTCAATTCTCGGATGTTCCCCGGATAATCATAATGGAGCAGATAATCCATCAAGTCGTCATCAATCCCTTTGATGGTCTTCTTCATATCGTTGGCAAGCTTCGACATGAAAAAATGCACCATTTGTCCGATATCCTCACGACGTTCCCTCAGTGGAGGAATTTCAAGAGCAAAAGTACTGATCCTATAATAGAAATCCTCTCGGAATGAGCCCGATTGAATCATTTCCTTCAGGTTGCGGTTGGTAGCGCAAATAAGTCTGAAATCGACATTGATCAGTCTGTTTGAACCAATGCGTTCGATGGATCGTGTATCGAGGACTCGCAGCATTTTCACTTGCATATCCAGTGTGGCGTCACCGATCTCGTCGAGGAACAGGGTGCCTCCTTCAGAAGCTTCGAATTTTCCGATCCTCGTTTCATTGGCACCTGTGAATGCACCTTTTTCATGTCCAAACAGCTCGGATTCCAGCAACGTTTTAGAGTACGCATGGCAATTGACAGGAATGAAGTTCTTATCGAAGCGTTGTGATTTTTCATGAATGTATGCGGCAAAAGCTTCTTTACCGACACCGGATTCACCAAGTAAAAGGACGTTGGCATTGCTTGGGGCAATTTTATCAATCAGTTCTATTATTTTTTTCATTTTGGGATTTTTGGACATCATCAGATATTGGCCTTTGGCCGCAGGCTGGTTGATCTTCAGCGTCAACTCCGCGATATGCTTGACTTTGGCCACTTCAAACAGGAGCTCTTGCGGATCATGCGATTTGATATAGTATGAAAACGCACCTCTTCGCATGGCATCCACTGCGTTCTTTATACTGCCATAGCCAGTGATGATGATCACTTCGGTGTCCGTATGATTGGATTTGATTTTTTTGAGCAGTTCAAAACCATCCATATCCTGCATGAAAAAGTCGCTTAGAATCAAATCATAGCTTTGGTCATCCAACATTTCAAGGGCACGTGAAGAACTCGTGGTAGTATTGACGTCGTATTTCTCGCTTTCAAGAATTAGTTTGAGCACATCGCAATAATGTTGTTCATCGTCGACTATCAATATTTTAAAAGCGGAGTTTTGCATTTTTAAACCTCATAATCTTTCTTGAATTTGATTTTAAATGTTGTTCCAACATCCACTTTCGATATGACTTCTATGGAACCGTTCATTTTCTTCAGTTCGTTGTAAACGATATATAGTCCGAGGCCGGTACCTTCACCGACTTTTTTTGTGGTGAAGAAGGGTTCGAATAGTTTATCGAGGACTTCACGGGACATCCCCATACCCCGATCAATGACATGAATTGCAGGGCCATCAGATGTTTTATTGAGCCAAATGGTCAATTGACCACCTTTTGGCATGGCATCGATGGCATTGTTCATAAGATTGATGAGGATGTGCTTCAATGACTCCTCATGGGTGTTGATGGTCACTTCTTCCAGTACCAGCTGACACTTGAGCCTATTTTGGTGCATAAGTTTTTCATTCAGTTCGACAACATTTTCAACAAACTCTTTTAAAGGAACAGTTGTGATCGCATCGTCAGACAAACGCGAAAAATTCAATAGATTATCTATGATGGAAGATGCCTTGTCAACGGATTCTTCAATGACTTCCAGTGATTTTGCGAGCATCCCGGAATCGCCATGGGATCGTTTGAGAATAAAAGCGTAGTTGCGGATCAGACCAAGTGGGTTCCTGATTTCGTGTGCCACACCGGTCGCAAGTTGACCGACAGCAGCCATTTTGTTGTCCTGAAGCATTCTGGCCTCATTGATTTTCCTGTCGGTGACATCCTCGATCATAATCAATGTGGAGGCGTTGGTGTATTCTTCATATTGTATCAGATAGGGTGTGAGCCGATAAGTCCTGCCTTTGACAATTTGTTCCAGTGCTTCCCTTGAGCTGAGCAAATGCCATTTGACTGTTTCGGTAATTCCTGGCATCACTGAATCCAGATAAGTGGATTCTGCCAAAGGATTCACTTTGAAGAACTCGTAAAAAAGATTGTTTGCAGTGAGTACCTGCAAATCGTTGGAAACCACGACAATAAGGTGATGAAGGCTGTCAATGATCGTTTGAAGGTTGTTTTTGCTGGCGATCAACGCCTTAGTTTGTGCTTCCACAGCCTTTTTCAGTTCAAGATTCCAAAAGATGATCAAAATGACAATGAGAGTAATCAGTGATAATGATGCGACAAAAATGAGAGTTATTTTCAAATTTTGAGTGTTGTTTCCAATGGGTGTGGAAATACCGAACCACTTCTGTTGGATTTTATTGATGGTGTTCTTTTCGGTCAAGGCATAGATGCCTTTATTGATGATGCCTTGTAAACGCTTGTCCTCAAGAGATAGGCTGAGTACCGATGGCAGTTCATAGAGCGGCTTGTCGACTATTTCGAAACGATCGGCGACGTCATAGATGCCTAGGAAATAACTGATTACAGGTTCATCGCCCACCAAGGCTTCAACGCTTCCTTCCATCAACAGATTGAGGCTTTCTTCGTAATCTTTCGTAAAAACGTAATTGACGCCACTGATTGTATTTTTCAAATATTCATGGACATAGTCGCCACTTTGGACTGCGACGGTTTTGCCTTTTAAATCAACAACACTTCCGATAGATCGGTCATTGACATTCACTAGAATGATCCCTCTTTGATTGTAAACCGGATCAGAAAAAAGGAAAATTTCAGATCTTGCTTTGGAAGGGTACATGTCACATATGTCGCTGTCCCCATTTTGAAGCGCTTTGAGTGCATCTTCCCAAACCATGGGCACAAAATGGATTTCTGTTCCCAGCTCGATGGAAAGTGCTTGAAGATAATCAATGACTATGCCCTTGTATTGGCCTGTCGTCTTATCATAAAAACGTAGAGGCGGTGAGTTGTTGTCAGAAGCATAAATGATAGGACCGTGTTCTGACAAATAATTCCGGTCGTCGTTGGTCAGTTCGTGTGATGAGAAAAAATATTGGAAAAAGTTCATATTAAAGTTGGCTTTTATATAGGCGTTAAAGATAAATAAGACAAATAGTAACAAGGAAATGGTCAGTAGAGTTATTTTTCTCTTCATTAATGGCTCCTCATGATGAATCTAATAGTCTTATATTATAACGAATCAAACATTAATTCAACTGCCAAGAGCCACTATTTTTCTCTGCTTCTCAAACGCTCTAGAACTGTGGCGATTGAAATGTTTTTTTCTGAGAGGAGAACGGTCAAATGGTAAAGCAGGTCACTGACTTCATCGATCAAAGGATCTGCCTCACTGTTCTTTGAGGCAATGATGACCTCTGATGCTTCTTCACCGACTTTTTTAAGTATTTTATCAATGCCTGAATCGAATAGATATTTTGTATAGGAACCCGTTGAATCCGAATTTCTTCGTTGGGCTATAGTCGCTTCCAGTGAGAATAAAGTGTTATATAATGAAGAAAGTGGATCATTCGTTAGGATTGGTGGTGAAAAAAAGCAAGTCGCATGGCCAGTGTGACAAGTTGGACCCAATGGGGTTGCGAGAATCAACAGTGTGTCATTGTCACAATCAGATTGGATTGTGTTTACTTTGAGTCGATTGCCTGAAGTTTCACCTTTTTGCCAAAGTTTTTGTCTTTTTCTGGAATAAAACGTGACCCAACCTGTCGATTTCGTGATTTCCAGAGCTTCACCATTCATATATCCGAGCATGAGGACATCTCCGGTCACTGAGTTCTGGACTATAACGGGGATCAACCCCGATGGATCAAAATTGATTTGAGTTGTCATGAAAAATCTCCTTATACGAGTCTGATTGGGATTCCACAGGATGCGAGCATCCTTTTGAGAGCGCCGATGTTCAATTGATTCCTGTGAAATAGTGATGCGGCCAGTGCGCCATCGGCACCTCCGATGGTCAAGGCATCCGCAAAGTGATTGGCTTCGCCCGCACCACCAGAGGCGATGACAGGAATGCCGACTACTTTTGATATAGCGGAAGTGATTTCAAGATCATATCCACTGTAAACGCCGTCGCGGTCAATACTGTTGATGACAATTTCGCCAGCACCGAGCGATTCACCCTTTTTTGCCCATTCGATGGCATCCATGAGTGTGCTTTCTCTTCCTCCCATGGAGAAGACCATCCATTTGCCATCTCGGGTTTTTTTGACGTCCATTGATAGGACCACACATTGATTGCCAAAACGTTTGGCGGCTGCGGCAATTGTTTTCGGATTCCTTATGGCGCCGGAATTGATGGAAACCTTGTCTGCCCCTGCGGACAGTAGACTGTAGAAATCTTCAACGGTGTTGACGCCACCGCCTACCGTGAGAGGAATATTGATATTTCTTGCAGTTTTTTCAATCACACTGAGAATGGCTTTTCTGTTTTCATAAGACGCGGAGATGTCATAGAATACCAGCTCGTCAGCGCCTTCACTGCAATACCGCATTGCCAGTTCGACAGGATCTCCAATGGATGAGATGTTTTGAAATTTCACGCCTTTCACCACGTTGCCATCATGGACATCAAGGCAGGGAATGATGCGTTTAGCGAGCATAAGTGACCTCCAGTGCCTCATCAAGTGAGAACCGCTCTTCATAGAGCGCTTTGCCGACTATGCATCCGTATACGTTCATGGATTTGAGCGTTTTCAGATCTTCTAGTGAACCGACACCCCCTGATGCGATCAGTTCCACATCAAATGAGTCTGTTATTTTTTCGAGTGCGTTGTAATTGGGCCCGGTAAACATGCCGTCAGTGTCAATATCGGTATAGACCATTCTTTTGATGCCCATGGAAAGGATCAATCGGATCATGTCGTCACTTTTGATTCCTGAGGAGTTTTGCCAACCTTCAGTGGCCATGATCCCATCTTTACAATCGATGGAGGCAATGATTCGGTCAGGGAAAGCTTTGACCAAGTCCGTTATGATCTCAGCAGATTCGAGAAGCCAACTGCCAAGAACGATTTCAAAACCCATATTCAGATAGGAAAGAGCAGTATCGATGGAGCGGATGCCGCCTCCGATTTGGATGGGGATGTCCACTTCGTTTCTGATTCTGCAAAGCAATTCATCAATAGGGTCCGATATGCCGCGAGCTCCGTTGAGGTTGACGATGTGCAATCTCCTTGCACCTTGGGATTCGAATTGTTTGGCGAGCGCGAGAGGATCTTCTGAATACACCTTTATGGTATCAAAGTCCCCTTTTGTAAGACGGACGCACGATCCGTCCAGTAAATCAATCGCTGGATATAGTTCCATCTGTTCCTCCTTTTAGCAAGTCTTTGATCATTGCATCAAGCATTTTTTCTCCGATTCGGCCACTTTTTTCCGGGTGAAACTGAAAACCTGCCGCATTGTTTTTTCGAACAACCGCTGGAATGGCTTCACCATACTGTGTAGTATACAAAATGACACCTGGTTCTGATGATGCAAGGGCGTAGGAATGGACAAAGTATGCCCAATTGCCATCATAATTCAGACTGGTGTTTCCAGCTTCATCTAGAGTATTCCATCCCATGTGGGGGATTTTTAGTGCATCGGGTTTCGGACTGAGCTTTTCAAAGTGGCCTTTGATCAATCCGAGACCTGCCATACCAGGCGCTTCATCAGAACTGTCAAATAAAAGTTGCATGCCCAGACAAATGCCAAGAAGTGGCTTGCCATCGTAGAATCGTTTTTTCAGTGCCGAAGCGATACCGGTTTCATTCAACCTTTCCATGGCATCACCAAAAGCACCCACACCGGGTAAGATGACAAAATCTGCGGAATCTATTTCACTTGGATCACTGGATAGGGTCAATGACATTCCGATTCTTAGAAATGCGGCTTTGACGCTATGCAGATTTCCGGTGCCATAATCGATCAAAAAATTCATAATGCGCCTCCTCTTATTTCAGGATTGCCCTTAATGGAGGCAATCGCGCTATTGTTGGGCGTTAAAGCCATTTTTAGTGATCTGCCCAGGCTTTTGAAGAGTGCTTCGACGATATGATGAGAATTGGAACCTTCAAGCACGTTGATGTGAAGCGTCATCCAGGCATTGCTGGAGAATGCATCCAAGAAAGGCATTATGGAATCGCTTTCGAATGTCCCCAGGCGTTCACTGAGTCTTGGCAGGTCGCATTTCAGATATCGACGTCCACCAAGATCCATGACAGACCTGACAAGGGCTTCATCCATTGGTATCGTGGCATTGCCGAAACGTTCCACAGATGGCATTGACTTCATGAATGCATGGATTGCATTGCCTAATACTATGCCGACATCCTCTGCTGTGTGATGTGTGTCGACATGCAGGTCTCCGGTCGCTTTTATGGTCAAATTGATATTGGCATAAAATGCAAAAGTGGTAAGCATATGATCAAAGAATCCGATACCGGTCTCAATATCGCTTATACCTGAACCATAGGGATCAAATATGAGTTCAATAGTTGTCTCTTTTGTCTTTCGTGTGAATTCAATCATTGAATCTCCCTTCTGAACTTTCTTTGAGCATTCCCAGCAACTCATCATTTTGTTGCTTTGTTCCTATGCTGAACCTGACAAACGATCCGAGAATGTTGTCATCAAAAAATCTCAATGTAAATGTCGCTTCCGACAAATGCTTTTTCAGTCTTGAAATGTCAAACGGACTGAAAAGTATGAAGTTGCCGCTGGATTGGATGTATGGAATTCTCAGTTTTGTGAGCTCGTTTTGTACAAATTCTCTGTCTGATGTGATTGTTTTGATGTTTCGCAATACAGGAGCGAGATTGTCAAGGACATCAAGTACTGCGGCGACTGTGAACTGGTTGATGTTGTATGGTGCTCTTTTGGATTCGATCAGCTCTATTGTTGTCGGGTCCGCAATCGCAAAACCGAAACGTAAGGCTGCAAGACCGTAACCTTTGGAAAACGTCCTAAGAACGACAAGATGTTTGTATTGGTTGATGTATGGCAGAAGGGATTCTCCACCGAAATCAATATAAGCTTCATCCACTATGACATAAGCATCTGTCGATTCGAGCAGATCGACTATCTTTGCCTTGCTGATGACCTGACCTGTAGGGTTGTTGGGATTGCATAAGATGATGAGCCTAGGAGCGGAAGCCTTCACAAATTCATTAAGTTGATCCATATCGGGAATAAAAGGAGAATCCAGCTCAATTTCATCGTATTTTGAACCTCTCAAGTCACAGATCCGTTTGTATTCGCTGAATGTTGGCGAGAAGCTGACAACACTGTCGTTGGATGAAACCAGAGCGAAAATCGCAGTCTGAAGCACTTCATCAGACCCGTTGCCCAAACTGAGCTGTGAGCTTTCCACTCCGAAAGTTTCAGCCAATTTTGCTTTCAATTCGAAATATGCCGAATCAGGGTAGCGGTTCAGATTTACATTTGAAAGACATTTGTTCCAATCGATTTGGGCGGGATAGGGATTTTCATTTTTTTCCAGCATGATTTCTCACCTCCAATGCGTTTTTATGTGCGGTCAAACCCTCGATATCAGCAAACTCCTGAACCGAGGTGCTCACTGCTTTCAAGGCTTCCGCCGTATAATACAGATAACTTGGCCTCTTGATGAAATCATAGACGCCCAGTGGTGATGAGAACCGGGCGGTTCCATTTGTAGGTAAAGTATGGTTCGTCCCGGCGTAATAATCTCCAAGTGTTTCTGGTGTGTAGTGGCCAAGAAATATCGCACCGGCGTTGATGACGTCATCGAGATAATCGAAAGGACTCTCGATTGCGAGTTCGAGATGTTCTGGCGCAATAGAGTTGGCAATGGTAATGCATTCATCGATAGTAGTAGCCAGCTGGATTTCAAAGTTTTGATCCAATACTTTTGAAATAATGTCACTTCTGGACATCTTTGGGCATTGAACTCTCAACTCTTCAATGACTGCTTTTGCAATGTTCTCATCCGTTGTGATCAGGAAAAGACGGGCATTGGCATCGTGTTCCGCCTGAGCCATGAGATCTGAGGCAATGAAAGCAGGTGATGCGGTGGAATCTGCAATCACGGCAATCTCACTTGGACCTGCAATCATATCTATGGCAACGTCACCGAACACCATTTTTTTGGCCATGGTCACGTATTGATTGCCTGGGCCGACAATCTTGTCGACTTTTTTGATGGATTCAGTGCCGTACGAGGCGGCAGCAATCGCTTGTGCGCCACCAATGCGGTAAATTTCTGTTATTCCGAGCAAATGACAGGCATAGAGCACATGTGGATTCAGTTCACCATTTGAATCTGGAGGGGAGAGGACCACGATTTCTTTCACACCTGCGATGCGAGCCGGGATGGCGTTCATGAGTACGGTAGAAGGATAAATCGCTGTACCTCCTGGAATATAGAGCGCTACCCTGCTGAGTGGAAGGATGCGTTGTCCCATGACAACACCTGAGTCCCTGGTGATTTCAAAGTTTTTAGGCAGCTGGTTGACGTGGTAGGCCGTGATATTATCAATAGCCTCGGATATGGTCTTTTTAAAGCTTGCTGAAACTTCTGTCTTTGAATCACTGATGCTTTCCAGGGGCAATCGAATACTTTCGATGTCAGTTCTATCGAAGCGCTTTGTATACTCAATCAATGCGGCGTCGCCTTCTTGTCTCACTTTTTCTATGATCGCTTTTACTTCGATTTCAATGGATTTGCTGAGCATTGATATTCTCCTTCTCAATATTTTTGAGCTGATCCATCAAAAGATGGATGGCTTTGGATTTTGTTTTGTAAGCGACCGGGTTGGAGATCAAGCGGGTGGACACATCCTCGATCTCCTCGATGACGATCAGGTTGTTGTCGCGGAGGGTTCGGCCTGTTTCCACCAAATCGACGATGACGTCGCTTATGCCCACCACTGGCCCAAGTTCTACAGAACCATTCAGTTTGATCACAGTTCCAAGTTTCCCGGAGTTTCTTAGAAACAGCTCTGTGGTCTTTGGATATTTGGATGCCACAGTGACCCACGTTTTGTCATAATAGGCATGGGTGACAGGACCTGCGAGACAGAGTTTGCAACTGCCGATTTCAAGGTCGAGCAGTTCGTAACCGTCAAATTCATGTTCCTTAAGTATGTCGCTTCCCACCACACCGAGTTCAGCGACTGCTGTCTGAACATAAGTGGGGACGTCGTCCGCTTTGACCAGTATGAACTTGAGTTGCATCGAGAGGTCATAGAACTGCAAACTTTTTTCACTGCCGGGTTCGATGTGAACGCCTTGGTTTCTAAGTTTTTCAAGAAACGCCTTGGCGACGCGACCTTTTGAAAGTGCTATCGTAATCATTTGTGTCCTCCCTAGTGGATGGAAATACTGCCAGGATTAGAAGTCAGACGGGTTTTAAAAGCCTCGAGACTGATTCTATAGGTTTCGTTTTTCATTTGATCAATCACTTTGATGAACCCGTCGTTAAAGTCGAGAATTTGATTCACCGATTTGAAATAATCGCTTTGTAGAGCTGTGCTGTAATCCGTCGGACGTGTATTGAATTTGACTGAAAATCCTTTTGCCCGCAACCAGTTCGTTAAGTCAAGAGCAGGTTTGAATGATGCTTCATCATAGACGAGTACGAAGTTTGTACGGTCGATAGTCATAGTGTTTTTCATTTTAATCACCTCAATTGTATTTTTTATATCAATAGCTCCGCCACATGCCGCAAAACTGTAGCCGAACTGTTTTGAAAGATTGTCATATCTGCCACCTTGCGCTACGGTTTTTCCGGTGTCAACCGAGTAAATCTTGAAAAGTGGTCCGGTATAATAGGATTTTGGATGAGTCAGGCAAAGATCCACCGAAATCTTATTGCTTGTGATTTGATCAATGTCCAAATCCTGAATCCTGAGAATGATGTTTTCAATCTGATCGAGTGAATCGATGAGATCGGGAGTCGTCGCCAGAGACCTCGCATTTTTAATGACTTCGACAGGAGAACCCGAAAGGGACAAAAGCGTTTCGAGTGTGCTTCTCTGATGTGGATTCAAGTCTATGTTGGATTTGAGTGACCTCTTTTTGAGTGCGTTTTCAACATCGATCAGGGCATCCTCTGAAAAATTTAAAGATTTGAGAAGAGCTTCTGTGAATTTTATGTGCCCGATATCCAAATGTATATTTTGCACTCCAAGTGTGCTCAGGACAGAACAGTTGAGCAGGATGATTTCCGCATCGCTTTCGATGTTGGAGTTGCCATAATACTCAAAGCCTCCTTGTAATGTTTCTTTTATGCCAATAGGCGCTTTGGGATCCAACTTGACAAGGCTGGATTTGTAATAAGTTTTCAGGTAACCGTCGCACAAGGGTGCGATTTGCTTTGTGGCATGTGGTGTCGGATCGCTCTTGAGTGACAGCAGGTCTCCTGAGGGGGCCATGATTTTCACCGCATCTGAATCCATTTTGTCATTGTATTTTCCGAAAGTTTCTGTAAAGACAGCTTCGTAGCCATAAGAAATTGCTTTTTTTTCTAAAATTTCAAAAATATGGTTGGTTAGGGTAAATTCGTTTGCGTTCAGATTAAGCATATTGCCTCCAAAATAAAAAAAATCATGTAGTGAGCGAACACCTACATGATTTCAGAAAATAAAAAACCACCATTAGATGCAAGCTCATTTCAAAGAGAAACAGAGCTTGCATGCCATGGCGGTCTAAGTTTATGTTAGACACTAATGGTTACAAACCCTCTAATGGTGATGATGAAGTTGTGCGGAAAAAGCAATTTTATATTTATTATACATATCGCACCTCTTGTCTTTTTCAGAATATTAACACATGATTGGAGGATTGTCAACTCCATGGTATAATTAAATTATCAAATCAACACTCGGAGTGGGACATGAATCAAGAAAAAAAGGTTTATGAGGTCTTGGATGCCCTGGACATTGAATATGACATCATTCATCATGATGCGGTATATACTGTTGCGGATGTGAAAAAAAGCAAATTGGATTTTGAAGCAGTGGGATGTAAAAATCTTTTTTTGAAAGACAATAAAGGGAAAAATCACTTTTTGGTGATTGTGGAATACGATAAAAGTGTTGACCTTAACCAATTGGGAACTCAAAACGGATGGGGTAGATTGGGTTTTGCGTCTGAAAGCCGTCTGATGACCCATTTGGGATTGACACATGGCTCTGTATCTCCATTTGGAATCATCAACAACAAGGATTGTTCAGTCAAAGTCATAGTGGATGAATGCCTGTTGGATGCGAAAAAATTGTCTTTTCATCCCAATGTCAATACAGTGACAATAGTTCTTTCCAGTGATGATTTCATTAAATATCTCAATAGTCGTGAAAATGAAGTTCACTTGATGAACGTGCCAAGCAAATTATAAGGGGGTACCTATGAGATTCAGATTTTTTACGGTAAAGCAAAAGATGCTTTGGGTCCTGTTGCCCCTTGTTTTTTTGATTGTTTTTCTGCTTATGGTCCTGACCAATCAACTCTCGAAAAGCTTATTGATCAAAGAATACGAGTCCCAGCGCAACTATGTCCAGGCAAATGCGGAAAATGCGATGAGCCTCATTGATGCGGGTTTTTCAATGTTGGACAAGCAGCTTGAAAAAGAGATGACCGATGGCCTGATTGAGTTTAAACGTCTATATGAAAGCACCTCGGGTCCTGTAAATCTGGAAAGCATCAAAGAACAAATGGGCAATACATATGATTTGATACTGATAGACGAGAAGACCGCTATCATTGATTCCACGATGCCAGAGGCATTGGGTTTCAGTTTTTCATCATTTGATGCCGAGTTGGGTGAAAAGATCAATGCGATTAGACTCGGAAACGATATCGTCCATGAAAAAATAAGGACCAATGTGGCGACTGGTTTACTGACAAAATTTTCATATGTTTCCGCGGATGACAACAATGTGATTTTGGAAATCGTATACAACGATGCCGCATTCAGTGCTTTGGTGAAGCGTCTCGATCCGGTCGATGCCATGAATCAACTGGCGAATTCAAATCCTAATGTCATGTCCATAAATGTCTATGATGTATACGGGTATCAAGTCGTCAATAGCGGAGAAAATCATGAACCAACGCCTTATAGTTTGGACCTGGTCAGTAGAGCAATCGAAGAGTCCATGTTTGAAATTGAAGAAGGTGATGAGACCAAAAGGGTTGTGTACATTTCTGATAAGGGTATAAATCCGCTCAGTGACCATAGTCGCATCATTGAAATCACATTCACGTCATCTTCGATCAAAGCTGTGCTCAGAAACATACTGATGATCGTTTTGATTGCGGGGTTCATGCTCGTTTTGGTGGCGGTATTCCTGATTTATAGCAGCATCGGAAGAGTGACATCACCAATCACCAAACTGTCAAAGGCCGCTCAAATGGTTGCTGATGGGAATTATGATGTGAAGGTGAGTGTCGATAATCAAGATGAGATCGGCAAATTGACTGAAGTTTTCAATACAATGATCGTGAAAGTCAACAATGCCTATAGTGAAATCGAAAGCAAATTTAGAACAACACTCTTGTCCATAGGGGATGGCTTCATCGCCACAGACAGTGAAGGTAAAATCGAACTGATGAATAAACAGGCTGAAAATTTGATGGATTGGCAACAAAGTGAAGCTGTGGGAAGGATGATAGATGATATTTTCATACTTG
This sequence comes from Firmicutes bacterium UBA5201, assembly GCA_002412775.1. Classification (GTDB taxonomy): domain Bacteria; phylum Bacillota; class Clostridia; order Peptostreptococcales; family Acidaminobacteraceae; genus Fusibacter_D. Next base: position 91,579 of record DHVT01000017.1, on the reverse strand, counting down.
AGAAAACTCAGGATTCAAACGGCTTTGTAAATCTTCAGACCAGAAAAGGGAAGAGCATACCGATAGAGTATTCCGTATCGAAGATTTATGGCAAGGAGGGAACAACCCAAGGTCAAGTTTATGTTTTCAGGGATGTGACCGACAAGCGCGACAAAGCGAAAGCAATCGAATATTTGAGCTATCATGATCAACTGACAGGACTTTTGAACAGAAGATTCTTCGAGGAGGAAATGATCAGACTCGAGCATGAGGAACACCTGCCGGTGACGCTTGTGATGCTGGATGTCAATGGTCTAAAATTGATCAATGACGCATTTGGTCATAATGTGGGAGACGACTTGCTCAAAACCGCTGCGAATATAATCATGACAGGATGTACTTCAGGCGGCACACTCTCCAGAATCGGTGGAGATGAATTCGTACTTTTGCTCCCTAATACCGAAACTGAAGTGGCTGAAAAGATTATGGAAAAAATAATCGACGAAGTGGATCAGGCACAATCAGAGCCTGTGATATTATCCATTTCATATGGTATAGCCACAAAAACAGATGAAAGCCTAAAACTTCATGATGTCTTCAAAATCGCTGAAGACGTTATGTACCGCAATAAACTTTCTGAGAGTTTGAGCATGCGTTACCAGATGATGGATGTCGTATTGACATCGTTATACGGCAAAAGTGACCGAGAACGGGAGCATTCGGAAAATGTCAGCAAACTATGCGGTAAGATGGGACTTGCGCTTGGAATGTCGATGGAGGACATCACGACACTGAAGTCTGCTGGATTGATGCATGATATAGGTAAAATAGCCATTCATCTTGATTTGTATGATAAAGAAACGTCTTGGACCCCCGCAGAGCGCATGGAGATTGAAAGCCACTCCGAAGTAGGCTATCAACTTCTCAAATCCATCAACGAGTTCTCAAAAATGGCTGAATTTGTTTTGGCGCATCATGAAAATTGGGATGGTACAGGATATCCGAGGAGACAACGGGGCGATCATATCCCTCTTGAGTCGAGAATCATTGCGATTGCGAATTTTTATGATACAATTGTTAGGGAACATATGGAAAGTGACACGGATGATCGGGAACTTTTGATTGAGGCACTGGAAAAAGCAAAGGGCAAACAATTGGATCCGGTACTTGTAGAAATATTTATCGAGAAAGTATTGAATAGAAAGTAGGAAAAATGGAAAATAGTTTTAATAATCTAGGGTTATCTGACAACATATTGAAATCTTTGAACGAAATGGGTTTTACTGAACCGACTGAGGTTCAGAAAAGGGCGATACCACGAGTCATGAAAGGCGAGGACCTGATTGTGATGTCGAAGACGGGAAGTGGAAAAACCGGAGCTTTCGGTATTCCTATGCTTGAAATCATGAAAAAAGATAGCGAGGGACCTCAGGGCCTCATATTGACCCCAACAAGGGAACTGGCTGTCCAAGTGGATACCGACATCAAGTTGATGGCAAAATTCACAGACATAAGAACGACAGTGGTTTACGGGCAACACAGCATGGTAAAGGAAGTGGAGCAACTCAAAAAGGGAATTGAAATCGTCACGGGAACTCCGGGAAGGGTTTTTGACCATATCAGACAAGGCAATCTGAATATGAAAAACATTAGGTTCCTTGTATTGGATGAAGCGGATCGTATGCTCGATATGGGGTTCATCGATCAAGTGGTGAAAATCATCAAAACTGTACCTAGGGAAAGAGTGACGCTCTTGTTTTCTGCAACGATGCCACAAGAGATTCAAAAGCTTAGCAAACAGTACATGAAAGAACCTTTCGTCGTGGAAATCGAATCCGACACCTTGACTGTGGATTCCATCACACAAATTTATTATAAAGTGGAAGCCAATGAAAAACGCAAACAGCTGAATCGTCTTTTGACCGTGTTGCAGCCTGAGAGTTGTATCGTTTTTTGCAATACGAGATATGCAGTGGACAACGTCAACGAGTTTCTCACGCGTAAAGGCTACAGTTCCAAAGCTTTACATGGTGCGAACACCCAGAGCAACCGTATGAGATCCATTCAACAATTCAAAAAAGACGCTTTCCAAATTTTGTGTGCAACGGATGTCGCAGCCAGAGGATTACATATCGATGACTTGTCACTGGTCATCAATTATGATGTGCCACTGGAGAAAGACGGCTATGTCCATAGAATAGGGAGGACAGGTAGAGCCGGTCATGGAGGCAAAGCCATAACTCTGGTCACCAAAGATGATTTGTTCACCATGTATGAGATTGAAGAGCATGTGGGTGTGCTTATTGAAGAAGGCACGCTTCCAACAGACGAGGAAGTCGCCAAGGCTCCCCGCCAAAAGATCAAAGTTCAACCGGAAAAAGCGCCAACCAAAAAAACAGATCATGCCAAGCCCGCACAAGGCAAACCTGCACAAGGCAAACCCGCACATGGCAAACCCGCACATGGCAAGCCTTCACATGGAAGACCTACGCAAAGTAGATCGGAACATGTCAAAACGGTTCATGAAAAACCGGCCACTCAACCTAGACCCCATCAAGTTCATAGGACGATTGAGACTCCTAAGACTCACTTGGAGGTCAAAAAAGTTGAACCTGTTAAAAAAGTGGAGCCCGCAAAGGTGACTGTGGAACCGATTCAAAAGAAGACTTCGATAATCGAAAAAATTAAAAAGGTGTTTGGAAAATAAAAATCAGGACGCATAAGTTGATATGCGTCCTGTTGTTATTTTTTGCATGAATTGATATGTTCTATTACAGATGCTTTGCTTGTGGAACCTGCCGACTTTTTGTTTTCAATACTTGTGAACGGCTCAAGTGCTTTGTATATGGAATCATCGATCAAATCGGAGTAGGTTTTGAGTTCATCCAGAGACAACGCTTCAATGGGGATGCCCTGATCAATGCAATCTATTGTGACTTTTCCCGCAATCTCATGACACTCTCTGAAAGACAACCCTTTGGCAACAAGGTAATCTGCCAAATCTGTGGCATTCAAATATCCTTTTATGACGGCCTTCGCCATATTTTCCTTTAAAAATATAGTGCTGGCCAGCATTTCAGTAAAGACGGTCAAACAGACATCAAGTGTTTCAATGGTATCAAACAAGCCTTCCTTGTCTTCCTGCATATCTTTGTTGTAAGCGAGAGGAAGCCCTTTCATGACAGTCAGAATGCCCATCAGATTGCCATAAACGCGACCTGTTTTTCCTCGGATCAATTCCGCGGCGTCCGGGTTTTTCTTTTGCGGCATGATGCTACTGCCTGTGGAGAATTTGTCGCTGAGTTCAATAAATTTGAATTCCGTGCTGGACCAAAGGATGATCTCTTCAGAGAATCTGCTGAGATGCATCATGATAATTGAACCAAGGCTCTGAAGTTCAATGACAAAATCTCTGTCACTGACTGCATCCATGGCATTCATGGAATACTTGGAAAAGCCAAGCTGCTCCTTTAGAAATTCTCGATCAGTCGCGTAGTTGACCCCTGCAAGAGCACCTGAACCGAGTGGCATCACATCCACGCGTTTGTAAAGGTCTTTGCATCGGTCAAGATCTCTTGAGAACATCTCGTAGTAGGCCATCAGGTGAAAAGCCAGGGTGATGGGCTGAGCTCTTTGCAAATGAGTATATCCTGGCATAAGTGTATCCACGTTGGATTCGCTGAGTTCAAGGAGAACAAGCATCAAATCGTTCAGTTTTACAGATAAACCATCGATTGCCTTTTTCACGTAAAGACGAAGGTCCACTGCGACTTGATCGTTGCGGCTTCGTGCCGTATGCAGTTTCTTGGCCAGGTTTCCAACTTTATCAGCAAGCAATGCTTCAATATTCATATGAATATCCTCGTTTGCGATTGTCAGCACTGCTTCACCAGTTTCGATTTCGGCCTGAATCTTTCTTAATGCGGTAATCAGTTCTGTAAGTTCATTTTGTTCCAATACTCCGATTTGACTGAGCATTTTTGCGTGAGCAATGGAGCCTTCGATGTCTTCTTTGTACAACTTTTGATCAAAGGTGATGGAAGCGTTGAACTCGTCCATCATTTGATGTGTGGACTCTTTGAACCGACCTCCCCATAGCTTCATATGGCTACATCCTTTTTATACAGATTTTCCAAGTCCACTTCAGAGTAGCCGCTTTCGAAAAGTGATTCATCGGCATCTACTGTTGCAAGGGATTTGCCTGTCATCATGGATTTTATTTTTAATGGCAATGTGAAAAGGTTGATGAAGCCTTCTGCATCGTATTGATTGTAGACATCATCTTCACCGAAGGTCACAAACTCTTCACTGTATAATGAATTTGCCGATTGGGTGGCGATGACTTGGCAACTGCCTTTGTATAGTTTAAGTTTTACATTTCCAGTTACCAGTGTTTGTGTGCTGTCAACGAAGGCATCAAGAGCAATCTTCAAATCCGAGAACCATAAGCCATCATAGACCAGTTCAGCGTATTTGTTGGAAATCGTCTTTTTGAAGGCCATGGTTTGTCGATCCAAAACCAACTTTTCAAGAGATTTGTGAGCGCTGTAAAGGATTGTTCCTCCTGGTGTCTCATAAACGCCTCGAGATTTCATACCGACCAATCGGTTTTCAACGATATCAATGATACCAATACCGTGTTGACCTCCGATTTTGTTCAGTGTTTGGATCAACTCGACGGGTTCGTAGCTTTCGCCGTTGATTTTTGTCGGAACACCCTGTTCGAATGAAACGACTAGTGTAGTTGGAATGTCAGGACCCTTTTCAGGAGCCACACACCATTTGTAGACTGACTCAGGGTGTGATTGCCATGGATCTTCCAAATTGCCACCTTCATGACTGATGTGCCAAAGATTTTCGTCACGGGAATAGATGTCTTTTTTTGTGACTGTCAGTGGTATGTCGTGTTGCTCGGCGTATGCGATACAATCCTCACGAGATTTGAGTTCCCATGTTCGCCATGGCGCGATGATTTTTAGTTCTGGAGCCAATGCTTTGATGCCCGCTTCGAATCGAACCTGGTCATTGCCTTTTCCTGTCGCTCCATGCGATATTGCCTCTGCGCCTTCCAGTTTGGCGATTTCCACAAGTTTTTTGGCAATCAGGGGACGAGCGAACGCAGTACCAAGCAAATAGTCATCTTCGTAAACAGCGCCGGCTTTTATGCCCTTGTAAAGGTAATCCACCACAAACTCATTTTTGACATCCAACACATATGCCTTACTGGCACCTGTCGCAAGAGCCTTTTGCCATACTTTTGAATAATCCTCATTTTGACCGACATCCACACAAACCGCGATAACCTCATAATCAAATTCAACACTTAACCATTTCAAAATCACAGAGGTATCAAGTCCTCCCGAATATGCTAGTACAACTTTCTTTTTCATAACAGCCTCCTAATTCTCAATTCGTTTTGAGAGTTTATATATTTTTTTGTTTAAATATGCAATTTGATGTAAAAAAATAATCCTTATCAATAAGGATTATATTATGATCGAATGCATAAAAAAATCCACATTTCAGTGGATTGATTGCTTATTTCAATAATGAATGCACCTGAAATCCTCTGATTTCTTGGGACGAATTTCTCCGCGGTACCACCCAAATTAGCTTTTAGCTCTCTCGTTATCAGTACGGACATGTTGTCGATACTTATTCCCTTTAACGGTGGACATCCGGCTCACCTTACTGCTTACTTCTTGTGAGCTGCTTGAAAAAGTTCTCAATATCATTGCTTCGTATGAGCTTACACCAACCTCATATCGCTGAACCCACGCCAATATATTTTCTTTTTCTCAAACGCATTTAATTATGAACTTGTGGTTAATTATACAGAAGACTGTATTTCTTGTCAACACTAAAAATTAATTTTTTTTTCGGTTTTATGATTTCACCAAACGGGAATTTTTATAATAAAGCAAAGTGTCGGCAAAAACCATGATCAAATTGATGCCATACAAGAGTATGACCCAATCCATGTTGTAGACCAATTTGTTGACGATTCCAGCGACATATCCGATCATGATGACATATAAGAAGATGACGCTTTTACCGGAAACCGAACGTGATTTCAATGATTTGTAGATGGAGATCGGCCAGGCCGCCCCGAAACACAACAACATGATGATTTCAAAGATACTCATTATAACTCCTTTTAATCTGTGATATTTTCATTTTACGATGTATTCGAGTGAATTGCAAATTCATTACAATGATGATACAATTACTGAAAAACTAACATTTTGGGAGTATAGAGTCATGAATATTCAGATATTTGGCAAAAAGAAATGCTTCGAAACTCAGAAAGCCGAGCGATACTTCAAAGAGAGACGCATCAAATTCCAGGCAATAGATGTTTCCAAATATGGCATGAGCAAAGGTGAGTTCGAAAATATCAAAAGAGTTGTCGGATTGGATGCGTTATTGGATAAAAACAATGAGCTTTATTATCTAAAGAATCTGGATAAGATCCGTGGTGCGGAAATGATTCAGGAAATCATGCTGGACAACCCAAAACTCTTTCGAACTCCTATTGTCAGAAATGGCAAGCAGGCTACAGTGGGATATCAACCGGACATTTGGGCAACTTGGGAATGATGTCCCATACTTCAGGAACAGGTCTTAACGACAGAAAGGACCGGATTATGAATGAATTTCCGTCACTTACGAAATTTCAAGAATTGCTTGAAGAAATCATCGATGAAATACCGACAGAGTTTTTCAATGAACTGAGCGGAGGCATCGTTTTGATGGATCAAGTGAAATTTCACACCGAAAGCAAACCGAATCAGCCTCTTTGCATAATGGGAGAATATCACAGGACCGTACTGGGGTGTCAGATCAAGATCTATTACGGTTCTTTCAAGCGCGTTTACAATAATATCGAACCTAATCATCTATATGAGAGATTGAAAGAAACGGTGATCCATGAGTTCACTCATCACCTGGAGCATCGAGCAGGGTTGAAAGATCTTGAAATAAAAGATAAGAAACGGATTGATTCGTATCGCACTAAACATTGATAACGTGGTATACTTAAAGAAAATCCACAAAGGGGATTGTCATGGATCGATTATGGTATTTGTCACAAATAGAAATGTTGGAAGAATTCACTGATGATGAGAACATGGCTATGCATGAGATGCTCAAGCAAGTTCAGTTTTCTAAAAGTTCGGTTGTACAATTGCCGAATACGCCACTAGAAGGTTTGTTTTTTATCAGAGAAGGCAAGCTGAGGCTTTTTAAAATCGATGATAAGGGATACAACTATACAGTGGGTATTTTAAGTAAAAATTCATTTTTCGGCTGGTCGACCCATTTTTCATTGGGTACCGAATCTGTAGGCATTGAAGCACTTGAAGCCACTATGATTTCAGGTTATGATGCTGAGGCATTCAACAAATTCCTCATCGAAAAACCTGATTTGGTGAAGCAGATCCTAGACCTTGTCAGCAAGGGCAAAGTCATTCAGGAAGAGATGCTTGAGGCCATGTCAAAAATGGATTTGAAGTCACGCCTCATGTATTGGCTGAGACAACTTGCTCTATATCATGGAAGCGATGTGGGAAATTATGTGACCATCAATCTCAAACTGACCCATGAGGATCTGGCACATATGATCGATGCCAGTGTTGAAGACGTTAAAAGCAATTTACAGATTCTTGCCAAAGAAGGTGTAATCATATCCGGTTTTATGAAAATCAGTATTAAAAAGTAAACAAAAAAAAGAGCACACTGTGCTCTTTTTTTATTTGTAACAAGCTTTGATGATTTCAAGCATAATGTTTGGTATGACTTCGTAGACGTCTTTTGTGAAGACCCGTTCGGTGATTTTATGAAGATCTTTGCCCCAAGGTCCAAGATTGATTATGGGCACATCCAGTGTTTTAAGCTTGCCAAATGGAATCCGGTAAAGTGTGTCCCATCCCGGGCTGTTGGATTTTATACACTCTATATCCGCATCATTGCCGGACCATGTGGCATAAGAGAGATCTGATATGCCCATGAAGAAGCCTTTTGATTCATATTCGATGTTATATTTTTCCATGGATACCTTATTGATCAATTCCTCCATGGAGAAATGCAATTTCTTTGAGGTGAAAGTGTTGTTGACGTGCGGGTAGTAGGGACCTGACAGTGCAATGATGATTACAGGCCCTTCAAGATCGATGAAGTCTGTTATGAATTCGATCAAACGGGTTGAGGCTTCCGGTAAGGTAATGGAATTTTCCCTCAATTTGTCCAGCAACGAATCTTGATAGATATTGTATTCTTTTTCAAACCCATGATCCTTGGCATGCATCGCCATTTCATAAATATCCTGAAATGTGAACACTCTTGGATTGAAACTGATTTCTTCAGGTGTTTCACCTGTCAGGGCACAATAATTCTCATAGGCATCCTGAAAGTGAATCAGTGTATCTCTCATTGTACGTTTGGAGACGGAGACCAGCTTTGACATGATGCGTTGCGGTGATCGGGTGAATGTCAACCAATTGAAATAACCGGTGGCAGCTTCAGGAATGGATGCGTCATATGCCTTTTTTCTATCCTTCAGATTGACCCACACCGGTGGTGGTGTAGCCTCGTTGCCATGTTGGTCACAAAAGTCGACATTGAGTTCGGTCTTTCGCTGTAGATCGGCTAGAATCAATGACGGGTTGAAGCCCGCAAAGGGATCACCGATATGACTCTTTACGCCTTTGACGTAGAGAACAGGCATGATTTTTCCAACTGAGCCCTCGTGGAATATCGCTTTTGTCTTGTTTTGATTGAAGTAAGGTTCGCTATTGATGGTGAGAACATAGTCAAGTCCATATTCGTCACGGAGTTTTGTGATTTGAGATACCGCTCTAAGCATGCCCTTTGATAATGATTCCTCATCAGGGACACTGATCAACAAAATATTGCCATCGAAGTTCTCGAGTTCAGAGAAATGAGCACAAAGTGACAATTGGATCGCTGCACCGGATTTCATATCGGCAGAGCCTCTACCAAAGGTCCATTCTCCTGATTCCAAATCCGCTCTCACTGCTTGTGACAAATTTCTCTCAGCCATGGCGATTGCCAGTTCGTCAGGTCTTAACGCCAAAGCCTTCAATTTGCCATATTCTTCTATGTCTATGGCATCGTGATGATGAATCATGATAACGGTTTTATTTCCAGTGCCTTTGACGAGTGCCCATACTACATTTCTTCCATATGGATCATCTTCGAGCAATTCTGTGCCGCACAATTCGGGATGTGTGTCAAAGTAGGGTTGCTCTTTGATCCAGTTCAATATTTGTTCGGATATATATGTCTCTCGAAGCGACCCGGTGTCGCTTTGTGTCGCCATCAACCTTAAAAACAATGATTTGATTTTTTCTTCAAACATAAGTGCTCCTTTCTGGTGCCTGTATAAGATACCATTATAACATACTTTCCAATGTTGCTTTGTTTGTATATACTCGAAGACGTATGAAAGGGCTATTGACCAAATGAATTTGGTATAACTTTGTTTAACTTTTATCATAATCTTAAGGAAATCTTAACCTTTCAAATATATACTTGAAAAAAGTGTAACAGTTAACCTCCATAAGTCGTTATATGTAATAAAGGGGGCGACATTTCAAGTATGAATAGTAAAATTTATATGAGCATATCGATTTTAATAGCGGTTTCTACTCTTTTGACTTCCTGTTCCATGACCGGGAAACCGGCGGATCAAAATTTTGGGCGTGATTTCACCAAGCAGAGAAACCACGCTCAGTCCGGTCGCGTTCTTCATGATCAAGAGGATGTCTATTTTTCTGTTTTGAGTGAGATCACTTATGATAAGCAAAAATCTGCAACGCGTCATGGCTCAATATTTCGAACGGACATTAAGGGAGACAAACTTTTCAAAATTGCGGACCAGTACGCAAGATTTTTGACCATACATAATGAATGGCTATATTTCTCCTCCGAAAATCTTTATAGAATGCCAAAAGATGGAGGCGTGACAGAACTTCTGATATCAGGTCATGACTTGGAGTTTACCATCCATAAAGACAAAATCTATTATGTGGATCGCTCAGCCGAGGAAGGCGTCTATGAAACCAATCTGGACGGTTCATCACAAAGGAAAATTTTTGATGGTGGCGCATCCGATCTGATGGTTCATGATGATATTATGTATATTGTGAGAAAAGCGGATTTCAAACTTCATGCCATATCCATTCGGAACAATCAAAACAGTACTATCGTCAAAGATTCTGTCGGGCAATATTGCATTGATGGCCAGATGGTCATCTATACAGGAGAAGGACTGTACGTGCAGTCCCTGCAAGAGGACTCCAAAACCATAAAAATTGACGATTTTGTCAGCACGTTCAATTTACAGGGCGAATGGATCTATTATATCAGTGCCAGTGAAGGCGATATGCTGAAGCCAATACTCAACAAAGCCCGTCGCGACGGGACAGAAAGAGTCGCTTTACTCGATCGTGACATCAATTTTTATGATATGGAGATTTACATAGCAGGAAATTGGATTTATCTTTTTAACCGATACGAGCCGGAGCAATTTGTTCGAATGGATCTAGATGGAAAGGGTCTACAGGTGCTTCGCCTTGGAAAAGATTATAAAGGTGGGAGTGTGGTTAAGGTTATAGATAAGAGTATGTAGTTTTTTGCTTCGCAAAAAAAATACATACTCTTATCTATCGCGTAGGTAAGTTTCCGAAGGAAACTTATTAGCGCCTCAGTTGACAGTTAAAGATGCTGCAGAGGAAACAAATAAGAAACTATATAAATCAGAGTGTGCTTCGCACTCTGATTATTTTGGCTTTAGAGGGATGATAATAGTTTTTTTAGGGACTATATAAGTATAAGAGCATGCGTAGCATGCTCTTATACTTATATAGTCCACTCATTATGAACGATGCCTATAAGTTTCCATTCGGTACCGACTTCTTCAAATACGAGAATCAAACTGCGCCAATCCATTCCCTCATACTGTGGGTCGAAACCACTGAAATGGAATTCGACAAACTCACCGTTGGGATAAACATCATTGATGTTCACGAGCGTATTTCCAAATCCAACTATCGAATTGATTCCAATTATTTCAGGATTCAGAAAGTCTTGATCATAGATGAATCGGTTGTAATAGTCCATAAAATTGAACTGAATCGGGTCACCACTACCATCAAATGAACCCCAAGTCAAGACTGTGGGATCATTCAGAAGTGTTGGAAAGCTTAGCGAACCGAATACCAAATCGGTCGGGGTATTGACATAGGCATAAGGTGAAAAACGAACCCCTTCATCCGGATGAACCCAAGTTTGCAATGTGGTGAAGTCTTGAGCGTCAATCAGTGCCATGACATCAAGTGCAGAAGAAATCAGAGTTGACGAAACCTGTTCTGGCTCCTCTGTGTCGACTTGATTTTCCAGCTCAGCTATCGTTGCTTCAAGTTCATCAATTCGAGCATTCAAGTCCACAATGATCTCATTCAGATCATCAATTTCATTTTCGAGGGCTTGAATCATATCTTGTTCATTTTCATTGTTTTGATTGTTTTGATCATCACTACATCCAATGAGTAAAATTGACATTAAAGATAATAAAAGTAGTAGAACAGTAATTTTTTTTTGCATATTATGACCTCCTTGATCTAATTATACCCATTTGGATTGTATCACAAAAATTAAAATGATATAATTTTTGTTACTACGGCAAAGATGAAAGGATATATGAATGATTATTTCAAAGGATGACAAGACATATTTGGTGAGAATGGTACAAGATTACTTTGAAAGGGAACAAATGGAGGCTATCGGCAATATCGCTTCAGAACAACTCATTGATTTCATGATGGATTATTTGGGACCCATCGCATACAACGAAGGCGTCAAAGATGTCCATAAGCTTATCAAAGCGAATCAAGACCATCTTGAAGATGAGATTTATGTACTGGAAAAACCGTCCAAAAGATAAGAGGAGTGATAGACAGTGATCAGAAATATCGAATCAAAGGATGTTGAACAGATCTGTGAGATATACAATCATTATGTTGAGAATGCCGTTTGCACATTTGAAATTGAACCTGTAACTGTTGATGAAATGACAAAAAGGATTGAAAATGTCACAAGGGCCTATCCTTGGATCGTCGCTGAAGAAGACGGATTGATTATAGGATATGCTTATGCGGGAAAGTGGAAAGAACGTGAAGCCTACCGATTTACAGTAGAAACATCAGTATATATAAGATGTGGATATGAAGGTCAAAGACTCGGTTCCACAATATATACTTCCTTGATCCGGAGATTGAGATCACAGGGTGTGCATGCCGTAATCGGCGGTGTTGTTCTACCAAATGAACAAAGTGAGCGTTTGCATGAGCGTCTCGGTTTTGAAAAAATCGGACATTTTTCCGAAGTCGGTTTCAAATTTGACAGTTGGAGAGATGTTGGTTATTGGGAATTGATCTTGAAGTGAATCACAAATTATGGAGGATACAAATGGAATACAATGAGATGCTCGAAAGATTTGAATACTATAAATCGAATTTTATTAAAAAGCAAAACCAGACGCTTAAAATTAACATCTGGATCAGTTATCTGAAAAAAATCGTTCAAATCAAGGAAACCTCAGAACTTAGAGGAAATACAGACGAATTGATCCAAAAAACATTCAATATTCTTACCATTTACATTCATGAGAGACCAACGGACAATAAACTCAGAAAAGAATATCTTTTGTCGTTCCAGGAAATGATGAAACAAGCGAAAAAGGAATATGGCCTTGTTGCAAAAGGATCTTTTGTGGGGATGTACATGGCGATTGGGATGTCCGTAGGTTTGGCTGTTGGAATGGCGATTTTTTCAGTGGACAATGCCTTATATAGCACTGGAATAGCAGTCGGTATGGTTGTTGGAATTGTAATCGGAAATACTAAAGAAAATCAACTGGAGCGACAAGGAAAACTGTTTTAGCAGAGAGGAATTCAGATGGGCTATATCAATGAATTGAGGAGCAAAGTTGGAACAAGACCGATCATATTGACAGGTGTAGCACTTCTCGTCATCAATGAGGCTGGAGAAATATTACTTCAAAGACGCACAGATACCGGAGACTGGGGAACACTTGGCGGTTCTCTTGAACTCGGTGAAAGTTTTGAGGAAGCCGCAGTCAGGGAGCTATATGAAGAAGCGGGTCTCAGAACAGAGATCGAAAATCTGGAGCATGTAACAATCTTATCCGGACGGGACATGTACTTCAAATATCCCAATGGTGATGAAGTTTTTAACGCTCTTGTGGTTTATAAGATCACAAAAACGGAAGGGATCCCTCATGTCAATGATGACGAAGGATTTGAAGTGAGATATTTTCGTTTGGACAAAATTATTGATCATCTTAATCCCATGGCTAAGATCATACTTCAAAAATGTGGTTATTATTCTTTATGATCATAGTATTTTATGAAATATGAGATCATCCACATATTGTCCTGATTTTACATCCAAGTGATGCATCAAAACTTTTCCGCCAAGAGTGAATCCTAATTTTTCAACAGCATGAAGTGAGGCCTTATTATCGCTATACACATAAATTCTAGCGATGGTGACGCCTTTTTTTTTCATTTCAGAAAGTGCAAATTCGGTGAGTTTTGCCGCAATGCCTTTGCCTCGTGTATCGGGTTGGATTGCTGCTGTCAGGAATGCGGCATGTTTCTTTTCATCTGTCATCTCACGTTTGCCTCGTACCACACCTATTATCCTGTGCCCATTGTCCACTGCCACATATGTGAGGTGAGCTGGGTTTTCGACCCAAGTTTCAATGATTTCTTTCGTCTCAACTTCTGCAAAGGAGACTTCCGCACCTTCTATTTTCAACTGGACAAACAAATCCCAAACCTGTGGAACATCTTTTTTTTCAAGTGACTTGAAAATCATTTTAGAGTCCTCCTAACTTACTTGCGTATAGAATGAGAATAACATAAAAACTTACCGAATTGTTATTGACATATGTTCATTAAAGAGTATAATGGGGTTATAGATGACATATGTTCATTATAAAAGGAGGTACACAATGCCAAAAAGAGATGGAACCGGACCAATGAATCAAGGTCCTATGACTGGTAGAGGATTAGGAAATTGCGATGATGGAGAGACAGTAAATTCAGGTTTTGGTATGGGTCGTGGACTCGGAAGAGGCATGGGATGCTCAAATGGCCGTGGGATCAACCGAGGCCGAAGCAGAGGTAAGGGGTTAGGTATGGGTTTCGGATATAAAAACGCCGGAATGGATAAGGAATACCTTACTGAACAAAAATCCATGCTCAAGAAGACACTTGACGCTATTGAAAAACAACTTGAAAATTTGAAAGATTAGTTGGAAAGCAGGGTATGATTCTAAATGTACCCTGCTATTCATATTGTTTGATTCATAGGAGAGACTTATGAAAACCATGAAGTATGTGTACGGTCCTGTACCATCCAGACGTCTTGGCTTATCGCTAGGCATCAGCCCAATCCCTAAAAAAACCTGCAATTTTTCTTGTGTTTACTGTCAACTGGGGAGAACTTATCCGATGACCAACACAAGAGAATTGTATTTTGGCGTATCCGAAATTATAAAAGAGTTTGAAACGGTGATGCGTCATGAGATTGATTTTGATGTGGTCACCATAGTAGGTGAAGGTGAACCGACACTGTACAGTGGGCTCGGTGATTTGATTCTTGAAATCAAATCCAGAACGGACAAGCCTGTAGCGGTCATCACCAATGGAGCTTTGATGGGGAATGAGGATGTGGAGCATGACTTGCTGAAATCCGATATAGTTCTGCCTTCAATTGATGCTGTGAATGAGATGATGTTCAAGAAGATCAACAGGCCTCATCATGATTTGGTATTCGATGACATGATCAATGGATTGATTGGCTTTTCAAAGAAATTCACCGGTCAACTGTGGATTGAAAGTATGTTGATCAAAGGAATCAATGATGATATTGGTTCTTTGATGCAGCTCAAAGAGATTTTTGAAAAAATCCGATATGACCGATTGTATTTGAACACACCAGTCAGACCACCCGCTGAGCCCGATGTTGAGCCTGTGCCCCATGAAACAATGGAAACAGCAGTAAATATTTTAGGTGGCATTTCTATAGATTTATTGGTTTCAGAGGGTTTCCATAGTGATATAGAGGACTCGAAGGAAGCAATTCTCAGCATTATCAAAAGACATCCGATGAATCAATATGAAGTGGAAAATTTTCTCGGTTCAAGAGGCTGCCATGATATTGATGCCATAATGAAGGACTTGAGAGAAGACCCGGATGTGATTATCAAAAAATATAAAGGATACGAAACCTATGTCGTAAAAATCTAAATAAATATTCGTTAATGCTTGAATAGACAATTAAAATATGCTAAAGTGATTTTGAACTTAATAAGATCCAATGCTAGGGGTGCTGCATAGCGGGCAGCTGAGAAAAGAAACCTATTTTTTTACCCTTTGTACCTGATCCAGATCATACTGGCGTAGGAAAGCTGATAATCGTTTGATTTTTTTGAACGCTAAACGCGACCCTCGGGTCGCGTTTTTTTATTCAGCCCTTCGCACAACCCAAGGAGGCTACTGATGAACACAATGAGTTATACCACACAAATGGATGCCGCAAAAAAAGGCATCGTCACAGCAGCGATGAGACATGTCGCACAAACGGAAAACGTCGATGAGAAATGGCTTGTTCAAAAAATGGCGGAAGGCAAAATAGTCATTCCGTCGAATAAGAATCACAAATCATTGATCCCAAGCGGTGTCGGTGAAGGACTTTCGACAAAGATCAACGTAAATTTGGGGATATCAAAAGATGTCAATGATTATGAAGCAGAAATGAAAAAAGTGAGAAAAGCGCTGGAACTAGGTATTCATGGCATTATGGACTTGAGCAATTATGGTAAGACTGCGGATTTCAGAAGAGCATTGATCGATATTTCAACAGTTATGATCGGTTCTGTCCCGATTTACGATGCGCTTGGATTCTATGAAAAAGACTTGATTGATATCAAACCGGAAGAATTCTTGGATGTCGTGGAAAAGCATGGAGAGGATGGTGTCGATTTTGTCACCGTTCATGCGGGTGTGAACAAACACACCGTTCAAACATTCCTTAAAAATCCGAGATTGACGAATATCGTTTCAAGGGGTGGGTCGCTTATATTCGCTTGGATGCAGCTCACAGGCAATGAGAATCCTTTTGTAGAACATTTTGACCGTTTACTGGACATCTGCGAAAAATATGACATTACTTTAAGCCTTGGGGATGCCATGAGACCGGGATCCATTTCCGACGGTACCGATGCATCCCAAATATCAGAACTTATAGCACTCGGTGAACTGACCAAAAGAGCATGGGCAAAAAATGTACAAGTCATAATCGAAGGGCCGGGTCATATGGCCATCGACGAAATTGAAGCGAATATGCTTCTGGAGAAAAAATTATGTCATGGTGCGCCATTTTATGTCCTTGGACCACTTGTCACTGATATCGCTCCAGGTTATGACCATATCACAGGAGCGATCGGCGGCGCGATCGCTGCCAGTAAAGGCGCTGATTTCCTTTGCT
Organism: Firmicutes bacterium UBA5201; assembly: GCA_002412775.1. Taxonomy (GTDB): domain Bacteria; phylum Bacillota; class Clostridia; order Peptostreptococcales; family Acidaminobacteraceae; genus Fusibacter_D. Next base: position 75,001 of record DHVT01000017.1, on the reverse strand, counting down.
ATGTCACTCCCGCGGAACATTTGAGATTGCCTACCCTTGAAGATATGGTGGAGGGCATCATGGCTTTTAAGATTGCTGCTCATGCAGGTGATATCGGCAAGAAAATTCCAGGTGCGAGAGAGTGGGACGATAAAATGAGTGCCGCGCGAAAGGCAATTGATTGGGAAGCCATGTTCCGTCTCGCCATCGATCCGGAAAAAGCGCGTCAGTATCGTGCGGACAGCCAGCCTGAAGAAGAACATTCATGTACCATGTGCGGAAAGATGTGTGCCATGAGAACGCTCAACAAAGTCATGAATGGAGAAGCGATATGAAGCATATCCATAAGATGACACTTTCAGGTGTTTTTATTGCACTGGGTGTGGTTACAGGTTCGATACTCTATATTCCCATAGGAGTGATCAAGGCGTTTCCGGTACAGCACGTGATCAATGTGCTTTCCGCTATACTATTGGGACCTTTTTACGCTGTTGCAAACGCTTTTTTGATTTCTCTCATTCGAAATTTTACGGGTGTAGGGAGTTTGCTTGCTTTTCCGGGGAGTATGATTGGAGCATGGATTGCTGCATCTGTGTATAAAAAATGGAAGAAAGTTGGACTGACTTTTTTGGGAGAATGGATTGGTACAGGCATTGTTGGGGCGGTGATTGCCTCATTGATGGCAAAAGCGTTTTTGGGTTCGACAGCACCAATGTCCATATTTTTGATGTCTTTTCTTGCGAGTAGTCTAGTCGGTGCAGGTATTGCAGTGTTACTATATGGTGCGCTCTCTAAAGCTGGTTTGTTCAGCGCTCTCGAAAGGAAGAACACATGAAAACCGTACTGACTATTGCAGGTTCTGATCCTACAAGCGGTGCCGGTATCCAATCGGATCTCTTGACCATTTATCAAAACGGAGCCTATCCATTTTCAGTGGTGACGTCCATCACCAGTCAGAATGCAAAAGGAGTGACCGCGCGATTCGATCTGGAAGAAAACATAGTCAGAAGTCAACTCTATACCTTGCTTCAGACCTATTCGCCAGATGCGATCAAAGTTGGCATGTTGGGATCGGCTCGGAATTGCCGTGCGATTTATGATGTTTTGATGGTGAGATATCCAGATGAACATTCGCGTCCACCAATCGTTTTGGATCCTGTTTTGATCTCATCGGATGGAAAAGCATTGATGGATGATGAAGGCGTTGATTTCATGGTTGAAAAGCTGCTGTCGATTGTCACATTACTGACCCCCAACCTCATGGAGTTCGAGCAAATTTTCAATGCGAAAAACACACTCGATATCCATCACCCCCCTTGCAATATACTGATCAAGGGGGGGCATGCCAAAGGCGATTGTACAGACCGGCTTATTCTAAAGTCCGGTGAAACTTTTTCGTGGTCATCACCGAGAATCAAAACCAGTTATGATCATGGCACAGGATGTACTCTTTCAGCTGCAATCGCAGCGCATTTGGCAAGTGGAAAAACATTGAATGAAAGCATTCGTTTGGCAAAACTGTATTTGACAGAGGGTCTTGATCATCCTGTGATCTTTGACTGTGGATTTGGAGCAATCAGAAAGTAGGTGGAGAGGTGGCAATCATACACATTATCAACAATGCTGTATCGAGAGCGTTTGTGGCGGATGGAGTACTGGCTTATGGAGGGGCTCCGATGATGACTGAGAATCCGTTGGAATTTAAAGCCATTCATCAACATTCCGGGGCTTTGTTGATCAATCTAGGGATGATGGATATTCATAAAAAACAGATCATCATGAAAGCATGCGAAAGCGCAGTTGAAGCTGGAATTCCCATCGGTATCGATCCCGTGGGAATCCATATTTCCCCATGGCGACTGGAGGTGTTTCATGAGATCATGTCAAAATTTGAGATCGCATACGTCAAGGGAAATCAAGATGAAGTGTATTGTGGAATTTTCGGTATGTGCAATCAGAAAGGGATATCGCTTGAGGCAATGCGGCATGAAGATGTCGAGCTGTTCCAATCAAAGCTTCTTGACAGTGGGACCATATGGCTGGTTTCGGGGGAGAGGGATTTTATTGTTGGAAGAGGCCGCTGCGGAATAAGTGAGGGTGGAACACCTGATCTCAGAAAGATATCTGGTGCCGGATGTCTACTTGGTGCATTGGTCGCTGTGAACATATCCAGTGGCATGTCCACTTTTGACGCTGCACTCAAGGCCAGTTCTGATTTGAAACAATCATCTGAAGGATTTACAGAGAGAGGTGTTGGAACATTGAAACTAAAAATTATAGATTGCTTGGGAGTTTTAGGTGGATCAAATGTCTAAAATGATGTATTTGATAACAGGCGATTTACCGATTTCAAGACAGATCAAAATACTCAAACGCTTACTGCCTCATGGAATCGACTATTTGCAGTACCGAAGCAAATCTACAGATCGACAAAAAACTTACAATGAGGCGTTGCAATTCAAAGTCCTTTGTGATCTTTACGGCACTCGGTTGATTGTCAATGACTGGGTTGAAACAGCAAAAGCAGTAGGCGCTTCAGGTGTTCATCTAGGAGAAACCGACACTTCCATCCAGTCGGCAATCGATCACATGGGTGAGCACTGTAGAATCGGTAGGACCGCCAAGACTGTGGAACAGGCAATCAGAGCGGAAGCGATGGGGGCACATTATATCGGAGTTGGTGCTTTCTTTCCATCAAAGACAAAAAAAGAAGCATTGCCGATATCGATGGCAACACTGATTAAAATTAGAGAAGAAGTCAAACTGCCGATTTTTGCAATCGGGGGATTGACCCCTGTGAACATTACAAGAGCCCTACTGGAAAACGTTGATGGTTTCGCTTTTTCTAATGCCATTTGGCAAGCTGAACAACCGGAGGAAGTACTACTGGCGTTTAAAATGTTATAGGCCGAAGTCGGATGATCATAGACCACGCCAAGACTTTTTTTGGCGTAAGGAATCCGTCGAGTAAGGGTATTCAATTGTTGTGATTTCAGCAGGAGTACCATGTATGACATAAATATTTTCAAGGCCGTTCAGAATCCTTTGATCACCTGTCAATATTGAATTTTGGGTCATATCGTGTCCGAAAAGGAAATAATCGGCAGGGAGATTTTTGATGGCCTTGAATTCATGACCGACGCAAAATATTCCCAGTTCATTTTCGATACATCCACGTTCTTCAAAAATTATCGCATCCGGGAAGTATCTCCTTACGATGGAATAGTCATCATGGTTGCCAATGACAAAGTAAAATTTCGTATCCTGAAAAGGTGCCATCAACTTCGAGAAATGAGCGATTTTCCTATCATAAAGGTCGATTTTACGTGGTGAACGTTCGAGTTTGATATCATCACAAATGTCTCCCGTATGAACAATATAATCAGGTTTGATGGCTGCGATCAGATGCTTGAGTTCTTTATGGATTTGACTCGGTGTATCTGTCAAATGGATGAGCTTGATGGACTCCTCATTTTTCAGATTCGCCGGTATGATTATTTTTTCCAGGATTCTATACAACATTCTGATAAGATCACCACCTTTTCTGTTGTGATACCCAATATAAGTATGGATTATCAAATTTCAAAAGTCTACCTAAACAGGTAGACTTTTTTGTCTGAGAAAGACTGGCAACAAAGTAGCGATTGTAATGATGATTGCTCCAACGATTCCTTGTGCTCCAAATTGCTCGCCAAGTAGTAACCAACCCAAGAAAGCGCCAAAAATCGGTTCAAATACATAGAGCAACGAAGTTCGAGATGCGGAAACAACTCGCTGACAATAGTTGGCGATCAGGTATGCAATACTCGTACATCCGATACTTAGAACAAACAGATTGCGAATCGCAATCTCGGACAGTTCAAGTGACGGGGATTCAAACAATAATGCTGGAACCAGGCTGAAGAGACCGACCGTCAAAACCTGGACAGTTGCAATGTTGATAGGATTTTCACTGCGCACATAGATTTCCACCGTGAGAATATAGAAAGCGACAATAATGGTTCCAATTAGTGTAATGAAGTCACCGATGTTGATTCCACCCTGGATGCCATCCAGGGTGACCATCCCCAGTCCGATAAGAGCCAAAATCGTTGAAAACCACACTTGACGTGGTTGACGTTCTTTTCTGAATAGGGTCATGATGATTGGAACAAAAATGACATTGCTTCCGACGATAAATGCATTTTTTGAGACGGTTGTGTATTTCAATCCATAGGTATGGAAAATGAATGCCAAAAATAAAAGTGTGCCAGTGATCAATCCACCTTTGATTTGTCCTGTTGTCAGTTTGAATTTACCGATGATCAGAAGCACTACAACAAGAATAAGTCCGCCTAATACAAATCTATAGGCCATAAAGGTGAAGACTCCCATTTCGGACAGCAGTGGTTTGGTTAGTGCAAAGGATGAGCCCCATAATGCCACTGCCACAAGCAGCAACATTTCATTCATGATTTTTTTCAATTCATTCACCTCATAAACAATTTAGCACAATATCAATAAAACTGCCAGATGAGGATTTTTTTACTAGGATGGAAACATCACTTTTTCCTTATGCATCAGATTTCTGGAGATACCGAGTAGGATTATTGTGACAACGGCAGAAGTGGCAAAGGAAATCAAAACATGACCCATATTGCCGTCACCGAGAAGCACTTGTTGCATATTGATCAGATTGTTGTATATGGGAATATAGTAATTCATTGGATTCACAGAGCCTGTTCCGAACATATTCATGAAACCCGCTATCATGACCACCATGTATGCTGGCGTGATGTAAGCACCTGCCTCTTTCAAGGAGTTGGCAATCATTGACAACACTGAAATGATTGTGACGTACATTCCGACCAGTCCGATCATGCTGATGAAGAACATCAAGAAATCGGCTCCCCCCAGTGACATTTGTGACATTTCAAATGCACCGCTGGCAGATAGGAAATTTGCTGAAAACGGAATCGAAATCAACACCCCTATGAACGAGGAAGTCATGGAGATCAATGCGACCACAGACAAACTGATGACTTTTCCACCAATGATTACACCGCGATCGACTGGTGTCAGGAGCATGGTCGCAATCGTTCCGCGTTCCTTCTCACCGGCAATGGAGTCCATTCCTATGCTCATTGCGCCTGCGAAGATGAAGATTGAAACGAGCATCGGCACCAGATTGGCTATTCCTCTGTCAATGCCTTGGTTTTCCTGTGGTATTTCAATGCTGGAGGTGACCAGATCATAGACTCTTAAATAGGAGGCGTCTCCTATACGCTCCGCTAAAACGGTTTGGCGATAGTTTTCCAGAAGTGCTCCCATTTTATAGTTTGCATTTATGGATTGGTCATTCTTAGGCGAATATGCGCCTTCGATAAGTGGCAGTTGACCGGATTCGAAAGCCATCAATTTATCTTCAAATTCAGTATCAAAATAAAGATAATAATCATAGGTTTCATCCAAAATCAACTTTTCTGCTGTGGTTTTATCAAATGCTCCCGGTACGAATTCTATGGAATCATCAGCATCCATCAAATTGAGGACCGCAATTGGAATATTTGATCCAATCACTCTTGAAACATGGGATTCCATGTCATCTTGTGAACGTTGGATCATATAACCCATCATCGAGTAAATCAGAGCGATACTGAGCATGGGCAGAATAAAACTCGTGATGACCAGTCTTTTGTCGGTGAAGACTCTCCGAAGTTCCTTTTTTGTGATGATCATCAAGGACTTAAACATTGTAGTCACCTCCCGAATTGTTGTATAATTTGAAAAAGGCGTCATCCAGATTGTCCTGCCCCGTTAGAGTGTAGATTTCACCAATCGTTCCAATCGCTTTGATTTCTCCGTCCATGATTATGGCGATCCGATCGCAAAGTCTTTCCGCAACATGCATCATATGTGTTGAAATTATTACTGTTTTGCCTTTGTCTTTGAGCAGCTGGAGATAGTCGGTCACTGCCCGGGCGGTTATGATATCGAGACCGTTGGTGGGCTCGTCGAAAATAATGACATTTGGATCGTGGATCAGACTCACCACGATAGACAATTTTTGCTTCATCCCTGTGGAGAGGTCTGAAATCTTGGTATGTCTGAAAGGGGTGACTCCGAAATAATCAAAGAGGTTTTTCATACGTTCATCAATGAGATTCTCCGGCATGTCATGGAGCCGTCCAAAGAACCGAGTGGTATATTCTGGAGTGAAATGCGTATCGAGTTTGAGTTCGTTTGTCAGAAAAGCAAGTTCCCGTCTCACGGATTCACCTTGTGAACTGCCTTCGAATCCATTGACATTGATACTGCCTTCTGTGGGTTCGATCAAAGTGGCAAGGCATCTCAACGTGGTGGTTTTACCGGCACCGTTTGGACCAAGCAAACCGAAAATCTCGTTGTCGTTCACCTGAAAACTGATATTGTTTACGGCGGTTTTGAAATTGACTCTATCCCCGTTCGAAATCATTTGTTTTTTTGAAAGCTTGAAAGTCTTTTTGAGATTGCTGATTTGTATCATGGGTTCCTCCTAAGTGTAATACATATGTACTGAGAACACATTAACATTTATTCCTGAAACAAAGCTTACTAAAATCTTAAATTCCTATTAAATATCAAAAAAAAGGAGAATGAAATGGTGAATCATTTTTTCAAATTAAAAACCTATTTGTCAAAAATGGACGTGAACGACATCCAAAAACTTGAAGAACGGTGTGTTCAATTTGATCCTGTGGCATTGAAGCTGGAGCTGGAATACAAGACAGCAGATCTACAGGAAACATCTGAACTTCTGATGGAAAACAATGAGTTCATGTATTATGCGGGGGATCGGCTTGTGGGGTATTTGGGTATAGGAAGTTTCGGTGGATCCACACCCGAATTGAATGGTATGGTCGACCCGGAGTTTAGAAACAAAGGGATATTCAAGGCGCTTATGAGACTTGCCACAGACGAGTGCCGCAAGCGCGGATTGGGATGGATTCTTCTGTTGAGTGATCGTGCCTCCACCTCAGGACAAGCTTTTATCAAATCGATTGGCTCGACTTTTCATCATACTGAGTTCGAAATGCACATCCATTCAATGGAAAGTGAGATTCAGCCTACGGGAATTCTTCTGAGAAAAGCGACCAATTTCGACGCGAATGAGGTCGCACGACAAAATTCGATTTATTTTAACGACTCGGATGAGGAACACAATTGGATCATGCCTGAAACTGAAGAGAAGAGAGGCATGAGAATTTTTATCGCAGAATTCGAAGGAAATATCGTCGGAAAAACACATCTCCAAATAACAGGAGCGGAAGGCAGCATTTTTGGTCTTGGAATATTGCCTGAATTCAGAGGTCTCGGCTTAGGAAGAAAACTTCTGACTGAATCCATCAGGCAACTTTATGAAATGAATGCATCCAGTATCATGCTTCAGGTGGAATCCGAAAATGCAAATGCACTCAATCTATACAAATCCTGTGGATTTGAAGAAACATCAGTGATGGACTACTACAAACTCGATTTGTGATCCTGGTGCTTGACTTAAAGATCGGCACGAATTATTATTGGAATAGACTTATAAATTGAGAGGAGTACATATAATGATTCAGTGGGACAAACAATATGAACTTGGGATAAAAACAATTGATGACCAACACAAGGAATTGATCAAAATCACCGGAAGGCTTTCAGATCTTTTGACAAATGCAATTGAAGGGGACGACATTTACGATGAGATGGTGACGATCATCGAGGCGGTCACCGATTATACGGTGTACCATTTCCAGTTTGAGGAAGAGCTTTTCAATAAATTTGATTATCAGTACAAGGACGCCCATATCGCAGAACACAACAAATTGATTGAAGAAATAAGAGGTCTTGACTTAAGAGCTGTAGATGAAGATCAAGTTGTCTATGGTAAAAAAATCCTGAAATTTTTAATCACATGGGTGTTCAAACATATCAGCGGATCTGATTTCTTGTATAAAAATCTGTTTTTAGAAAAGGGAATCATATAAATTGCATAGAAATTAATGAAAAAGCCATCAGTCTTAGATTGATGGCTTTAAAATTTGGTATAAATCGATTATGTGGAGGTATGCGATGAAAAATTATATAGGCTTGGATATCGGAGGGACTAAAATACTGGGTGTCCTTTATGACGAAAAGGGTAACCCGATTATAAAAAGCAAGAAAAAAACAAAAGCGTCAGAGGGTTTGGATGTGGTCATGGAACAAATCGCCAAAGTCGTCGATGAGCTTTTGGAAGATAAATCCTTGGAACTTTTAGGCATTGGTGCCGGTATTCCAGGTCTTGTCACCGATGAGGGCATTATCACTTTTTCACCCAATATTCCACTTAGGGATTTCAACCTTAAAAAGATGTTGAGCAAAAAATACAATGTGCCAGTGGTCATCGGAAATGATGTCAATGTGGCGATGTTCGGTGAGTTCAAATATTTGAACAGGGATGATTTGAAACACGTCTTGGGACTTTTTGTAGGCACAGGTGTAGGAGGAGCCATCATCATTGATGGAAAACTTTACCAAGGTCAAGGTGCCGCAGCTGAATTCGGACATATGGTAGTGAACTCGGACGGGGTATTTTGTGGGTGTGGTTCGCAAGGATGTCTTGAAGCATACGCTTCGAAGTGGGCGATACAAGAATTCATTCGTTCTCAAATAAAGAAAGGTCGCAAGTCGGTTCTGAGTGAAATTTTGGAGAGTAGTGATGTCATAAAAAGCTCCGCTATTGAAAAGGCATATTCTGAGGGTGATGAAATCACAGTAGAGGCAATAGATCGTGCGGTCAGATATTTGGGTATAGCTCTCGGTAGTCTGATCAATCTTTTCAACCCTCAAATGATCATCCTAGGGGGTGGTATGATGGAATCCATGGGCAAGACACTAAAATCAAAAATCATCGAGGAGTCAGCACTTCATGCGATGCCTGGTTTGATGAAAACGGTTGAATTCAGCCTTTCAGAACTTGGTGATGACGCAGGAGTCTATGGCGCCTATCAGTTGATCTCAAACTATAAATGAAATTCGGAGGATAAAATGTCAAAAAAATTATGTAAACTTGTTAAAGATGATATCTTGGAAGATGATTTCAAGACCTATGTCAAATATGTGAGAAAGCCACATTATGTCTGCAAAAAATGCGGCCGTGCCGCAGCAGATGAGGATATGCTCTGTAAACCGCAAAAAATAAAAGAAAAAGACAAGGAATGATACTATGGAACAGACATTTGCAGCAATCGATTTGGGGTCCAACGCCATAAAGCTGAAAGTTGTTCAGACTGTAGGCCAAAGTTTTATGACGCTGGAAGACTTAAGTGTTCCCATACTGGTCGGAGAAGAAGTCTATTTGTCAGGGATGATATCGCTGGGGACAGTCAATGAAATAGTGGAAACTTTGAAATATTTCAGACAAGTGCTGTCGGAGTATGATGTGAAGACATTTGAGATCATAGCCACAAGTGCGCTCAGAGAAGCCAGCAACACCAAAAATGTGGTCGAACTGATCCATATGAAGACAGGACTTACAGTAGAAGTCGCCGAAGACACAATTGAAAAGTTTCTCACTTATAAATCAATACGCGACCAAATGGACAACTACAGGGAAATCAGAAGTGGTTCCCTTCTTGTGGAAGTCAATTCTGGAAGTTGTGATATCAGCATCTATGCTCAGAACAAATTGATCAAGAATGAAGAGATAAAACTTGGAATCAAGGCACTCAAGTACACTTTGATGGACCTCGAAAAAAGAACCGTACTGTATCCAAATGTGCTTAAGGAACTGATTGAAACAAGGACCTCTCATATATGGCCATCCATAACATCCAGGAAATTGAAGCACTTGGTTGCCATAGGTGGCGATGCGAAACTCATCAGAGAAGTCCTGTTCAACAATGATGTGGTTATTCCCATGAAGGATTTCAAAGCGATGTGCGTCAGATCTCTGGATTGTGATTATGAGGTAAGAGCATTGATTGAGGCATCGGGTGCCAATTGGTATGAATATTTGGCGACCATCATTGTGTATGATGTATTTTCTGATTTGGTGGATACAGAGTTCATCTGGATTCCAGAAATTTCACTTAGGGATGGTATGATTGCTGAATTGGTGGAAAAAAACAGGAATTTGATGCGATACAGGAGTTTCAACAATGATGTCTATACTTTGACCAAGGAAATTTGCAAACGCTACAGAAGCAGTGAGAGCCATGTCAAACAGGTGGAAAAGATGGCGCTTGCTTTTTATAGCGCTCTGAAAAAAGATTATGAATTCGATCCTCGGGATTATTTGCTGTTGAGATTGGCCGCAAATCTCCACGAGATTGGAAAATATACAAGAATGAAGGATTATTTGGTCACAACTTATGACAAGATAAGCAATTTGAACATCTTGGGAGTGACCCATAATGAAATCATGATGATTGCCCATACCAGCAGACTCATCACGAGCTCGGAATACAAAACCTATGGCTCTGAATTGGATGGTATAAGGGATGAGGACCAAATCAGGGTTTACAAACTCGCTTCTATCCTATCCATGGCAGATGCACTGGACAAAGGTAAAAAGCAGAGGATTCATGTGGTTAAAGCCTATGTCGACGATGGAGAGTTCATCATCGAAATCACAAAGGATGAACAGTGTATTTTGGAGGAATGGAGTTTTGAATTCACAATCACAAATTTTGAAAACACGTTCGGAGTCAGACCGGAATTGAGGGAGATATGATGAGATTATTCAACAGGGAGCTGAGTTGGCTTGAATTTAATGAACGCGTTTTGCTGGAGTCGAGGGACGAATCGTTACCGCTTCTGGAAAGAGTGAAGTTCAGCGCAATTTTTTCCTCCAACCTCGATGAATTTTTCATGGTCCGTGTAGCGGCGATCAAAAATCAGATATCACTCGGTTATGAAGCTGTGGATCCTTCGGGATACACCGCCAGGGAAAAACTCATTGCAATCAACAATAGGGTGAGGGATCTTGTGGAACTACAAAGCAAGATTCAAACCAAACTCATAAAAGCGATGGACAATGAGGGCATACATTTCTTGAGAAAAGAAAACTACAGTGAAGACGACCTGCAGAGGCTGGAGATGATGTTCAACATGGATATTTTTCCGGTTCTGACGCCGATGGCTGTGGATTTCACGAGAAGATTTCCACTTGTCAACAACAAAGGACTTTACATCGCGGTCAAACTATTGATCGGTTTTGACACAAAACTGGCGATTGTCCAAGCTCCAAGTGTGTTGGACCGGTTCATCGTTTTTTCAAAGGACGATGACAATATAGTATATGTACTGCTTGAGGATATCATTGAGACATTCATCGACAGATTATTTTTAGGACATCAAGTCCTATCCACCTCACTTTTCAGAGTCACCCGAAATGGCGACCTCAATATTATTGAAGATGAGGCAGAGGACCTGCTGATGGTCATAGAAGAGGCGGTAAGACTGAGAAAATGGGGAGAGACGGTTCGCCTCGAAATTATTGAGGGCGCTGATCCCTGGCTTCATAAGGTGCTGCAGGATGCTCTGATGTTAGATGTACAACAGGTCTATGATATCAAGGAAATCATGGACGCAACTGAATTTTTCAAATTAAAGGCCCCAAAATCCAAAAGTGATTTGGTCAAAAAACCATACAAGCCCAACAAATTGGCCTTCATGGATAAAAAGAACATTTTTAAATTCATCAAAAATGAAGATTTGTTTGTACATCATCCGTATGAATCATTCGATTGTGTGGTGGATTTCATCAAACAGGCCAGTAAAGATCCCCATGTGCTCGCCATCAAACAGACGCTCTATCGGGTCAGTGGAGATTCACAAATCGTAAAGGCACTTTCTGAAGCCGCCGACCGTGGAAAACAGGTCACCGTATTGGTGGAATTGATGGCCAGATTTGATGAGGAGAACAATATCAACTGGGCAAAAAAACTTGAACAACGCGGAGTACATGTCATTTATGGCATATATGGCCTCAAGACACACTCCAAAATCACTTTGGTGGTAAGAAGAGAAAAAAATAAGATTCGAAGATATCTCCATCTTGGCACAGGAAATTACAACGATCAGACATCAAAGTTATACACGGATATGGGCATATTCACTGCGAGGGAGAATTTCGGGTCGGACGCGTCGGTTTTTTTCAACATGGTGTCGGGTTTCGCAACCTCCGTGAACACACATGTTCTTAGTGTCGCTCCTTTCAATTTGAGACAGAAGTTTTATCAACTCATCGATCAGGAGATCAAGTACGCCAAAGAAGGCAAGAAAGCCAAAATCATGGCGAAAATGAATTCACTGGTGGATATTGAGATGATAGAAAAACTGTATGATGCATCACAAGCGGGTGTGAAAATAAAGCTCGTGGTCAGAGGTATTTGCACATTGGTACCCGGAGTTGAGAAGATGAGTGAGAATATCGAAATCATAAGCATCGTAGGCGAGTTCCTCGAACACAGTAGAATTTATTGCTTCCACAACAACGGTGATCAGAAAGTATTTTTGTCCAGTGCGGACTGGATGACCAGAAATCTGGATAGAAGGATTGAACTCATGTTTCCCATTGAAGAGAAAATCATAACGGAGAGAATCATGAAAACATTGGAACTTTATCTCAGTGACAATTTGAAGGCGTGGGAGTTGACCTCTGAAGGGCAATACGTCAAACGCAAATCCAAAGGCAAAACAATTCATGCCCAGGAAATATTGAAACAATTGGATTATGACAGCAACTCGACATTTATTTCAAAACTGGCGGAGAGGATGTAAGGTGTAAATCATGTTTTTAAATTATTTGAAAGGCTTTGCGGAAGCGAGTGCCTCGTATAGTGAACAACCTGAGTTTGAAACAGCTCATTTGGAAAACGTCGTACTTCATGCCATGCACCTTTGCAAAAATAGGGGGTTGGATGAGAAACTCGTGTTCGCTATTGCAATGGGGCATGATTTGGGGAGGACGCATCTGAAAATCCATGGTAAAAAGCATGCTAGAGCAAGTGCGAAGTTGATGAAAAGACTTATGGCCGATTCAAACTTCAGCACAGAGGAACAGGGGATCATATGCGATGCGATTGAACATCACAACGAAAAGGATTCGATCCATGAGGAATACGCAGAACTCATCAAAGACGCCGATTCAATGGCTCATAAGGATGATGGGATTTTGTCCGATGATGACCGATTTGAACACTTGAGGATCCTGGCAAGTGAGTGCGGCCAATTGGCGATGACCTATGCACCCGTATCCGATTGGATCAGGGCGTACAGAGAGCATGTGGAAATACTGAAATCAGTATATCTCAATTCCGAAAAACGTAGTGATCATCCCGATGAATGGGTTCATGAGATCAGAACGGAGACTAGAAAACTGAGGACAATGTTGGCGCTGCTGTCTCCATCGGAACAAAAAGTCCAAAAAAAATTGAAGAAATGGGCTTTGGAGATGACAGAAGCCAGATTTCTACATGTTGCCTCATTGAAATCAGAACGTTTATCTCCTAAAGTGAGTAAAAAATTGACTCGATTGTATAAGGAACTCGAGATGAAATTGGATGAAAAGAAGGTTTTAAAGAGAATGAAGATGCTGAATATTCAGTTCGGAAGCGAAAAAATCGTATCCGATGCATTATCCGGATATGAGGATTTGGTCATGAATGCAACTCCAAAGCGAATGCATAAATTGAGAGTGAAGGGAAAAGCATTCAAATATCTTACTCAATTGGGACTGATGGAATTTTCACCACAGGAAATGTTGGATGCGATCATGAGACTCCACGATTTGCTTGGGGATTACAACGATTATATGGAAATGGCGGACTACTTCAAGGATTCGAGTTATAAAAATGATGCGAAGAAGCTTCTGGAAGAGATTCAGATTGAGATTTTTTTTATAAGAAAAATCATTCTTTGTTGTACAACAACAAAGAATGTACGGTATAATTAGTTGTAAATCATGAAGGAATTGTAATAAAAAAGTCAAACTTCTCAAGGATATAGTTTTTTATGAAGGGGAGAAAAATGATGAATCAGGAAATGACAATTACCAAGTTCCACAAAGCCTTGTTGGAAGGAAAGACAACCGTAAAAGAGTTAGTTGAATATTATCTGGACCGTATCGAACGTGTGGACCCGAAAATAAAGGCCATAATCTCCGTAAACGCGGATGCTATCAAAGATGCGGAAGAATTGGATGAACATTTTAAGGCGCATGGTTTGATGGGACCATTGCACGGAGTACCAATCTTGGTCAAAGACAATATAGAAACCATCGAAAACGAAACAACAGCAGGGAGTTTGAGTCTTAAAGACTATCAGCCTAACAAAGATGCGCATATTATTGTAAAATTGAGGGCTGCAGGTGGGATTGTAATTGCGAAATCCAATCTTCACGAATTTGCGATATGGGGTGAGACCATCAGTTCAATCCTTGGACAAACCTTGAATCCATATGATTTTTCTAGAACTCCAGGGGGATCCAGTGGAGGAACAGGGGCAGGAATAGCCGCTGATTTCGCTTTGATAGGTCTCGGAACAGACACCATAAATTCTGTGAGGTCCCCTGCATCTGCCAACAATTTGGTTGGTATTCGACCGACCATTGGTGTCGTCAGCAGATCTGGAATAGTACCATATTCATACACTCAAGACACTGCAGGCCCTCTTGCAAGAACTGTTGAAGACGCAGTATTGTGTCTGGATGCGATGAAGGGGTACGACGAGGATGACGAGAGTACCGCATGGTACTTCAAGAATCAAAATGAAACCCTGAAATCCCATCTGGATCCGGATGGTCTGAAAGACAAACGGATAGGTGTTCTCAGGGAGTTGTTCGGAGCGGATGAGGTCCACATGGATACCACAAATGCTGTACTTGATGCTGTCGATCAAATGAGATCAGGCGGTGCGGTAATCATAGACATCGACGATATCTTTGACACGGGGGCGCTCGTCAACGAAGTGAGTGTGCACCTTCACGATTTCAAAGATCATCTGAATAGTTATCTGGCTACAATTCCCGATACTCTTCCATGCAAAAACATGCAGGAAATAGTGGATAGTGGTTTGCATCATCCGGGTGTGAAAGACAATATGATGACAGCGCTTTCACTTTCCACAGATACAGATGAGTATAGGATACGTTTGGTCAAAAGGACACAGCTCCAAAACAAGGTTATGAAACTGATGGCGGATTACGATTTGGACGCGCTGGTGTACCCACATCAGAAGCAACTTGTATGCGAAGTGGGATCATCTCAAAACGAACGCAACGGCGTGGTCGCTTCAGTGACTGGTTTTCCATCGATTTGCGTACCTGCCGGCTTCTCAACACCAAATGAAAAGGCTCCAATTGGAGTGCCTATTGGCATGGAAATCATGGGTAGACCATTTTCTGAAGGTGTTTTGATCGAGGTTGCATATGCGTATGAACAAAGGGCAAAGATGAGAAAAGTACCTGTTGGATTACAAAACTAGAAAGGTGGTTATTATGAGTAAAATCGGAGACAACTTAAACTATTTTCAGACAAATCACAAAAAAATCTATGAGGCATATTCCAATTACGGAAAGATGATTCATGAAGAAGGCGGACCTCTTGATGAAAAGACAAGAGCACTTGTCAAAATTGCCATTTCATCAGTGGGAGAACATCATTTGGCACTTGAAACCCATATCAGAAAAGCTATGAAAGCTGGATGTTCACTTGAAGAGATTGAACATGTCATATTGCTTACAGCACCTTCTGTAGGATTTCCAAGTATGATGGAATCTTTATTGGTGTTCAGGGAATTCATTGAGAAATAAGGGGGAATGAAATGGTATATATAGGCGTTTTGCTCGCATCCGTTTTTTGGATTTTGGTCTTTTCCATACTAATGAATAGGATGGGAAAAGACAACAAGGCACTTGTAGCGTTGATCAAAAAATACGCACAAGGCAATTTTCTTGCTGAAAATGATCAAAAGTTAAGATTCAAGAACAACAAAAGAATGTCCGACGAGATCAATGGTCTTCAGAAAACCATGAAGGACTGGCTGTACAACATGCTGAAATCTGAGCTTGAACTATCCAAATACGCCAAAATGCTGCAGGAAAATGCTGAGGAGTCTTTAAAACATATGTCTTTGATTGAATCCCAAATCAACATCATCAAAGGCAATTCCCATGATATTGCAAGTGCTTCCCTTGAAAACGCTTCAGTATCAGAGGAGCTGCAGAGTGCCAATGACCAGATGGCGAATGACAGTCATGAATATATGGAAGTCACAGAAGGCACGCTAAAAAATATTCAAATTGGGAAGCACGCTATCGTCGGTGCGTTGGAAGGCATCGATGAAGTGGAACTGAAAATGAGAAGTTCGGTTGAGAAAGTCAATGCATTACAAGACATGATGGACGCCATACAGACCATGACACAAGGCATCTCAAAAATATCCGATCAAACCAATCTGTTGGCACTCAACGCTTCCATCGAATCAGCACGTGCCGGTGAAGCTGGAAGGGGATTTGCGGTAGTGGCAAATGAAGTCACCAAATTGGCTGATGAAAGTTCAAGACTTGCTGAAGATATCGATCGAAAGGTCATGGCGATTGCGGAGAGCATGAAATCTGTTGTGGTTGAGATCAACAATGGTATGAAAACGACACAAGCGCTCAAAAGCAACAATCAGGAAGCCATTACTCATCTGGATGAGATGGTCAAAGGTGCTGAAGGCATGCTGACGTTTATTCGCAGCATTTCAATTGGGATCCAAGAACAACTCAAGGCGACTGAAGTATTGTCAGGCAATGTCGAGAAGCTTGCAGGCATAGCGGCAGATTCCGATGGCGCGACGGTTGAGGCTGGAAGAGATGTTGAGGATCATCGTCATAAAACGAATGAGAATGCGGTACTGGCTCAATCCATCAAAGGCATTTCCCACAGTTTGAACGCTTTTGTACAGATGTTTGACGAGGCGCTCAGTGAGGAGCTGTTCAGTACCGGTGAAAAACTTGCTGATATCATGAAGCATCAAAAAATAGACAATGCTTATCTGCAGAAATTCTCCAAAGAAACCGGGATTTCCGAATTCTATATTACGGATGAAAACGGGGTGACGGTATTATCAAACAATCCCGCAGGAATCGGATTCACAATTGAAAATGATCCTACAACACAAGCTTATCCGTTTTATGCGATTCTTAAGAACCCTAAACATACGGTATCTCAATCCATGATGGTGAGGGATATTGACGGAAAATACTTCAAATTCGTAGGTTTGTCCCGTACGGATCAAAGTGGAATCATCCAGTTGGGATTGAGTCTTGAAGATTTACTGAAATTCAGAGGAAGATATGCGTTACTTTAATACAATAATAGTTGGAGGAGGACCCAGCGGCATCACATGTTCCTATTATTTGAAAATGAACAATATCGAACATTTGATCATAGAAAAGGGCGAGATGCTTCAGACTTGGAAATATGAACGCTGGGACTCCTTTTATCTGGTGACCCCAAACTGGATGACCAATCTTCCAGGATTGGATCACGAGATTCCATACAATAACGAATATATGTCCAAAGATGAGATTTTGCTTGTATTTGAGCGTTATCTCAAATTTGTGTGTCCAGAATACATGGAAAACACCAAGATTGGTCGTATTTCAAAATGTGATGAAGGGTATCTTGTTCAAACAGACCAAGGGGATTTCGTCGCGGAGCATATCATAATCGCAACTGGCATGTACAACAATCCTTTTATCCCTGGAATCAGTGATAAAATTCCAGAAAAAGTCTTTCAGATGCATTCATCCGTTTACAGAAACCCGGATCAGTTGAAGGCTGGTAATGTGGTCGTTGTAGGAAGTGGATGGTCCGGGGTTCAAATAGCGCTGGAAATCAAAAAAATGACTTCGCGTGATGTCTATCTTTCCATAGGAAGCATGACCCCGCTTCCAACGGTCTACAGAAATGTGAATGGTGTCTATTGGCTCAATCGATTGTCGGGTTTCAAAAAAGGAAAAGCAATACTCAGCTATCATCTTGATGATTTTAAAAATGCCAATATAATCAACAAATTGAATCAGAATTTGAAACAATGTCAGTTGGAAGGTGTTGAGATTTTAGGACGCATGACGGATGTGGAAGGGAATCGACTGATCTTTTCGGATTCGCTTCTCAAATCCATTGAAGATGCGGATGATTATTTGGACAAGGTCAAACTCAGAATAGATGAGCATATTATCAGCGAGAACATGGAAGTCCCCAATGGAACATTGGATCATTACAATAACCGTTTGGATTCGGACATGTTGGTTCGGATTTCCGAACTGGACCTCGATGATTTCAAAATCGGGAATATCGTATGGAGCACGGGTTTCAAGAGGGACTATTCATGGATCGATTTGCCAATCTTGAATGAGGAAGGATTGCCTGTAGTCGAAGACGGAGAATCCATATCTGAAAACATTTACTTTTGCAGTCTGGGTCTCAAAGTTGATACTGAGCTCAAATCTGCTTTTGGAGTCGGCCTTTATGCAATCAACGAGTCTGCCGAGCGTACTGTTCAAATGTTGCTTGATAATTCTAAGAAATAAGGGGGCACAATGAATACAAAAGATGGTATTGGAACTTCCTTGACAAGGAAAGAAAGTTTGGATAAGGTTTCTGGACGAGTTATGTACGGAGGCGACCACATGATGCCTCAAATGCTTCACGGCGCTTTGAAAACGAGTCCGCATGCGCATGCGAAAATAATTAAAATCGACACAGGGAAAGCTGAAGCCATGAAAGGTGTCAAGGCAATATTCACCGGAGATGACTACAAAGACAATTTGGGGCTATATCTGTGTGACAAACCACCGGTTGCTAGAAATGTCGTCAGACATTATGGTGAGGTGGTAGCGGCAGTAGTGGCAGACACATATGCCAATGCAACAGCGGCAGCGGAAGCGATTGCTGTGGAATATGAAGTGATGGACCCCATTTTATCACCAATGGATGCGCTTCGTGAAGACGCTTATATCATCCATGAGGAAATGGAATCGTACAGCCACATCAAACCGATTCATCCTGAACCGGGTACCAATGTGGCCAACAGAACAAAAATCAGAAAAGGGAATCCCACAGAGGCTTTCAAGAGTGCTCATGTGACCATAGAGACTTTTGTAGAAATCCCACCAGGAGACCATGTTGCCATGGAGCCGCGTGTGGCGATCGCAGAAATCAAAAAGACCGGAAATGTCCATATTTTGTCGTCGACCCAAGCGCCATTCGTAGTCAAAGGGTTGATGCATCAATTTTTCGGAATCGATCCGGGTAAAATCATTGTCAAAGCACCGATGGTCGGTGGTGGATTTGGAGGCAAGGCAGGAATTCAGCTCGAAGGATTGGCCTACCTGTTGTCTCTGAAAGTAGGCGGCAGGCCTGTAAAACTAGTCAATACACGAGAAGCGGATTTGACCGGTTCTCCTGGACATATAGGATTGCAGGCAAAAGTAAAAATTGCAGCAGATGCCGATGGAAAAATCATGGGTATGGATATGGACTACTACTTCAATAGTGGCGCCTATGCCGATTACGCTGTGAATGTTTCGAGAGCTGCAGCGATTTCATGTACTGGACCATATTTTGTTCCAAATATCCGTTGTGACTCAATGTGTGTTTACACCAACATGCCATTTGCTACCGCCTATAGAGGCTTTGGACATATTGAAATGTCATTTGCCATCGAACGCGCTATGGATGATCTTGCAAATGCACTCGGGATGAACCCGCTTGAACTCAGAATCAAAAATGGAATCAAACCACACGATACAACGCCCGTTCAAAGTGTCCTCAATGACAGCACTGGAGATATCATAAAGTGTTTTGAGGAAGTAGGCGTCATGCTCGGTGGAAATATCGGCGTAATCGAAAAACTTGGAGATGGACTTGTTCGTGTAAAAGGGGTCACTGGACTCTGGAAAGCCCCGGCGATGCCCACCAATACAGATGCAGGCGCCATTCTCACTTTCAATTCCGATGGCAGTTGCAACCTGAATACAGGTGTGGTTGAGATTGGTCAAGGCACCAAGACCGGGCTTGCTCAAATCGTATCAGAACGGTTGGGAATTCCTGTGGATCAGGTGCACGTCGTCATGGAAGTGGACACAAGTGTTTCTCCAAGCGATTGGGCGACAGCCGCCAGCCGTGGACTTATGATGGCGGGTATGGCTGCTTTGGAAGCCTGTGAGGATGCTGAAAATCAAATAAAGGATATCGCATCTGCGGTTTTGAGAGTACCGGCAAGAGATTTGAAAGTATTCGGTCAAAGGGTTTACGTTCCTGATGAACCGAAAATCGGGCTCGATCTTTCCGAAGTGGTGTTAGGCTATGTCTATCCGAATGGCAATGCCATTCATGGCCAAGTAATAGGTTCGGGAAAATATATCGCGAAACATCTGACAGACATTGATCAGGAAACCGGTAAAGGCCATCCGGATCTCGAGTGGACTCTCGGTGCAGAAGGTGTGGAGATTGAAGTGGATATGAACACAGGTAAATACAAGATACTAAAAGCTGTCTGTTGCATCGATGTCGGCAAGGTGATCAGTCCTGCCATAGCAAGAGGCCAGATTGTCGGTGGCATGGCGATGGGTATGGGCTATACGACCATGGAAGGATTCACCTTCAATGACAGGGGACAGGTCACAAATGGTATCCTTAGAGACTATAAGATCATGAGATATGGTGACGAACCCGTATACCAAGTCAAGTTCCTTGAAACACCACAGCAGGACGGACCATATGGTGCAAGAGGGCTAGGAGAGCAATCTGTGATAGGAATGCCTGGTGCAATCGCAAATGCGCTATCAAGGGCTGTTGGAAAAGGAATGAATCAAATTCCGCTGACCCCAGAGAAAGTTTGGAAGACATCAATGGAGGTGAAAGGATGATTGCCTATAATCTCGAATATTATAAACCTGAGACAACTGAAGAAGCGTACGAGTGTATGGTATCGCTGAAGAATCAAAAGATGAACGTGCTCTATTATTCAGGAGGAACTGAGGTGATCACCAATCTCAGAAAAGGCGCTGTGAAAGCGGATGCGGTAATCGATCTCAAAGGGATTGGTGAAATGTCGGAAATCCTCATGAGTGACGATCATATCATTGTCGGGGCCAACGTGCCTTTGAATGCGATGTGTGACCATTCAGAACTTGAAAACATTAAGCCTGTGATTGGCATCATAGCGGATCATACGATCAGAAACGCCTTGACCATCGGGGGCAATATTTGTGGCAAATTGCCGTTTAGAGAAGCTGTTTTGCCATTATTGGCTTTGAACTCGAGTGTGAAGTGGGTTGAAGAGGGCGGTGTCAAAGAATATTTGTTGAGGGATGTTTTTGACAAGAGATTGAAAATGCCGGCGAATGCTTTTTTATTTCAGATTCTGATTCCAAGAAACACAAACGGTAAAATGCTGACGAAGAGAATGGAAGCCAATTCGGAAATCGATTATCCGATTCTGCATTTGGTGATGAGTTTTTCCGATTCGGAAGTGTTTATCGGATTATCCGGATTTGCAAGTTTTCCGGTCTATCAGGTGGTCCCAAGGGATGAATATGATCAATGGTCGAATCCTGTGGATTCGATTGTCGATTTGTTTGAAAAAATAGCAAAATCCGATGAACGCGCCAGCAAGGAATACCGCATACATCTATTGAGAAACCAACTAGCGATGTTTACCGGAGGTGCTTATGATTCATTATAGTGGAAATGTCAGTATCCAGTTGAATGTGAATCGAGAGGTTCATGAAGTGGTTGTCATGCCTCAAGAAACCTTGCTTCGGGTACTCAGAGAAAAAATCGGATATACAGGCCCTAAAGCCGGATGTGAGAATGGAGATTGCGGTGCGTGCACTGTCTTGTTGGACGGGAAACCGGTCAAAGCGTGTCTCATGCTCGCTGTCGAAGCGATAGGCAAAGAGGTTTTAACTGTTGAAGGTCTTGAAGATACTGAGATCCAGAATGCATTCGTATCAGAAGGTGGATTCCAATGTGGTTTCTGTACATCCGGATTTTTGATGAATGCATTCGCATTGCTGGAGACCAAGCCTGATGCGAACGAGGCCGAAAAAAAAGATTGGCTGAGTGCCAATCTGTGCAGATGTACCGGATATGAAGGTATTGAAAATGCGCTTAACCTCGCACAAAAGCAAATACTGGATAGAAAAGAATAGAACGCGCATGCGCGTTCTATTTTTTTATTTACAACGCCATACGTTCATTCGTAAGCCTTTTATAAGTGTTGTCAATGAATTTCAACACCGCTTCGATTTCGGGATACTGCGTTGTGGCTTTATATTGTGTGGTTATGTTTTCCAACAGTTTCATCAAATCTGACAATGCCTGTTTGTACAACAGATCGATATCAAAATTCGGGAAGTCCTTTTGATTCTCGATATGTCGATCCAGTTCATCGAGGATGGATGTGAGTAATTTCTCATATCGCTTGGCATCCTTACCTGGTTTGTCCAAAATCGTATAGATGACCTCCTTGACTTTGAGGATGTCTTCTTCCTTTTGCCAGAATGAAAACTGAAGAGCGTTCAAATCTTCTGGGATGCAATGGGTTCTGCCATTGAAAATCGCACTCGCCTTCACAAGATTTCTACTGAGTTTCAATCGCCGAGGCGATATGGATATGTTGTGTTTTTCTTCAAGTTGAGTAGCGATGCTTACCATACTCCTTGCTATTTCGGAATCCATCCTTATGTTAGGAAGTTCATCTTGGATCAGCATCAATTCCGACAAACTGATTCTTGACTCACATGTCAAATCATCATCCATGAGGATCATTTTAACCTTGTTGTCAGGGTCTTTAAGTGGCTTGAGGTAATAACGCGCTAAAAATCTGTCGTGTAGTGCCTGGAGTTTGAAGTCGGTTTCTTCTGCATCGAGATCATCTTTTTGCTTCGGGAAAAAGTTGGTGTCAGCCATAAAGAAGCGCAGATTTGTTTTTATTGTATCGGTCCCATTTTTAAACTCACCTTCGTTCAGAATTGTCAGTAGTCCAGAGTTGGCCACTTGGTCGCTGACTCTGTAGAATTCAGAACAAAATGCAATCACCGCATCGGGTAAAAAGCCCTTATAATGTCGTTTTATTATGCCATGTGTCTTAAAAAAAGCGATATCCGGCGCACCAAAAATATTATTTGGTGATATATCCGCTCCCATTTGGATATGAAAGTAAGGAGTGCCCTTTTCCAGATCGAAATCCATATGATCCACAAATTCCCTTAGAATGGCTGATTTCGCTATTCCAGGTTCGCCAAGGACAATCATATGGGTCCTTGAGATCATGGACAGCATCAGACATGTCACAAATTCGTCCACTTCATAATATTTGGAAGCGATGTGATTGCGGATATCGTGTAATTTTTGACTTGCCAAAACGAGTTCATTGGTTTTCATTGTTCGAATCCTCCTATATCAAAGTGTATAATCGTTGGTTTGTGAGGGTGTTCCAATTGCCGAGATTGTCCCCTCGGATGTCAAGGATCTCATCTGAAATGAGTCCGATGTCACCATAATCCTTATAAGTGTAGGAATGCATGATTATCGTATAAAGCTTGAATTTTCTCTCTCGCTTTAGAGTCAGAAATTTTTCCTGGAAAGTCGGATGGATTTCACATTGGCCATCCGTTATGAATAGAATATCACTATTTTTGTGTTTTGCCTGTTTTATGATCTCCATTGCGGTGGAGAGTGGCTTTTCAAAATCTGTCCCTCCACATATGAAAGTATCCAAGATATCCAGAACGTCACCAGCGGTCACGGACAGAGGATTGATCTGTTTCATGTAGAGCGGTTCTGACGCCGATGCGAATTGGATCAGAACAAGTTTTCGCTTTTGGATTTTTGATATTTCCAAAATTGCAAGAATATGTGCAAGAGTCTCATCGAATTTTTTACCTTGCATGGATCCCGATCCATCATAGCATAAGATTATTGGTCCTTTTCTCTTGTCTTTTTTTTCAGCCATTTCGATGGTCAGAAGATTGTCATTGAGATAGCGGTCGTAAAAATCATTTTCGAATGCTTCTATATCCAGCGCGATCCCTATGAACTCGTCTTCAATGAGTCCGTCGATATCACTTGAGTAACGAATGCCGTCCTGGGGTGTTATTTTCTCGCGTTTCTTTTTGTAGGCGATAGCACTGGCGTGTTTTTTGTTTTTACCGACTTTGTTGATGAACTCGATAAAACGAGCGGATTTGGTCCGATTGTAAAGTGAGAGGATCTCATCGAAAGTCAAATCGGACAGCGTGCGACCAGGTATCCCGAGAGTTTTGATCTGATCGTTGAAATGATCCAATTTTTCATTGGTGGATACGATCATGTCATCCCAATCCAGTGATTCCGTTTTCTTACGGATCTCGTCGCGTTTGTCTTCGAGTTCCTTTCTCAGTTCCGGAGTCAGTTTCATCATTTGGGTCTCGATCGGCAGACCTTTTGGAGTGGCCATTCCTTCGATGATCTTATTTTGGTCCACGTGTTCATTGTCGTCTATGGTATCCATTTGTCTGTGGAAAGGGGAAGCTCCATGTGCTTCGCCGATGGAAAATGATTTGATGAAGGGTTTGAACCGGGATTCCAGGTCGTCCTTGATGTATTCGTCATAATCCGAATCGACCTCACCTTCCTTGCGGAGCACCTCTTCAAGGGCATTCTCGACGGTTGTGGACGATTCAGGCTGATCCAAATGTTCCTTTACTTTCTCGATATAATCGGTCAATGGACTTTTATCCTCTGTTTTTGACGGTATTGTGGGCATAATCTTTTCCGGTCCGTCGCCCTGACGTGTCATTCCCTTGTCAGCACCTTCATGTTTGTTGAGCAGTTGCAGCAAAGTTGTTATAAATGATTTGGGTTCTACGTTTGAAGAATCCAATCGAGATGAAATCTCATCGATCATCTCGATTTCTCTCGGGTTCAGGAGTTTGGTGAAGTCAAAATCATCAGAATCATCGCTTTTGGTAAGAGACAACAAATTGTTGTATGCTTCAATTTGCTCTTCCATATCGTCCAGGAAGTCTGTTCCTCTAAGTTTTTCAAGCAGTTGGTCCAGTAGGAGTTTCATGGCCAGATAGGATTCGCCTTTTGAACCTGCGCATCTCAACCTCAGATTGGCAGTTCTGGGGTGTGTGGCAAGAGATTCGATAATCACATGGTGCAAGGATAGCGAATCTTCAGAGTTGAGTTTTATTACAATTTTGTATAGAATAAGATAAAGGTCCATTGAAATCGCATCGAACTCAGGAATGAGCCGTTGACCATTATCGATGAACTGTCGCAACAAGTTCGAATTTGCAAGGGTTTCCTTGAATATGAGCTCGTCCATTAGATTGTGGGTTACAATGCTTTGCAAGACATCACCGCCTTTATATGATGTAGAAATGTTTACCCTAAAGTACACTTGGTAATCTGATAACAATTATAATGCCAAATTTACAGATAATATTTGTTATTATCAACCAAATAAAAAGACTTTATCGTCTGAAAATTTAGTCTATTACAATAATGAGATAAATGTATAAAAAAAGATATAATGAGTGTGAGACGTACTGAATTATTTTTGGAGGTCATTAATATGAAAACATTTGAATACTTAAGACCAACGTCATTAAAAGAAGCGTTGGACATGCTAAAGAATCATGACGGAAATGTATCCATTCTCAATGGAGGAACCGACCTGATCGTTAGAATGCGTGAAGGTCATTCATCACCGGAAGTTGTGATGGACATCAAAAAAATACCGGGACTCGATCAGATACAAGTGGATGAGGACCGTATCACAATCGGTGCGACGGTATTGCTCAATGATCTTGGATTGAATGAGGTCATTAAAACGAGATATCCTTACCTGGCACAAGCCGCTTTGTCAGTCGGATCCAAACAAGTCAGAAACAGAGCGACCTGCATAGGCAACATTTGCAACGCCTCACCACTTGCAGACACGGCAACTCCACTTTTGGCATTAAATGCAGATGTCCACATTTATGGAGAAGAGGGTATAAAGACTGTACCGCTCAAAGATTTTTTTGTGTTTGTCAGAAAAACAATTCTTAAACCTACTGAAATAGTAACAGGAATATCATTCAAACAAGATCCGGAAGCACTTGGCATATTCACTAAAATGTCACGTCGCAAAGAGGTGGATCTTTCTACAGTATGCTCCACTGTAATGCGTTCCGGCACGGAATACAGAATCAGTTGCGGAGCTGTCGCTCCAACACCGGTGAGACTTTCCAAGACTGAAGCGTTTTTAAGTGGAAAGACATTGACCGGAGAAGTAATCGAAGAAGCATGTAAATTGGCTGAAGGCGAAGTCACTCCAATCAGTGACATCAGAGCTTCTGAAGCGTACAGACGCGAAATGGTCGGAGTAATGCTTCGTCATGCCCTTTCAGAATGGCTATAGGAGGATAATCATGAAAACATTGATAGAATTTACGCTCAATGGCGAAGTTGTTGAGTGTTTGGTAGATAATCAAAGAACTCTTTTAAAGATGATCAGGGAAGATTTTGACCTCACTGGAGCCAAAGAAGGTTGTGGCGCAGGTGAATGCGGTGCTTGTACAATCATTGTGGACGGAAAGGCATTGAATGCTTGTCTCGTTCTCGCTGTTGAAGCGGACGGTACTGAAATTACAACTATAGAAGGTTTGGTGGTGGATGGAGAACTCGATCCGCTTCAAGTTTCTTTTATAGACAATGCTGCACTTCAATGTGGCTATTGCACTCCAGGTATGATCATGACCGCAAAAGCGATGCTCGAAGAAAACCCGCATCCGACTGAAAATGAGATCAGAGAAGGTATCAGTGGCAATTTATGTCGTTGCACCGGTTACAAAAAAATAATCGAGGCAATCCAAGTGGTAGCCGATCAAAATAAAGCGTAGGGGGTGGCAGACTTGAAATTTGTAGGAACTAGCGTAAAACGTGTTGACGGAGTAAAGAAAGTCACAGGCTCCTTGAAATATGTGGATGACATCAAACTATCAAAAATGCTATATGTGGCTGTGAAAAGAAGTCCTCATCCGCATGCGAAAATACTGAACATCAATTTTGAAAAAGCACTGGCCATAAAAGGTGTCAAAGATATCATCACAGGAGACCTTTTCACCAAGCGCGGCGGACTTTATCTGGAAGACAAAAACTTCTTGGCTGTTGGAAAAGTGAGATACAGAGGAGAAGCTGTAGTTGCCGTTTGTGCCATCTCCGAGGAAATCGCCCAATCAGCACTTGAATTCATTGAGATAGAATATGAAGTGTTGCCGGCAGTGACCAATGCCAAAGATGCCATGAAACCGGATTCGCCTCTTGTACACCCGGATTTGGGTGAATATAAATGGGCACCCGTATTTTTCCCGGTACCTGGAACAAATATTTCCAACCATTATACACTTCGAAAAGGTGATGCGAAAAAAGCATTCGAGACAGTGGATTTTGTTGTTGAAAACGAGTTTTATGTCCCTCATGTGCAGCACGTGCCTATCGAGACACATACAGCGATAGCTCAAATGGATGCGGATGGATTCATGACAGTATGGGCAAGTTGTCAATCGCCATATGCCGTGAGACAAGCCCTTTCAGAAGCATTCGATCTTCCGCTCAACAGACTGCGCGTACTTTCACCTGCGGTTGGTGGCGGATTTGGATCAAAAGCGGGTACCACACTGGAAGGCATATTGATTCCTTTTGCAAAAAAATTCCCGGATCATCCGGTCAAATTGACATACTCGAGACAAGATGAGTTTGAAAACGCTTATGTAAGACAAGGTCTACATGCGAGAATCAAAACAGGTGTCAATAAAGATGGCAAAATAATCGCAGTTGAAAATGAGTTCATTTGGGATGGCGGCGCTTACAATGAGTACGGTGTAAACATCGCAAAAGCGGCTGGATACGCTTCAGCAGGTCCATATGACATTGATAATGTGTATACGGATTCTTATTGTGTTTATACAAATCATCCGGTAGGTGGACCATACAGAGGCTTCGGAATGAGTGAAATCCATTTCGGTATCGAACAAAATCTCGATATGGTAGCGGAACAAATCGGTATCGATCCGGTTGAAATCAGACGAATCAACGGAATAAAGCCAGGTGGTATTACCGGTACCGGTGAAGTCGTTGAAGTTGCGGGATTGATGGAATGTCTGGATATCGCTGTGGATGAAATCAAATTCTACGAAAAAAGTGAAACCATAAGTCCCACAAAAGTAAGGGGCAAGGGCATCGCATGTGGTTGGAAGGCTCCATCTATGCCTACAAATGCGGCTTCCTCGGCAATCATCAAACTGAATGAGGACGGAACTGCACATTTGCTTGTAAGTGCACAGGACATCGGCCAAGGTTCTGACACTGTCATGACACAAATCGCAGCTGAAGTACTTTCTATTTCACCTGAGAAAATAACAATAAGAACAGGCGACACGGACCAAACGCCGTATGAGTGGCAAACGGTAGCATCAAGAATCACTTATTCAGCGGGCAGAGCTGTATTTGAAGCTGCAAACGACGCGATGAACCAGTTGCTCGAACTTGCCCAAATCAAAATAGGACTTTCCAAACGCGATTTGGAACTTAGAGATGGTTATGTGGTCTCAAAAATCTATCCAGATAGAAAAGTTGCTATCTCAGAACTTGCACTTGGACTAACTTTTGAGGATGGATCAGGTATTCATGGACCTATCATTGGCCGTGGTGCATTTATTCCTCCAAACGTCCGTAACGCGGACAAGAAAACTGGTCTTGGTGAACATCCTGTCGTATTCTGGACATATGGAGCTCAAGGCATCGAAGTTGAAGTGGATTTGGAGACGGGAGCTGTAAAGGTTCTCAAAGTCGTATCTGTTTTCGACGTCGGTAAAGTCATGAACCCACAATTGCTCGAAGGACAAATGGAAGGTGCCATCGCACAAGGTATAGGTACAGCTCTGTTTGAAGAACTGATACTCAAAGACGGAAAAGTACTCAACCCATCATTTGTCGATTACAAAATTCCAACATCAGACGATATGCCGGAGATGGTCATAAAGTTTGTGGAAAACCCGGAGGACACTGGTCCATTTGGAGCCAGAGGCGTTGCCGAACCGGCGATGGTTCCTACCGCACCCGCAATAGCGAATGCGATATACGCTGCTACTGGTATTCGCTTAAATACAATGCCGCTGACTGCTGAAAGAGTATTGAATGCAATCAAGGCGAAAAACAACGGTTAACGAAGAAGCTATTAATTTAGGGGAGGGGTTTTATGTCTAAAAAGAATGACCACAAAGTTAATGTTAATGAGCACGCAATTACTGATGTATCGGCACTCGGAACACCGAAAATGCTCACATTGGGCTTACAGCACGCGTTCACAATGTTCGGTGCTACAGTACTGGTTCCAATCATCACAGGTCTAGACGTATCGGTATCATTGTTCTTGGCCGGTGTAGGTACGCTATTGTTTCACCTTGTAACAGGTGGTATGGTACCTGCATTCTTAGGATCTTCATTTGCATTCATTGCGCCAATGCTCGCTGTGGCAAGTAGCCACGGACTTGATTATGCGCGAGGCGGCATTGTTGTCGCTGGTATCATCTATCTTATTCTTGCTGGTTTGATGCAAGTATTCGGTACAGACAGAATCATCAAGTTTTTCCCACCGATTGTCACTGGTCCAATCATCCTTGTTATCGGTCTTAAGCTTGCACCGGTCGCAATCGATATGGCCTCTACCAATTGGTTGTTGGCAATCATTGCATTTGCAATTGTAACAATTGTCAGCGTATTTGCAAAAGGCTTCTTAAAAGTAATACCTGTAATCATAGGTTTGATTGGATCTTATATTATTGCTGCAGTATTCGGATTGATTGATTTCACTCCGATCAGTGATGCGGCGTTCTTTGGAGTTCCAGCATTCTCGCTTGCAAAATTCAATATTGATGCCGTGTTGACTGTAGCTCCGATAGCGCTTGCCACTATGGTTGAGCATATCGGTGACGTTATTGCAATCGGCGCGACTGTTGAGAAAGATTTTATCAAAAAGCCTGGTTTATCCAGAACACTTCTTGGTGATGGTCTTGCTACATCGGTTTCAGCTATGTTTGGTGGACCTGCGAATACAACTTACTCTGAAAACACAGGCGTTTTGGCACTTACAAAAGCTTGGGATCCAAAAATCATGAGAATCGCAGCAGTATTTGCAATCGTTTTGGGTCTTGTACCTAAATTGGGCGCATTGATCTCTACAATCCCAACAGCGGTAATTGGTGGTATCTCCATAATTCTCTTCGGTATGATCGCAGCGATTGGTGCGAGAACACTTGTCGAAAACCAAGTGGATTTCAACAAATCCAGAAACTTGATCATCACAGCTGTAATAGTTGTTTTAGGACTTGGTGGAGCAGTGCTTCCGATCAACATAGGCGCATTGGCCCTCAATATTGAAGGTATGGCTCTTGCAGCAATCGTCGGCATTTTCTTAAACATCGTTTTACCAGAATAATGAAGTACGCTTCTCGTTAATCTATTATGCCGGTAAGCAGCTTACCGGCATAATTTGTTAGTTGGTTACAACAATAATGAAATATAACGCAAAACATTGTATCTCAACAACAACAAATAGTAGAATCAATACACTGAATATTTAGTATAATATTGTTGGGAGGTATAATCATGCAAAATAAAATGGGAGTTCGACTGAACGAAATCATTTCTCTTGAAGCTTTTGAAGGATGTGAAATAATTAGTGGTTCGAGTGGACTATCCAGACCAGTGACCAAAGTCAATGTCATGGAAGTTCCCGACATCGTTCAGTGGCTTCAGCCAGGAGAACTCTTACTTACGACAGCTTATTCAATCAAAGACAATGTTTTCAAGTTGAATGAACTGATTCCGAAAATGCATGAGATCGGCGTCGCAGGACTTGGACTCAAAATGAAACGTTACATTGAAGAGTTGCCGCCATCTGTGATCGAATTATCCGATCAACTGGGATTTCCGATCATAAAGATTCCAATGGAAGTATCTTTCAGTGATCTGATCACTTCCGTTCTTACTGCTGTTGTAAGTACCCAAACCAGTTTGTTGATACAAATAGACGCATTCAACAATCAACTCAAGGACATCATGCTGAGAGGTGGTGATTTGAGGGAGATTTGCGATATGATTGGGGACGTCGTCGCCGCTCCTGTCGCGATCACAGAAGAATTGTTCAAGGATTTTGTCATCAGCTCAAAACACGAGCATGAAGAGGAAATCGAAGAGATCGTCAATAAAATGCTATTTAAACGAACCGATCAATTCAGAAGGATTTACAGAGATCAAGGCATTGAAACTGCTGTGGACGTCATTGACGGCCATCCGGTGAAACGCTTGATGATTCCAATTTTCTCGGATGAGGTCCTTTACGGGCAAGTCATCATTTGGAATATAGATGAAAAGGTCGAAGAGAAGACACTTTTCATGATTCAAGCGGCAGTATCGCTCATAGCACTACATTCAACAAAAAAATTATCCATTTATGAAAATGAAAACAAACATAAGATTGAGTTTATCGAGGAATTGCTTTCTCCTCAAGAGAGTCAGCAGCAAAGAGCAATCGAAAAATCCAATTATTTTGATTTTGATAAAAACAAGGCACATGGTGTGGTTTTGGTAAAAACGGTTGATGCTCCTTATGACGTCAGGATGACGCCGAACAACACACAAATCATGAAACAACTGAATTCGAAGTTGGTCAGCGTTGTCGAAAGAATGCAAAGACATTATAAAGGCACTTTGCTCTATGGTAACAAAAGTGACAGAGTGATATTCTTATTGAGTTTTGATCCTTATGCATCCCATGAGGAAAGTAAAAATACCATGATTTCATTTTCCAATGAATTGACCAATTTTGCAAAATTCGAAAATATAGACAAAAAGATTCACATTGGAATCGGTCGAATCTATTCTCCTTTGAGCATGCTTTACAAGAGTTACAAGGAATCCGAACGTGCAATACACAAACTGGAACTGAGCAATTCGGATCAAAATGCTCTACACTTCGATGATTTGGGCATTTATAGGATATTATCCAATGAGAGCATTCAACCTGAACTGGTTCAATTTTTCATGGAAGTGCTTGGACCGATTGTCAATTATGACAGAGATAAAGACGCAGAACTGCTCAATACACTTAAAATGTATTATGCCTGCGGATGTAATCTCAAAAAAGTGTCCGAAGAAATGTATACGCACTATAACACTGTGATTTACCGTATGCAAAGAATCAAGGAAATTGGAAATATTGATTTCAGCAATCCGGACGTATCTCTCAATGTGCATATAGCCATAAAAATTATGGACGTTATCAAATTGGACTTAAACAAGAAATAGTGGGGGCGCTATGAACGCAATTAGAATTTCCAAAGAGCTTATGGATCACTTCGCTCAAAAAAAGTTGAACAAATACGTTGTTCACTCCATATTCAAAGAAGCGATCAATCTTATGGATGATTCTGGTGAGCTTATAACTCTCCTGACTGAGAATAAGGACCTTGCACCAATGAGTATCGTCATACTTGGCAGATCATCATATTTTAGAAGCATACTGGCCAATGACGAGGTTGAGGTCGTAAACAATGAAATGAGATTCATTCACAGCCAAACTGAACTCGATTTTTCCAGTGCGGTGGTGACACCTTGTGTTTTGACGCTCAAAGGGAAAGCATTGGATCCAGAAAATCAGATCATTAAAATGAATCTGATGAGAAAAATTCTGTGTGACCGCGGTGAGTCCAGTGGCATATTGCCATTATTGGATACAGTTGAAAGCTACAAAGGTCTTGCCATTGATTCCTGTGATCTAAGAATGAACACTTATTGTGAATTCATACAGGAGGTCTTCGCGGAAATCATCAAGAATCTGGATCATAAAGATTTTGATGGAGTAGTGGGTTGGCTTCCAAAGTTCATAGGATTTGGACCTGGGCTGACGCCTTCGACAGATGATTTTTTAACGGGTGTGATTATTACTTTGATCGCCAGTGCGATGATGGATGAGGATTCTACCGAAGCGGTTGAAAAATTTGCGCAAAATGTATACAGCTTTTCTGTGGGACGCACGACGAAAGTCAGTGAGACGATGCTCAAGCAAGTAGCCCTTGGTAGGGCATCCGAAAATCATCTGAAAGTGGTTCAATCGCTTTTTATAGGCAACAATCTGAATTTTGAATTTCTGATCAAACGAGTATTGGCCAATGGTGCCACGTCCGGAGCGGATTTTCTGCTCGGTGTGTATTGCACCATGGTGTTAAGCAAATATTAATTTAAGTATAAAGGAGGCTAAATCATGATTTGTTATGAGGTCCGAAAGAATTCTTACTATGATTCAGTGACACTTATGTTGATTTCAAAAGAAGTCAAAAATATCGAAGGTGTCAAAGATGTCATGGTAGGAATGGGTACCGATTTGAACAAAGAACTGTCGAACAATTTAGGACTTGGCAGTGAGAAGTTAGATGAACTATCTCCAAATGACTTCTTCATCTCCGCCGATGTGGTGGATGAAGCAATCATGGAAGCTGTCGTGGAACGTGTCAATGGACTATTGAAGGAAAAGAAATCTTCTGCAGGCAGTGATTACAGACCTGTCACTATCAAATCCGCACTAGAGATGATGCCGGAGGCAAATATGGCCGTTGTTTCAATCGCTGGTCAGTATGCTGAAGGTGAAGTGTCCAGACTGCTTGATAACGACTTGCATGTCATGCTTTTTTCAGACAACGTGTCTGTAGATGCTGAGCTGAGACTTAAACAAAAGGCAGTTGAAAAAGGGCTTTTGATGATGGGTCCCGATTGCGGAACCGCAATCATAAACGGTGTGCCTCTTGCTTTCGCAAATGTCGTGAAAAAAGGGCCGATCGGAATAGTCGGCGCATCAGGAACTGGTACTCAGGAAGTGAGCACATTGATTGACAAACTCGGTTCAGGGGTATCACAAGTTATAGGTACAGGAGGTCGTGATCTCAAGTCTGAAATCGGTGGATTGATGATGTTGCAAGGTTTTGAAGCCTTGATGAGAGATGCGTCGACTGAAGTCATCGTATTGATTTCAAAACCGCCATCACCGGAAGTCGCTGAGAAAATTCTCGGAAAAGTTTCTGAGACAAAGAAACCTGTTGTCGTTGATTTCATTGGCGGAGACATCGAAGCGATCAGAGCGGCTGGAGCATATCCATGTCTGACTCTCGAAGATGCCGCCTACAAAGCTGTGGCACTTGCCAAAGGCGAGACGCCTGTGGATTTCACAGGATTTTCAATATCGGATGAAGAAGTTGATCATATAGTAAAGACAAAAGTTGCGGCGTTGAAACCGGAACAAAAATATTTCAGAGGTCTGTATACAGGGGGCACATTGGCTGATGAAGCAATGAAAATGCTTGGTCAATCCTTTGGAGGCATCTATTCCAACATTCCACTTTCTCCTGAGTATGCCATAGAGAATCTAACCACATTGACAGGACATGTGTGCCTTGATCTTGGTGAAGATCAGTTCACAGTTGGAAGACCTCACCCGATGATCGACCCTTCAACGAGATCTGACCGTTTCAAGACTGACATTGCAAATGATGTCGCTGTAGTGCTTGTAGATGTCGTTTTAGGATACGGTTCACACGAAAATCCCGCAAAAGAAGTTGCGGATGCCATTCATGAAGTCAATAAGAAACTTGACAACAATGTGATTTACGTCGCATCCATCACTGGAACCGAGGGTGATCCACAAGATTTGAAAGCATCACAAAGCGTGCTTGAAGCTGAAGGGTTCATAGTAATGCCTTCCAACGCACAAGCCGTTCGTCTTGTTCAAAAAATCATGGATCAACTGAATAAGAAAGGAGCTTAAGATGAATAGAATCGATCGTTTATTCAGCCAGGATTTGAAGGTCATCAATATGGGCCTTGAGTCTTTTTCAAAGGATCTTAAGAAACAAGAAGTTCCAGTGGTTCAGATGGATTGGAGACCACGTGCGGGCGGCAATGCAAAGTTCGTTGCCTTACTTGATAAATTGAAATCAAATAAATAACCAAAGGAGATGATGAGGTGGAAGAATTAATTAGAAAAGCCAATGAACAAGCTCTAAACAATCTTCAAAAAGCGAGACCTACCTTGATTGGTCTAGGTGTAGCTAAAGATATGATTCCAGGTATGGACAAAAAGACCATTTTACATGCGGGACCACCAATTAAGTGGGAAAACATGAGCGGTCCTCTCAAAGGCGCCGTCATAGGCGGTTTGATTTATGAAGGTCTTGCAAACACAGAAGAAGAAGCGGTTAAACTTGCTGAATCAGGTGAAATCAAGTTTGACTCATGTCACCATCATGACTCTGTCGGTCCTATGGCAGGTGTCACTACTTACAGCATGCCTGTATGGATTGTCAAAAATGAGACTTTTGGAAATTATGCGTACTGTACATTGAATGAAGGACTTGGAAAAGTTTTGAGATATGGTGCATACAGCGAAGAGGTCATCACAAGACTCAAATGGATGGAAAATGTCCTTTACCCAGTGCTTAAGGCAGCTCTCGAGTTGCACGGTCCACTGGATCTGAAATCTATGATCGCACAAGTGGTACAAATGGGTGATGAAGGTCACAACAGAAACAAGGCAGGTACATCACTTTTGATCAGAGAGTTTGCACCATATATCGTTCTTACCGATTTCAGCACTGAAGACAAAGCTGAAGTATTGAAATTCATGCATTCCAATGACCACTTTTTCTTGAATTTGACCATGCCATCCGCAAAATGTACTTTGGATCCGGTAGGCAACATCCCTTATTCAACAGTGGTTTATACCATGGCGCGTAACGGTACTGAATTCGGTATCAGAGTATCAGGACTTGGCAATAGGTGGTTTACAGCACCTGCAGAAGTCATTGACGGATTGTTCTTCCCAGGTTTCACACTTGAAGACGCCAATCCGGACATCGGCGACTCTGTAATCACTGAAACTTCTGGTCTTGGTGGATTTGCAATGGCTACGGCACCTGCAATCGTTCAGTTCGTTGGCGGAACTCCGCAAGATGCGATCAACTACACAACAATGATGTATGAAATCACAGAAGAAGAAAACGACGCTTACAAGATGCCTTCGATGAACTTCAGAGGCACGCCAACAGGTATCGACATCAGAAAAGTCATTGAAACACAAATCTTACCGATCATCAACACTGGTATCGCCCATAAAGATCCGGGAGTTGGACAAGTTGGAGCAGGTCTTGTAAGACCACCTATGAAATGTTTTGAAGATGCACTCGAAGCTTTTGTTGATAAAATGACTTCAGAGGGTATCATTAAATAGTAACTACACATCTAATTACTTTAGGAGGTAACACTATGAAATTCTGGGACAAAATTAAAATGTACGACTTAACAGTAAATACGAGCCATTTGACACCACCATGGCCAACTTATGAGCCACTTCAGGTGAAATTCTTTAAAAGATTGTCACCAAATGGCGCAAACGGTCAATTGATCACTACATCAAATCACGTAGGTACCCATCTGGATGGACCTCTTCACTTTGATACTGCAGGCAGAGATATCGCCTCTCTTGAACTTGAAAAGCTTTGTGGTCCTGGTGTTGTTGTTGACTTATCCGATCAAGCTGAAGATTTCGGAATCTATACTCCACAAGATATCATGGATAGAGTTGAAGTGAAAAAAGGTGACATATTGATCATCAACACTGGTTACAACAAATACGGTTTTGATCAACCTGAAGCAGATGAAAGAAGATACATGCTTAGACATCCTGGTCCATCACTGGACTTTATGGCATGGGCACAAGAAATGGAAATCGCTTGGATCGGTGTTGACTGTGGTTCTGCAGATCACCCTATGAACACAAAGATTCGTGACTGGGAGCCAGGCGAAGCTAAAGTGTGTGATGAACTTTTCCAAAAGAAATATGGAAAGACATTGAATGAAGTCTATCCATGGCCAGAGCAATACCAAGCAATGCACATCCAAATGTTCCCACAAAAGCATGGTGAAATCATTCATGCTGAGAACGTTGGTGGACAAATCAACGAACTGTCAAACAAAAGATTGATCATCGGATGTTTCCCTTGGAAATTCCAATATGGTGAGTCAGCATTCTGCCGTATTGTAGGATTTGAAGAGCAAGAATAAAATGATAAGGGCGTGCCCATGGGAACCTTTGGGTTCCCATGGGTATGTTTTATTTGAGGAGGAAGTTTATGGGACCTTTAGAAGGTTTGAAAGTACTTGATTTGACTCGGGTTTTAGCAGGCCCTTATTGTACGATGATGCTCGGCGATTTAGGCGCGGAGATCATAAAAATTGAAGTACCGGTTAAAGGGGATGACTCAAGGCACTTTGGTCCCTACCAGCATGGGGAAAGTGCTTATTTCATGAGTTTGAATAGAAACAAAAAAAGCGTGACGTTGAATTTAAAGACAGAACGTGGTAAAGCACTATTAAAATCCTTTGTTGAAAAAGTGGATGTGATTGTTGAAAACTTCAGACCTGGCACGATGGAAAAATTAGGCCTCGGTTATGATGTGTTGAAAGAAATCAATCCAAAGATCATTTATGCGGCTTCCTCTGGATTTGGTCATTCGGGCCCTTACAGCACAAGACCTGCCTATGATGGCGTTGTCCAGGCCATGGGTGGAATCATGAGCATTACCGGACCTGAAAACGGAGAGCCAACAAGAGTCGGTCCTTCCATTGGGGACATCGGAGCAGGACTTTTCACAGCTATAGGTGTACTTGCGGCCCTCAATCACAGAAACAACACCGGCATAGGACAGAAGGTTGACGTAGCAATGCTCGACTGTCAGGTTGCCATGCTTGAAAATGCGATTGCGAGATATGTCACTACAAATGAAGTGCCACAACCATCCGGCAATAAACATTCATCGATTGCGCCGTTTGAGCCGTTTGATACCAACGATACAAAAATTGTCGTTGCTGTAGGAAACGACCAAATTTGGAAGCGTTTCTGTGAAGTTGCTGACCTTATGGACATAGTTGATGATCCAAAATATAGGACCAATCCGCAACGTCACCTTCACTATGATGAAATGAGACCGATGATCGCGGATAAGATGAAGATGAAGTCCACAAAAGAATGGCAAAAGATCTTGGATGATGCGGGTGTTCCAAACGGACCGATCAACACCATCAAAGAGGTCCTTGAAGATGAGCAGGTTTTAGCAAGGGAAATGATCATTGAAGTGGATCATCCGATCGCAGGTAAACTCAAAATGGCGGGAGTCGCTATCAAACTTAGCGAAACACCTGGAGAAATCAATGCTCCGGCGCCTATTTTGGGACAACATAATTTTGAGATATTGAAACAATATTTCGAGTACTCTGACGAAGAAATTGAGACATTGATAGCGGAAGGTGTTTTGTAGGAGGCTGTAATGGAAGCTCAACTTATGAAAAAAATGTTGAAGTATATCGATCAAGGAGAGGCTGTCGCACTCGTGACAGTCACCAGCAAACTCGGAAGCAGTCCGAGGGACACCGGTAGTATGATGCTGGTGGGCAGTGGTGGCAAATTGATCGATGGCACCATAGGCGGTGGCAAAGTTGAGGAGCAGGCAAAAATTGACGCCGCAGAATGTATAAGAAAAAACGAATCATCTGCGTTCAAGTATGAGCTGACTTTAAAAGACACGGAACATTCTCTTGGAATGGCCTGTGGTGGAGCGGTCGAAGTATTTGTAAAGGTGTTTTCAAA
Organism: Firmicutes bacterium UBA5201; assembly: GCA_002412775.1. Lineage (GTDB taxonomy): Bacteria > Bacillota > Clostridia > Peptostreptococcales > Acidaminobacteraceae > Fusibacter_D. The sequence goes on along the minus strand of DHVT01000017.1, from coordinate 36,244 downwards.
GCAGGACAGATTGGTAGTGTTCGGAGGCGGACACATCGCACTTGAACTGAGCGCTTTTGCCAAAGCGTTGAATTATAGAGTGACTATAATCGATCATCGACCTGAGTATATCAGTGATGAGCGTTTTCCGGATGTAGAAAGGAAAATGTCAATGGACGCATTTATTGATGAGCCTTTTGACATGGATCCCAATACCAGTGTCGTCATAGTCACCCATGGTCATTCGTTCGATCTGGAAGCTCTAAGGATGGTCATTGGCTCTCCTGCCAGATACATCGGCATGATTGGCAGTAGGAGCAAAATAGGCTTTTGTTTCAAAGAGCTACAGAATGAAGGCGTTTCCGAAGATCTTTTGGCAACTGTATACGCACCGATTGGAATTGATATCGGAGGTGAGACCCCTCCGGAAATCGCACTGGCTATATTGAGTGAGATTCAAGCCGTCAAGTACAATCGTTCAGGAGGGTTTTTGAATACAAAAAGGAGGCCTCCAAGTGACTGAAAATCAAAATAAAGTGTTGGTAAGAGGCGGTGGCGATCTCGCCACCGCTGTCATACAAAAATTGTTCAAAAGCGGGTTCAAAGTTGTTGTCTCTGAACTGGAGAATCCGAAAATGGTCCGTAGAACAGTGTCTTTTTCAAGTGCAATCTATGAGGGCACCCATTCTGTGGAAGGCATAGAAGCGATTTATTGCAAACATGTCGACGAAATCGACGCGTTGCTCAATGCGAACAAGATTCCTGTTCTGACATGCAATGAAGCAGTAATCATGGAATCGTTCAAACCGGACATATTTGTGGATGCGACTCTTTCCAAGAAGAAAGTGGATTACAATTTGGACAAAGCGGAAATTGTCATTGGACTTGGACCTGAGATCAATGCAGGTGAGGATGCCCATGTCGTCATAGAAACTGCCAGAGGTCATGATTTGGGAAGATTGATTTATGTGGGATATGCCAAGGAAAACACACACTGTCCCGGTGACATCGCTGGATACACTAAAGAAAGAGTGTTGCGGGCACCTTGTGATGGGGTTATCAGATCACTGAAAAAGATCGGGGATCACATCGAAAAAAACGAGACCATCGCTTATGTGGATGACATGCCTGTGATCTCTGAAGTCGAAGGTGTCTTAAGAGGCTTGATCCATGACAATGTAGAGATCACTAAAGGTATGAAAGTTGGTGATGTGGATCCTCGTGGGATCACAGAATATTGCTATACAATCAGTGAAAAAGGAAGAAATATCGCCGGTGGAGTTCTTGAAGCCATTTTATGGAGGCGCGATGTTTTTAGTAGAACGGATTAAAGCCAAATTTAATGAGAACGATACTTGTCTGGTCTCCATCATAGGTGGAGGTGGAAAAACAACTACACTTTATGGACTAAGCAAAATATTGAGTAGGGATTATAGTGTCCTCGTGACATCTACCACCGCCATGTTCAGACCGGGTCCAGATCAAGTCAATGAGATTTATTTAAATGAATTGCCTGGTTTCAATCCCGATGCAAATGGAGCAGTTGGGTTTTTTTCGCGTGTTCATGAAGAGAACGATAAAAAAGTGAAAGGCGTTGAACCTTCTGTGTTGGACGCTTTTGTTGTTGAGAAAAGACGAATGATCATTTTGAATGAGGCGGATGGTGCGAAACACAGACCCATCAAAGCCCATTCCGATCATGAACCGGTCATACCGGAAAAATCAGATATTGTGGTCATTGTTTTGGGACTGGACGGATTAGGTAAGCCAGTATCAAAGGAGTGGATTCATCGACTCGGAGAATTTTGTGGAATCACTGGTGCGAGGTCAAATGAAAAAATTGACAGTGACCATCTGATCAGGCTAATATCCCATCCTGAAGGATTGGGTAGGGATATACCGGATCAAGCAGAGGTGATCCTTCTGCTGAATAAGATTTCACTACTGGAAATCGACATGGACTTCAAAAGGTTTTTTGAGGCATTGCCAAGTTGGATTTCGGCGATTGTCGTTGCTGAAATGGAAGAAAGCAAGGAAATGATGGTTATTAGGAGAGAATATGATAGTAGCGGTGATACTTGCAGCGGGACTCTCATCACGAATGAAGAAAAATAAATTGTTATTGCCGTTAGGCGAGACAACTGTCATAGAGCATGTGGTCAAAACAGTATTGTCATCCAAAGTGGATTATGTCATAGTGGTTTCCGGACGAGATCATGAATTTGTTCGAAAATTGCTGAAGTATTATCCGGTTCGATTGCTATACAATGACCAATATGAAAAAGGCCAGAGCACTTCAATCGTCAAAGGCATGGAGACATTGCCGAGAACAGGGGTTGAGGGGGTTCTTTTTGCGATGGGCGATCAGCCGCTCATCCATGTTGAAGGGATCAATGCCATAATCGATGCATTTGCAATGAAAAAAGGAAAAATTATCGTTCCTGTGAATACCCGGACGGATAAAAAAGGAGCTCCGGTGCTTTTTGACCGCTCGTTTTTCAGTGAAATCAGGAAGATTGAAGGCGATCAAGGGGGTAAAGTTGTGATTAGGCAACATCCCGATGCTGTTTATGAATGTGAAATCGATAGTTCCGAATTTTTTGATGACATTGATACTGAAGAGGCATACGAATCGATAATGGAATGGTGGAGGCGACATGAAACAGAAAATGATATTGAACCCAATTGAAAAAGTATTGAGTGACATTCACGTTTTTTTCGGAAAAACCCATGAACAATTTGAGATGGTGGAATTGATTCATGCTTTTGGAAGATATTTGGCCAGTGATGTCGTAAGCAGTGAAATGATCCCTGATTTCTCAAAATCAACTGTGGACGGGTATGCTGTAAAATTCATAGATGCCCCATGTACCCTAAAAAAAGCTGGCGAATCCCATATGGGAAGTGACAACTCAAGTATACTCGAGAAGGGTGAGTGTGTATATGTTCCGACAGGCGGAATGATTCCTGAGGGTACTGAGACTATGGTCATGATTGAAGATACGGAAATAATCTCTGAGGATAGAGTTGCTTTCAAAGGAACATTTGTTGAGCGTGAAAATATAATTGAACGCGGATCGGATATGTCGATCGGACAGGTGGTATTGACTAAAGGAACGAGAATTGGAACGCATGAAATTGGAGCGCTGGCAGCGCTGGGTCACTATCAAGTTGAAGTGATGGGATGCCCAAGAGTGACGTTTGTTTCAACAGGAGATGAACTCACTGAGTCAAACGAGCCGCTTAAAACCGGCCAAATCAGAGAGATCAATACATTCACACTTGCATCCATAGCTCAAAAGCAAGGCATGCATGTGGTGATGCGTAAGATAGTAAGAGATGATTATGATGAGATCAAAGCAACTATTGAGGACGCCATATCAAAATCGGACCTTGTCTTTATTTCCGGTGGCAGTTCGGTGGGAGAAAAAGATTATACCTATGAACTGCTCGACGAAATCTGTGACGAGGGGGTTCTCATCAATGGCATGGCCATCAAACCCGGGAAACCGACGATTGTTTCCAAGCACGGAGACAAACCGGTTATAGGCCTTCCGGGTCATCCTGTGTCGTCGATCATCGTTTTTGAGCTGTTGTCATCAGAGATTCTTAGAAGCTGGGGATATGAAATCCCAAGACATAAAAGCGTCGATGTGACACTTTCCAGAACTGTTCGCCCGGCAAAAGGAAGAACGACCTATCAGATGGTCCAAATAAAAGAAGTCGACAACCAATTTGTGGCTGTGCCGACTTCCGGAAAATCAGGTATGATCACACTGTTGACAGGTTCCAATGGGTATGTCATCATTCCAAAGGAAGTGGATCTATTGTATGAGGGATCAAAGGTTAGGGCGTATTATTTCAGTGGCTAGTTTCATATCAATAAAGGACTCGATAGACTCTAATCTTTTCGAGTCTTTTTCTGTCAATAGGGTGATTGCCACACCGCTTTCACCAGCGCGACCGGTTCTGCCGATCCTATGCACATAATTTTCAGGGTCATCAGGCAAATTGTAATTGATGACATGCGTTATGCCTTCAACGTCGAGTCCCCTTGAAGCCACATCTGTTGCAACAAGGTACTTCAGTTTTCCATCTTTGAAGGATGCCATCACGAATTCTCGTTTGGCTTGGGTCAGATCCCCATGAAGGGCTTCAACATCATAACCGGCCTCAAGCATCTCCTCGTATAATGCGTGTGTTCCCAAACGGCTTCTGCAAAAGATCATGGCCTTGTTCGGCCGCTCTTTGTCTAGAATGGTCTTCAAATCATCGAACTTCTTGCGATTGGATGTATGAATCACGGATTGGGTGATTTTTTCAAGTGTAATTTGCTTTTTAGGGGCGATCACAACCACTGGGTCGTTGAGATGATTGCCTGAAAAACCATCGACCGTATGGCTTAGAGTTGCTGAAAAACAGAGTGTCTGACGGTGTGAGGGAAGTGCCTCGATAATCGCATCCACGTCTTTTTTGAATCCGATATGAAACATTTGATCGGCTTCATCCACAACAAACATAGCAAGAGCATCAAAATTGATGGAACCTCTTCGGATATGATCGAGAATTCTTCCGGGAGTGCCAATGACCATATGGACATTCTCTTTGAGTTTGCTGAGCTGTGCGTTGACATCCTGTCCGCCATAAGCTGCCAGAATTCCGATTGGAACGACTTCGGAAAGTGTCCTTGCGACACCTGTAATCTGTAGCGCCAGTTCTCTTGTGGGCGTTAGGATCAGAATCTGTATGGATTGCAGCGAGGGATCGATGGCTTGGAAAGCGGGCAAAAGGAAAGCCATGGTTTTTCCGGTTCCGGTTTGCGCCTCAGCCAGAAGATCTCTGCCTTTATTAATATTAGGTATGGCCAATTGTTGGATGGGCGTCGGTGTCAGTATGTTTTGGCATTCTAGTGCATATACCAGATCTGAACGGATGCCCAGTTTATAAAAGTTCAAAAATGTACCTCATTTCTTTTGTTGGTGTCATAACGTATTATTATAGCGTATTGGCATGGGAATTGCAATAATATGGATAGAAGCAAATAAAACATTGGGAGGACAAGATGAAAGTATTTATAAGTGCAGACATGGAAGGTGTCACAGGAACAACTTTGTGGGAGGAATGTGATCGAAACAGTCCCTTTTATGCAAGATTCGCAGATCAAATGACCAAAGAAGTCGTCGCCGCCTGTAAAGGCGCATTTGCTGCGGGAGCTACAGAAGTGGTGGTCAAGGATTCGCATTCATCCGGCACAAATATTGACATCACTCAATTGCCTGCTGGAGTAAAATTGATCAGGAACTGGAGTGGTCACCCTTACTCCATGGTGGAAGGCATCGATTCCAGTTTCGATGCCGCCATGTTCGTCGGTTATCATGCCGCAGCGGGAAGACCAGGTAATCCACTGTCCCATACAATGTCATCTGTTCCATATAGGATGAAAATCAATGGACAGTGGGCCAGTGAATTTCTGATTTATAGCTACGCCGCAGCATACGAGGGCGTTCCGACTGTATTCCTTTCTGGCGATGCGATGCTATGTGAGGATTCACACGAGATCCATCCGATGCTGAAGTCGGTTGCTGTAAAAGATGGAAAGGGTGGACTGACCATCAACGAATCACCGGTTTCCACAATCGAGTGGATTGAAAAGGGGGCTTCCGATGCTCTCAGACAGGATCTGAAGATGGCCAAAACCATTTTGCCTGAACACTTTGAAGTGGAATTGATGTTCAGGGAACACAAGGTCATGAGACGTAAGTCCTTTTATCCTGGCATGGAAATTGCCGATGACCTCACGCTCCGATTTGAGGCAGATGATTATTTTGAAGTACTTCGAATGATCTCATTCGTATTATAATTAAAAATCCCGATTGCTTAACGATGCAGTCGGGATTTTTTATAGGTCATCATATTGTTTGGATGATTTGTGTTGTTCGTTGCACTTGACCGGATTTGTCCGTGTACTCAAATGTAGCGACGTAAAAACGTTCCTTAAGTGGATCGTTGATCAGGCTGTACAAGTGATTGGATGATGCATCCATCCAAGCGTCATAATGGATGCCGTTCAACCAGAATTCCGCACCTATTGTAATGTCCATATCATCGGCTTCCATCTCAAATCGATTGATGCCGCCACTACTCAAAGTTATTGAGCGATCCACTTGAGTGGAAGGGGACAAGTTCATTTCATCAAGCAGTCTAAGTGAGTTGAGTCCCATGACTTTGTCAATTGTGCTGTCGCTGAACCCTCGATTATGCATTGTTTTTGCGACGAGCTGCATATAGGATATGTCCGGGATGTCCACTGGCATTGTTGCACCATCGAAGTCCGACCCTAGACCGACGTGGTCTTCTCCGATACAGTTGATGATGTGTTCGATGTGATCGACAAGAACATCGACTCCCGAATGGACATCACCAATAAAAAAGCGACAGAATACGACATGCACCACACCACCTGAATCGGCTATGGCTTTAAGTTGGCTGTCTTTGAGATTCCTGACATGGGGTTTGACCGAATAAGCGCCTGAATGTGTGGCTATAAGCGGTTTGTTGGATGCCTGGATCGTGGACTCGAATGTTTCCTCATCCATATGCGACACATCTACGAGGATTCCCAGTTCATTCATGGTTCTGACAACTTTTTTTCCAAGCTCCGTCAATCCACCAGATGTGGGTTCGCCAAGAGCGTTCATTTTCTTTGTGCCTTCGCCAAGAGCGTTGGAGTGGTCCCATACCAATGTGATGACCCGTACGCCTAGATCGTGGTATTGTTTGAGCAAATCGAATGCATTCTTTTCGTTGAGGGAATAGGCGCCTTCAATGGTCTGGACAGCCACGAATTTATGGGCTTCAATGGAGTTGATGATGCCCTGATAGTCATACCCTTTTGCCATCCTGTCCGAATGGATCGCCACTGTCGTGTCGAGCGCTTGCATCATCGAGAGCAAACGGCTGTTGTTGAGATCTGGTTTGCCCAAATCATCCGTAAATGCCGCGAAGAGAGCGACATTTACCTGTCCGGTGTCCAGTTTGTCAAGATCGATATGAAAGTCCGTCCTGAGCCCTATATCGGCCGAAAAAGTCCAATCGTCCTCATCGATGATTTTCATCAAGGTGTCATTATGCGCATCAACTGTCAATCGCATAAGAAGGCCTCTTTATTACATAAATCAAATGTTTCCAAGCTTTTATGAATTGATCGTATCTATATTTTCTGGATACATTTTCAATATTTTTCGTAGCGGGGTCGTTGACACAAACCATCATACCGCGATCGCTATGTTCAATACCGGTCACGACGATCAGGTGTCCGCTCGGATAAGCTTGTGTGGCACCTTCCAATTCGCTGACATCTTTGGTCCTTATGGAAGCGACAACCGGAATGCCTTGCTTTAAAAGTGATATGACATTATCAAAGCTGTCACAGTATTCGATGTAAGCGTTATAACCGCATTCGCCGGCATAGGCAACGTTGTAGGACCAGTTTCCATAGATGGAAGTGCCATTGTCTATGGTGCCTTTGGCGACTTGTTCGGTGGGAAGGTCGAGACCATAATATTCAAAGACCATGGATATGGAGGTTGGACTGCATATGATATTTCCGATTTCCTCAACAACAAGCTGGGAGCGAGTGGGAACAACAAGATGAATATCTTCCGAACCGACAGCGGACTCATGGCGATTCGCCGGCGTGCTGAGCGATGCGTATACCGACTTGACTGTCGGCGACATAACTTCAGAATGTTTTCTGGTCAGAGCCAATTTCACCTGAACAGCTTCTCCAGGTCCTGAATGCACCACCAACTCATCGATGTCCAAACGGGCGAAATTGTCCTTTTGTCCAGAAAAACTTCCGGTATTGTTGCCATCGGTTGTCCATTTGCCATAACTGAACCACATGCTCCAGTTTTGTGAAGTCCTGACTCTGATCCAAACTTCGATGTTGGTGTTTTCATGAGTTGTTGAGTTCCATGAGACAACCAGGCGTTCAAATGGTCCCACTTCTTTGACTTCTGAGACCCATTCGGCGGTCAAACTGTCTTTTTCGAGATGAAAAGGCTGATCGTAAGATTTGGGTTCCCAAATAAGCAAATTGTTTTGCATAGTCTATTCCCCCTTGATGTTGGATTCCAACATGGTCTTGTAAGTGTCTATTTCGGGTTGGTTGGCGAGTATGAAGTGTCCTGTTTTGATTTCAACCCATTTTGGTGCTTCGATATCATATTGGTGCTGATCAGGATCGTAGAAAATGACCTTTCGGCTTTTTTCATAGTTGGGATTTGGCATTGGGATAGCCGATAAAAGGCTTCTTGTGTAAGGGTGCAACGGATTGTTGTAAAGTTCCTCTGTTTCAGCCAGCTCAACCAGTCGTCCTTTATGGATGACGCCGACCCGATCAGTGATGAAACGTACAATGGACAAGTCGTGGGCAATGAAAAGGTAGGTAAGACCGAGGTCTTTCTTTAGTCTATTCATCAAATTGAGCACTTGAGCCCTGATGGAGACGTCCAGTGCGGAAATGGGTTCATCGGCGATGATGAACTTCGGTTGCATGACCAGTGATCGTGCTATGCCGATTCTCTGTCGCTGTCCACCTGAAAATTCATGAGGAAACCTACTGGAGAATTCAGGTAAAAGTCCAACTTCGAGCAATGCCTCATCCACGATTTTTTTACGCTCCGCATCATTGGCATAGTTCTTGAGATTGTAAAGACCTTCAGAGACGATGTAATCCACTTTCGCACGTTCATTCAGTGAAGACATGGGGTCTTGGAATATCATTTGAATGTCTTGAACGACTTTCTTGTCCTTTTTCTTGTCAATCTTTCCACTGATGCGTTCATCTTCAAATATTATTTCTCCCGAAGTGATCGCATTGATTCGAATGATTGCCCTACCGATTGTTGTTTTTCCGGATCCGGATTCGCCCACCAGTCCGAAAGTTTCACCCTCGTAGATATCAAAACTGACATCATCCACTGCTGTGAAAGCTTTTTTCCTGCTGCCGAAAACCACACTTATATTCTTGACTTCGAGAAGTTTTTTTCTTTCACTCATTCGTTTGACCCCCATTCGTTTTTAAGCCTGATGACATTTTCCGAGACTGGTACTTTAGGAGCACGAGGGTCTAAAAGCCATGTTTTGGCCTTGTGTGTCGGTGAAACCTGGACCATCGGTGGTTCGTGCAGAAAATCCACTTTAAGCGCATTTGGATTTCTGGGTGCGAATGCGTCACCTTTTATGGTCTTGAACAAATTTGGAGGTGTTCCTTTTATGGCGCTCAGATCTTCTCCTTTAACGCCGAGTTGTGGCAATGAGCTGAGCAGTGCGTTGGTGTAAGGATGTATAGGTTCATAAAAGATCTCATCGGCTGTGCCGACTTCCACGATTTCACCCGCATACATGACTGCAACTCTATCTGCGACGTGGGCCACAACGCCGAGGTCGTGAGTGATGTAAATGATGGTCAGGTCGTAAACGCGCTGAAGACTTTCCAAAAGTTCTATGATCTGAGCCTGTATGGTCACGTCAAGAGCTGTTGTGGGTTCGTCGCAAATCAGAATTTCAGGTCTGCATGCCACGGCGATTGCGATGACAATCCTTTGTCTCATACCACCAGAAAACTCATGTGGGTACTGCTTGTATCTTTTTTCGGGATTGTCGATGCCAACACTGGTCAATAGTTCATAAGTGGCCGTCTTGGCGTCGCCTTTGTTCAAATACTTCTGATGCAACTCAAGAGTTTCCTGAACTTGCTTGCCTATGGTTTTGAGCGGGTTGAGCGAGGTCATTGGATCTTGAAAGACCATTGCGATCTCTTTTCCTCTTATTTTGAGCCAATCTTTTTCGACTTTGAATGTGGACATGTTGTTCCCTTTGTAGATGATTTCACCGGAGTCGATCCATCCATTTGCATCTAAAAGTCCCATACAGGATTTTGTGAGCACTGATTTTCCAGATCCGGATTCACCTACTATCGCCAAGCTTTCGCCCTTGTAAAGTTCCAAAGAGGCGCTTCTTATGGCGGTCAATGTCTTGCCTCTCAAATTGAATTTGATGACGAGGTCTTTTAGTTCGAGTATGGGTTCAAGAGTTCTGTCTATACTTGTCATATTGGCCTCCTATACATGGTTTTTAGGATCGGCGGCATCAGCAAATGCATTTCCCATCACGTAAAAAGATATTGTAATCATTGAAATGACGATTGCCGGAAAGAACAGCTGATAACGTAACGATTGACTCATCATAAGGACTCTACCCTCATTGACAAGATTGCCAAGGGATGGAATCTGAACAGGGAGTCCCAAACCGATATAGGTAAGAAAGACTTCTGCACCGATCGCCATAGGGATTGCGAGGGCAACTCTAAGCATGATGACCGATACGAGATATGGCAGCATATTTTTTGTCAGTATGCGATAAGTCGGTGTTCCAAGGCATCTTGAAGCCATGTTGTACTCTCTGTCCCTGATGATTGTCACCAGGTTTCTTACAAGTCTGGCCATTGAAAGCCATCCGGTTATTGCCATTGCGAAGATCAAGGTGGAAAGGCTCGGTCTGAAAATATAGGTCAACAAAATAAGGACAACCGTTGTAGGGATGTTGTTCCAAACATTGTAGATTTCTGTGATGATCCTGTCGAGTTTTTTAACATAACCCCAAAGTGTTCCTATGATGATGCCTATGACGACTTCAAACAGTCCTACCGCGAATCCGATCAAGAGAGAAGTTCTGGTACCACTCCAGATTCTGGCCCAAAGGTCTTGTCCGATGGCATTTGTTCCAAACCAGAATTCAGCACCGGGTTTGATATTTCGAAATTGCATGAAAGTCTCCGGATTGATGTGAATGAACGTAGGATCTTTTTGATTGGGTAAAATGGGTTGAATCATTGTAAATAAAAGAAGTATGACGATGACTCCGAGGAATAATACAGCGGTCTTGTTTTTGAGAAATACCTGGACTGTGGAGCGCCAATAAGAGTAATTGGAGTAACCGGCAATTTCTGAATTGTCAGTATCAGCGTTTGCGAATTCGAAAAGGTCATCGGCTATGTGTTCTACTAATCTGTCATGGGTTTTTAGCTTCATCTTCCGCCTCCTGAATTGCCGAATTTAATACGTGGATCCACCATAGCCATAAGGATGTCTCCCATCAATAGGCCAAAAATGCTGATGGCTGAAAATATCAATACCAAAGCTTGAACCAAGGCGTTGTCTTGTCGTTGGATAGAATCCACGAGAAGACCACCCATACCTGGAATGGAGTAGAGCGATTCGATGTATAAGGAGCCGCCGATTGCCATGAGTATGGAAGCTGGAAAGTATTGTACCATTGGAACAAGGGCATTTCTCATGACATGGCTGGTCATGATGGACTTGCTTTTCATGCCTTTTGCTCTAGCGAGTTTGATGTAGTCCTTGTTGAGTTCATCTACCATGTATCTTCTCATCCACATGGCATATGCCGCTATGGAGCCAAGTGACATGGATATGATCGGCAAGATCCAACTTATTGGTCTTTCCACGTCAAACAGGATGGGCAGTTTGAGAAATTTGGTCAAGTAGAGTTGCAGGAACAGATAATAGACGGCTGCAGGTACAGCGTTGATGACGACGATGTAAAGCGTGCCTATTTTATCCAAGAATCCATTTTTGTTTCTTGCCATCGTTATTCCAGAGGCAATGCCCACAATCATCGATATGAAAACACTGGATAATCCTAGCCATAACGAGTAGGGGATCTTATCCTTGATGATTTCATTGACAGATACATTGGGTCTATAGGTTGTCGATGTTCCAAAATCAAACTGGACCAATTTGATATAGAAATTCTTGAGTTGAATGACCAATGGGTCTCTGAGGCCCATATTCTTTAGAATGGCCTCTTTTTGTACTTCGTCAAGTTTTTCAAAACCGGAACCGAAATAACCTTCCTCCGGCATTAGTCTCATCAATAGAAAGACAACAGTTACGACAATGAATAGTGTCCCCAATGATTGTAAAGAGCGTTTAAGAGCGTATTTGATCATAGATGTGTCTCCTTATGTCATAAAATGGAGCAAGATAGCCCAGTGAATCGGGCTATCTTGCTGGAGGATTAATACTCTTTAGCATTCTTAAGCGCTAATTCTCGATTTTGCTCCCATTCTTCTCTTAATTCATAATATAATTCTGTACTCATAGGTTGATCCATGATTTTTTGACCTTTCCATCTTGAGCCCGCTACACCGAATGGTGAGAAAGGACCTTCAAACGGATTGATTTTAGAGGAAACATAACCGCCGCCTCCGGTAGAGAAAGGAATAACCCATGCGTTTTCGATCATGTAGCCTTCTGCTTCAGCAAACAGGTTGTATCTCAGTTCGTTGTCGAGGACTTCAGCTCTAGCCGCTTCAATCATGCTTTCATAGACATCAAACTTGTTGAGGCCATTCGCATCCAGCTCAGTTGTGTACTCTGGGAAGTTGTAGTTGCCGCCTCTGTTGAATGGATCGGTATAAGTCTGAGGATCGGCATAGTCAGGACCCCAGTTGACTTCTTGAAGTGAGTAATTGCCTGCACGACGTGTTTCGTTGAGATATCCTGTTGGTGGGTAAGGCAGGATGACCACGTCGATATAATCTTTGCCTAACAATGTTTCAAGTTGTTGTTCGATGACTTGAGCTCTGTCAGCATTGGCGCTTGAGCCAGAGTTGTATGGCAACACCACTTGAACAGGGAAAGTCACTTTACCTTCCAGTTCAGCCATTGCTTTTGCTTTGAAATCATTTGCGAGATCCGCATTGAAGGATTCTGTGTTTGTGAATTTTTCAAGTGCTGGAAGCTCAGTGAAGTCACCTGTGCTCGCACCAACGAAGTTGAACGGTGTGATGGTGTTCAACATTCTGTTTTGTGGGTTGAAAGGTTCATGCGTGAGCATCGCTGCTGTTCTATTGAGACCGTGGAAAAGTGACTTTCTGAAATTCAGATTGTTGACTGCGACTTTCCAATTCTCCGGTCCGTATTCCGCACTATAGTTAGGATTGAAGTTGAGTGTGAAGAAGAAAGTATAGAAACTTGGACGTCCAGGACGTACGAGCTCTTTTTTAGCCGGATCGTTCATCCATTCATCCAACATGGCTGAAGAGATAGTAAGATCTGAAACTTCGCCTCTGAGGTAAAGTTCCTGTGCGACAGCACTGGCTTCTTTGTTGTATCTGTAGTTGATTTTTTCGATATAGATTTTTGACGCATCCCAATAATTCTGATTTTTGACAAGGATTCTTCTCGATTGTGGCTCATAAACTTCCAAAATATACGCACCATTATAAAGGAGTGTAGAGTTGTGCGTTCCAAAACGATGCTCGGAATCAGCAAGGAACTGGCCGTTTACAGGGAAGAATGTCACATAGTTCAACATTGAAAGGAAATAAGGAGTAGGTCTTTCAAGTGTGTATTCCAGTGTGTAAGTATCAATCGCCTTGACACCAACCTCTGCAAAATCTTCTATTTCAGCGTTGTAGAAGGCTTCAGCGTTCTTAAGTACGCCATATGCGATTTGAGCAGTTGCGGAACTGTTGTCTGGGTTTAGAATATAAGCCATTGCATCCACCCAGTCTTGAGCGGTGACTTCAGCATATTCCTCACCGGCGAAAGTATACCATTTGACGCCTGGTCTGATTTTAAATGTCCAGACAGTCTTGTCATCGGATACAGTCCAGGATTCAGCCAGTGCTGGTTGTGCCACACCGTACTGATCGTAATCGATCAAGGAATCAACAAGATTACTTGCGATCGCAAATTCATTTTCAGAAGCTGTGATCAAATAATTGAGTGTTGTAAGTTCACCTGAATAGATCGTGTTGTAAACTTGTTCAGCTGCAGGTGGTTCAGTTGTTGTGGTGTCAGTGTTGGAAGGCGATGGTGTGACAACAGGCTGACCTGGATCATCAGTCGAGTTATTGGCACAACCGGCAAATGCCGTCAGAATCAACACCAATACCAAAGCAAGCGACAAAATTCGTTTCATATGTGAAACCTCCTTAAATAGTATCCTGGAAACCCCCTCGGTTTCTCTATGGCTTACCTATTGTTTCTGCAATTCTCGTGCCAAATTCAAAATATTCAGAATAGAGTGCTTTGCTTGTACAAAAAACAAAACAAGTCCGGATTTCCGGACTTGTTTTCCTGGTTTCAGGACTAGGATTGACGATTGAGTACGATTTTATGTTTTTTGATTTTTTCATAGAAGACTGATTTGGAGATATTCAAGCTTTGGATCACTTTTTTTACATCATATTGAACTTCATTGAGTTTTTCCAATATATATTCGCGTTCCACAAAATCCAGATGCTCTCTCAGATTCATGGCGGCTCTTGGTTTTATCGGTAAATTGAGGTCCTCTTCTCGGATCCATGCGCCATCGGACATGTTATAGGCCAGTTCAATCGTGTTTTCGAGCTCGCGTATGTTTCCGGGCCAATCGTACTGCAACAAGAGATCCAGCGCCTCACCGGAAAGCAACTTTCTGGCGCCGTCAAAATCTTTTGTGAGTTTTTCCACAGCATTGTTGATGAGTGGGAACAAATCCGATTTCCGCTTGCGCAGTGGAGGAATTTCGATTGGAAACCCATTGATTCTATAGTAGAGGTCTTCGCGAAAGTTCTTTTTCTGAATTTCTTCAGCCAAGTCCTTGTTGGTGGCGGCGATTATTCTTACATTGACACTCGTGGGCGTTGTGGCTCCGACTTTGTAGAATATCTTGCTCTGAAGGACATGTAACAATTTCACTTGCATCTCAAGTGGCAACTCACCGATTTCGTCGAGAAACAAAGTGCCGTTTTCCGCCAGTTCGAAAAAACCGACCTTTCCGCTCTTTTCAGCACCTGTGAATGCGCCTTTATTATAACCGAACAACTCGCTTTCGAAAAGATTCTGTGGAATAGCCGTGCAATTGACGCTGATGAACGGACGATCGGAGTTTTTGAACATGAGATTATGAATTTCTCTTGCAATGAATGTCTTTCCGGTACCGCTTTCGCCCGTGATCAATACTGTGCTTTTCGTCATTGCGGCACGTTGAGCCAAGTATTTGATTCTTTGCATTGCACTGCTGTAACCAATGATGCCGTCCGAAATCCAATCGGTTTTCGGATCCACCGAGACATCCAGCGACTTGTTGGTTTTTTCCATAGTGACAATGAGTCTGTTGCGTTCAGTGATCAGAGCTTCTATGTTGGAGACATCGATGAGCTTTAAAAGCACATCCCGATTGCCTTTTAGGGGCATCAAGGAACAGACGGTAGGTCTTTTGTGGATTTCATAATACTCATTGATAAAATAATCATTCTCGCCTGCGATGCAAGTTTCGATTCTACTGAGAAGCGTAGGGCTATCAAAGACTTTGCCTATGGGCATGTCGATGACATCGATGGTCTCCTCGTAATTGCCCTTGGCTTTGAAAGGTTTGCCTTCCAACAGTTCCGCCACAGTCTCATTTCTTATGCTGTATCCTCTGGCCTGATAAAACTTGACTTCCTTATGGCTGTGGGAATAGACGACCATATGTCCGATTGCGAGTGAATACCTGAGTTTGAAGGAATCACCGTCGACATTTATGTCGATTATTTTTTTAACGATATCAATTTCAGCCTCAATCAGACGGTCGTCAAACTGGGTTTGAAAAATCAAACGGTCGTTGCCTGCCCGGTTGCGCCAATTTTTATGGACGCCTTTGATGTTTGGGGTATCATACAGTCCTATCGCCACAAAGGCTTCACCTTGGGCGATATCCTTGTCGTCAATACCTATTTTCTTTAAATCACCTGCTGTAAGGCCGCCATCATCATACCCTAGCCGGTTGTCGGCGATTATGACCAAGTCGCCCTTTTGCAAATGACCACTTTCATGCGGTTTGGAATGGCTGAGCAATATTCCAGTGATTTCTTTGGCTCTTCTATTGTAGGTTTTGATTTTACCGGACATATCGATGACCACTAGGCCTTCTTCAACTACATCAAGAATACTTTCATAATAAAGATCTGGCATCATCTACTCCTTTGTGTCAATTTGCTTAGATTATAACATACGAATTTGACACTTGGCATATTTATTGCAGAAAATAACATAGAGAAGTTTTTAGTGGAGGTTAACATGGTAAAACCAGAACAACTGAAAAAAGGGGACAGAGTCGCCATAATAGCACCATCGACACCCGCAGACCCGGATAAGGTCAGGCGATCGGAAAAGGGGCTGCGTGCGCTTGGACTTGAGCCCGTATATTATCCATCGTGTTTTTCACATCACGGTCACTTGGCGGGAACAGACGATGTAAGACTGAAAGATATTCATGACGCATTCGGCGATACTACCATAAAAGGCATCATTTGTTTGAAGGGTGGCTCAGGCGCCACCAGACTACTCGACAAAATCGATTATGGGATCATTTCGCGTCATCCTAAAGTTTTTGTCGGATACAGTGATATTACTGCTCTACATATGGCATTTCAAAAAAAATGTGACCTCGTCACATTTCACGGTCCTATGGCACTATCCGACATGTACCACTATGAAAACGATACAGTGGAATTCGACCCTTTCACATATGAATCGTATCACAGCAACTTATTTGGTGAAGGACCCTTGGGTGAAATCGTGAACCCTGAGGCGTTTCCTTTGGGTAGTTTGGTGGGAGGGCAGGCGGAAGGTCAGCTTGTAGGAGGCAATCTGTCTCTATTGATCTCAACGCTCGGTTCTCCTTATGAAATCGACACAAAGGGAAAAATCCTATTTATAGAAGAAGTCCATGAATCCGCCTATGTGGTGGACAGGATGCTCTGTGCACTTGCACTCGCCGGTAAATTCAGGGAATGCGCTGGAATCATTCTCGGGACATGGACGGATTGCATACAAGAAGAGAAGAAGTCCTATGGGGGAAAAGATCTGTCGCTTGAAGAAATTTTTGAAGAAGTGATAAAACCTTGGGGGAAACCGACCATCACCGGTCTTTACGCCGGGCACAACACCCCGCAGTTGATGTTTCCACTTGGGGTGCATGTCAAATTGGATGCGGACCTCAAAACCATCACCATTACAGAATCACCATATAAAGGGGTCTTAAATGAATAAACTCGCTTTGGAAATTGAAAGTCTATTGAACGCGGAGGCAGGACACTATTCGGTTGTCGTACAGTGTGATGGTGAAACACTGGTATCCATCGAACCTGATAGGAGCTATCACGCCGCAAGTCTGATCAAAGTTCCGATTCTATTGTCGGTGCTGACCATGTGGCAGAATGAGGAGATAGATCTCGAAGAACGGATCGTGTTGACTGAGGCCGAAAAGGTCATGGGAAGCGGAATCCTTTATTTGATGGAATCCGGAGCGTCATACAATTTGCTCGAGCTTTTGAAACTGATGATCTGCATCAGTGACAATACAGCCACCAACATCTTGATTGAAAGGTTTGGCATAGAGTGCGTCAACTCACTCATGAACAGTCTGGACATCCATAATACGCATCTGGCCAGGAAACTGATGATCCAAGGAACCGGCACTTTCAGCAAAACCACAGCTGGAGACATGGTGGAGCTCTTCAGCCATTTCACAAAAGATGGACATTTGAATCCTGTGGCGTTACAATTGGGACAAAAGATATTTTCACAGCAACAAATCAACAACCGAATCAATAGGGATTGGAAGCTCTGTGGAAATTGCGGCAGTCTGATGGAGTCGCAAAACATTTGCATCCATTGCGGAAAAACCACAAGTGAGTTCGATCCGTACGAGGTACCATTCCTTCATAAGACAGGTGAGATCAATGGTGTCGTTCATGACGCCGGAATACTTGAACACAACGGTAAGCAAATCATTATCGCGGTGATGAGCGATGGATTGCCATCCAATCTCTCAGGTGAATCCGTTTTGAGTAGAATTGGGAATCTAATCTATCAGGAAGCCATAAAGGAGGCGTAAGTCATGGATGACATCTGGGATATGCAACTTTTGAGAGACACCTATCTGGAAATTGATTTGGATCAGCTCGCTAAAAATGTGGATACGATTCGCAGGCACATCGGTGAGCATGTGGCCTTATGTGCTGTGATCAAAGCGAACGGGTATGGAATGGGTGCTGTGGACATCGCATCCACGCTCATTGAAAGCGGTGCGGCTTATCTGGCTGTGGCCAATTTGCCTGAGGCGATGGAACTCAGAAAAAAAGATTCCAGTTGGCCTATATGGGTGATGGGACACACGCCGGACAGATATTTGAAAGTGGCTGTCGAAAACAACATTGCACTGACCGTGTTCACGGTGGCACAAGCGGAAATGATTCAAGAAATCGCTTTTTTGACAGGTAAGATCCATCCGATTCAAATCAAGGTGGATACAGGGTTCAACAGATTGGGGTTTAAAACCTCAAAGGAGGATATAGACGCCATCTCAAGCCTCTTTGAATTTAAGAGCATCGAAATCGTAGGGGTGTTTTCCCATTTGGCACTGGCATCCTATGAAGAGGATCTCAATCAACTCAAACGTTTATTGGATTTGAAATCAATTCTTGATAATTGTGATGAGAAAAAAACTGTGAAATACCATATCTGTGACAGTATCTCCGGTATAGCATATCCGGATTTCAGACTGGATATGGTCAGAATCGGTGCGGCACTGTTTGGTGCGAAATCCTACAGATATCCGGATTTTCAAATTGAGACCATCTCAAAATTCAAGACTAGAATATCACATTTGAAGACAATCGAATCCGGAGAAGGCGTCAGTTATGACTACAAATGGCGGGCGGATAAGAAATCCTTGATAGCGACTTTACCTTTTGGATATGCCGATGGTTATCCTCGAAACATGACCGGTCAGGGAGAAGTGGTAATTGAAGGAAAAAGATTTCCGATCATCGGTGTGATCTGCATGGACCAGTGCATGGTGGACGTAACCGAACTGGAAGATCCCCATGTCGGACAAGAAGTGACGATTTTTGGCCCAGATGCCATATCCATAGATGAATTATCACAAAAATCGGGTACCAATAAAAATGAAATCTTAACGAGAATGATGCAGAGAGTTCCACGTCTATATATGAAAAACGGGAGCATCGACCATATCAGAAACGATTTACTATAATGGACGGGAGAGGTCAATATGTTTAATACGAAAGATAACACTTTATTTGTGGATGGTGTGTCCACACTGGAACTGGCTGATGCATATGGAACTCCGTTATATGTGTATTCAGAGGATCGAATCAAGACGCGTTTGAATGAAATCAGAACATCATTTCTCGAAAAATATCCGAACACACACGCGGCGTACGCATGCAAAGCTTTCTGCACGCTTTACATGTGCAAACTTTTGGATGAAGAGGGCTTTTGGATCGACGTGGTGAGTGGTGGAGAACTTTTCACTGCCATGAAGGCGAATTTTCCACCTGAGCGTATCGAGTTCAATGGCAACAACAAATCCGAAGAGGAACTGGTGATGGCACTGGAGTATGGTGTGGCGCGCATTGTAGTTGATAATGTATCGGAGCTCTACCATTTGGAAAAACTTTGTCTGGAGAGCGGCAAGAAAGTCAAGATTCTTTTCAGAATAACACCAGAAGTCTCCAGCGATACCCACGAGTATATCACCACAGGTAGAAAAGATTCCAAATTTGGAATACCCCTCAATGAAGATGTTTTGTACCCTCTGATAGCGTATGCCATCGAATCGGAGGCACTTGAATTTTTAGGATTTCATTTTCATGTGGGCTCACAACTTTTGGATACCGTTTCGCACCTCAGCGCACTGGAAGTGATTTTGGATCTGATGCTTGCCACCAAACAAAAATTCGATTATGACATAAAAGATTTCAATATGGGTGGTGGATTCGGAATCAAGTACACCGATTCGGACAGACCTCTTGGCATATCCGATTATGTCGATCCGATCATGAACAGGATGAACGCATTTTGCAGTGAAAACAATTTGACCCGACCTCATGTGTCCATGGAGCCTGGAAGATTCATTATCGGAGATGCTGGAATTCAGCTTTATCGTATCGGGAATATCAAAGAAATTCCCGGTGTGAAGACCTACGCATCCATAGACGGAGGGATGACTGACAATATGCGCCCCGGGCTTTATGGTGCAAAGTATGATGCGATTCTCGCGAACAAAGCCGGTGACTCCAAAAATTCAGTTGTGGACATCAGTGGCAAATGCTGTGAGTCCACAGACATCCTGATCAAAAATCTCAAATGTGCAAAACCCGAAACAGGAGACCTGTTGGCAGTCTATTCCACAGGGGCATATGGTTATTCCATGGCGAACAATTACAACAAAATCCAGATTCCGGCTGTAGTGGTCATCAAAGACAGCAAAGCAAGGTTGATTGTCAAAAGGCAATCCTATGACGATTTGATTCAAAACGAGTTATTATAACGGAGGGATTATGAATTTTAGAGAAGAGATCGAAACCATCTACACCGAAATTGTCAAGATCAGGAGAGACATACATTCGCATCCTGAACTTGGACAAGAGGAATTCAGAACCCAAAAAATAGTGGAGGATTATCTCACTCAGGAAGGTATTGAGTTCAAACGTATCGCTGATACCGGTGTACTGGGCATGATCAAAGGCAATGGTGATGGCAAAACAGTCGCCATCAGAGCTGATATGGATGCTTTACCGATTCATGAATTGACCGACTTATCATTCAAATCACAATACGATGGTAAAATGCATGCTTGTGGTCATGATGCGCATACAGCTATTTTGTTGGGCGTCTCAAAAATTCTGAATAGACATCGGCATGAATTTTCAGGCAATATAAAACTCTTTTTCCAACCGGCCGAAGAAACAGTAGGCGGAGCGAAACGTATGGTCGCAGAAGGGTGCATGGACAATCCCAAAGTGGATCATGTCATCGGTCTCCATGTGTTTCCAAGACTGGAATCTGGAATGATAGAGCTCAAATATGACAAAATGAACGCCTCCACCGATTCCGTCAAAATCGAGATCGAAGGCAAGGCGGGCCATGGTGCCTATCCACATGATTCCATCGATGCCATCGTCATTTCCGCTCAAGTGATCAACGCGCTTCAAACACTTGTGAGCAGAACCGTTTCACCTGTGGAATCCGTAGTGCTTTCGCTCGGAACGATTGAAGGTGGGGTCAAAGGCAACGTGATTGCTGACCATGTTTCACTGAAAGGCACACTCAGGACCCTGGATGAGGACATCAGAAAGCTTTCCAAGCAAACTATAGAAAAGATTGTTGTGGGGACTTGTGAAGCGATGGGTGGCAAGGGAACAGTTTCCTTCAAGGAAGGTTACAGGGCACTTGTGAATGACGATTCAGTTGTAAGGGTTATCGAGGAGACGGCGAGACGCTGTCTGGGAAATGATAAGGTCAACATAGCCAAAACACCGAGTCTTGGCGCAGAGGATTTTTCATTCTTCCTGGAAAAGGCTTCAGGCGCATTTTATAACATAGGATGTGGCAATGAAAAAGAAGGGATCGTCTATAAGGGACATCATCCAAAATTCGCAATTGATGAAACCTGCTTGAAAGTGGGGATATTAATGCAAGTGGAAAGTGCTTTGGCGCTATTAAAAAGTTAAAAAGAGTGCCCAAGGGCACTCTTTTCTATAGGATATCAATAAGCGACATCAAATCGCTGATTTCGTAAGTAGGTTTTACCTGGGAAGTGTTGTCGAGCCTCTTAGGATTGTACCAACAAGTGTCAATTCCAAAACGGATTCCACCTTGAATGTCGGAAGTCAAACTATCTCCGATCATGAGCACTTCACTTTTGTCCACATGGCCAATCAACTTTAATGTGTGTTCAAAAATTTCAGGATTTGGCTTGGCCACTCCAACTTCCTCTGAAATCACAATGTGACTGAAATACCCGGCAATGGAAGATTTGCCTATTCTGCGGTTTTGGACATAAGCGAGTCCGTTCGTCACTATGACGAGTTTGAACTTGCCGTGAATTTTTTCTAGAAGTGCTGCTGCATCATCCAATAAAAATGAGGCCTCAGCCAAATGGTACATATACCTTTCAGAGAAACCGAGCGGATCGAAATCAATCCCGAGCTCTTCGGACAATCTTTTGAATCGCTCTACCTTCAATGTGTTTTGGGTGATTTTTCCCTCTTCGAACTCCTTCCAGATAGCTGCATTGATAGCCTCATAGACCTTGAGGTGATGTTCGGGATCGTAGGGCATGTCAAAATCAGAAACTGCGTGTTCAAGAGCAATTCTTTCCGATTTTTTGAAATCAAAAAGTGTCTCGTCC
The DNA here is from genome assembly GCA_002412775.1 of Firmicutes bacterium UBA5201. Taxonomy (GTDB): domain Bacteria; phylum Bacillota; class Clostridia; order Peptostreptococcales; family Acidaminobacteraceae; genus Fusibacter_D. The sequence continues at coordinate 13,981 of DHVT01000017.1, read as the reverse complement.
GCATCAAACAATAAAACTTTATATTTCATAAAAGCCTCCAATGGATTATAGTTATATTGTAACATGTTCCTATTGTCGTATCCATAGCAAGGCTTTTTGAGTTTTCAGGGCAGTTAAGGGTATCAATCAGTAAATTGAAAGTGGGTAGGTGATCTAATTGTTTGATGTCAATGTACATGAAATTTACCATGATGCAAAAAATAAGGGCAAAAAAGAATACAACCGTCTGAAATCCAAAGGCCTTTCCGGTCATTTGTCATCACTTGACGGTATCTTGAAAGATATAGAAATTGTCGGGACGGCTTATCTCGGAACGTATGAGATTCCGCTTAAGAAAGTTGTGGGTACATATTACCATTCCAGAAGAATGACTTTTTCAAAAAGCTTTCTACCTCTCGAATCAGAGCACTCCGAATTTGGAAGCAAATGGTCTGCACTTTGCAAGGCACATTTGACTGAAGGAATCCGAGATCCCATAAAAGTATACGAATACATGAATTTTTACTATGTCGTTGAAGGCAATAAGAGAGTCAGTGTTCTCAAATACTATGATGCTGTGAATGTCAGGGCGGAAATTACAAGACTGATACCAAAGTTTGATTCCGAGGATGACAATATTGTCTTATATTACGCTTTTATGGGATTCTTCAAAGTCACAAAAATAATTAACATATGGCTTTCCAAACCATACCGTTACAAAAGACTTTTGAATTATTTGGAGAACTATAATCCAGAGACAAAAGACGAAAACACAAAATATGAGTTTTTCCTCAAAGAAGTCTATATGCCGTTTCGGAGGATTTATCTGGATGGTGGTGGCGAGGAACTTCCGATCACAACAGGGGATGCTTTTTTGCTCTATGCGAGATTGTACGGGATTTCCGATGTTCTGGACAAGGAACATGTCAAAACCATAATGCCCAACCTGATCAAGGAATGCAGCAGATATGGAGAGCAGGATGAGCCGGAAATTCTCACCACTACAGGGGACATGGACCGAGTCGCATTTTTTGATGCCATTTCATCCTTCATCGCTCCTAAAAACATCAAAGTGGGATTTGTCTATGCCAGGACAATCGAACGTTCAGGATGGACCTATTCCCATGAGCTGGGCAGACAGTACATCGAATCGACATTTGGAGATCGGATCACAACGGGATATATTGAGGAAGTCCCGGAGGATGCTTCTGCCTATGACACCATCAAAGATTTTGCTGCGGAAGGATATGATGTGGTGTTCACCACCAGCGAGGTTTACCGGAAGGCGACGCTCAAATGTGCTATGGAAATGCCAAAAGTGAAATTTTTCAATTGTTCGGGCAACAGACCTTATGTCCACATGACCAACTACTTCGGTAGAACGTATGAACCGAGATTTTTGACGGGCATAATCGCAGGGGCACTGACGAAAACGGGTATTGTCGGTTATGCCGCCACTGATCCCAACCCGGAAGTGATTTCATGTATCAATGCGTTCGCGCAAGGAATGAAAATGACAAATCCGGATTCCAAACTGCTTGTGACTTGGACTGGTGAATGGAACAACCCGAAGGTCACCACGGATCTTTGTCAGGAAATGATAAACAGGGGGGCCGATCTGATCAGCAACAAGAATCTTATGGTTCCAAGAGATGTCACTTTGAAGTATGGTGTTTATTCCATGCTCTGTGATATAGATCCAGTGACACAAAAAGCCAAAAATTACTTGGCTTCACCGATTTGGAAGTGGGGAAGATTTTATGAGAAAATCATATCCAGCATTCTGAATGGTTCTTACCAGAGAATGATATCCAGTGATTCAGACGGACAAAAACTCATCAATTTCTGGTGGGGAATGGAATCCGGAGTCATAGACTTGTACGCAGCCGAAGACAAACTGCCACCGGATACGATGAAACTGATCAAGCTGATGAAAAGACTGATTATCACCGACCAATTTCATCCGTTTGCAGGACCAATTATGGACAGGGATGGTGAAATTCGCGTTTTTGAAGATGAGGTCTTGTCTGCGGAAGCCATATTGACTATGGATTGGTATGTGGACAATGTCGAGATCGTGGATTAGATTTCAATGATCGTATAATCATAAGCGTTGATGATTTTTGTGGATTTATACTGGATGCATCTCTCGAAAATACCGTAATTGAGATGCTGATGGCCATGAACCATGAGTTTCGGTTGATAACGGTCCAAGAGTTTGGTGAATGCTTTAAACCCCGTATGGGCAAGATCGTTGCCATCACCGAGTTCATAGGCAGGTGCATGAGTGAGTAAAATGTCAAATCCCTTGATGTATTTGAGGCGGTTCTTGGCAATACGTAGGGCCATTTCGCGTTCTGTGTATTGAAAAGGGCCGCCTTTATATTTCATACAGCCTCCAAAGCCCAGGATTCTGATCCCTTCATGAACGTAAAGCCGGCCGTCGATACAGATGCACCCTTCAGGTGGGGATTCAATCAGACGGGAGTCGTGGTTTCCATGAACGTAAAGGACGGGAACGTTCAGCATGGAGGATAAAAAGGACAGATAATTCGCTTTAAGGTCCCCTGCTGCGAGTACGAGTGAGACGTCCTTAAAGCGCTCCTTGTCAAAATGGTTATATATGTAGTTGCTTTCAGTATCGGAAAGGGCTAAAATTTTCATAAATCTCCTCATGTTGGATTGTTCAGATTCAAGACCATTTTATCATTGATTGCCAATTAATCAAAGAAAAAACTTGATTTTATGAAACCGGTTTCCTATAATTGTATTAAGAAAGTGAGGTGCTTGACTTGGATTTCGAAGAAAAAATGACCGATCAAAGCGAAATGTTTGAAAAAAGCTACTTTGAGCTCTATCCAGGCAGAAACGATGCATTGGAAAGACTATATGCATTGATGGACAAGCATCACTCAAATAGGAGTGATGCGCTTAAAAACAGGGACAAATCGGGTTCGGAATGGCTGTACTCTACAGATACGGTCGGAATCATGCTCTATGTGGATCTATTCTCAAACAACCTGAAAAAACTTATAGAACACTCGGGTTATTTCAAAACGCTTGGAATCACTTTGATTCATCTCATGCCCATATTGAAGCCCAGATCCGGAGAGAATGACGGTGGGTATGCGGTTCAGGATTACAGGTCCATTGATCCACGTATCGGAACGATGAAGGACTTCAAAAGATTGGTGGAGCATTACCATGGTATAGGCATACGGCTTTGCATCGATTATGTGGTCAATCATACTGCAAACGATCACGAGTGGGCTAAAAAGGCGCTTGCGGGTGATGAAAAATATCAAAAGTACTATTTCATGTTCGATAGCGATTCGATTCCAAAGCAATTTGAGACGGCCCTTCATGAGGTCTTTCCAAAAGTGGCACCCGGCAATTTCACTTATTTGGATGACATTGGGAAATGGGTGATGACAACGTTTTATCCATTTCAGTGGGATTTGAATTTCAGAAATCCTGAAGTGTTTTATGAAATGGTCGACAATTTGCTTTATTTGACTGACATAGGTGTCGACATGATCAGGCTTGATGCCATTCCATATATCTGGAAAACAATCGGAACGGATTGCAAGAATCTACCTGAAGTACATGTTCTTTTAAGTCTATTCAGAAAAATTATCGAGATATGTGCGCCTTCAACGGCTTTGCTTGGTGAAGCGATTGTGGAACCGGATACCATAGTCAAGTACTTTGGTGAGGATGAGCGATTGGAATGCCATTCGCTTTACAATGCCTCATATATGGTTGAAATTTGGAATTCGATTGCCACAAGGGACTCCAGACATATCGCATGGATGAAAGAATATGATATCCCCGCAGGTAGCGTCTGGATCAACTATGCAAGGTGTCACGATGACATCGGTTGGGGACTGGATGCTGAAAAACTTGGACGAATGGGCTTCGATCCGAACGCACACAAATCGTTTTTGATTGATTTTTACTTGGGATCGCTTGAAGACAGTTTTTCAACAGGTGAACTTTATGAGTTCAATCCGGTAACCATGGATGCGAGGAATTCCGGCACACTGGCAAGTCTTGCCGGTCTTGAGCAAGCCATCAGGCTCTCAGATGATTATCTGCTGGAGCTCGCACTTAAGAGAATTCGCTTGATCAATGCCCTTTTCATGCTGAGAAAAGGCATTCCGATGATTTATAGTGGTGATGAAATCGGGCAACTCAACAATTCCGGGTATCTGGTGGATGACCATAAGAAAAATGATTCCAGATGGTTGCACCGGATGGTCTTCGACTGGGAAAAGACATCAAAATCACAGATGACCGAGTCTGTTCATTCGAAAGTTTTGAAATCAATGACGCAATTGATTGAATTAAGACGGCACTATACAGAGGATTCATCCGTAGTTCAGGAAAGCATACTGAGACAGAGTAATGATCATGTGCTCGTCATCTGTCAGATCACTGAAAAAAATCGAGCCCTGCTCCTGATCTTCAATATGTCGGAAGACAGACAATGGCTTTATACCAACGAATTGAAGCGCTATGGGTTAAATGGCGTTTGGCGGGAAATCATCCAAGGCAAAACGATTGATTTGGACAAAAAAAGAGTTTTATTAGGACCTTATGAATTTTTTGTGACGAAAATGTGAAAAAAGGGTTGCAATTGTGAAACCGGTTTCCTATAATATAATTATCAGATTATTCTGGTGTGGAAATGGGTAATGACTACATAGTGGTGTTTATACATCGTGTATGTCAACTGTTTATCTCAAACCAATTAAGGGGGAACAAAAATGAAAAGATCTTTAGCGTTATTGATGGTTTTGGTTCTTATGATCGCCATGTTGGCAGGTTGCGCGCAATCTTCCAAAGAAGATCAAACTGTTGTCATCTATCAGAACAAAGTTGAGATCGGTGAGCAACTCACTGCTTTCGCAAAACTCTATGAAGCAGAGACAGGCGTAACAGTAACTGTCAAAACATCAGGTGGAGATTCACCATATGCTGAGAACCTGAAGGCAGAATTCCAATCAGATCGTCAACCTGACATCTATGTCATCGAAGGTATGGGCGGTTATAATACTTGGGAATCAAAATTGACACCTTTTGAAGACCAGGAATGGATGGATCTCACAACTCTTGAATTTGTTGTGGACGGCAAAACATTTGGATTCCCTGTAGCTGTTGAAGCTTGGGGTATGGCATACAATGCCGATCTGCTTGCTCAAGCTGGAATCGATCCTGCAACATTGACATCTCAAGAAGCTTACAGAGCGGCATTTGAGAAAATCGACGCGATGAAAGCTGATCTTGGTATCAAATCTGTAGTTGCAATGGCAGCCGGACCTGACATGAGATGGGTTACAGGACTTCACAATTTCAATGGTTATTTGTCAGCTGGTCTTCCTTATGGAGATACCAGCGTGCTTGACAAACTCAACAACGGCGAGGCAGATATGCAAAGATTGACTGAATATGCGGATTGGGTTGAACTCTTATTCGAATACGCAGACAGATCGGTATTACTCACAGGCAATTATGACGCACAAGTTGGACAATTTGGTACTGGACAATCTGTATTCATCCACCAAGGCAACTGGATCGATCCATGGCTCGTTTCGAATGGCATTGATTTCCCAATGGGCTTCGCACCTCATGCTTCTGTAAAAGGTGAGCATAATGCGATTTTCATAGGCGCTCCTTCTTTCTATGTCATCAACAAAGACAGTCAAAACAAAGAAGCCGCAAACGCATTCTTGAACTTTATGGCAACAAATGAAGCTGGACACAATTACATGGTCAATGAAGCCAAAATGGTTCCTGCATTCACAAACGTGGAACTCAAACCAGACACACCGCTTTCTGCTAATGCGGCTGAATGGCTCTCAAAAGGCGGCGCGTACACTTGGCTCCAAAATGACATGCCTGACGGTTTCGGTATGGGTACTATAGCTCCTATTTACGAGAGTTATGCAAAAGGCGATATAGACAAAGCTGAATTCATCAATCAACTGGCAATCAAGATTGAAGAGCTCAAGTGATATCACATTGGAAAAAGGGGTGGTTAGTCACCCCCTTTTTTCTTTAAAGACCAGTAATAGATTTAAGAAGGAGATATTATGAACAGACATGTTAAGGACAAATTGGTGTTTTGGTTGTTTCTGGCACCGGCTTTGATTTCTTTCTTAGTGGTGGTGATTATTCCATTTTTCATGGGTTTGTTTTATTCAATGACAGATTGGACAGCTGTAGCTGGTTTGAAGGCAAATTGGGTCGGATTTGAAAATTATAGGGACATGTTTTCAAGCGTGGCATTCAAATACTCATTTATGAGGACTTTCCTATTCACTTTATTAAGTGTATTATCAATAAATTTCGTTGCACTCACATTCGCATTCCTCGTTACACGTGAAATCAGATTCAAAAATTTCTACCGTGCGGGGTTTTTTATTCCCAATCTGATCGGTGGTTTGGTACTGGGTTACATATGGCAGTTCATTTTCAAAAGTGTCGTTCCCGCATTCGGGTCACTTCTGGGAATCAACTTTCTCGAAGAACTGCTGTTGCTTGCCGATCCGAATCTGACACTCTTTGGATTGATTTTGGCTTTCACATGGCAGTATGCCGGATACATCATGATGATTTATGTAGCCGCTTTACTCAATGTGCCTCAGGAGTTGCTCGAGGCCAGCGAAATAGACGGAGCCAACTTTTGGCAAAAATTATGGAACATCACTGTTCCTATGATTGCTCAGGCGTTTACGATCACATCTTTTTTGACACTCGTCAACTCATTCAAGCAATATGATATCATCGTGGCGCTCACAAGTGGAGGTCCAACTGCCATTTATCAAGGACAGACAGTGAATTCAACAGAACTCTTGGCCGTTCACATCTATAATGTCGCATTCAAATACAACAACATGGCAGAAGGTCAAGCCAGGGCAATCGTATTCTTCCTCGTCCTTTCAGTGGTATCCATAGGACAGGTGTACTACAGCAAGAAAAGGGAGGTTGAGATGTAATGCGAAACAAGAAAAAAATCACAAGAATACTTTTAACTGTAATTACAGTCACTCTTTTTTTGGTCACATTGTTTCCGTTTTTTATCGTATTGATCAATTCAGCAAAATCATCGCTTGAAATCATAACAGATCCGATTGCTTTACCAAGACAGTGGTCGCAGTTGTTTTCCAATATTGAGGAGATTTGGACCAGCCCGAGCATTCGGTATGCTTCTAGTGTCTATACCTCATCCATAATAACCATATTGTCACTCATCGCAATTTCCGTATTTTCCGCAATGGCCGCTTGGGTGTTGGTCAGAAGGAAAACGAAAATGTCGACATTCATCTTTCTGCTTTTCATCAGCGGACTGATCATTCCTTTTCAGGTGGTCATGTTTCCACTCGTGTCACTTTTCAGGACGATCAACCAAACCGTTGGTCTGCAGATGCTTAGGACCTATCATGGGATGATTTTCGCTTATGTGGGATTCGGAGCGCCTCTAGCGGTATTCATGTTCCATGGATTCATCAAGTCGATACCACTTGAGCTCGAGGAAGCCGCACTGATTGATGGGTGTTCCAAAACTCAGATTTTCTTTTTGATCGTCATGCCGATTTTGAAACCTATTTTTGTGACCATCAGCATTCTCAATGCCATATGGATCTGGAACGACTTCCTCTTGCCATCACTCATTTTGGGTGTCGGACAGGATATTCAAACCATTCCACTTGCCATTGCGGCGTTTGCAGGATCTTTCGTCAAGAAATGGGACTTGATCATGACAGCCGTTCTTATGGCTGCAGCGCCCATCATTGTAGGGTTCATACTTGGTCAGAAACACATCATTAAAGGCATGGTATCGGGTTCAATCAAGTGATGTCGGGTTATGCTTTGGGAGGTAGTCGTGAAAATCACAATTAAAGATATCGCGGATCGAGCTGGAGTTTCAAAAGCCACTGTGTCAAGAGTGCTCAACAATTCGAAGCCCGTAAGCGAAGACGTGAGAAACAAAGTGCTTAAGGTCATAGAAAAGACCAATTTCAAGCCTAATGCCGTGGCCAGAAGTCTATCATTAAAAAAATCGCATTTGATCGGCATTATTCTACCGGACCTGTCGAATCCCGTTTTCTCAAGAATCATATCGGGGATTGAAAATTATATACGCGACAAAGATTATTCACTGCTCATAACAGCAACTGATTTCAATGCTGACATGAAAATTCAACATATTCGGATTTTGAAGGATAAAGGCGTGGACGGTTTGATCCTGGTGACCGACCATGGCAATGATGAGTTTCATGAGGAACTCCTGAACTTCAAAAAGCCTGTGGTCATGATAGGGTCGGATAGCGCAATTGAAACCATACCAGTCGTGAAAATTGACAATTACCGTGCCGCTTCAGAAGCAACCCAGTATCTGTTGGATTTGGGACATCAAAGGATTGCAATGATCAGAGGACCACTCACTGATCCACACTCTGGTATGGAAAGGTATGAGGGATTCAAAAACACAATGGAGTCCAAAGGATTGTTCAATCCGGATCTGATCGTGGAAGGTTGGTATTCCTTTGATGACGGTTATAAAGGAATGACGTCGTTGTTAAAGCAAAAAAACGCTCCATCCGCAGTGTTCTGTGCGTGTGACCTTTTGGCGATAGGTGCCATGAAATGTGCGCTTGAACAGGGCTATCGTGTTCCTGAGGAAATTGCTTTCATTGGATTTGACGACGTCGAAATGTCGAGAATGTACAACCCTTCGTTGAGTACGATCAGGCAACCCTTTGAAGAGAAAGGTAAACTTGCGGTCAGACAATTGATAGAAATGCTTGAAAGACCTGCCGGAGAAGTGAATCCGGAACTCATGAAGAGCCATACGCTCACACATCGTTTGATTGTAAGACAAAGTACTGAGAAAAGTCATGGGAGGTAATATGAAATCGATTCTTTGCATAGGTGAATTGCTCATTGATTTCATCGGTGCCGAGGCTGGCAAAACAATTTCCAAACAGAGCTCATTTATGATGAAAGCTGGAGGAGCACCTGGTAACGTCGCTTGTACGATCGGTGCTTTGGATGGTACCTGTCACTTCTCCGGTGCGGTCGGAAAGGATGGTTTTGGTGATTTTCTGGTTGAGACTTTGAACAGATTCAATGTTGGAACAGAAACCATCAAACGGTCCGATGAACACACGACTCTGGCTTTTGTATCCGTCGATCAGGACGGGGAGCGCGATTTTGTTTTCAACAGAGGCGCGGATGCGGATTTCAGCCGATCCGATATCGTGAGCAAAACTCTGGAGGAATGTCAGATCATTCATTTTGGAGCAGCTACCGGCTTTTTAGAGGGCGAGTTCAAAAAAACTTATATCAAAATTTTATCAGAAAGCTTTGGATCAGATCATTTCATATCATTCGATCCCAATTATAGAAGTGCATTTTGGGCAACGGACATCAAAGGCTTCATAGAATCCGCCACACTTTTCATTGATAAATCGGATTTGGTGAAGCTGAGCGAAGAAGAAGCATTGATGATATCGGAAACGGATAACCTTTCCGATGCTTCTCGATATTTCAAGGACCACCATACCGCAGTATTTGCCATTACACTAGGGAGCGAAGGCGTCAGAGTGTTCAACAGATCATGGGATGTAAGTGTTCCCGCACCAAAAGTGAAGGTAGTCGATACAACCGGCGCAGGAGACGCGTTCATTGGGGCTTTGCTCTATGAGATCAGCAAATCCGAGTTTCCCGATCAGGCGGTTCAAGATAAGAATAGGATGATGTCATATGCGGAAAAAGCAAACAGGATAGCGTCCATCGTATGTACGGAATATGGTGCGCTAACCGCACTGGAGAAGGTTTGATACCAATACGTTCAAGGAGGAAACACTCATGGCGAAAGTAAGAATAAGCAATATCAACAAGATATATCCCAATGGATTTCATGCGGTCAAGGATGTTGATTTGAACATTGAAGACAAAGAGTTCATGGTTTTTGTAGGGCCATCCGGATGTGGCAAGACGACTACGCTTCGTATGATTGCAGGTCTTGAGGATATTACCAGTGGTGACATGTATATCGGGGATAAAATTGTCAATGATGTATCACCAAAAGATAGAAATATAGCGATGGTCTTTCAGAATTATGCGCTTTACCCACATATGTCAGTGTATGACAATATGGCATTCGGTCTGAAACTTTCCAAAACACCAAAAAGTGAAATTGAGGAACGCATTCAAATAGCCGCAAAAATTTTGGACATTGAACCCCTTTTGAAAAGAAAACCCAAACAGCTTTCCGGTGGTCAAAGACAACGTGTTGCTCTCGGTAGGGCGATTGTAAGAAAGCCTGAAGTCTTCCTGATGGATGAGCCATTATCCAATCTGGATGCCAAACTTAGGATTCAAATGAGAGCCGAACTTATCAAACTCCATAAGGAGCTTGAAACGACATTCATTTACGTCACCCATGACCAAACGGAAGCAATGACCATGGGATCGCGTATTTGCGTCATGAATGACGGCATCGTCCAACAGGTTGCAGATCCCAGAACCATATATAACGCTCCCGCCAATCTATTCGTAGCAAGCTTCATCGGCGCGCCCCAAATGAACTTCTTTGATGGGGTTGTGAATGATGATCATGATCTGGTTGTTGGAAATCAAACTTTCAAACTGACTGAAACCTTGACCGATGCCGTGAAAAAGAAAGAGAAAAAGAACACACCTTTGGTGGTGGGCATCCGTCCTGAGGACATCAGATGCGGGGATGCGAATGACGGCGTCGCGGCCATCGTTGAAATGACTGAGCTTTTGGGAAGCGATCTCAATGTTTACTTTAAAATCGGAGAAAAGCATTATATCATGAAAGCTGAAGCAACAAATCAGATGAAAATGGACGATCCAATTTTTGTGGTATTCAATCCGGATCGATTGCATCTTTTTGACAAGGAAACCGGTGAGTCACTCATCTATTGATAATGGAAAGACGTAGGGATAATTATGTGGAAATTGACAAAGAATGAATATGATCCATCAAGGCAGCTGGTTGAAGAAAGTTTGTTCATGGTTGGCAATGGCTATATCGGCGTAAGAGGATGCTTTGAAGAGGAGTATCCTACAGGCCTAAGTGTCCGTGGCACATACATCAACGGTCTTTTTGATCACGTACCGATGATCCACGCCGAGATGGCTTACGGTTTCCCTACGGTTCAAGACAAACAACCAAGAATCTCAGACACCCAGACTTGTTTGATTTGGCTGGACGGGGAACGTGCGGCATTATATGAAGGCCGATATGAAACCTATTATCGTCATGTGGACTATCAAAGGGGCGAAACGGAACGGAGCTATGTCTATATAACCCAATCCGGCAAAAAGGCGCATCTGAAGTTCAACAGGTTGGCTTCCATGGTCAATCCACATGTACTCGCCTATAAGATCGAAGTGATTTATGATGGACAAATTGAATTCATAAGTGTTCTGGATGGCGACATTGAAAATTACAGCAATCCTGAAGATCCGAGAACCGGTCAGGGTCACACCAAATTGATGGAAGTATTGGAAATGGATTTTAACGATCTGGAATCAAGGCTTCTATTGGAGACCAAAACCACCAAAATCAAGCAAGCTACTTTGGTGAGGCACAACGTCTCAAGTCCGGTTGAGTATGAACTTTGGCATGGTCTCAATGATCAGAAGATTGAGACGAGGATATCCGGTAAAAATCATCTGACACTGGAAAAGATATGCGTTATGACGGACAGCATTAGAATGCAAGATGCATTGGGTGGAGCCATTTCAATCCATAGTGCCTTTGAAGGCCATTCCTATGAAGATTTGCGTCAATCTCAAACATTATATTTGGATAGATTTTGGAAGCATTCAGATATCGAGATCATTGGCAACCCATCCGACCAAAGAGCAATCCGGTTTATGCAGTATCAGCTGCTTCAGTCCGTGGGGATCGATGCTTATTCCAACGTTTCTGCAAAGGGTCTCTCAGGCGAGGGCTATGAGGGTCATTATTTTTGGGATACAGAAATCTATGTGCTGCCCGTGTTGATGATCAATCAACCTGAACGGGCAAAACACCTTCTTGAGTACCGATATCATATTTTGGAAAATGCAAAAGATCGTGCCAAAGAACTTGGTCACAACAAAGGTGCGGCTTACGCCTGGAGAACGATCTCAGGTATTGAATGTTCGGGATATTTTCCTGCAGGAACAGCACAATACCACATCAATTCGGATATTGCCCATGCTTTCATCCAATACCACCTTTTCACCGATGACTGGAATTTTCTTGTCGATAAGGGTGCGGAGGTGATATTCGAGACCGCGAGAACCTGGCTTGAACTCGGACATTTGCATGATGGTGCGTTTCATTTGCACGGTGTGACAGGACCGGATGAGTATACGGCAATTGTCAGTGACAATTATTACACCAATGCCATGGCAAAACACCATATGCATTGGGCCTATAAAATCTACGAGCAGTTGCGTGATCATGAAGACCCTGTAATCACGTCAAAATTTTCGAATCTTATACAACGTATAAACTTGACTGAAGCGGAACTGGATCAGATGATGGATGCATCCGAACGCATGGTGATGCCATTTGACGAAACACTGGGGATCTATGCCCAGGATGCCACATTTCTCAGCAAACCGGTTTGGCCGTTCGATCGACTCGATTCGAACAAGAAACCACTGTTGTTGCATTATCATCCCCTGACCATTTATAGGCATCAGGTCCTTAAACAAGCGGATACCATTCTCGCCCATTTTTTACTTGAGGATTATGCGGATGAGCAAAGCATATGCAGGGGATTCGATTATTATGAAAAAATAACCACTCACGATTCCTCACTGTCCAGTTGCATCTACGGCATCATGGCTTCCCGTTGCGGATATAGGGAAAAAGCGTATGATTATTTCAGTGACGCCGTATTTTTGGATTTGAAAGATACCCATGGCAACACAAAAGACGGACTCCATATAGCCAACATAAGCGGAACGATACTAAGTGTGTTCGCTGGATTTGCGGGTTTCAGAAACACGGACTCGGGGCTTAGATTCAGACCCTATGTTCCAAGTGAGTGGGAGGGGTATTCCTTTAGAATGACCTATAAAGGCAGGGACATCAAAGTAAGTGTCACCGAGAATTTCGAAGTTGTCCTTTTAAAAGGCGATGCCGTCGTCATAACAGTCTTTGATGAGCAATACGAACTTACTGTAGCTCAACCTGTCAACAGACCTCTTGAAAAGAAGGAAGTGAGCTCATGATCAATAAATATAAAGGTTTTGTTTTCGACTTGGACGGTGTGCTTACGGAAACCAGCAAAGCACATTTTGAGGCATGGAAAGAGCTTGCCGCAGAACTTTGTATTGAAGTTCCTGAACAAACCATGGACGAGGTTCGCGGCATATCCAGGCTCGAATCCCTCGATATCATATTGGGCTATGCGCACAGTCCAATAGAATACTCATATGAAGAAAAAGTGGCACTTGCCACCAAAAAAAACAATATTTATCTGGACAAAATCAAAGCTTATTCCCCGAGCGATCTGGCTGAAGGCACTGTTGAACTGCTTGAACTCTTGAAGTCCAATCACATTGGGATTGCTCTTGCGTCAGCGAGCAACAACGCGCCATTTCTGCTTAAGGCGATGAAAATCGACCATTTTTTTGATGCGGTTGTCGATCCGGGGAGCATCCCAAAAGGTAAACCGGCACCTGATATTTTTCTGAAAGCATGTGAAATGCTAGGGCTTGAACCGCATGAATGTGTCGGCGTGGAAGATGCCGAAGCGGGTATTGAAAGCATCAAATCCGCAGGTCTTCATCCGATCGGTATTGGAAAATTATCCAATTGTGACGAAGTTTATCAAGACCTGAAATCATTATTAGACCATCTCCTATAATCCTATAGATTTCCCAATTTTATGAACGTGCGGCTATGCTGTACGTTCGTTTTTTTTATTTTTTGGCTGTCAATCACATTTGAAAATGTCCC
>DHVT01000023.1 GCA_002412775.1 Firmicutes bacterium UBA5201 | reverse complement strand
AGATCAAGAAGATGGAACCAATCATCGGAGAGATCCCGAGCAACGTGAATTTGCCTCAGGGATGTAAGTTCCATACGAGATGTCCATATGCTAAAGACATTTGTAGAGAGCTCGTACCACCGAACAAGGAAGTGGGTCCAAGACATTTTGCGGCCTGCCACTTTGCAGGAGAAATCTAAACTGATATAATACCAGTAAAAAGATAAACGAAAGAATCGTTGGAAAGAGGTTGCCATGTTTCAGAAAGTCAAAGATGTTCTAAAGAAAAAAGAATTGGATCCGGACAAAGCGGATGTCGAACTTGAAAAAGGGGATTTTCTCGCGCTGTTCATAGCGGCGTCTATGACCATGCTTCCGGTTTTGATTGGAATATTTGCACTCTTTGCACTGTTGACGTGGATCATATTCTGATCGATCAGATTAAAGACAAACCCCAGGTTGGCGTTCTTCACGTCATCCTGGGGTTTATTTATAAGGCAACATTTAACTGATTGTTAATAACTCGGTAAGGGTGTTTTAATGCTTTTCACCTAAAATAAAAAAAACACCTTCAAACTGAATTGAAAGTGTTTTGAGATTGGAGCCGACGGAGAGATTCGAACTCTTGACCTACGCCTTACCATGGCGTTGCTCTACCTGCTGAGCTACGACGGCATGTCCTAAATTATTATAAAGGATTTTTGTAGAAATAACAAGAGCAATTTTAAATCAAAGTTTCATTGGTGATGGGGGATCATATGAAAAAAGAGAAGAGAGTACTTTGGATAATGTCATGGAAATTTTGGTTCTTATTGGTCACTTTGATCATGCTGGTGACGTTCACATGGTCGGAAAAAGAGATAGAAGAAAAGCAACCCTCGCAGACATGGTCCATTGGTGCGGAGAGTATTACAGGCCTGACTACCGATTACAGAAAAATCGATGTGAGCATCAATTTTGATCAAACGGGGTTCATACTTACCCATATCGATAAGGCGGGCATTAAACTACATAAACTGGATTGGTATGGACGATCGGTCGAGGAGAAACTATATGAGCACGATGAACTCAATCAACTGAGAGTCATTGAAATTGAATCCGTGGAGGCCGGTTACTATATTTATCTGAGCGATAGAAAACGTTTGGAGCGGTGGACCATTGATGCTTCATCGCTGGATATCATTGACAGACAGATCGTTTCTGAGCATTCCGAGCACTTCTCCGCATCCGGAAGTATTGTGATCGTAGGCGATGATGAGGTCACAGAAATCTACGAAGATCTCGAACTCATTGGTTCGGTAAATGGATATGACAATCTCAAGCGCCTAACCCTTGAAATTTCAGACCGAAGTATTGTTGCGGCACTCAATGCCGAGGATGGTGGCAGGTTCATCAAAATAATGGATGGGGAGATGGAAGTCATCCTTCTGTCAAAAGTCCCAGAACAACAGGCTTACGGTTATTATAAGGACATTTTCATAGAAAATGGTGTGATCACTATCGTAAGCAGTCTGTTTGATCATTTGTCTCCTGGGACTCCGACAGTCATGGGAATTTGGCAAATGAATGAGAACCGTTCTGATGAAATTTCATTCAAACCGTTCTACCATGTGAGAACGGATCTTGATCCGATCATCACAGCGGTTGAGGACGATCAAATCAGTTATGTGCTCGGAGCACTTCAAACACTCGACCATGTCAATCAAGGTATTTCAAGGTACCCTCAAACCCGAGGGGGAAAATTCGCCAACATCTCAAGATTCACCCGTGATGGGGATATCTTGATTGAAAACATACGGCTCACCATCACCAGAAATTATCCCGTGGGCTACCACTTTTTTGAAACCCCAAATGGTCCTGTGTTGATCTGGGCGGACAAAATAGACAACGGTTCAAACATTTACTTGGCCGGTGAGAGTCCCGAATGGATCAAGTATGCCAAAAGTATGCATAAAACGGATTATCCCATGTTGATCGCCGCATCTGTCGTGGCATTTGTGAACAATATATTTTTGGGGATTGTGACCTTGATTATAAAAATTACGCCGATCATTTGGGTGATAGCACTCGTAGCGGTTTCGGCACTTTTGTATCAACGGTTCGCACCACTTGATGAGGAACGCAAACGTCAACATGTCTATTATGCTTTGATCCTGTTTACAATCGGTTTCAAATTCTATATCACAGGAATAGACAACTCCGACTTTCTATTCTATGGACACATTTATCCATTTTTGCTCGGTAATCCTGTCATGTTGATGGTTCTTCCGCTTGTAACGAGCGCATATGCGCTTGGGATGCTATATCTTTGGCGTAGGGAACATCCTTACTACACGAATCAAGCAATCAACTACAGCTTGTTTCTGGGCTTTGAGCTCTACATCTACATGTTCGGCTTTATGACTTATTTTGTATCGGCACTTGTGAAAAGCAATTTCATGCTCTAGAACTTGCAGATGCATCACTGCACATAAAAAAAAATCAGCACCAATCGGAGGATTGGGCTGATTTTTTTATTCAATTGTATACATGCGACCGGAATCTTTCAGGAGCTTTTCTACGGATTCGAAGAGCGAGTTGTTGGCCATTTCATCCACCAGTATGAACAGATGGTCATCCGGTGCTTCGGAGATGATCTCCTCGAGAGTCACCATCAGGATGCTTTCGTTTTCGTAGATGATGTTATTGTCATTGATCAGTATGGTCGACTGGGTTTTGCTGGCATCACCTGGAGTCTCATCCTCCAGTGTTCCGGAAGGGGTGTTCAGAAAAAGGCCATCGCCAATTCCGAAACGACCATCGAGCAGAACGAGCAGTAGAATTAGAAGTACAAGAATCAATAGGCTTTTGAACCATCTGCGTTTCTTTTTTTTATTGTCTGAGAAGCTCATGATAACCACCTTTCTATATTATGGTTTGGGTAGGAAGAATGTCTGATCGATTCCGAGTTCCTGTATCAATTCGGTAATGCTTTCCGTTACCAACAGATACGCATAGCGGTAGACATTGCCATCCTCCTCAAGTGTGAACAGTGTCATGATATTGGAGACTTTTTCGGATTGAAGCTCATCCATCAAAGCTTTTTTGATGCGACTTTTTTGTGCGGTCCTCGCATCAGGGGTGCTTTGCTCATTGAACAACAGATAGATGTCAGTGGGTTTGTTGTTGATCCATAGCCGGTTGCCGGTTGTTCTTAGTGAGATGTCCAGCACATTGATCTTATCTTCGAGAAAACTGTATTTGACCATATCGAAGGGTTCGATATCAGTAACCGGTATCTTGGACTCCGCGGTTTCGAGTTTCACTTCAAGTGCGTTGATCTGACTTTGATAGTTTTCGATGGCGGTATCATACACTTCAGATTGATTTTTGGTCTCGATTTGTGAATTCAACAGTATGACAAACAGTAAGATGAGAAACACATCAATCAGAGGTGTGAAGTCCATCCAATTGTTCTTATGCATGAGCGTCCTCAATTCGACTCACCTGATCCAACCTTTCGAGGATCAGTTTGAGGTTCTCCTGATTTTGCTCGACGATCGGACCCAACGCCGCATCGATGGCCTTGAACACAAGTGCGAAAATCAGTCCCCAAAGTGTCGATGTGAGCGCCACTGTGAAATTGAGAGCGACTTCCTGTTGTGAAAGGTCAAGCATCCCGAGCAATGATATGATTGTCCCAAGCATACCGAGCATGGGAAAAGCGCTGTTGATGGAAGTGAAGATGCTGTAGAAGTGAATTTCATCAGAACGCATGCTTTTCATTGCATTGAGATCCATTTTTTTATCGTTTTTCCCACGGATCCGCTCCATCAGAAGATCGATTGGAACATAGACCTTCGGTTGAAGATGGTCCCTCAACTGGATGCTGGAGCGTTTGGCGCGCGGATAGATGTAAAATCCGTTGATCAAAGCCACCATTATAATCAAAAGATCATAACCTAGTAGATTTGTTGCGATGATTTTTAACATAGTAGGCCTCCTATTGATGGTCTAATACTATTTTACCATAAATTGAAATGTTCAATTGAGTAAATGTAACAAATTTGGTATAATTGAAATAATAAATGTGCAACCGATTGCACAAAGAGGGAGAAGGGTATGAAAAAAACAATCAGTTTATTGTTGTTGCTGGTCCTTTTAGTGACTTCAGTACCGATTCACAGTTATGCGGAAGATAAGGCGGATTTGATCATCCACTACCATCGTTTCGACGGCAACTATGAGGGATGGAACCTATGGATCTGGCCAAGTGGACAAAATGGGGCAGCCTATGAATTCAGTGAAGAAGATGAGTTTGGCAAAGTGGCTAGAATAAGCATAGAGGATCTGACGGGTGTCAACGAGATTGGATTCATAGTCAGAAAAGGGGAATGGGAGGCAAAAGATGTTGATTCGGATCGGTTCGTTCCTACGAGCCGTATCGACGAGGAGGGCAATCTCGAATTCTTTTTGATCCAAGGGAGCGAGACCATCTACTATGATGAAGGTGAAATCGATCTTTCTCCGAAATTTCTCGCGGCATCTTTCATTGATGAAAAGACCTTGAAACTATCGAGTTCCAAACCGATAGAAGTCAGCCGGATGAGAAGTGATTTTTCAATTGCCGATCAGGAAGGCAACGCTATTGAACCTTCAGCCATCAGTGCCGGTGCGGGTTCCATGGCTCAGAATTTCGTGGTGTTGCTTAAGGAACCCGTAATCATCGGGAACAAATATCAAACGGTATTTCAGGATTATGCGCCTGTGGGGATCGACCTTGCCGGTCTTTACGATTCAGAGGCATTTGAAAGTGAGTTTGGTTACAAAGGGACTCTGGGTGCGATTTATTCGGCCGAGTCCACCGAGTTCAAAGTTTGGTCGCCTGTGGCTGACGGCATCACACTGAATCTATATGAGACTGGCGCTGGAGGCTCCATATTGGAAAGTATTCCAATGGTGAAAGGAAACTCAGGTGTATGGGGCACTTCCAAAGATGGGGACCTGCACGGTGTGTATTATACTTATTCAGTGACCATGGATGGGATCACCAAGGAAACTTACGATCCTTATGCTGTGGGAGCAGGTGTGAATGGCGACCGGTCCATGGTCGTGGATTTCAACAGAACAAATCCGAGCGGTTGGCTTGAGGACAAGGGTCCGATTTATGAGAAGATGAATGATATCATAGTCTATGAGATGCATATAAGAGATTTGTCGATACATCCTTCTTCGGGCATAAAAAATGCCGGGAAATATTTGGGAGTGGTTGAAAAGGACACCCAAACGGAAGATGGGGTCGCCACTGGACTTTCACATCTGAAGGAACTTGGCATCACTCATGTTCAGATACTCCCGATGTACGACTTCAACAGTATCGATGAAAGCAGACTTGAGGACAATATCTTCAATTGGGGATACGATCCAAAGAATTATAATGTTCCTGAAGGGTCCTATTCCAGTGATCCGTTTGATGGAACAGTCAGAATAGGCGAGATGAAGCAGATGATCAAGGGGCTTCATGATGAGAACATAGGCGTGATCATGGATGTGGTGTACAATCACACCGCACTCAGTGGCGATTCCAATTTGACACTGATCATGCCGGATTATTATTACCGGATGAATAATGGAGCGTACTCCAATGCCTCAGGCACAGGCAACGAAACCGCAAGCGAACGCACCATGGTGAGAAAACTGATTATTGACTCACTGATACATTGGGTGATAGAGTACCATATCGACGGATTCAGGTTTGACCTGATGGGTGTTCATGACATTGAAACCATGCAATGGATAGAATCCGAACTCAGAGCCATAAATCCGGACATCATTTTGTATGGAGAAGGTTGGACTGGAGGGGCTTCCACATTGCCGGACAGCGAGAGACTCATAAAAGCGAACATGCAGTCCGTGGACCGAATAGGTGCGTTTGGCGACGAAATGCGTGACGGCATAAAAGGACATGTGTTCAATGCTGAAGAGGGTGGATTTGCAGGCGGAGCCGAAGGTTTGGAAGAAAGTGTGAAATTCGGTATTGTTGGTGCGGTTTTCCATCCTCAAATCCAATATGATTTGGTGAATTACTCGAAAGAGCCTTGGGCGTCACATCCGTCACAGTCGGTGAATTATGTATCGGCACACGACAACCTCACGCTATGGGACAAATTTCTTGTCACAAACCCTGAGGCGACCGATGAGGAACGTATCCAGATGCACAAACTGAGCAATGCGATTGTGATGACCTCTCAAGGCATGCCTTTTCTACATGCCGGGGTGGATTTTCTAAGAACGAAATCAGGGGATCACAACAGTTACAAATCGCCAGATGCCATCAATCAAATCGATTGGAGCAGAAAGTCGGAATACTTCGAGGTTTTTGAGTATTACAAAGGGCTTATCGAACTCAGGAAGGCTTATCCGGCAATGAGGCTGGAGACTCAACAGGAAGTCGGCGAATGGATCACATTCTTTGATGGTACAGAGGAGTCCTTGATCAAAATCGATGATCAAATGATTGGCTATATGATCCACAAAGATGCCGATCCAGATAAATCCGAAACTTTGCTGTTGCTTTTCAATGGCAGCGGCGAGGACATGGGTGTGAATCTGCCGGGAGCAAATTACAAGACATTGTTGAATCGTGATCAGGTCACTATGGATGGTGACGTGAATCTTAAAGGTGGGATGACAATTGTACCCGCACGTTCTGCGTTGGTACTATCGACAGTGGATGTGCTGATCAAGGGCGAAACGCTCGAACTGGCTCAAAATGACGAATCAAACGGTACACTTTTCATATATGCGGCGATTTTCTCTGTGATTGTTGCCGGGGTCATAATCATGGTCAAAAAAAAACACGTTGAATAAACGTGTTTTTTTTATCCCAATCAACTGAAAAACCCTTCTCCAAGCACTTCACGGACATTGGAGGTCATCACAAAGGCGTTATGATCTATGGACTTGATGTAATTTTTCAGCCTCACAAATTCCTTTTTGTTCATGACGGAGTTGACAATTTCCTTATTGGTCTGAGTATAAGCCCCTTTTGCCAAATAAATGGTCGCTCCTCGATCAAGTTGTTCCACTATGAATTTTTGTATGACAGCAGATTCACTGGAGATGATCGAAACGGAAATTTTGAGATTGAATCCTTCGATGACATTGTCCACGATAAGACCATTGAATATGATGCCGAGGAAAGCATAGATTGCGAGTTCGATGCCAAAGCTGAAAGCCGCAAGTGAAACTACGACAAAATCCGCGATCAATAAGGATTTTCCGATTTCAATGTTGAAAAACTTGTTGAGTATTTTCGCGATTATATCGGTGCCGCCAGTTGAGGCGTTTTGATTAAAGACGATTCCAAGACCGATGCCTGAGATGAGTATACCGGCAATCAGGTTGACTAGGAGGTCATCCACCAGAGGGCCTTCAAGGGCGACAAAAGTATCGATCACATAGATGATTCCCGTCAGCAGAAAACTCGCATAGATGGTTTTGGCTCCGAATGCTTTTCCGATAGCGAGAAATCCAACGATGAAAAGAATAATGTTGAGCACAAGCAGTGCGTTTCCGATAGAGATATCAGGAGCCACTTTATTGATGACCATTGCAAGGCCAGTGATACCTCCTGTTGCCAAATCCGCTGGAATCAGGAAAAAGCTGATTCCTGCCGCGACAAACAGAGAGCCGATCGTGATCCAGATATAAGATTTGATGCTTTGCATGATTTGAACCTCCCTTTTGATTGCCATTAATTCATTATAAGATGATAAAAATGTGGCGTCAATGGGTGAAAAGGTGTATATTAAAACATGGAAAAGGAGGTCATTCCCATGCATCAAATCAAAGCGTTCTTTAAATTTGTGGAAATTCAGACGAAAGTGGCAAGTTTCTTTCCATTTCTGATCGGTACACTATTCGCGGTATATATGGATATTGCAATCGACGTCCCCAATCTGCTGCTCATGTTCTTTTCACTGTTGATGATCGATCTTACGACAACAGGACTCAATCACTATATGGACTATAGACGGGCAGTGCTCAGAAGCGGCTACCATTATCAGGTGCACAATCCGCTTGGAAAAGGTGAATTCAGCGAGAAGGCGGCTAAAACATCCCTATTGGTCATGTTGTCTCTCGGCGCGATCTTCGGAATCGTACTTGTGCTCCGCACCGATTTATGGGTGCTGATGTTTGGAGCGATGGCTTTTTTCATTGGTGTCGTCTACTCATTTGGGCCAGTTCCGATTTCAAGAACCATACTTGGAGAGTTGATGAGTGGTGTGTTCATGGGGGGACTCATTCCGTTATTGTCGTTTTACATCCATGCGTATACAGCTACGCCAATGGAACTATCCTATCAAAGTGGCACACTAAGTCTTTTGGTCGATATTGAGTTGTTATTGCCTTTATTTATACTCAGCCTGCCTCTTGTTGCATTGATCGCAGGCATCATGCTGGCCAACAACACCTGCGACCGCGATGAGGATATCATCGACAAGAGATATACTTTGCCGGTCACAATGGGACTGGAAAAGAGTTTGACGCTCTACAAGATTCTGGTGGGTCTGTCCTATCTGTCTATTGCTTTCGGAATAGGATTTGACATTTTGCCGATCACATGCGCACTTGTCTTTGTGACCATGCCAACTGTGACTAGGCAGACTGCTGCATTCACTAGTCGACCAGTCAAAGGTGAGACTTTCATAAATGCAGTCAAAAACTTTATCTTCGTGGCTGGAAGCATTAGCCTTAGCTTACTCATTGAAATTGTTACAAAATAATAATTGTCTTTAAATAATATTTTGATTCCTGTATGATATTTGATGATGTGTAATATCGGATTCAGGGTATCAATTAACGTATCATGGGGAGGCGTTGAATATGGAAGAAATGAAAGTGAAGCGTAGTATACGTAGAACCGTTCTGATTATTTTTGTTATAGTTATGGTGATATCCCAAATCATAGTTGGTGTGGGTACTTATTTGCGTGTTTCGAAGGTGATGACAGAAAGCCAGATTGCCAGTGCTGAAGATTTGGGGGACCAGATTGCAGTTTCCGTAGCCAATTATTTGGCAGGATATGAAGGCATCATCCGATCTGTAGCGAATCAGTCTGTGGTCATGGACATCATGACTTCACCGATGGTGGAAACAGAGCTTCTTAAAGTTCTTGACAGTTATGCCAAGAACAATCCTGGAATAGCATTCATCTATATGGGAACGGAAGATGGACGTATGATCATGAAACCGGATGATGAACTGCCATCTGACTATGATCCAAGAACCAGAGATTGGTATCTGCTGGCAAAGGAAGCCGGTGAATTTGTCTGGACGGATCCTTATTTTGATGACACGATCGGTGCGATGCTGGTCAGTGCGGTCCAACCGATCTATAACAGTTCGGGCCGTTTTGTTGGAGTAATTTCAGTGGACCTGACCCTTTCAACGTTGAATGATCAGACAAAAGACATTCGAATTGGTGAGAAGGGTTATCCGATCATAGTGGATTCCAACAATATCATCATGGCGCATGCGGATTCCTCAAGACTGGGTACAGAACTGGTAACCAAGGAAATCAAAGAAGCCATTGCCGACACGACAAAAAAAGGTGTTGAATATCAATATTTGGAAAATGGCAAGTCCGGGAAAAAATACGCTGCGGTTTCAAGGCTTGACACACTTGGATGGTCTGTGGTTTCAACACTATATTATGATGAGATTCAAAGGGACCTGAACAGCCTGATTCTCATTTTGGTGTTGGCATCATTGGTCGCTCTTGTGATCGCATTCACATTGGTCATGGTATTCACTAAAAAATTCAACGACAACATCAAGCGTTTGCTGGAATCGATGAAAAAAGCTCGAACCGGTGATCTGAGTGCTGTATCTGCAATTGTATCAAATGACGAAATAGGAGTTCTCAGCAGATATTTTGATGAAACACTTTTGGATCTCGGAAAATTGGTCCAGAACATCCAGGAGGTCTCCTCACAACTTACCATCGCTTCACAAAGCCTGGCTGCTACCAGTGAAGAGGTCAGCGCTTCGGCGGATGAAGTGGCAAAGACAGTCGAGGATATCGCGAAAGGCGCTCAAGATCAAGCTCAGGACGCGGAAAACAGCACAGTGATCGCAAGGGCGTTATCTGAAAAATTTGTGAAACTCAACACGGTCACAGAGGAAATGCTCAGTTCGGCCAAGAACACGGGAGAGGCTTATTCTACCGGTCTTGAATCCGTTAAGGATTTGAGTGACAAGAACAGAGATTCCATCTCGGCAAATGAGGAAATCGAAAAAGTGATTGTCCAGCTCAATGACAGGACTATTGAAATAGGAACGATTTTGGATTCCATTTCAGCCATATCCGTACAAACCAACCTGCTTGCGCTCAATGCTTCCATAGAGGCGGCCAGAGCAGGGGAACACGGACGTGGATTCGCCGTTGTGGCGGATGAGATCAGAAAACTTGCCGAACAGTCGTCAAATGCGGCAGAGCAAGTCAAGGAAATCGTTCAAGGCATCCAAACAGATGGAGCGAAATCCGTTTCCAGCATGAGCACACTCAAATCGATCTCACAGAATCAAAATGTGGCAGTCACCAGCGTAATCAGAGCATTTGAGACCATCAAGGGCGCTTATGAACAAATCGCGGTCAACATAAGTGCCATTGGAAAATCTGTTGGTGAGGTCAATGATGACAAAGAGCGTATTGTCAGCAGCATTGAAAACATATCTGCGGTTTCCGAAGAGACAGCCGCGGCTTCAGAGGAAGTGACGGCATCAATGGATCAACAGACAGTTGCTGTGGATGAAGTCGCACGTTCCGCTCAAAACCTGAATCAAATTTCAGTGCACCTCAGCAATGAAATCAGCAAATTCAAAATTTAGTTGCATTCCAGTGTGATTTTTCCTATAATGTACATGAACCAAGCAATTGAATAAATAGTTTTAATAGGTGTCGAAAGACTTAATAGGGAATCGAGTGATCGAGCTGTCCCAGCAACCGTATAGCCGACGAAATTCACATACCACTGCAATAGCGGGAAGGGTGAATGGAGGAAGAAGCTTAGCCGGTAGACCTGCCTGTAAAATTTCAAGTCGTCTCCTGGGGGTGAGATGGAAATGGATCAATACACTTGACTCATTTTCCGTTCGCCGGAGAATGAGTCTTTTTATTTGCAAAAAAAATATGGATTGAAGGAGTAACTCATGAACAAAAAAGTTATGTGGATTATCATTGTGGTATTGGTGGCACTTGTGTCATTATTCATGTACAACCAGTATATGGCACCGCAGGCAACGGAGGGAGAAAAGTCCGTTACAATTGAAGTGGTTGCCGAGTCTGAGGGCATTTCCAAAATTTATGATCTGAACACTGATGCGGCGTTTTTGTATGACCTGTTGATGGAAATCGAATCGGATATTCAACCTGAATTTGAAGAAGCGAGCTTTGGAATCTATCTCACAGGACTCGAAGGGTATACAGCTGATGAGACAAAGAATGAGTTTTATTCCATTAAAGTCAACGGTGTGGATGCTTTATACGGCGTCAAAGAGTTGCCGGTCATCGATGGAGAAGTTTATCGATTTGAACTGAGTACCTGGTAATGAAGGCCAGTGACATCACCCTGATCGCCATATTATCGGCGTCACTTACCGCAGGAAAATTGGTGCTGAGCGTAGTGCCCAATGTGGAAGTCGTGACTTTTCTGTTGATCGTCTACACGGTCATGTTTGGTGTCAAACGGGCGATGTTCGCCACAATCGTGTTTGTGACCACAGAAGTGCTGATCTATGGATTTGGAACTTGGATCATGGGGTATTATGTCATTTGGCCAATGTTGATCTTGCTGACGCATATGATTTCAAAACATACAAAATCAGAATATGGGTTCGCCATACTGGCGTCGATCTACGGTTTTTCATTCGGGCTTTTCTTTGCTCTGTTTGAATCTATTTTCTACGGCATCAGTTATGCGATTCCGTATTGGATCAGTGGATTGCCGTTTGACATAGTACATGGGGTATCGAACTTCATAATTGTGCTGGTTTTGTTTAACCCGATCACAAAAACAATTGAACAACTCAAAAAAGAATGAATGGCGACCTGTCGCCTTTCATTTTTTTTTGCTATAGTGATACTAAGAAAAACAATTCGGGAGGCACGGAGAAAATGGGCATAAAATACACACTATTAGATGTAGCATGCATGTTCATGGCATATGCCGCACTTGGATGGGTCTGGGAAACCACCTATGTATCCTTCAAGACGGGGAGATACACCAACAGAGGCTTTCTCAGGGCGCCGATCATACCGATCTATGGATTTGCCGCGACCACCATCATGATCATGATGAGCCTGGTTGAACCCTTACTGCCAACAGAATCTTTTCTGTTTCTGTTAACGTCTGTCGCATACATAGCAGTAGTGGCATCCACTTGGGAATACGTCACGTCTTTTGTGATGGAGTGGGCGTTCAAGGCGAGATGGTGGGATTACTCAAAAAAACCTTTCAATTTACACGGAAGGGTGGCGCTCGGCGTGTCGGCATTTTGGGGACTTGGTGGTTTCGCACTCTGGTATTTCGTGAACACGGAACTGATCAACGCTTTTAGAATGGTTCCAATTATGATTTTAAGACCGATGGTTTCGGTGTTTTACTTTGGAGTGTTCATTGATGCGACATTTACGCTCAAGGAACTCATCAACCTTCGTACCGTACTCATAAAGATGCATGCTTCCATCAACGAGGTCATCGATGAAATCGGTGGTCGAATAGAGGAGCTTGAGGAAAACATTGAAGAATGGATGGATGAAATCGAGGAACGAGTCGCACTTGGGAGAATCATTGAAAAAGGCAAGAAATATGCCCGTTTCTACCGCAACTATCCCAACGCCACCACGAGGAAACTTCCTTTGGTCTTCAACACATTGAGAGAAAAAATAAAACGTTGATATGCGGTTTTTGGATTGCATGTTAACGGGCTCCAAAAAAGGGTAAATTTCAAATACTTCATCATTTGAGGAGCTCTATATGATCAAGACATTTGATATAAAAACCGGAAAAATCACAGTATTGATTATAGTTTGCCTATTGATTCTCTCCATACCGGGATTCACTGATGATGCGCGTCCAAAATTGGTGTTTGGTGACGATATCAATTACCCGCCATACAGTTTTCTGGATGAAAACGGCGAACCTTCCGGTTACAATGTGGAACTTGCAAAAGCCGTAGGAAAAGCAATGGGGTACGATGTCGAGATTCGGCTGGACGAGTGGCACCTCATCAGAGAAGCCCTTGAAAAGGGCGAAATTGATGTCATCTCTGGAATGTTTCATTCTGTGGAAAGGGAGCAAATTTATAGTTTTTCAATCGACCACAGCGCAATGACCGGTGACATCTTCACAAAGACCGGTGTGTTTTTAACAGGAATAGAGGAGTTGAGAAACCAATCCGTAGCAGTCCAAAAGGCTGATATCGTGATGGAATATCTCGATGGACTTGACATGAATATAAATTTGATCGAAGTTTCGACTGTAAGAGATGCATTGATGATGGTTGAAAATGGCACTGTTGAATATGCTGGTGTACTGAAAGTGCCGGGACTCTTTATTCTGAATCAATATGGCATCATCGGAATCAAATCGCAGGAACTGGGTTTTCTCAGCCGAGGTTATGCCATGGCGGTCAGAAAAGACAATGAGGGATTGTTGCTCGTTCTGAATGGCGGGCTTCAACTGGTCAAGGCGACCGGTGAATATGACATCATCTATAACAATTGGTTGAGCGTATATGAAGAGAAGGGCATTGAATACTTTTTCAGAAGATATAAATGGGTATTGTTTTCCGTGGCTTTGTTGTTGATCTTGTTGCTTGTGACGAATCTGGTCCTCAGATATATGGTGGAACAACGAACGAGAGCGCTTAAAAAAATGAATTTCAGCCTACTGGAAAGCGAGCATAAAAACAAAGCGATTATCAATGCGCTGCCCGATATCGTATTCACTTTGGATGGCAACGGCAAATTTCTGGATTGCCAACAAGGCGATGGGCATGTGCTTTATGTTCCAAAAGACAGGTTCATAGGAAAAACCATTGAGGAAGTCATGCCAACCCATATCTCGAAAAATGGTATGAAAGCGCTCAGGGATGTACTTGAGACGGGCGTCATGCAAAGTATCGAGTATGATATGGAACTTGAAGACGGCACATATACTTTTGAGATGAGAATGGTCAAATCGAAATCAAATGAAGTGATTGCAATCGGTCGAAATATCACTGAAGATAAAAAAAGACGGGAACGCGTCGAATATCTAAGTTATCATGATCAACTGACAGGGCTTTACAACAGAAGATTCTTTGTGGAGGAGCTGCACCGTCTCGATGTGGAACGCAATTTCCCGCTGTGTATCATCATGGCGGATGTCAATGGACTCAAATTGATCAACGACTCATTTGGTCATGCGGTCGGCGACGAATTGCTCGTCAAAGTGGCTGAAGTGTTCAAGGAAGCCTGCAGGGCAGATGAGATCATCTCAAGAATCGGAGGCGATGAGTTTGTCATTCTGATTCCGAAGATTCAAAATTCTCACGCAGAACAACTGATTGGAAGGATTCAAGGGCTTGCCGCCAAAGTCAATGTGAGTTCTGTCAGCCTTTCGGTTTCATTTGGATGGGATGTCAAGAAGCTTCCTGATGAAGATATTCAGGAAATTTTCAATCGGGCTGAAGACATGATGTACAGAAGGAAACTCATAGAAGGCCCCAATATGCGAGGCAAAACGGTGGAGGCCATCATCGACACCATCAATTCCAAAAGCAAAGTGGAAAAAGAGCACTCCGAAAATGTCGCCAAACTATGCAAAGCTTTTGCAAAATCATTGGATTTCTCCGAACGTGATGTGCAGGCCATGAAAACAATCGGACTTCTGCATGACATCGGAAAAATCGCCATCAATGATGAATTGCTCTATAAGAAAGCAAATCTGACAGAGGAGGAGTTTGAGGACATCAAGAAACATTCTGAAATCGGGTACAGAATTCTAAGTTCGGTCAACGATTTCGCCGATATCGCAAATTTCATTCTCCACCACCATGAACGTTGGGACGGGACCGGATATCCAATGGGCATCTCCGGTGAGGCGATTCCGCTCGAATCCAGAATCATTGCAATCGTGGACGCCTATGATTCGATGATCAATGAAAGGCACTACAGGAATAAAATGACTGTGGAAGAAGCCAAAGAAGAGTTGAAGAGAAATGCCGGCACCCAATTCGATCCGCGTCTTGTATCCTGGTTTATCACGAAAATCAATCCTACAGAACAAAAGCCCTTCTCATGACAATTCATCATGGTAAGGGCTTCGGTTCTTTTTGCGAGATCGTATGCGCCAGTTTCTTGATTTTTGCTCTTGTCCTTGGGCTTATGAGTTCAACAGCCGTACAATATTTGTCGATCAACGATACGATGAGCGACTCCTTGTATTTGGGCATTTTGCCAAGAGTCAAAGGCCACATGTGCTTTAAAATGATGTCTTTCTCCACTTCAGAGAGAGTGAAATGCGACTCTGCATTTTCAAGTGCGATTTCGGGATGTGCAAAACCATGAAGCTTTTCACTCCGGCGCTCAAGGTGCCAATCGTATAGGAAAAAATCGTGAAGGAGCGCTCCGCGTGCCACTGCGACCTCGTCACATTTGATTTTTCTACAGACCTGATAGCTTTTGAAGGAGACAAACAGGGAATGCTCGAGACAATTGAGATCGCGGTGTTGAATGTAATTTTTCATATCGTGCAGATGTTCATTGTCCCAGATTTCCTCAATGGTCATGCGGTAGGGTTCCAAGATTTCGTTTTTCAAGACTATGTCACCTCCCATCTGATATTTATACCCAGTTTACGTACTGATATGATATAATCATGAAAGATTATTTAGAAAAAGGTGAAGAACATGAATTTATTGTCCGTAGAAAACCTAACCAAATCCTATACAGAAAGAAAGCTTCTCGACGGAGTGACTTTTGGTCTTGAAGATACAGATAGAGTAGGCATCATTGGCGTCAATGGCACTGGAAAATCAACGTTCCTTAAAATCATTGCAGGGGTGGAACTCCCGGATGAGGGAAAAGTCACCAAAGGGAACCAGGTGAATATCGAATATTTGTCACAGGTCATTGATTTTGACCCGGACCAAACGGTCATTGAAGAAGTTTTCAAAGGCCATTCAAAGAATCTCCAGCTCGTCAGGCGATATGAAGCCGCCATTTCCGATGAGCACACACCAACGGATCTCATACTCAGGCTGACTGCAGAAATGGATTCAACAGGCGCATGGGGACTTGAAAGCGAAGCAAAGACCATTCTCACAAAACTTGGCATCAGTGATTTCAATCAAAAGGTGGGAACACTTTCAGGAGGACAACGCAAGCGTGTAGCACTTGCATCAGCACTCATCAATCCCGCGGAAATTCTGATTTTGGACGAACCGACCAACCATCTCGATTCGGAAACCATCGACTGGCTTGAAAACCACCTCAAGTCGAGAAAAGGCGCACTGCTGATGATTACCCATGACCGTTATTTTCTGGATCGTGTCGTGAATAAGATCATTGAAATCGACAGAGGCAATCTATACACTTACGAAGGCAATTACAACTACTACCTGGAAAAGAAAATTGAACGAGAAGAACAATCCATGTCCATCGAGTCCAAAAAACGCAATCTGTTCAGAAAAGAGCTAGCTTGGATCAGGAGAGGCGCACAGGCCCGATCGACCAAACAAAAGGCGAGAATCGACAGATTTAATGACCTCAGTGACAGTCTCGACTATTCACAAGGTGAGAAGCTGGATATGTCTGTAGCGGGAACCCGACTTGGAAGAAAAATCATAGAGATTGAAAACATATCCAAAAGTTTTGGAGATCTGCACTTGATCAAAGATTTCACTTATACGGTGTTAAGAGATGACAGAGTCGGTATTTTGGGACCCAATGGCATGGGGAAATCCACCTTGATCAACATCATCACAGGCAAACTGAAGCCCGATACGGGAACTGTCAATACGGGAGAAACAGTCAAAATCGGACTGTTTTCCCAAGAAAATCAAGATATGGATTCGGAAATGCGCGCCATAGAGTTCATAAAAGAAGGCGGTGAATACGTCGAGACCTCAGACGGTTCGAAAATAACCGCCGCTCAAATGATGGAACGATTCCTGTTCGACAAGACTCTCCAGTGGACCCCTATAGGAAAACTCTCCGGTGGTGAGCGAAGAAGACTTCAGCTGTTGAGAATCCTCATGGAAGCGCCCAATATTCTAGTGCTCGACGAGCCCACCAACGATCTGGACATCTCCACTTTGACGGTACTCGAAGATTATATTGAAGGCTTTCCTGGAGCTGTGATCATCGTCTCCCACGACCGTTATCTGCTGGACAAAGTTGTCGAGAAGCTGTTTGTTTTCGAAGGGGATGGACAAATCGTCAGTTATACTGGCAATTATGCCTATTTCAGCGAACTGATGGCCACTCGGGCTGAAAAGGCGCCTAAGGAAAAAAGTGAAGTCAAAGTCAAAGAAAGATCCAAATCAAGCGCTGATAAAGTCAAATTCAGTTTTTCCGAGCAAAGGGAATGGGATGAGATTGACGATGTGATTGAAAAACTGGAAACAGAACTGGGCAAGGTCTGTGAGGCCATAGAAAAGACGACGACCGATTATGAGGCGCTCGAGAAATGGATTGCCGAAAAACATGCGATCGAAAATGCTTTGGAGGAAAAAATGGAGCGTTGGGTGTATCTCAACGAAATCGCAGAAAAGATTTGATCCGAAAAAAATGGCAGCGGGTTCAAATGAGCCCGCTGCCTTTGTAATCACATTTTGAGTTCGAGACTGTTTTTTGGACAGACGTCGATGCATTTGAGACACTTGGAGCAACTGAAAGCTTCCGCAGGTGTCTCTTTGTTTTTTTTGTAAAGGCTCTTCGAAGTGTTGAGGGATGAGATGTAGCATGCCTTGTCGCATAGACCGCACGATGTGCATGTGGCTTCGTTGCGTTTGATTTTAAATAGTGAGTACTTGTTCAGGAAACCCTGTACCCATGAAATCGGACAACCGAGTTTGTAGTAGTTGTACATGTGCGCTTTGGACTGATCCTCAGTCATGTTGCGCGTCATGAATTCCATGAAAAGACCCATGGGACACATCCACTTACAGAACATTTTTCCGAATACCGCCCCTAGAACAATAGATACCCCAAAGACTATCGCGAGTCCATTTGAAAAGACCGAGATCACATAAAAGACCAGTCCGCTGAAAGCAAACTGTATAGGCCTTCTGTATTTTGACAGATTCATATCATACCCCTTTCGCCAACCCCCTATAGGTGGGGGTACGAAAAAAAGTATATCACATCTTATGCGGTTTGTAAAACATGAGATGCATCCAAATGACGCATTTCTATCACGAGGAAAAGCGCTGTGACGAGTGATGCGATCAAGTCAGCTGTGGGTCCGGCATACCACACCCCCATGAGCCCGAAGAATTGAGGCAGTATGATCAGCATGGGTATAAGAACCAAGACTTGTCTGAGCAGTCCAAGGAACATGGATTTTGGAGCTTTACCCACGGCTTGGAAGTAGTTGGAGCTGATGATCTGAAAACCGATGATCGGCATCATGACCAGGAAGGTTCTCATCCCTACGGTTGCGACACTGATCAGTTCCGGATCGCTGTTGAACATTTTGATCATGGTCACTGTGAAAAACTGGGTCATGACGAACCCGAAAGTGGCTATGACCGTACCGCCTGCGATGGCGTATTTAAGTGCTTCCTTGACTCGTCGATATTCTTTTGCACCGTAATTGAAACCGATGATGGGCTGAGCGCCCTGATTGATTCCAAAAATAGGCATCAGGAAGAACATGGCCAGAGAGTTGATGACGGTCATGGCTCCGATGGCAATGTCACCGCCATTAGCTTTGAGCGCGTTGTTGGAGACGATGGTGACCATACTTGCAGCGACCTGCATGAAAAATGGAGACATGCCAATGGCCACGATACTGCCCACAATGGCAGCGTCCGGTTTGAGATTCTCCCTTTTAAGTTTGAGTCGACTTTTCCCGGATAGGAAATACCTCATCACCCAAATGGAGGTCACCAGTTGAGAAATAATTGTGGCTATTGCAGCACCTCTTATCCCCAGACCAAATGCGAAAATGAAAATTGGGTCGAGTACGATGTTTGTGATTGCTCCAAGAAGCATTGTGTACATGGCGATCTTGGGATTGCCTTCCGCACGGATGACGTTGTTGAGTCCAAAGCCGATGCCCTGGAATAACGATCCCATCAGGATCACAGTCATGTATTGGTTGGCGTACTCATAAGTTGCCGGGCTGGCACCAAACAGATAAAGCAGTGGTTCTTTGAAAATCAGTCCTATGACCATGACGCTGCCCATGATCAGAATCAGCATGGTGAAAGCGTTGCCGAGAATCTTTTCAGCATCTTCCTGACGGCCTTCACCCAATCGGATGGAGATCCTTGATGCCGCACCGATTCCAATGAGCATGCCAAAAGCCATCATTAGAATCATCATCGGCAGCGAAAGACCGATGCCGGTCATCGGCAGTGGGCCAAGCCAACCTATGTAGATTCGGTCAACGACGTTGTAGAGTGCATTGACCATCATGCCCACAATTGCGGGGATGGAGAATTTTAGAAGCAGTTTCCATATTTTTTCGGTCCTTAGATATTCGTTGTTTGACATGACGTTCCTCGTTTCATATGGTTTGTTTTCTATGGGTCTTGGAGTTTTCGGAGAGTTTTCCGATTAGATTTTGCAGTGTCGAACGTTCATCGGGGGTAAGATTCTGAAGGAGCAAATCGTCCCAATCCATGGCGACTTTATAGAGTTCTTTCCTGAGTGCGTTGCCCTCTTCGGTGATGAAGACGTTGTTGATCCTATGGTCGTCACTGTTACGCTCGCGTCTGACCAGACCAGTGCTCTCCAGTTTCTGAACGGCTCTAGTGGTGGTGGCTTTGTCCATATCCAGGGCTTTGCTGATTTCATCCTGCGTGGAACCGTTGTGGTTAAAAAGATAAAATAAAAATATATACTGACCGCTGCCGATATTGTGATGGCTCATGGCTTGGTCGATATAAGCTTTGCCATTGCGGTAAATCATGGAGATGGATTTGCTGAGTTTGAAGCAATTTGGATCATGATTCATGAGCGGGTCCTTTCTATGACAAAATAGTTGCGTTAACAACTATTTTAAAGGCAATTGGTTGCGTTGTCAACTAAAAATAAAGATAGAATGTTACCCCATGGAATGGTAAAATAGACTCGAAGCGTTCACAAATCTAGATATATGACGGAGAAGCCAAGACATGAAAAAATGGAATTATAGAAAAATTTTAATTCATATGGTTTTTGCACTGGGTGTGGTTGCCTCACTCTGGGTGAAAGCATCCTATTTGCATCACTCGATCGGACTGAATCCAATGCTGGAGTACGATCGCATTCATACACTTCTGATTTTCAGCGTGGTGGTCATAGTGCTTTTCAATATGCTCATCTTCCAAAGAAAGGCGGTATACAGTCTAGTCATCACGGACTTGATCGTATCTTTCATTTTTTTCGCGGATACGGTGTATGGAAGGTATTATGGAATTCCACTTACCATACCGATTCTCTACCAGCTGGGCTTCATGAATGACGTGGCGGACAGCACATTTTCCCTGATGCAAAAAAAAGATCTGATCTTTGTGGTGACAATTCCTGTCATGATCGCCTATGCGGTATATTTCAGGAAGACGCTTCAGGAGAAGAAAACATGGAGACACAACCTTCTGATAGCGATTTTGATTGTCGCCGCCATCGGTGCGTTCCACTTGAAAGCAAACGAAGTGGACCGGACGCACCATGCCTATGAGAGAAAGAACATCGCAAAGGACCTTGGAGTCTACTATTTCCATGGTTATGACCTATTGGATTTCGCCAAAAACAAATGGTTCACCAGCACCTCAATGGATCAAGCGGAACTGGAGACCATTAAGACTTATCTTTCTGAAAATACTGAAGGACGTGAACTCCTTGCACTATATGACCGCAACATGAATCTCGTTGTCATACAAGTGGAGGCCATGCAAGAGTTTGTCGTCGACCTGGAAATAGAGGGCGAAGCAGTGACTCCATTCCTCAACAGGCTTAAAAATGAAGCACTTTATTTCGATAATATATACCATCAGGTAGCGGCTGGGAACACATCCGACGCCGAATTCCTGCTCAACGTGGGACTTCATCCCGCTCCTGTGGGTGCCGTGAACTATCTCCATGCGACCAACCGATTCATAACGCTCGGAGAGCTTTTAAAGGATCGTGGCTATGAAAACACAGGATTCCATGGGTATCAGGCGAGTTTTTGGAACCGTGAGGTCGTCTATAGCAACTACAAGTTCGATGATTTTATCAGCAAAGAGGATTTCGATCTCGATGAAATAGTGGGCTGGGCCATCAGCGATGTCTCGTTTTACAGACAGGCGATGGATCTGGTTGTTCAAAATCAACCGTTTTACAGTTTTTTGGTCACGCTGTCCAGCCACCACCCGTACGATGCCTTCATTAAAGGATATGAACCATACACTGGTGACTATGAAAAGACCCAAGTGGGCAATTATCTCAAAAGCATGCGGTATGTGGACGAATCGATTGAAGGTTTGTTCGAGCGTCTGGAAACTGAAGGCATACTGGATGAGACGATCATAGTGATCTATGGCGATCATTCCGGGCTTTACCAGGATCAGAAAGCGCTGCTCTCAAAACTGCTTGGTCTGAGCGACCACTATGTCGCATGGGAAAGCATCCAAAAGGTACCGCTTTGGATCGTCCTGCCGGATTCGGATATGAAAGGGACCATTTCCAAAACAGGTGGTCAAGTGGATATCCTTGCGACCATCCTGGATATCATGGGGCTTGAACATCCACTCACACTCGGAGAATCCCTTTTGATCGAGGGACCTGGCTATGCCATCAAGAGAGATGGCTCCATCTTTATGGACGATTACTTTTACAACAACAATGAAGAGCGTCTATACGATCTGAATAGCCATGAGCCGGTGGAGATCACAGAGGCGTTGGCGGAACAATTGGAAAGGATAAAAATGGATCTCAAGGTCTCGGATTTGATCCTCAAGAAAAATCTGTTCAAAAATGAAGAGTTTATGAAGTTGGTTGAATGATATGATAAAAAAAGATTTTAGAGAGTACAGTGTGCTTGCCATCATGATTGGCACCACGCTTTTCGGAAAAATGCTCGGCATGGTAAGAGACATGCTCATTGCGAACGACTATGGCATTTCCTATGAGGCGGATGCTTTTTTCGTCGCTTCCAGAATACCGAACAATTTCTTCGATTTTGCTCTCAGCGCGGCGGTGGTTTCCACGTTCATCCCGATTTTCAACCGGATCATGCACAGGGAAGGGAAAGAGGAAGCGTTCAAGTATGCCAGCCATTTTCTTTCTTTTGCGATGGCGATTGCAGTGGCGGTCAGTGCCGTTTTGATCATTTTCCCCGGACCGATCGTATCCGTTTTCGGTCCAGGACTCAGTGAGGAAGCCGCAAAGCTTGCCACGACTCTGACACAGTACATGGCACCTGTTGTGATCTTTGCCACAGTCACCTTCACCTATGTCGGACTGATGCAGTCTTTTTCACATTTCACGTTGCCTTCGGCCATCAGCATCTTTTCAAATCTCGTGGTCATATTGTATCTGATTTTCCTGAATCCCAGATTTGGTCTTTACGGTCTTGCCATTGCCTTTTCTCTCGGGTGGTTCATTCAGGCTCTGGTGCAGATGCCAATGATGAAAAAGGAAGGATTCGTCTTCAGACCGGCACTTCACTTGAAGAGCGAGGCGATGAGAGACACGCTGAAGATGACCGGACCGGTGCTCGTGAGCACATGGGCACAACCGGTGAATGCGATGATCATCACGGTGCTCGCAAGTTTCTACGCCGGTGGCGTCTCGCTCATGGAATACGCCAATCGGGTCTACATCATCATTTCAGGTGTACTCATCTATACCATCACCAACTATATATTTCCGAAACTGTCGAAGACTTTCTCCTCGGACAATCATGCCGCCTTCATGGGCGTGGTTCAAAGAAGTGTCGTCTTGTTTTTATATTTTGGAATACCAATAGTGTTTCTAGTGACACTCTACAGCTATGAGACCATACAGATTCTTTTCCTGAGAGGCGCATTCACGGAACATGCCGCAGAGACGACCAGTGTCATTCTCAGCCTGTTCATATGGGGATTGATCGGACTGGGCATCAAAGAGATCCTGAACCGAGTTTATTTCGCTATGGGCAACACCAAATTGCCACTGATCATCACGGTGATCGGCATTTTGATCAATATCCCGCTCAGCTTGTTGCTCAGCAGATATATGGGACTCAACGGACTTGCGCTTGCGTCGACGGTTTCCATGACACTTGTCACTGTGGTGATGATTGTCGTCGCCATGAGACAGAACATCGTGAGTTCGGTAGGTGAACTTGCGAAAACCACTGCAATGATAATCATTGTGGACTTTGTGCTTTTCCTAGCATTCAGTCTGATGGGCGTCTCATTCGGAGACAGCCTTTTGGCGCTGGTGGTGGAACTCATATTCAAAGCGGGAGTCTTCATGGTACTGCATGTAATGATTTTGAGAATGCTTAAAATAGGAATACCGGTTATTCAAATGAGGGAGTTGTAATATGGAATCTGTTTTTCTGAAAATTGGTATAAGGCTTGTGCATGGCATAAGGGATGCTTATGAAAAAAGCGCGACATATAGAGGGATCGGCCATCTTAAAAATGCGTTATCCAGTGTTTTGGCCACCAGCATGATCCTCAGGTGGCTATCGGACAATTCTGGACTTGAAAGCGCCTATCGAAAAAGCTTTGTGGATTCGTTCAGGTTTGAAAGTAAAAGATCACCTTTAAAGCACTTTCTTTTGAAGAGTGTCCTACTCAGATTTTTCATGGATCGGCGTGTGCTTTCAGCACTTGTTCTTTTACAGATTTTCACCTATATTTTTTTGCCGACGCCCCTCAGTGTTCTCATATCCTTGGCATTGGTCGCTCTGATGTTTTTCAGAAGGTGGCTCTATGATGAGGAGAGAAGTCCTAAAAATCTGGTGGTTGTCGGGCTTTATCTGCTGATGCTTTTTTTTGTCGTAAGTTATCTGTTCAGCCCCATCCAAGGGGACGGACTGACCATATTGGTCATCTATATAGCGACATTGCTGTTTGCGGCGACACTTCTGGGAACCTTCAATGACAGGCGCTTTCTTGAACAGATGATGCATCTGTTTGCTGGAATCGTTTTGTTGGTAGGACTTCACGGTATCTATCAACGTATAGTGGGCGTTCCTGTGGATCCGGCCTGGCTCGATGAAAGTGCCGGTGGATCGGGAATCCGAATCTACAGTGTCTTCGGCAATCCCAATGTGTTCGGGGAATTTCTGGTGCTATTGCTTCCAATAGTTTTCGCAGGATTCAACACATATAAAAACAAATGGGTCAAACTGATCTATGCGGGAATTTTCGCGATCGGAGGACTGAACGTCCTGTTGACCCTTTCCAGAGGATCGATGCTCAGTCTTGGGATTGCGATTGTTCTGATCATCATTTTCAAGGATAGAAAATATATGCCTCTGCTGATATTGG
The DNA here is from genome assembly GCA_002412775.1 of Firmicutes bacterium UBA5201. Classification (GTDB taxonomy): domain Bacteria; phylum Bacillota; class Clostridia; order Peptostreptococcales; family Acidaminobacteraceae; genus Fusibacter_D. Next base: position 179,827 of record DHVT01000023.1, on the reverse strand, counting down.
GCGCATTTATGAGCCCGTACATCGTGCCTGAATCCATTATCAATCGGATCATGACGGTATTCAGGGGAGGCGACACTTCGACGTCATACAGAATGTCCATCTACACGGCATCAGTAGACATGTTGAAAGATGGATTCGTGGAAGGGGTAGGGCTCGGCAATTTCAAAGTGCTGTATAAAGCCTATGCATATTCGGCCGCGAAATCTTTTCATGCCCATAACACACCTCTCATGCTGTTCATAGAAATGGGCATCATGGGAATCATTGCCTGGGGCTATTTTGCCTTCATATGGATGCGGGAAATCTTTTCTGCGCAAAAGTGCAAGAACGCATACAGCTATTACGCTTTTGCAGCGTTTGCAGGTGTTGTAGGATGCTCCATCCAAGGAATGGTCGATCATATTTTCCACAATTACGACATATTGTTCTTCTATATCATCGTGATGACTTTCGGTGTGATTGCGGCAAAAAATGCAAAGGATGTGGCGAATGAACAGGAAAATTAGAGTGATGCACATCATCTCGGACATGAATTTCGGTGGAGCGGGCCAATACCTGAGGTCGATTGTCGACGGGTTGGACCGGAAATCGTTTGAGGTCGCGGTGGTGATTCCGAGAGGCAGCATCCTGAAGCGATATATCAAAGAGAAAAACGTGATCGAAGTGGACGGTATTGCGGACAAATCGTTCGGTGTCGGGGGAACGATGTCCCTGGTGAAACCGATCAAAACGTTCAGACCCGATGTGGTCCATACACACGCGTCGCTTTCCGGGCGGCTTGCGGCTCAGATGCTCGGGGTGAAATCCATTGTCTACACCAAACACACGCTGAGTGACCATTCAAGTGCTGTAAAAAACAATGTCAGGTTGTTTCTCAACAAAAGGCTTAGGGCGAAAGTAATCGCCATTTCAAGTGCTGTGGAGTCGAACCTTTTAGAGGAAGGCATCCAGCAAGAGAATATCGTCACAATATATAATGGGGTGAAACCCGCTTACAATATGAAATCCGTGCACAATGAGATTCCTGTGATCACGCTTGTGGGCAGGCTCGAACCGATCAAAGGTCAGATGCACATGATTGAGATTGTCAAGGCGCTTCTTGTGATGACCGACAGACCATTCAAAGTGAGGTTTGTAGGTGCCGGGTCAATGGAAACGGAGCTGAAGGAAGCGGCGAGGCGTGCCAATCTTCAGATCGAATTCACCGGACATGTTGAGGACATTGACAGCGTCTACGCGAATTCCGATATTATCGTGAACACATCGAACTCAGAAGCGCTCTCTTATGCGGCCATCGAAGGCATGAACATGAAAAAGCCGGTTGTCGCATTCGATTTGCCGGGCATCAACGAGGTCATCGACCATGAAAAGACCGGCTATCTCGTGGCGTTTGGCGATTATGGGACTTTTGCGGAAAGGCTGTTTGAACTGATTGAAAACCCCGAACTCAGAAATCAGATGGGTGAAAATGGGTTGAAAAAAATATTGGAAGTCTTCACGCTTGAAAAAATGGTGAAGAAAATCGAAGCGTTTTACAAAGAGGAGGGCATATGAAAATCACAAAAAAAATCGGATTGATTTTCGGTAAGATCAGCATCATAGATATTGCCATCGTTGCCCTGGCAATTGTGGTCGTGGGTTACGGGTTGTCGGTATTCACCGACAAAGGCGTGACAAGCGGACCGAGCAGGGTGAAAATTCAGTACACATTCGAGACGAACTCCGTCATCGAGTCTTTTGGCGACCAGCTGTTTGTGGGTGCGAATCTTTACAACTCCAGCAGGAACCATTATTTGGGCAAACTCGTCTCTTTTGAGATCAAACCCTATGAAGTGGAAGTGAAAGATCGGGAAAAAGGCATCATCACCAGACAAATCGTACCGGAACAATTTGTGGCGACTCTCGTCATTGAAGCTGAAGCTGTCGTCGACGCCTATCACTACAGGGTGACCCAGGAAGATATCAAAATCGGCACATCCATACCGGTCAAAGGCAAAGGATTCGCAAGCCTTGGTTATGTGGTCGGACTTAAGGAGGTGAAATAATGCGTAAACTCAACAGATTTGATATCATCATCGCATTTTTCATCATCGGCGCACTGGTCATTCTCGGCATCAAGGTCTCGAATTTTGACAAACCCGTCGCGCAACAGGCAAGCACCACGCTCAAACCCGCAATGGTCACCATACAGGTGGATAATGTGAGAATCATGACTGTGGAAGGGTTCAAAATCGGGGACATGGTGCTTTCGGATGAGACCAACAGCATCATCGGACCTATTGAGGAGATCGAAATCAAACCGTTTAAAGATGTGGTGGAAAAGTCGAATGGAGAAGTGGTACTTGCTGAAGTACCTGGTAAATATACGGTCTTTATAACGGTCAGCGCGCTCATGAGTGAACGCGAAACCGGTTATTTTTCCGAAGGGATCACAGAAATCAAAGTCAATTCCGAACTGAAAATCTATACCAAGACAGTGGCGCCTCTTGGTAAAGTCAAGGAGATCGTTTGGCAATGAAAAAAATAATGCAATGTTTGATGGGGCTTGACATCGGTGGTGCGGAGACACATGTGGTGGAACTATCCAAAGGACTGGTGGCAAGAGGTTTTGATGTCATGGTCGCCTCCAATGGAGGCCTATACGAAAAGGAGCTGATTCAGGCCGGGGTTCGGGTGGTCACTATACCCATGCACAGTAAAAACCCCGTGTACGTGCTGAAATCACTCTATTTACTTTACAGCAACATCAGGTCGTTCAAACCCGATGTGGTGCATGCGCATGCCAGGATTCCCGCCCTTTATGTCAGTATCATGAAGAAACTTCTGAAGTTCAGGATGATGACCACTGTGCATGGCAAATTTAAGATCAACTGGGTGCTAAAGAAGATCACCCAATGGGGCGAGGAGATTTTTGTGGTCAGTGAGGACATCGAAACCTATTTGCTTGAAAACTATGATTTGAAAGGCGCATCCATCCATCAGACCATCAACGGCATTGACACAGAAAAATTCAAAAGGGATGCGGTAACGTACCCATATAAGAAGTTGATCCATGTGAGCAGACTCGAGAAGGACACCAGTAAAATGGCTGGACTACTCATAGGGCTTGCCGCTGAGACCGACCTTGACATCACAGTGGTCGGTGGGGGCGAGATGCTCGAAGAACTGAGGTCACGCTCCAGTGGACTTGAAAACATCACATTCACGGGTTCGACAGATCAGGTGGACGCGATGCTGAGGCAGGCGGACATTTTCGTGGGCATCAGCCGTGCGGCTCTTGAAGCCATGAGCATGAACATGCCAATGGTCTTGTCCGGAGAATATGGTGCGATGGGCATCCTTAGTGAGGACAAGCTAAAAACGGCAATCAGTAATAATTTTACGGCACGTGGCATGACCGAACTGAATTATGAAAATCTGAAAAAGGACATTGAAGCGTTGAGACTTATGCCTCCCGAGGCATTTGAATGGGAACGTGAATTCACCGAGAAGCATTATTCGGTCGGAAAAATGGTCGACGATTATGTCGGGGTATACGCCAATGTCTAAGAAAATATTGATCATCGGATACTATGGCTCCGACAACCTCGGTGACGAACTCCTGCTGAAAGAGACGCTCAAACTGATCGCGCCATACGTGGAAAAGTCAGACATCAAAGTGCTTTCCTATCATGTGGACCAGACAAAGCGGTTCCACGGTGTGGAAGGTGTCAGCAGAAATAAGCCGCTCAGGATTTTAAGGGCGATACTCGGTGCGGATATCATCATCGGCGGAGGCGGCAGCATGCTCCAGAATGTGACTTCAAACCGCAGCCTGATGTATTATTTGTCCCTCATCAATTTTGGAATGATGCTCGGTAAAAAGGTTGTGTTGTTGGGCAACGGCATTGGACCGATCAAAGGTGGTTTTCAAACCAGGCTCGTCAAACGCACACTGGGTCGAATCGATTACCTCCATCTCAGGGACAAGGACTCCTATGATTGGATCGATGGCAGTGAAAAGAAACATATCCACCTCGGTCAGGATTTGGCGCTTGAAAATGCCACCGGAAATACCGACACCAAAAGCAACAAGGTCATCATCAACCTCAGAATGTGGAAAAATGTGGAATCCCTACAGGCAGTAGTGAAGCCATTTATAAAATATGTTGAGAAGAAAGGCTATGCAGTCACTTGCCTAAGCATGCAAGATGGCAACGATGACAAAGCCATGGCGGATCTCGGACATGTCAAGAGATTTGAAACCCTCGAAGCGCTGGAGGAGGAAGTGAGAACCTCCAAATTTGCGATTGCCATGCGCCTTCACACCTTGATTCTATGCTCGAACTACGGTGTGCCGTTTATCGGACTCTCCTACGATCCCAAAGTCAGCACTTTTTGCAGACAGATGGACATGCCATACTATGAATCCTTTGAATCGCTCAGTTTTCAAGATCTGGTGAAGTCGTTTGACCTGCTTGAATCCAACGAAACGGTTTATGTGTCGGACCTTCAGGAGAAAATGTCCGCGATCGATGCAAAAATGGATCCTCTGAAATCATTTCTGTGCAATTTGCTTGAATAGTTTCGATTTGCTTCGTGATATAATGTGATGATTATATAAATATTACAGCAATTAGGGGGGAAACAATGAAAAAAGTCACAGCAATTATTTTAGCGATGCTCATGATGATCAATGTGTCAATGGTCTCAAGTGCCGAGCAGAAATTGCCATCCGCATTTTGGGGGCTCACGGAAAAGGAAGTCGCACTTGAGGCTTCGGGGGACGTGGCAGGTCTGATCAACAATCGTCTTCAAATCATCGACCTGTTCAAAACATGGGACTCTGACAGCCAACAAAGGCTGGAGATCGTCACACCGAGATATCTGAAGATCGCTCAAGCCTATGAGTCACAAGATCGATTTGATGATGCAATCCCGTATCTCGAACTGTACCTTGAAAACGCTACCATTTTGGTGAAAAAGGGCGTTTGGAATGCCGACTCCACCAATTATGCGTCCAGCAAACTCAAGAATCTCGCCTTTGACATCGAACTTTACGCCAAAACGCAAAGCACCGACAACAGTACATATCATGGTGCAAAGTTTGAACCCGTATCAGGCGTCTATTTTGGAAGTGCCTATGATACCGATCCAGGCGTCAAGAGCTACGATTGGGACAAGGTCAAAAAACTCTATCCAAAAGACAATGCCGCTTATCTGATCTACCTGAACTGGGAAGATGACATCAGAGACGCAGGCGTTCATTTTGATGCCGCTGTCAAAGCAGGCAATGCGGTGCAACTCGCATGGAACACCTATGACACGATTCCGAACATTGAAGCGTCAAAAGCCTACATTGAAGATACGGCAAAATATCTGAAAGCACTCGATGTGTCGATTTTCCTCAGATACGCCTGTGAAATGAACGTTGGCGAAAATGGTGAAAACCCATCCATCTATGTGAAGAACTTCAGATATGTGGCGAAAATCATGAAGGAACTCGCACCCAACGTCGCAATGGTCTGGTCACCAAACGACATCACGGACGCTGCGCGCAAGCTTGACAGCTATTATCCAGGCGATGCCTATGTGGACTGGGTGGGCATCAGCACCTACACGACTTTCTACTTCGGTGAGAAAAAGGATTGGGGAGCACTTCAAGACTCCATCGACAGCAATTTCTTCACAGGTGAAAATGCCAATCCACTGGCCAAAATCGCTGAAATCGTAGAGAAGTATGGCGACAGAAAACCGATTATGATTTCTGAAACCGGAATTGAGCATTATTCAAAAGTGGCAAAAGAAGATCTGACAGAGTGGGCAAAAGTTCAGATGAATCGACTTTATGGCTACTTGCCTCTGGTCTATCCTGAAGTCAAGGGCATCTATTACTTCAACGTGGACACCGAGCAGGCAACCAAGAAATCATCCTTTGCACTATACACCAATGCTCAAATCGCAAAACTATACAACCAGTTGGTTTCAAACAGCTATTATCTGTCTGGCATAGGCGATGAGGCAGGTTACCGTTACGCCGAGGTGGGCTCAGTCAAAGACAAGTCCGTAAGTGTGACAGGCGGATCGCTGGAGCTCGCCACTTACTCCATCGTGCCTAAGATGCTCGATCCTAAAGTTTCTTACATCCTCGATGGCAAGACGCTTTCAACTGTGAGCAGCATACCTTATGCCTACACCATCAACCCGAGTACCATAAGCGCAGGCAACCACAAACTCACGGTCGCGGTGAAAAACCCGGACGGCATTACCCTGAAGACCAGGGATTATCTGCTCACCAAAGAAGGCAATACTCTGAAAATCGAAGCCACCGAGCTGAAAAACATAGCTTTTTCCGACATCGATAAATCATGGGCGAAAGACATGATTCTTGAAATCGGCAAAAGAGGTATCGTGAATGGCAACGAAGGCAGATTCGAGCCGAACAACAACATCACGCGTGCCCAAATCGCATCGATCATCAGCAATTTCGTCGGCAACGCCAAATCTGCGTCGGTTTCAAATTCCTTTGCGGACGTGGCATCCGGCAAGTGGTTCGCACAGCCTGTTAGCATAGCCTCAAAGTATCTCAGCGGCTACGGCAACCTGTATTATCCGGATCGCGACGCGACGCGTGAAGAGTTCATTAAAGCCGTCATATTGCTCAAAGGCTATTCGACCAATCTTTTGACTGAGTCTGAAAAAGTGGAGCTCGCCGCCAAAATCACCGACTTTAATAATATCACTTCCGACCATAAAGACTTTATGCTCCTCGCAGTGAAGTACGGCATCATCAGTGGTTATGAGGACGGTTCGGTCAAACCGAAGAACAATATCACCAGAGCGGAAGCGACCAAAGTGCTTTATTATACTTTTTTCAAGTAAGTGTTCAATTGAAAAAACCAGCGAATCCAAGGATTTGCTGGTTTTTTGATTGAGTGGGAAAGCAGGGAGAGCAGGGAGAGCAGGGAGGGCAGGGAAAGCAGGGAGAGCAGGGAAAGCAGGGAAAGCAGGAAATGCAGGGAAGTGCAGGAAGTTCAGGGAAACTTGATCTTGATTTTGATCTTATCTTTTCCTGCACTACCTGCACTACCTGCTATTCTCCTGCATTTCCCTTCCCTTCCCTCACGACCCTGTGGATTTATAATGCTTCACGCCAAAATTCCAGAATAGAAGACTTGGAACTATAAACAGCACACCCATGAGTGGAATGAACGCATACACCGGATGGTCATAAGGACCGCGGTCGAGCAGATACATGAGTGGAATGTAGTTCACCACACCAAAAGGGACAATGAATGTGAAGAATTTTTGAATGGGTTTTGCATAGATCAGCAATGGGTACTGCGTCATTTCGCGGCCGCCATCAGTAAAAATGTTGGCGATTTCAAGACCCTCGATCGTCCAAAAGGAAAATGTCGCAAAGATGATGAACAGTCCGGACATGATGAATGTCGCACCGATGACCATGAAAGCCACAGTGGACATTTTGAGCAGTGTCCACTGAACATCGATGCCATTGATTCCTATGACGAATATGATGATGCCTTGCAGCAACCTGCCGATTCTCGTGAACTCAAACTTTGAACCGAGTACCTGAAGTGCCGTCGGGAGAGGTCTGACCAACAATCTGTCGAAATCACCGGTTCTGACCAGATTGGAAAACGAATCAAATCCACGCACCACACATTCGCTGATGGAAAAGGCCATATGGATCACACCATATAAGAGTGCCACCTCGCTGAACGACCACCCGCTTAGGGAATCAAACCGATCGAACATGAGATACAGACCAACAAAGACGAAAAAAGGCACGAAAAACTGTCCAATACATAAAAGTATGAAGGAGGTCTTGTAGACCATTTGCGATTTCAGCCACATTTTTGCATACTTAAAGAATATTCTCATATCAACCCCCTTGAACTACGAGATGCTTCAGCGCACTTTGCATAAGTTTCTTGCCAAACAGTATCAATACCGTGAGCCAAACCAACTGAATCGCAATACCAAGAAAGGCTTCGCCCAAAGGAATATTCCCCGAGTAAACCCTGAACGGCAAGTCACCGACGTATCTGAAAGGCAATACCATGACGATATTTCGTAGCCATTCCGGCATAAGCGGGATGGGGATGATGAGTCCTGCAAAAAACTCGCCGATGACACTGAAAATGAGCAATGATCCCATGGGCGACAGTGTCACAAACACGGAAATGTAAATGAACATGGAGATGGCCACATTGATGGCGAGGCCCAGCATGAGCGTTATGAGAAAAAGCATGAATGATTCAGTGGAATCCGGCATGGACATGCGGTACTTTTCAGGAATGAACATGGACACCACAAGAATCGGCATACATCTGAGCATGGCATTTGCAATCCGCGTTGCAATCAATTTTGTATACCAAAAGCCATAGATGTTCAGTGGTCTGCACAGTTCATAAGCGATATTGCCGGTCCTTATGAGTTCAAACAACTCCATATCCCGGAGCCAAAGTACAATAAATGAGAGAAATGCCTGTTGAAGCCATATGTACGTCACCAGTTGAGTGGTCGTGAAACCTCCAACAGAAGTACTTTCACCGTAAAAAGCCAGAAAAACCATGATCATGATGGTGCCCCAAAAGAACTGGGTGGCAATTCCCGCGAGTGCGGCGACACGGTACTGAAGTCCGTGGTATATCCTGAGTTTAAGGAGTGACAAGTAGACTCTCATATCTGATACTCCCTGTAGAGATTGACGATGATCTCCTCAATCGGCTGACTGTCGACTGAAATGTCTATGATGCTTTTTTGATTGGTGAGTTCATGAATAACGCTTGGCACATTCGTCTTCTCAAGATCGACCAGTAGCACAGCACGTTCACTGGATGCATGCAATACCTCACATCCAAAGACGTTAAGAGGCACAGTATTTTCAACATAGTCCACTGTGACCCTTTTGTGCGAGATGAAATTTCCTCTGAGATTGGCAAGGTCCCCATCGTAGAGTTTTTCGCCTTTGCCGATGAGGATGATCCTACCCGCAAGCGCTTCAATATCACTCATATCGTGTGTGGTGAGCACAACAGTCACTTGGTTCTCGGCGTTGATCTTTTTTATGAAGTTCCGGACGGCAATCTTTGACACCGCATCGAGTCCGATGGTCGGCTCGTCCAGGAACAGAATTTTTGGTGAATGAATCAGTGCAGCCGCTATCTCACAGCGCATACGCTGCCCAAGACTGAGCTGCCTCACCGGCGTATTCAGCAGTGGTGCGAGATCGAGATAGGTGACGAGCTGATCAAGCGTCCTTCTGTAATCCACCTCAGACAGTTTGTAGATGTCTCTCAGCAGATTGAAGGAATCGATTACGGGAACATCCCACCAAAGCTGGGTGCGTTGACCGAAGACGACGCCAATGTTCCTGACGTGTTCAATCCTTGATTTCCAAGGTGTGATGCCGAGAATCTCACATTTTCCGGTGTTTGGAACGAGAATGCCACTCATGATCTTGATCGTGGTGGATTTCCCCGCACCATTGGGACCGATGTAGCCGACGATCTCGCCGGGTTCCATCTTGAAGGAGATGTCCTTTAGGGCATGGATGGTCTCGTACTCGCGTGAAAAAAGACTGACAAAAGCTCCTTTTTTTCGTTTGGCAACTTGAAATGCTTTTGAAAGATTTTCAATTTCAATCATTGTGCCTCCTTTGTGATAGGGAAGTGAGGGGAGAGCAGGGAGAGCAGGTAGAGCAGGGAGAGCAGGGTGGGGCAGGTAGAGCAGGAAAAGATGAGGTCAAAGTCAAAGTCAAGTACTTAAGTCAAGAGCAGAAGACAGCTTCAAAAATCATGAAAACGATCTCCATGTCTTCAGTGAATGAAAAATCCAATCCTTCCGCATCCTGTTTGAAGAATTTGAGGTGTTCATCACACCAATATTCAAGTGATCCGTCGCCTTCTCCTTCAATCTCAGCATGGGCTTCGGTAACTTCATTGAAGGCAAGGATTTCGACATCTTCAACTTTGATGACACAAACGCCATTGCCATTCCAGTCTTCAATGATATGTAATTCTCCAATCTCGGGCAATGGTTCATTTTCGACTTCGTAAGACTTGAGTAGTCCCGCCGTTGCGCGTTTTATACCTTTTTTGGTCAGTTCAGCTAGTGCGTTTGCATCTTTCTCGTTATTGCAAAAATGCCACGACTCATAAGTTTTTTTCGTGTTCTCCAAATCCTCTCCAATAGACTCCAGATACATTTTCCATAGGTCAATGACAGTCAAATCAACACCTCCTCATGATTATTAAACTACCTGAATATATTATCACAATAATCTGTGATTTTCACTGGTAATCAATAAAAGAAAAATATTAAAATAATAAGACATCACAACATAACCATGAAGTCAAAAAAAGCACCATAATACTGAACAGTCAATATTGCAATGCTTTCCTTTTTATGCTATTTGATTTTCCCCAATTTTTTCCTGCACTCCCTGCCTTTCCAGTTTTTCCCTTGCCCTTAACTACAAATCCTGAATGTTCATCTTATCGAGTTCTTCATTGTGGTTGCCTTTCATCTTGCCTCTTACCGCAAAGTAGACCAATAAAAGAATGATCGCTGGAATGGACAATATAAAGAAACCGAACAGAATCGGAAGAATCTGACCATCGTACATCATGAGCCCGAATGAACCGATGAATGCCAATGTCAGATGGATTGCCGGAAGAACCAGGCCAAGCCACTTGCTTTTTTGTTTGGATAGGAAGATTTGCAAAAGAATGCTGGACGTAAATACAATTAAACCTATAATTGAAACAAATAAAAATCTACTCATATCTATGCTCATATCGATCATTCTCCTTCATAATTTTTTTATACTCTGAAATAAGCACTTTGGCAGTTTCGAAGTCGAGCTTGTCATTGACTGCCATACGTTTGATCAATGAAATGTAGGGTTCGTTTGAATGGTCTTCACTGATCTGGATCTTTTGGATCAAGCGATCCAATCGGAGTCTCACTGTCGGATAGGTGACATTGTAAGCTCCTGCGACTTCTTTGAGTGAACCCGAGGCCATGAGAAATTTTTTGATGAAAACAAGGTCTTCGTCATCCAAATTGCCGAGCCAATCCGGGAATACATCTATAGCCATAGTGGTACCTCCTTGCACTTTGTTTTTAATAATATTAAATATAACATTTAACATTGTTAAAGTCAATATCAATTTAGTGGAAAATTCTGCACTGGTGGGATACAATGAATATGAGACAAGAGGAGGCATATATGGAATATTTGCAGTTCGCAGGATCGATTTTGGTAGTATTGATCTTTTACATAGTTTTTATCAAGATTTGGATGATCGTAGCGGATTTTATCGGCAAACAACTCGGATTCAGCAAGTTGTTTTACTTGATTTTGAATAAGGTCACTGGAAAAGACAATGTCTAATGATTTCAATAGGTGACAGATTACAAATGGGGACAGGTCAAATCAAATGGGGACAGGTCAAAACTGGTNNACCAGTTTTGACCTGTCCCCATTTGTTTATAGTTCCAAACTGCCCATATTGGCAATAACGGTATGTCTTTCTTCTTCCTTATCCTTCGATTTGCCATGATCTGTGGTGATGACACCAAAGTTTTTTCGGGTTCTTTCGCCGATTTTGGCATAAATGGAATCGTTGCATCTAATTTTGCCATAATTTTCAATGTACTTGACCACTTCATCGAAAAGTTCAGGCTCGACATCGTCTTCAATGACCAGCAATCCGTAATTGGAAATGGCAAGCTTATTCGAACCTTCGAGATAAGCCTTGTTGAGTTTCAAAACAGTAGTGTTTTCAAGCATTTCGGAATCATAGATTTTGATGGTCTCCACCTTATCCATGATTGGCATGATGTCGTCGAGATCTTCCTTGCGGATGACCAGTTCGTGACTGATGATGTTGTCGCAACATTTCAGAACATCCTCAGCAGAGGATTCTATTGTCAATTTGTTCTTAACAAATATTTTTCTATGCTTCATGGTTTTGAGTTTCATGTCGTCCAGCGTGAGGTCCTTGTAATAAGCAAAACCCTCAGGCACGATGACTTTGTCGATGGTGTTGAAATTGGTGATGAGCGGCATGAGAATTCTCACGTTCTCGCGAGTGGCAATCAGAGTGTTGAGCACCTGAATACGCGTAAGTGTCTCGCTGAGCAAAGCTTCATCGATGGTTTCGGTTGCGATGATGCTTGGCACGACAATCGAAGTGCCCGGAGTGAGTCCGATCAGATTCACTTCGTTCATCTCAAAAGGGTATTCAAGAATCACGTCGCCGGCTGAGAAAGTGACTGTTTTGCCGTTGACCAACGCCATGGGTTCTATCATTGGACGGTTTTCATCAGTGATGAATAAAAGACCGTTCACTAAAACATTTTTGATTTTCTTCAGAAGCTCAGAGTTGCCGATCGCTTCGATGATCATTTTGCCGTTGACCATGAAGTAGACCGGATTGACCAGACCTGAAAGATAGTTCTCATCCACTTTGAGTGAGCCGTTTGCGGAAATGAAATCCACTTTTTCCTCTGCAGGCAAAGTGATTGTGACGGCGATGTTCTCTTGATGGATGTGTGAGAGCAGATCCTGCTGGTTGGTGAGACTGACGATAGCGCCGATGTTCTCAAATTTATAGATGTTCTCAAGGGTTTCAGGCTTGGCTTTTCTGACGTCCAGTACCCCGATATTGCGATAGATTTTCATGTTGACCTCCTCGTGTCCATTTTTAGTATTCTTCTCTTAAAGCGTCTTGCAGCTGTTTCGTGGCCAGGCTCAATCTGGACCTGACTGTGGACGGATTGGTGCCGGTGATTTCTGCGATTTCGTTGCTGTTGTAACCCATTATGTACCTCATTGTCACGAGTTGCCGCGTGGGTTCAGGCAAATCTTCGAGTGCGGATTTGACAGCAAAGTCCAGCTCAAGTGTTTCGGGTGCCTCATTTTCAGCGAACTCATCATAGAGCACGATCCGCTTTTGCTTGCGGTAATCGTCTATGAATGTCCGTTTGATGGTAGTGAAGAACCAGGCTTTGATTTGTTCCGGATGCATCGTTTCAAACAGCTCGACCTGATCCAGGGACTTGAGATAAGCGCTTTGAACCAGATCTTCGGCGGATTCCCGATGATTGGTCAGTGAGCGTGCAAATCTTGCGAAATCCGATTGATAGCTTCTATAAATCTCAAATAATTGCATATCGAAGTTTCCTTTCGCGCGCAAAATCGCCTCTACAACTATACAACGGACGACAGGAGCAAAGTGTCCAAATATTTATCAAATTAATACAAATTTAAGGATATCTTTAGAGTATCTTTTGATATTAGGAATAGAATGACTTTATAAATGGCGAAATAGGGAGGTACACATGAAAAAGATATTCATCATTTTACTCATATTGATTCTGGGACTCACGACGATCACCGCTTGCAAGAGCAAAGAGGCAGTGGTGGATCCGGATGATCAGCCCGATTTGGAAGAACAAGTGCTTGATGAGGAAGCGGCGAAAATTACGGGGAAGGCATTCCTGGAACAATTCTTAACGGGAGATTTCGATAGTGCCTATAATGGGCATGCACTGGATGAAGCCATGCAAAGAGCGTTCAATGTAGAAGTGATGGCCTCCATACATGAGCAATTGATCACAGATTATGGTGCGTTTTTAGAACTTTCAGGACAAAAGGAAACCACAACCCAAGGCTTTTACATAGTAACGTTTGGGGCAAATCACGAAAATAAGGCGCTGGCATATAATGTGGTGTTCAACCAAAAAGGCGAAATCAGTGGCTTCAACTATCAGGAACTTGAGAATCTGGATGTATTCGCATCAACTGAGAAATCAGCCGAAAATGGCAAAGCAGTCACCTTTGGAAGCGAAGATTTTCCTCTTGAAGGCACGCTGTTGTACCCAGAAGGAGAAGGTCCGTTTCCTGCAGTCGTACTGGTGCACGGGTCAGGTCCGAATGATCGCGACGAGACCATCATGGGCAACAAACCCTTCAGGGATATCGCGGAAGGCCTGGCGGCACAAGGTATAGCGGTGCTCAGATACGACAAAAGAACTTATACGCATTCGCTCAAGTACAGCGACCCCGAAGTGGCGGCAGACGTGACCATTTATAATGAAGTCATTGACGATGCAAGATATGCGGTGGAATTTTTGAGGAAACAGCCTCATATCGACACGGAAAAAATATTTGTGATCGGGCATTCGCTCGGAGCCAACCAAGCCCCACGAATCGCTGAAGGACGAACCGACATAGCCGGGATTGCATTGCTCGGTGGCAATGTCACACCACTTCAAGACCTCATGGTCTACCAATACGAGTATTTGTTCAGCCTCGACGAAACTGCAGATGAGCTCACAAAAGCAACTCAAAATGTGAAGCTTGGAGATATCATTCTCGGTGTGAAGATGATCAATTCTGATGAGCTCACGCTCAAAACGGATCCGAAATTGACACTGGGGATTCCTGCGAAATATTGGATGGACCTCAGAGATTACAATCCTATTGACATTGCCAAAACTTTGGAGATCCCAATGATCATCATGCAGGGCGGACGGGATTATCAGGTTCCGCCAACGGAATTCGATCTGTGGAAAGAAGGCCTGGGAGATCAAGCGGAGTACCGCTACTATGAATCGCTCAACCATCTTTTCATCACAGGCGAAGGCAAACCTTCTCCCGAGGAATATTCCGTACCTGGTAAAGTTGACGATCAGGTCATTGATGATCTCGCAGAGTGGATCAAAAATATGTAAAAAGATACATTTAATTATATAGGCAAATCGGAGGCATATAAACAAAAAAATCCTAATGAGGTGTAAATATGTTAAAACTTAAAGGCGTCACCAAAGTATTCAGCGGCAACAAAATCGCAGTGGACCATTTGGATCTGGATATTCTCGAAGGCGAAATCTTCGGTTTCATCGGTCCGAACGGAGCGGGAAAGACCACAACACTTCGAATGATCACAGGCATCATCTCACCGACGGAAGGTGAAATCACCATCGGTGGCCACAACATCAAAGCGGATGCCATCAGTGCAAAAAAGCAGTTCACTTTCGTACCAGACCAATCTGAGATCTACGACGCTGTCAAAGGCATCGATTATCTGAACTTCATATCGGACATGTACGAAGTGAACATAGCCGACAGAAAGGAGCGCATCGAACGCTATACAAAGCTTTTCCAAATCGATGACGCCCTCACTCAAAGCGTCAACTCGTATTCACACGGTATGCGCCAGAAGCTTATGATCTGCGGGGCACTTATACCGAATCCAAAAATCTTTATCCTCGACGAGCCGCACGTAGGTCTCGATCCACACTCCAACAAAATTCTGAAGGACCTCATGAGGGAGCACTGTGAAAAGGGTGGAACCGTACTGTTTTCATCACACGTGCTGGAAGTCGTGGAAAACCTTTGCCACCGCGTTGCGATCATCCACAAAGGCAAACTCATTGCCTGTGACACTCTGGAAGCTATCAAGCACAACCGCACCGCAACTCTTGAAGAAATATTCCTGGAGATGACCAAAGATGAATAAATTATTAGCGCTCACGCGCATCCAACTCAAAGATTTTTTCAGTAAGTATACTCAACAATTGAACATCAAAAACAAGTTTCTCGGAAAATTGATGATATTTCTGCCTATATTGATTTTGATGCCGGTGATTCAGATCATCAAGCAACTGTATGACACCTTTCTCATGATCGGTTATCCTGAACTCATCATCACATACGTTTATGTGGGAGCCACCATGCTCGCATTTTTCATGGCGATTCCGCTTGTCATATCCATCTTCTTTTACTCGAAGGACCTTAGTCTGATCGCCACATTGCCGGTCAAGGAAGACACGGTGGTCTTCTCGAAACTCGCATCCGTGTACGTTTATCTCTTCGGGATGGGTGCATTGCTATTCGGCACAAGCGTTGCTTTTTATGCATTTGGCGATGGATTCAATCTATTCTACCTGGTCATGGGCTTTGTCGCACTATTGTTCCTGCCTGTGCTTCCTATGATCTTTGCGACCTTGGTGATCATGCCTTTCATGGCCGTGATCGGTGGCAAAAGCAACAGGAACATGATGGTGATCATCGGCAATGTTGTCCTCCTCATCGTGATTTTGGCGATTCAGGTCGTATTCACCAGAGTGGAGATGGACCCGGCATCGCTCCAGAAAATGGTGAGTCAACAGGATGGTCTGATTTCTCTGGTGGGCAGCAAATTTCCACCGAGCATTTGGCTTACCAAAATGGTCAGAGGGTCTCTGCTCGATACCATTTGGTTCTTATTGCTCAACCTCGGTTTTGTGGTCACACTGAAACTCTTTGCAAAGCGGCTGTATAAAAATGCGCTTCTCAAATACAACCAACAAAGCGGCACCGGAAAAAAAGGTGTCATCAAATATACTCAAAGTTCCAAAAAAATGCTGTTGATCAAACGCCATTTGGGCATTATCGTCCACAATCCCACATTTTTACTCAACACTGTATTGACGCTGTTCATTCCAATTCTGATGTTCGGCATTTATGCCGCAATGGGAGTCATGAGTCTCGAGACACTGAGAAATCCTATGCTTGAACCATTTGCGATATTCATCTTCATTGGAATCATCGTATCACCGAGTATAGTGGGCAGTCTTTCCGCCACAGCCATCACGCGTGAAGGCAAGGCATTTTGGGAAACAAGGGTGCTTCCGATTTCAGCCGAAGAAAATATCAGCGCGAGGATTCAAACGACCATTTTGATCAATGGTGTTGCAACGGCGGTACTGGCACTTGCGACGTTCTGGATACTGCCACTTGGCATTATCGATATCATCTTGGCACTCGTGTCGGCCGCTGCGGCAATCGTATGTTTTGCCACCATCGACCTGATCATCAACATCGAAAGACCTTATCTCAACTGGTCCAATCCCACTGCTGCGGTGAAAAACAACTTGAACATCATGATCTCATTGGTTTCTAGAATCGTACTCGGTGGACTGGGGTACGGCCTATTCAAAGTCATTCCGGATTTGTCCTCCAGATGGATCCTCGTCATAATCACTGTCGTACTTCTGGTGGTCTATGTCCTTGGCAGAAAACTGGTATACGGTCCATACAAACAAAAATTCATTGATATGAACATTTAAACCATTAAGTAATGAAAGGGGAGAACCATGAAGAGATCAGGAATTTTTAGTCGTTTGGGTACGTATAAAGCACTCTTGATATTGGCAGCGCTTCAAGCATTCTTCTGGTACAGGACATCGGACTATGAAAGTCATTTTTTCCTTTGGGGTGTTATTTGGCTCACCGGTCTCGTCGGATCGACCTTCAATACTTATGGGTTCTTCAGGGGCATGCAAAGGGTCAGTGCCGACATGATGTATCATAATCCGGACAGTTCAAGTGGCGACATCGATTATAATCCAAAATATCACAAGTGGCATCCTTACAATCTTGGGATGAGATTTGTCTATGGTGTGCTGTTTCTCGCAAATCTTGTTGGGTATATCATTATTGTCAGGATGATCTATTGAACCATGCAATATCAAGTTGATTTAATGTACAAAATTCAAAACATTTTTAAAGGATATCCTGAAGTTATGTAGAACTATATATTACAGCATCTAATTTCTATAGGAGGTATTTGATGACAAAATTATTGATTGGCAAAACCGGAGAAGGCAAAACGAAGGAAATAATCGATCATGCAAATGCGGCACTCAAGGATCTGAAAGGTAACATCGTTTTTATCAACGAATCCAACGAAAGCCTGCTCGAATTGAATCACGACATTAGATACATCAATATATCCGAGTTTCCAGTGAATTCATCCAATGAGTTCATCGCATTCCTTTATGGTCTCATGGGCAGCAATTATGACATTGAGAAAATCTATCTCGACGGCATATTGAACCTTTATATCATGACTCCTGAAGAAATTTGCGTATGGCTGGATAAAATCAATCTTCTTGGAACGAAACACAACGTGTATTTTGAAATCACACTCAGCTACAACGGTGAAATTCCAGAGTGCCTTTCCAAGTTTTTGCAGTAGGGGAAGAATCACTTACACACTGAGATCAAATCTATAGGGTTTGGTCTTTTTTCTTTTTGACCACTGATGAACACGGGTGTTCATGGGATGAAAATTTTGATATGATAATTCCATAACAATCGAAGGAGATTCCAATGATTTTATTATTGACATACATCACGGATCCTGAAAAAAGAGATCGGCTTGAAACCCTTTACAATCTCTACCATAGAGATATGTACATCACCGCCTACGCCATACTCAAAGATCATCACGACGCTGAGGATGTCGTTCAAAGCGCCATCATCAAACTCACGCGCAATCTCGATAAAATTTCCGATCTGCACTGTAACAAATCGAGGGCTTACATCGTTATAACAGTAAGACACCTCAGTTTGGATGCCATAAAACATAAGAAAAAGACCATTCATCTTACACCGGACCAAGAAGTGGATGAAATCTCAGGAGCCATTGAACTGGACGGGCTGGATGCCTACCTTTTGAAACTTGAACTCGGAAAGACACTCGCAACGGCGCTCGACGCCCTTCACAGACCCTATGCCGACATACTCACCCTAAAGTATTACCATCAATTGTCCGCATCTGAAATCTCGGAAGTGCTCGGCATGACGTCCAATCATGTGAACGTGACTTTGCATCGCGCCTTGAAGGCCATCAAAAAAATTCTGGAAAAAATGGAAACCGAAACAGTTGGGGAGTGATGGATTTGAATCATAAAACACATGCGAAAACCGAACATGAGAATAAGCTGAGGGACATATTCCTCTACAACATCGCCTACGAACACGCCGAGAACATCTGTGATGAGACCGATCTGTTGCTTGCGGCGAATGAAGGCATTGAAATTCCAGAAACCCTTGGCAAGTGGTTCTCTACTTTTCACGACAACTACATAAGCAATCAACGCAGGTTCCTAAAAAAGACAAAAGTAGTGGTGCTGATGAAACGCGTCTTGGTGGCATCGGTCGTCATCGGACTCATCACATTCACAGCAACCATGAGTTCCGATGCGTTTCGCGTCCGATTGCTCAATCTGGTGGTTGAAACCAAGGAACGGTTCACTGCGGTGTCGGTCGATAGCGACCCGCCGACCATGGGAATCACTGCCACACCACAAGAATGGCAAAATGAGCAATACCCGACTTACATCCCGGAAGGATACGACTTTAGTGAAGTCCGTGAATTTGGGATGATTAAGATGATTGAGTTTATGAATGCGGACGGCAAGACCATCGTCTTCAGCAGATCCAGCGTCGATGCCGAGTATCAACTGAACTCAGAGGGTGGCACCGTCTCAGACATCACCATCAATGGCAACGAGGGCATCCTGATCGACAATCAGGGGCTCGTCATCGTCTACTGGCATGATGCTCAGTACAGTTATGTCGTCCACGGCGAGGAAGATGTCGACACGATGTTGAAAGTCGCCGAGAGCGTGCGAGCCGAACAATAAGGACGTTACTGCCGTTTGGGTACCGGGTACCCAAACGGCGGTAACTTTGCAGTAAGAACACAAAAAAGGAGCCGTCACATCTGACAGCTCCTTTGATTTATTCAGTCCCTTAACTACATGAACATGATCGCAATACCCGATAGCGCGAGCAAAGTGCCCATGATTTCCTTAAAATACACATGCTCCCTTTTAAAGAAGTAGGCATATGGAATCAATAGAATCGGTGTGATCGACGTAAGTGTCGAAGCCACGCCCGGATTGATCCTTTGTACGGCGTAAAGTGATAATGAAATCCCGAGAAACGGTCCGAAAAAGGAACCGAGACTGAGTGATAGCAGAGCATCTTTGCGCTTGAAAGCCGATTTGAATTTCGGCCAATGCCCACGGATTGTAAACAAGATCGCAAAACCGATGATGCCCGCGATGAGTCGAATCTGAGTAGAAGAGAACGCATCGTAATCCGCCATACCGAACTTGCCGATGATGTAACCCGCAGCCTGCCCGAATGCTCCGCCGAAAGCGAGCAAAATGCCGGAAATCGGATGGGAAAAGCTCATTTTCTTACTGTCCTTGTTTTTCACCAAAATCACAGAAGCGATACCTGTAAGTGTCACCATCATACCAATGATCTGGAGCAGCGTCATAGCCTCGCCAAGGAAAATATACGCCATGATTCCACTGAGTGGCGGAACGCTGGCGTAGATCAGCATCGAAATCCTGGAACCAATTCGCACAAACGCCTCGAACAGGAGTAAATCTCCTATGACGATTCCGACGAATCCAGACATCAAAAGCCAAAACCAACCTGATGCAGAAGCATCCGTCGGAAACAAATAACCCCGTGTCAACAAAGTGAAAACCGATAAAAATACCATCCCTAGCAAGAGACGCATCAAATTTAAATTCATGGAGCCGATCTTTTTACCGGCGTCCTCAAACGATGTCGCAGTCACCGCCCAGCAAAGTGCCGTCGCCAGTGCCGCTATCTCGCCAATATAATTGCCCAAAATACCCATGGTTGTCCTCTCAAAATATGTGACTTATCTCGAGATATTATACCATCATTTCGTGCCACGTAATATACTTTTATGACGGGTATCGTAAATTACTTTGTAAATGAATACCGCCATAACCAAAAGTGAAAAAAGCGTCACAAGAATCACACGCATATATTGCCCTGCGAAACCATCCTCAGATGTATGTTTAAGGAGTATTCCGAGATATGCCCAAATGATCACCAGACCATAAGGCACATCCTTGAACCAGGTCGTCGCACGCGCTCCGATGGCCAGCCCCACAAGTATGACGCCCGCCGTCCATATGTCTTCCTGGACTCCAAAGGCATCCCAGCCGATGCTCACGAGATACGTGGTCACATTGGCAATTGTCGCAACGGTGATCCATCCGAAATAAACACCAAACGGCACTTTGATCGCGAGCAGATCCTTCCCTTTGAAATCAGCAGTTCGAATGACTAGCGCAATCCGAATCAGCGATGCCAAAATAAAGACCATAAGCGCAAGCGACACGCCTATGAAGTCGTAATGCCAAGCCAGAATCCACAGCGTGTTGGCCACCGAGGAAGCCGCAAACCAAAGTCTGATCTGTATCAATGCCACTTCACGGCCTGAATCTTTGCTATCCTTCCCAAACTGGTAAACCGTAAAGACTCCCAAAAGCAAATAAATCACACCCCATATCGCAAACGTGATCCCCGCCGGGGCGAACAAATTGCCATAGGCATCTGAAACCTGTCCAGTGCCGACCCCGTTGATCGGCAGGATATTCGCAAGTGCATTCATCATAATCATGAGCACGAAAGTAAAAGCCACAATAATTTTCATAAGACCGCCTCCTAGCATTGTATTAATTGCTAGATACCCTGAAAGTGAGAGGGAGAAGCAGGGAAATGCATAGAGAAGCAGGGAGGGCAGGAAAGGAAGGGAGAGCAGGGAGAGCAGGAAGGGCAGGGAGGGCAGGAAAATCAAAAGCAAAAATAAAGTCAAAATATGTGATCTTGGTCTTGACTTTGATTTTATCTTTTCCCGCACTTCCTGCATTTCCTGCACTTCCTGCTCTTCCCTTTAAAAAAATGTTGACAACATTTTTTTAAACTGTTACACTACTAAAAATCAACCAACTGGAGAACACTATGTTTAATTCAAACTTTATATCAACAGCAACATCTACATATTACTACTACACATTGCGCCGGAACTATGATTGATTTGATCATGGGTCGGTGCTGTTTGCGCTTGACCCGTGATGTGTAGCTTAGACTAACGCCGATCGGGAAACTGATTAGGCGTTTTTTTTATACATTTTTTTAGAGGGGGTGGTATCAATGGAGACTTTTACGGTTTCTGTGGCGTATGAGAACTTTCAAAATGGCCCAACACAAATTTTGAAAGGATGAAACATATGAAAACAATAAAAATGACAAATGGAAAAACATTGCCTCTGGAAATGCACAGAGCGCGCATCATACAAAAATGTGAACTGATCTCACCCGAAGAACGACAAAGTGCCATCGAAAATGCTGGCAACAACACTTTTTTACTGAATAATCGAGACGTATTTTTAGACATGCTCACGGACAGTGGCGTCAACGCCATGTCGGACAAACAACTCGCCGCCATGATGCAAGGTGACGACAGTTACGCCGGATCGGAGACATTTTTCAGACTTGAGGAAGCCCTGAAAAAACTATTTGGAACCACCTTTTTCCTACCGACCCATCAAGGTCGCGCATCGGAACATCTCATCTCCAAAATGCTGGTAAGCCCAGGCAAAATCGTGCCCATGAACTACCACTTCACCACCAGCAAGGCACATGTCACGATTTTGGGCGGTGAAGTGTTGGAACTGCATCTGGAAGAAGCCTTAAAGATCAATTCGGATTTCCCATTCAAAGGGAACATGGATATTGAGGCGCTCGGAAAAGTTCTCGCAGCAAACGGTCGCGATAAAATCGCATTTGTGCGTATGGAAGCGGGAACAAACCTCATTGGTGGACAACCTTTTTCTCTTCAAAATCTTCGTGAAGTCAGCACACTCTGCAAAATGCATGACGTCCCTTTGGTCCTTGATGCGAGCCTTTTAAGCGACAATCTTCATTTCATGAAAATGCGCGAAGCCGCTTGCAAAGACATGTCGATAGAGCAAATCTCAAATGCGATGGCCGATCTGTGTGACATCATCTACTTTTCCGGACGAAAACTAGGCTCAGCACGAGGCGGCGGCATATGCACGTCCAGTCCATTGTTTTTCGAAAAATTGAGACCGATGGTACCGCTTTACGAAGGATTTCTGACTTATGGAGGCATGTCCATCAAAGAGATGGAAGCTATGGCCGTCGGCATTCTCGAAACTCTGGACGAAGATATGATTTCACAAGGCCCTCAGTTCATTGAGTTCATGACAGAAAAATTGCTGGAACGTGGCGTACCCGTCATCACACCCTCAGGCGGACTAGGTTGCCATCTGGATGCGATGGCGTTCCTGCCACATGTTCCCCAAGGGAAATACCCGGCAGGTGCACTCGCGGCGGCAATTTTCCTGGTGAGCGGCATCAGAGGCATGGAACGTGGCACGCTCTCCGAGCAACGCAACCCAGACGGTAGCGAACCCCTGGCCAACATGGAACTCGTCAGGTTGGCACTGCCTAGGCGCGTGTTCACCATGTCCCACATCCTATTTGCAGTGGACCGGATCGCTTGGCTCTTTGATCACAGAGACCTCATTGAAGGACTCAAGTGGATTGAAGAACCAGAAGTCCTCAGATTCTTCTACGGACGATTAAAACCAGAAAGCGATTGGCAAATCAGGCTCATGGAACAGTTCGATAAGGATTTCGAGGGAAGCAGGTAGAAGAGCAGGAAGAGCAGGAAGGGCAGGGAGAGCAGGAAAAAAGGGAAAACCGGTGCAATGTCGAATACTATAAAGTAGATTGGGGACAGGTACAAATTGGTAATTTTTTGCGGAGCAAAAAATCGCGTAGTTAAGTACAATGTTTTGTGAAACGAAACATTGGGCGTAGGTATGGTTCTCGCGAAGCGAAACTATACTAGCCATAGGAAACTTATTAGCGTCTTTGTATATATGAAATTCTCAGTATGTAGGTACCAATTTGCACCTGTCCCCAATCTTTTCCTGCACTCCCTGCACTTAAATTTCCAAAGGAGCTCGCCATGATCAATGCCCACGAATTTGAAACCAGCGTCGAATACGATCTATTTACGTGCGACTTCGGCTGTGAGTTCCTAAAAAACTATCAGATTATAGACTGCCTCAACATCAGTGGGAACAGCACAGTATTCAAAATCAGGCGATTTTCAGATGGCAGCCCGTTTACACTAAAAGCCATCAGATTGGATGACAACATCAAATTCAACCTCGATAAACTCACCGAACTCGACCACCCAGGTCTCGCAAGCATTGTCGCACACGGCACTTCATCAAACTATCAATACGTCGTAAAAACATACATAGAAGGGGAAACCCTAAGACAGTATATAACTCGCAATGGCCCAATGAAAGACTCCATGGTAAAGCGGGTCGCTGACCAACTGATTGAAGTATTCGAATACCTCCATTCGCGCCCCGAACCCTTTATCTTCAGAGATCTCAAGCCGGCCAATATCGTTGTCACACCAGAATTCAAAATCGTACTCATCGACCTGGAAACCATACGTCAGACAAGAAGTGAACAAACCTCAGACACCTTCTATGTCGGCACCCATGGCTATGCATCACCGGAGCAATACGGATACAAACAATCCGATGAACGTTCGGATATATATACAATAGGAGCGACACTCTATTACCTCTACACAGCAGAAGAACCGCCAATTCTGCCTCAAAAACAGATGAAAGTCATGCAAAGGAATCTTAGAAATTCTTTTCAATTGGCGCACGTAATCAACATCTGTATGGCCTTCAACCCTGAAGATCGTTTCAAAAATGTTGGAAGCATCAAAAAAGCCATTCGCAAACGATATCACATCAGTCCCAAGAGTTTCAAAAGAGTCAAATGGGGGTCTGTTTTAGTCTTGATCACACTTATATTATTCAGCTTTAGGCATATGGCGATTGAAGCAATAGTGGACATCATTGAAGATAATGGATATATTGAACAGGATGTAGAGACAAAAGTTGAGACGAAAATTGAAACGAAAATCAACGTTGTAATGAGAGATCCATCTGTGGGAAATCTCCAATCGATCAATTTGCCAACCACGGACGAGATTTATTGTATTGAAGGAAAAAGCATTGAATTGTTTCCACCGGAGGCTGAAATTATGATTGAAATTGTGGACGTACCGATTGTGGAGCAAGCACCTATGCCAATCGCCGAACCACAACCAGATATTGAGCCTTTGCCAGAACTTGTACCTGTCATTGAAGAAATTGTTGCATCAGAAACACTCCCTGATCCTGAACCAACACCGACAATTGAGCCCAAACCGATAAAAAACACCAGTTACATTTCACAAGTTGATCAGGAAGAGTATCTAAATGTTCCCAGGAAATTTATTTATGTCGAAAATAGAAATGGATCGGTGGGCTATCGACTGGACAGTCAAAATATTATTTTCAAATTCATACTGGATCATCCACCGGATCAAGAAAGAAACACCCTTTTTTTGATGGGGGATACACCGGGATTGTATCACGATTTCAGTCTTCCTGAAGGAACGCTGGTTTTTTTGGTGACAATTGACATTGAGGAATATAAACTATTCAAAGAAGGTGTCATCGTTGGATTTGGTGGAAGCTTCTTAGGAGTGAATGATGAATTTTGTGAGTATTTAGAACTATAAATCCGATTGGGGACAGGTGCAAATTGGTANNTACCAATTTGCACCTGTCCCCAATCAGCACTAATCAGCAAAAGGAGCCCAAATGATACAGGCATACTATTTCAGCCCGACCGGCACAACACAATCCATTGTCAAGACGATTGCGACAACAATCGACAATGATTCTAAATTTCATAACATAACCAAACCCGAAAATCGCACCTCAGTTCCTGAATTCACACCTGATGATCTCATCATCTTCGGCGTGCCGGTGTATGCGGGTAGGGTTCCCAATGTCCTGAAAACATACTTGGGCAAAATAGTAGGTGGCGGAGCACGAGGTGTCGCCATCGTGGTATATGGCAATAGGCATTATGATGATGCGCTCATTGAACTGACCGACATCCTCACTTCGTGTGGCATCACAGTGGTTGCCGCCGCAGCGTTCATCGGGCAACATTCATTTTCTGAAATTCTTGCAAAGGGCAGGCCCGATCAAGCAGACATTGCAATTGCCAAAGCATTTGCTGAAGATCTCAAAAGCACGAACCCCAAAACACCAGTGACACCACCTGGAAACAGACCCTACAGATCTTATTACAGGCCAAAGGACGAGCACGGCGAACCAGTGAATTTCAAAGACATCAGACCCGTGAAATCAGCCGATTGCATCCAGTGCGGGCATTGTGAGACACTGTGTCCTGTGGAGGGGATTTGCATCAAATGCTGCGCCTGTGTGAAGCAGTGCCCGGTAGGTGCCAGAATATTCACCGATCTACAATTCATCGCACACAAAATTGAACTTGAAGTGCAATTCTCAGAGCGTAAAGAACCAGAGTTTTGGACAGCAGGTCATACAGATGAAAAATAAAACTAAAAAGCGAACCATCATTATACTTGTTATAGTTATAATCATCACTATTTTTCTGCCGTCAATCAAACTGCTCTACAACCAGACGATGCACCGGGAATTTATTGAGAAAGTAGCAAACAACTCAATAACTGCGAATATCAAGATCATTCAGCTTACTTATGAATCAGGATACAACTCGACATCGACTGGGGTGTCAGCCGGAGCCAGTGGCGTGATATTCCATAGAGAAGACAACAAGTACTTTGCACTGACGGCCAATCATGTGATTGCGGAACTTGAGGGTGTGGATCGAACTGAAATCATTGCGATGGGATTTGATGACATTGATTTTGATATAGACAAGTTTGGGAGTGGGGTAGCGAACCATTATAAACAATTCCCTGTGTGTATGATTGAGTATACCAGTGAAAAATACGATTTGGCCGTGATCAGTTTTGTCAGCGATGAAGAGTATGCTGTTCTTCCTCTCGCAGAAAGCGCGCCCAAATATGGCAATAAAGTAGCTTCAATGAGCAATCCATATGGAGAAAGAAACATTGTCACCGCAGGAAGAATAAAAAGCAAGAAAAATTGGAATTATGAAGATGAAAGCGGTAAATTTCAATATCAGATCATGAATCATTCCGCTTTGACCTCTGCAGGAAGCAGTGGTAGCGCGTTACTGAATAAAGACCTTGAGATTGTGGGTATAAACCTTGGCGGCAATGAGAACCTGTTTCGCCAATTCGTGTCAGGAATGGCGATTCCGATTGATCAAGTACATGTGTTTTTAGAAGAATGGAATGGCAACACATTTCCATGATTTAAGACAAAAAAGTGTCGACGCAAACTTGCATCGACACTTTTTTGGGGTACCAATTGGGGACAGGTACGAATTGGTACCTACATACTAATAATTTCAGATATACAAAGACGCTAATAAGTTTCCTTCGGAAACTTAACTACGCGATTTTTTGCTCCGCAAAAAATTACTTACTCCTCCTCCACAGCCATCTGCTTGCGCTTGCCAACCACCATTGCAAGAACGAAAAATGCTGCGGCGAAACCGATTTGTACGAGGAATGTATTGCCGACGCCACTTAAGTTCGACCATGAAAGATTCGTGATGCCGGCGATTTGAGAATTCGCTTTCACATACCAATAGGTAGGGAAGAAGCTCGCGAGCCTGAGGACACCTTCACCAAGGAGCACTTGTGGCACGAAGACGCCACTGATGAAACATGTGCCAAGCGTGAAGACGTTGGCGACAGCCGAAATTGCCTCGCGGCCCTTGATCAGGTTGCCGATGAAGAAGCCGATTCCTGAAGCAGTCAGTGCGAACAGCAAAGAATTCATAATGAAATACCATGTGTTTGGACTTGAAAGTTCCTTGTGTCCGAAAGCGAGGCTCACTGAAACCAGGACCAACCAGCTCACAAAAGCGAACAGCATGTTGGCGAGG
This sequence comes from Firmicutes bacterium UBA5201, assembly GCA_002412775.1. Lineage (GTDB taxonomy): Bacteria > Bacillota > Clostridia > Peptostreptococcales > Acidaminobacteraceae > Fusibacter_D. The sequence goes on along the minus strand of DHVT01000023.1, from coordinate 152,217 downwards.
TAGAACTGGAAGTTGATTTTAGCCGCGCTGATCGGTGAACAGGCGTTTCTTCGCTTGATGCTCAGATCATTGAATACAAGCATGATGACGGAAATGCCCAGAATCAGAACGAACATGAAAGTATAGGCGAGGTAATTGAAATAATATTGCATCATGCCTTGCTCACCATAGATGCGATCGCTGGAAAGCATACTGACTTTTGTGTCCTGTGAAAGGTCATGGAGTACGGCAGCAGTCAGTTCGCCAAGTTCCATATCCGGCATTGCGTTTGCGTAGAGTCTTGCAGTGTTGAGGTACTGCTCGATATTCATGTCGATGTACATGCTTGAGTTTGATCCAGGCACTATAGTCTTTGTGAGGGTAGGAGTGCCACCTGCCATGAACTCTTCCGTAAAACCATTTGGAATTCTCAGGACGTAGCCCACTCTTCTGAAATAGAGCGCGTCCTGGATCTGATTGCGTTCATTGCCGATCTCGATGAAGTTGGCGACATCTGAAAGTGACGTCTTCAGTCCGTCGATCAAAACCGACTCTTCCCCTGAAAGGATTGCTATATCCGTTTTGACATCGCTGTAACCCGTTTGAGCACCGGAGGCATTGGACATCATGATGAACGAAACCATTATGAATACACCGAAATAGATGGACATCACGGGTATGTTTTTCTTTAGAATTTTAAGGCAAAGATTAAAGACTGGCATATTTTCGCCTCCTTATGATCAGGTACGTTGCGCTGCAGAAAACGAACGTGAACGCTAAAAGTATCGCAATGTTTTGAGAGTAACGGACGTAGTCGTCGTAAAAGTATAGCGCATAAAATGCATCCGATAAAAGATTGACCGGGTTGAGAATGGCGACAATCGGATACTGGGTCTGAATGATGTACTTCATATCGCCGAACATCATACCAGCCAAAAATGAGCCTGTCATGGTCGTTCCGATCAATATGCCCGTTTTGACATCCTCGCTGCTTTTGAGGAGAGCCGAAACGAATGCGCCGAGTGAAAGCCCTACAAGTGAGCCGACAAATGTGGTCACGAGAATCAATACGAACTTATCGCCGAAATCCACATTCAGGATGAACCTGAGGTAGGCAAGGAACACCAGCATGTTGGTGTATTGGATCAATAAAGAAGCAGAAGTGCTGTATAGGAATGTCTTGAGTTTGTGCACCGGGGCCACATTCACACGAGCCGCATGAACACTGAGGTTTGCCTGGATGTTGTTGACCTCTTCAAGGCCAAAGAAACCGCCATAAAGAGATGCCATTGCAATCAGTGCGTAAAAGTAATTCAGCGTGATGTCCATCTTTGCATTGGTGACCGGCTCTTCCACTGTATAAGTCACACGTGAACGCAGATCTTCAGCAATGCTCTCATAAGCGGCAGGATTTTCAGCAAGAATGTTGCTCACTGCATTTGCCGTATTGTTGTATTGATCCAAAAAGGATTTGACGATACTTTGACCAAAACCCGACTGGTTTACTGTCATTCCGATGGTATCCTGCACAGTGATGATTGCGGCAACCGATTCATCATCGAGCAATCCTCTGGCTGTATCCATATCCACAATGACCACTTCAAACAGTCGATCATCGCCGGTGGAAAGGGACTCCATGACGTCCATGAACCCTTCCTGACGCACTTCCTCCACAACGGCCACATCGATGGCTCTGAAGGTGCCTTGCTCCGTCAATCCGCCGAAAGCGAGTCTGAAAAATCCAGCCAATGCAATCGGGAAGATCAGAGTCCAAAAGATCATGGATTTGTTCTTCATGAGCACTTTCAACCTATATATAAAAATATGTCTGAACATTTTTCATCCCCCTAATCTCTGAGCTCTTTGCCCGTGATTTCCAGGAAAACATCGTTGAGTGTCGGCATTTCGGAGTAGATTTTGCCAAAGCTGATGCCTTCGGTTTTGACATACTCGAGCACGCGCTCCAGATTGTTTTTACCTTTGAGTGACCGGATCACCAGAATGCCGCCTGAATACTCCACGCTGGTGACGTTGCGTAGTTGTCTCAGGCCTTCCAGCTGTGCCTCGTCGATACTGAACACATCAAGAGTGATTTTCTCACCGAGTGTGATCATGCTCTTCAGTTCATCTTTGGTTCCGGAGGCGATGACCTTGCCTTTGTCGATGATCATGATTCTGGAGCAGATCTGCTCGACTTCCTCCATGTAATGTGAGGTGTAGATCACTGTGGCACCGAGTTTGTTGAGGTCCACGATGCCCTCGAGTATCTTGTTGCGGCTTTGCGGATCGACCGCCACAGTCGGTTCGTCGAGAATAATCAATTTTGGTTTGTGTGCGATACCGCAGGCGATGTTGAGACGTCTGAGCAATCCACCGCTGAGTTTTTTAGGTCGGAATTTCCTGAAATCGTTCAGTCCCACGAAGTCGATGGCTTCATCCACCAGTGCCCTGCGTTTCGCTTTGTCCGAAACATACAGGCCGCAGAAATAGTCGATGTTCTCATAGACAGTGAGTTCGTTGAATACGGCCACTTCCTGCATGACCACGCCAATGTCCTTTTTGATGTCATAAGCATCGGGCGTCATCGGTTTGTCAAAAACAGTGATGTCTCCTTTGTCATACTTCAGTAGTGACAGGATGCAATTGATGGCTGTGGTTTTGCCTGAACCGTTGGGTCCGAGCAGTCCAAATATTTCTCCGGATCTGACTTCCAGATTGAGATGATCCAGTGCCAGAAGATCTCCGTAACGTTTGACCAGATTGTTGACTTTGACTACCATATATATTCCTCCTCATAATCTTGGGTTTTCTTTTATGATTTCATTCTATACCGGATTCGCCACAATTCTAAGTGTCATGAATCAACAGTTGACATGACAAATGTCACCTATTTCGGATTGTGGATTGCGCTAAGTAATGATAAACTGAAATTAATAGATTGGTTGGGATACCGATTGGGGACAGGTGCAAAAAGGTACCTGAAATACCATTTTGCACCTGTCCCCAATCGGTACCCCATTTTAGGAGAAGCGGATGAGACACATAGATGCCATAGATAAAATCATACTCTTCATCGGTGCGAGCATGCTGCACGCCATGCTCATTTCGGAGCCACTCGATGTCGTCCCGTTCATTTTGGCGATCATCGCAATCGGGCTGATTACATACATAGATGACAACAGAAAAATCCAGCTGGGCATAGCGGTTGTGTTCACGGCACTGTGCGCCTTCATCCCAAGCCTGACCTATTTCCTGCCCGTCATCCTCTACGGCGTGTACGAACGGCAATCCTACTCATGGATCATCATCGCCATCACGCCGATCCTTTGCATTTACCTGCTTCAGGTGAGTCCCGGCATCATTGTCGGTGTGTTCTCGATGGTCGCCATACTGCTCAAGTTCAGGACCCTCGATCATGCGGCACTGAGGGAACGGTTCCTGAAACTGTCCGACGAGACGAGGGAATTGTCTCATAATCTCAAAAGGCAAAACCAAGCGCTTATTGAGAAGCAGGACAGTGAGATTCATTCCGCCACACTCGATGAGCGGAACCGCATCGCAAGGGAAATCCACGACAATGTCGGACACCAACTGTCCAGTGCGTTAATTCAGGTGGGCGCACTCATGGTCACAGACCCGTCCAGTAATGGGCTGGCCACACTCAAAGACACGCTCAACCTCGCCATGGACAACATCAGAAACAGTGTTCACGACCTATACGATGAATCCATCGACCTGGAAGCGCAAATTCAGAAACTGGCGGAGGCATTCACGTTTTGCAAGGCAACACTGAACCTATACATGGAAACCATACCGGAACCACGCGTCAAATACGCGATTCTGGCCATTATAAAAGAAGCGCTCTCCAATGTCGTCAAGCATTCAAACGCAAGTCGTGTGGACATCTCACTCGTCGAGCACCCCGGATTTTACCAACTGATCGTGTCGGACAACGGTTCAACCGTCACTTATAACCCTGATGACGGTATTGGCCTCAAGAACATCGCACATAGGATCGAAGCCCTGAAAGGATACTTTCTCATAAGGACCAACAAAGGCTTTGAACTCTTTATCACCATACCGAAGGAGCAAACATTATGAGAGTACTTGTAATTGACGATGACGCACTGGTCAGTTCGTCGCTTAAAACCATACTTGAGGCCGACCCGGAGATTCAGGTGGTCGCCATAGGAAATAACGGCTTTGATGCCATAGAGCTTTATAAGTCACACAGACCGGACATCATTTTGATGGACATCCGAATGGACGGCATGACTGGCATCGATGCGGCAGAGAAAATCATCGCAATCGACCCTGACGCCAAAATATTGTTTCTCACCACCTTCTCTGATGACGAGTACATCATCAAGGCGCTGAGACTCGGTTCAAAAGGATACATACTCAAGCAACGGTTCGACTCCATCATTCCGTCGCTGAAGACCGCCTATCTCGGGCAAAACGTGTACGGGGAGGAAATCATCGGCAAGCTTCCAGCGCTCCTCAAGGAGGACGACAAAGTCGGACTCGGCAGTTACGGATTGACCGAACGCGAACTGGAAACCATCAGCCATGTGGCGGAAGGGCTTTCCAACAAAGAAATCTCCGAGATCATGTACCTCAGTGAAGGCACTGTAAGAAATTACATCAGCACCATCCTTGAAAAACTGGAACTTAGGGACCGGACTCAGCTGGCGATATTTTATTATAAAAAAAGAGGATAATTATATGAAACTATCTGAGAGAACAGATTTACCACCTGAGCTTCAAGATCTTATAAAAGATTTAGAAGAACTTCAAAATGATCCAACAAAAGAAATGGAAGATTTAAGCAAATAAATCTTTGTTTTAGACTTAGTTCAAATTCATGATGAAATCAAGGAACGAGGATTTGAAAAATACTTTGAATATTATTCAGGGGAAGAGCTAGAGTATCTCAAAGAAAGGTATTTCAAAATCAATTTTGAAATAGGAAAGAGAAGTGCTAAATTGGAAATAGCCAAAAAAATGAAACTCGGTGGAATTGATCCATTAATGATTCAAACAACTACAGGACTGGATATTGAAGTCATCAATTCATTGTAATAACTCGCGTAGGTACTGTTTTTCGCCAGAAAAACAGCGCATAGGTAAGATTTTGCGAAGCAAAAACTTACTAGCATCTATGTAATTGCTGAATCCATGTCCATAGAACCCTTAGAATCCAAACAGACTCATTATCGAAGTTCACCCCTTCGATATGAGTCTTATTTTTACACTTAACATTGTATTTAAAGAATATTATGCGCAAAAACGAGAACGAAAATTCCTGTTGTTACATAAAACATTTGAAAAAAAGAATGTTTTATGAGAAAATAGGAATAAAGAGGTAAGATTATGAAATATATTGAAAGATTATTGGAATTGGGATGCTTCTCCCGCCAGGATGTTGTTGAATTAACGGGAAATGCTCAAGCAGCACACTCATTACTTCATAATTATCTAAAAGCAGGTTATATTGAACGAATCCGAAGAGACCTATATTCGGCTATCAGTTTTGAAACGAAGCAGCCCATTGCGAACAGATTTATGATTGCAACTCATATTGCTGATGATGCGTATGTTTCATACCACAGTGCATTTGAGTATTATGGGTATGCCAATCAAGTTTTTTATGAGGTCTTTGTAACCACCAACAGCAGGTTTTCAGATTTCACTTATGATGGAATTGAATATAAACGAGTGTCTCCAAGAGTTAACAGTGGAGTTATTATAACAAATACAGGTATAAGAGTTACAGATGTTGAAAAGACAGTAATCGATAGCATTTATGAGTTTGAAAAAATTGGTGGATTAGAGGAGTTGCTTCAGTGTCTAATGTTGGTGCCTTCGCTACGAAGTGACAAACTCATGACTTATCTCAATGAATATGGATTGGCAAGTCTATATCAAAAAACTGGCTATATTCTGACAGCTTTCTCAGAACAACTCAGTTTACCAAAATCGTTCTTTGATTATTGTATGGATAAAATTCCTAAGTCGAAAAAATATTTGTACTCAGAAAAAGATCATCTTTCTAAGAATTTTGTCTTACATGAGGAGTGGATGCTATATGCGCCCGAGAAAATCAAGGCTGTCATAAGTAAAGGAGTTGAGCGCAATGAGTGAATGGAGTAAGGTGTTGCTGGGAAAACAAGCTAAAGAACTTGGATTCGTACGTGATACTTACGAGAAAATCTGTCGATTAACTGAAGTCTTGAGGTTTTTGGAAACCGATGAGTTGCTTGGAAAATCATTGTCATTGAAAGGTGGGACAGCAATCAATCTTACCATATTTGATTTGCCAAGATTATCTGTTGATATTGATTTAGACTTTTCAGAGAATATCAGCAGGGATGATATGATGATCTCAAGAAATAGGATAAATGATCGAATAGCAAAGTATATGATTGCTAATGACTATTCACTGAGTACAAAATCCAAGAACTATCATGCATTAGATTCTTTTATATATGAATATACAAATGCAGGTGGAACGAAGGATAATATTAAAATTGAAATTAATTACATGCTTCGAAGCCATGTTTTGCAAATCAAGCATAGATTTTTTAAATCAACCTGGGAACCTACTGGCATTTCGGTTCTTTGCGTTGATCCAATTGAAATATTCGCAAGCAAAATTGTTGCGTTGTTTAATAGAACAGCACCCAGAGATCTATATGATATTCATAATCTAGTAATGTCTGACTACTTTGATGATTTGGATAAAGTATTGTTGAGGAAGTGCATAGTCTTTTATAGTGCAATTGGATCAGAATCTCCTCCTATAGAATTTCAGTTCAGCAATATTGACCAAGTTACTCAGCAGCGTATCAAGACTGATCTTTATCCAGTTTTGCGAAGCAAGGATAAATTTGATCTCAAAACCTCTCAATTTCAAGTTAGAAAAATACTTGAGGCATTGTTGAAGTTGGATGATAACGAGTGGAAATTTCTTGATGCCTTTAGGGTAAAAGAATATATTCCTGAACTTCTTTTTGAATCAGATGAAATATTGGAGCGGATCAAGAATCATCCTATGGCATTGTGGAAGTGCACATAAAACCCAACAAGACCCATTTCGCATCCCCAACCCTTTGCGAAACGGGTCTTATTTTTTCGCCCATTACAAACACTTAACAAATATTCCGGAACTAATCTGAACCCACATCCGTCTTAACCTAGGAAAACAAAAACAAAACACAATAGGAGAAAGACAAAATGAAAAAAATGATTTTACTCACGGTATTCAGCATCATGTTGGTTTTAGGCGTAGGGTGTAGTAGTTCGGAAGCAGAATCTAAAGTGGAAAATCCGCTGCTCAAGGAAGACCTCAGCGTCATCATGGAAACCCTTTATGAGAATTCAGGACTGGAGCTTCCAAACCTCGCAAACACAGAACTCACAGAAGAAAATGAAGCTTACTTCATCGGAACAAACGATGTTGAGTACACCGAAGCCCTTGCATCAGAGCCAATGATGAGCTCCATTGCGCATTCTGTGGTACTGCTCAGAGTGGAAGACGGTGCCGATATCGAAGTCATCAAAGAAACCATCAAAACCAAAGTGGATCCGAGAAAATGGATTTGCGTAGGCGTCGAAGAAGATGACATCATCGTGGACAACATCGGCAATTTGGTCATCCTCATCATGATCAACGACTCAGCTGCATTACATGACGCTTTTACCTCACTTGCGGAGTAAACCCTTTACACCCCATAAAGTACAGGAGGAAAAAATATGGTTTTTTCAAGCATAACATTCATCTATTATTTTTTACCTCTCGTACTCGTGGGGTATTTTTTAACGCCTAGCAGGTTTAAAAACTACACGCTTTTGCTCGCCAGCCTGGTCTTCTATTTCGTAGGAGAACCGGTTTACATAGTGTTGCTGCTCGGCAGTGTGGTCGTCAACTACATCGCCGGAATAGGCATAGAAAAGCACCAAGGAAGTCTCAGAGCCAAACGGATCCTGGCAGGAGCCATTGCCTCCGATATCCTCATGCTCGCCGTATTCAAGTACTTCAATTTTTTCGCAGAGAATCTGACCGCAGCACTCAGCCTCGACATCAGATGGACCAAAATCGCTCTGCCCATCGGCATCAGTTTTTACACGTTCCAGATCATGAGCTACGTGATCGATGTGTACAGGGGAGAGGCCAGGGCACAAAGAAATATCGCCAATCTCGCACTATACGTCTCGCTGTTCCCGCAACTCATCGCAGGACCAATAGTCCGATACAAAACCATTGAAGAGGAACTTAAAAACCGCACACATTCCACTGAAAATTTCGCATATGGCGTCAAACGCTTTGTCACCGGACTCCTCAAGAAAGTGATCATCGCCAATCCGCTGGGCACACTCTGGGCGCTCGCAAAATATGCTGAGCAGCCCTCGGTACTGTTCTACTGGCTCGGAGCAGTGGGCTTCATGCTGCAAATCTATTTCGACTTCTCAGCCTACAGCGACATGGGCATCGGCCTCGGACGGATGTTCGGATTTCACTTCCTGGAGAACTTCAATTATCCGTACATCTCAAGAAGCATCACCGAGTTTTGGCAAAGGTGGCACATGTCCCTTGGCCAGTGGTTCAGGGACTATCTTTATATTCCGCTCGGCGGCAACCGGACCACCAAATGGAAATGGTACCGCAACATCGCCATCGTCTGGCTCGCCACGGGCATTTGGCATGGCGCGGCGTGGAACTTCATCGTATGGGGCGTGTTGTTCGGTATCATCCTCATACTCGAGAAACTCTTTTTACTCAAAATGCTACAAAAAGCGCCAGGTCTGATCGGGCACCTTTACACATTGACCATCGTCCTATTCAGTTTCGTGCTGTTCAACAGCTCAAGCTTCACCGAAGCAGCCAACGTGACAAAAGGCATGCTGGGACTCCTCGAGATTCCCCTGGTTTCAGATGAGTCGATCTACCACTTGATGAGCAACAAAATCCTGCTGACCCTAGCCATCGTGTTCTCGACACCTATCGTGAATCTAAAAGCCCGCCTGAAAGCGTTCGAAAAGCTCGCACACTTTGAACCCGTAGCCACTGTACTGGTGCTCCTAGCCGTCACAGGATTCCTGATCGATTCATCCTTCAACCCGTTCCTATACTTCAGATTTTGAAAGGCCAACATAATGAATAAAAAGTGGACCACCAAGAAACGAACCACCCTGGCATTCACAGCGACTTTGATCCTGGTCATGCTGCTGAACCTCATCACATCCGACATAGCGATCTCAATGACGGAGCGACGCAAATTGAAGCCGTTTCCCGAACTCACCACCGAATCATTACTCAGCGGCGACTTCTTTGAGGACTTCGAAAAGTACGCCGTGGATCAGATGGTGTACCGAAACCCCCTTAGAAACCTCAAAGCTCTAATTGAGTACGGCGTGTTCCAGAAATACGACAACAATTCATATTTCATCACTGATGGCCATGTCTTCAAAATGGATTACGACAAAAAACTTCAGGAATACAAAAACGCCGCAAAGCAAATCGAAGCCATCTATGAACGCTACCTCACCGGGCTTGATGTCTACCACGCCATCATTCCCGACAAAAATTACTTCATCCGCGATGACGACAAATATCTCTTCAATGACTACAACGCCATGATCGCTACCATAAACGCCGGCATCACCCATTGGACATACATCGACCTGTTCGGCGCTCTGACCCTCGATGACTACTACAGAACCGACCTGCACTGGAAACAGGACCATCTGGGCGGGGTCATGCAACTACTAGAGTCAGCCATGGGGTTTGAGACCGCGTTTGACGCATCGAACTACACCCATGAGACCCTCTCGCCTTTTTACGGCGCGTACCATGGGGGAGCCGCTGGACTCATAGGTGCGGATCACATCACCTATTTGACAAACGATTCGATTGAAGGTGCTGTCGCACTGCATTACAGTGAAAATGGCGAGACCACAGCAAAAGATGTTTACGACATTGATGCCTTCAGCGGTGTGGACGGATACGACCTGTTCCTCTCCGGACCGACACCAATCGTCGAAATCCAGAACCCTGCGAACACCTCCGGCAAATCCCTAGTGATCTTCAGGGACTCCTTCGCCAGCAGTCTTGCGCCCCTGTTGCTTGAGGAATACAGCACAGTCACTTTGGTGGATCTGAGGTATGTGAGCATGGACCTTATAGGGGAGTATGTTGATTTTGGGAAAACTGTAACAGTACTATTCATCACAACCGCATAGTGGTAGTGATGAATAGTACAGCGCGTATGTAAGATTTTGCGTAGCAAAAACTTACTAGCGTCTATGTAACTACTTAATCCATGATCATAGAACTCATATAGAACTCAAATAGACTTTCTTCGCAAATCCTGCCTGCGAGAGGGTCTTTTCTTTGTTCGATTAAAGGTGCTGACGCACTTCACTACAGCAAAGATACTTAGATCGCAACAAAGGACGTCTATGACACTGAAATTTTATACTTGAACAGTTTATGGGAAATAATGGTAATTAACTCAAGTTTGTTGTAAACTAGAATTAACAAATTTTAGGAGGATACAATGTCAAAATTCAAAACATTCACTACCCCAAGAAATGACATAATTTTTAAAGCGCTTTTTGCTAACGAGAAAGACAAACAACCCTTGATGTCACTTCTCAGTGGAATACTGGGAATGCCCATGGATAACTTTGAAGATCTTGAGATTCTGAATAATGAAATGAACTCTGAGAATATTGAATTCAAACAAAGTAGGCTTGATTTGAGAATAAGACTTAAAGATTTGACTGAGATTGATGTTGAACTTCAAGTGTTGAATCATCAAGCATATAAAGAACGTGTTCTTTATTATTGGTCAAAAATGTATTCAGGAAGTTTGCAACAGGGCAATGCCTATAGGAAACTTAAAAAATGTATTGTAATCAACATCGTTTACTTTGAACTGTTTACATCACCACGCATGCACACCAAGTTTCAAATACTCGAAACTGAAGAACATAATAAGTTTACAGACCACCTGGAAATTCACGTACTTGAACTCATTAAACTCAACGCGTATAATAGAAGTATAGAAAACGATTTATTAATCGATTGGGCGGAATTTCTCAGATTAAGAAACGAGGATGATCTTATGAAACTATCAGAGAGAACTGATTTGCCTCTTGTAATACAAAAAGCGATAAGAGAATTGGAAGAACTTCAAAACGATCCTAATTTGCAACACGAAGCTTTAAACAAGGAAATTTTTGTGCTTGATATGGTTCAAAGATTTGATGATGCAATGGAAAGAGGTCTTGCAGAAGGACTGGAAAAAGGCCTGGAAAAAGGCCTGGAAGAAGGTTTAAAGCAAGGAAAAGAAATTGGTAAAGATCAAACAAAAATTGAAATAGCAAAAAAACTGAAACTAAGTGGCATTGAACCATCAGTGATTCAAACAACTACAGGACTGGATATTGAAGTCATCAATTCGTTGTAGGTACTGTTTTTCGTCAGAAAAACAGCGCGTAGGTAAGATTTTGCGTAGCAAAAACTTACTAGCGTCTATGTTGGGGCAAACAGAATGTCTATTAAGCAAAAGCTCATTAGCGTCTATGTAATTGCTGAATCCATGGCCATAGAACCCTTAGAACCCAAACAGACTCATTATCGAAGTTCACCCCTTCGAAATGAGTCTTGTTTTTACACTTAACATTGTATTTATAGAATGTTTTGTGAGAGAATAGGAATATAGATGTGAACTTTAGGTAGTGAAGCCTAAAAAGCATAAGAGAGGGAGAACTATGATTATAGTTGGTTCAATTATTTTAACAATATTTGCATGCTTAACAATTTGGATCTTAATAGCAGGTCCAAAGCTCCCAGCAGAAACGGACGCTATTATCAATGAGGTATTAAATAATCCGTTGCCCGAACTGTTTACTGGTAAAACAGGTGTTGATACATCAAACGGTTTGGATATTTGGTATGAAAGTATTTCTCCTAAAAATCAGTTGAAAGGAAGTGTTTTGCTAAATATTGGAATGGGAGCGAGTGCATTGGATTGGCCTCGATTATTTGTGCAGGAATTTGTTGACTCCGGCTATCAAGTAATTCGTTACGACCAAAGAGGAACAGGGATGTCTGATTGGGTAGTTGATTGGGATAATAAGAATCCATATTCGTTAGTAGATATGGCAGAAGATGCTGTTGCGGTACTAGATGCACTTCAAATAAATGAAGCACATATTGTTGGACTATCTATGGGAGGAATGATAGCACAAGAAATTGCTATCAATCATCCGGATAGAGTGACCACTCTTACGCTGATGTTGACAACGGGTTATGCTATAGATCCTGAAATACCAGGAATGAGCTCAAGTTACTTTATGAGTTCTATGGTGAAGGCGATTCCATTGTTAAAGTACCGTATAGTAGGCGGTGAGAAAAATTTGATTAAGGAACGGATTGCGAAAACAATTAGTGGTTTAGGATATGAAAAAATCGACATCAAAGAGATTGCTGAGGTAGTTTTATATGATCTTCGAAAGCGAAAGGGCTTTAATTTAAGTGGGGTGTTACAACATCGCAAAGCCGTGGAAGTTACACCATCACGATATGAGAAACTTAAAACTATAGATACTCGAACTCTTGTAATCCATGGAACTGACGACCAATTTATGCCAATTGAACATGGAAAGAAGCTCGTAGAAGTAATACCAAATGCAAAAGGCTTGTGGATCGATGGTATGGGTCATACTTTCCCATTCCCAAATATGGGTGAGTTGATGGAAAGTATCCTTTCTCATTTAGATGAGGCTTAATATGGATATGGCGTGGGCGACTAAAATGCAACAGTGATATGTTATAATCAAAATATAAAAGAATCAGTTGGCATACATAAAAAGGGGGGAAGTTTGTTGAATGAAACATGGATAAATCTTTATGACACCGTTAAGACTGCTGAATTTCAGCACATTCAGGATAATTTAGCCAAATCCACGGACCTTGCGATCATTACAGTGGACTACAAAGGAAGACCGCTGAATTCACACAGCGAATGTAGTGAATTTTGCAGTCAAATCAGAATTTTACCTGATTATGCAGCTCTTTGCGAGAAATGTGATTCACATGGTGGTCTTGAAGCGGCCAGGTCAAAAAAACCCTTTATCTACATGTGTCATGCGAATATTGTCGACATCGCAGTTCCCATTATCATAAATGACATGTATCTTGGCGCCATTATGGCAGGACAAATCAGACTGGATCAAAATGAACCATCACCGGCGATTGAAACAATCTACAGATTGAGTGACTTAAAGACGCTTTTTGATGAAAAACCGGCTCTTAAAACTTTTTATGATCAATTGCCAACGATTTCTTATTCGAAAATTGAAGCATCCTCTAAAATACTCCAAACCATATGCCAGTATATGGTTCAAAATCCAGGAGAAAAATTGCTGAATGAATTGACTCTTGCATCAGAACCGGTAGTGAATATCACGCAAAGAAACAGCTCTGAACTATTGTTGCCGGCAATGAAATATTTAGAGGAACACTTTTGTGAGAAACACACTTTAAAACATTTGGCACAAATTTGTAATGTCTCAGACAGCTATTTCAGCAGATTGTTTTCGAAGACCTATGGCATCAGTATTATGAAATATGTTGAATCCCTTCGTTTAAATCACGCTAAGCAGCTGTTACTCAACCCAGACATCACAGTAAAGTATGTGGCATTGTCCTGTGGGTATGAAGATGCAAGTTATTTTATAAAGCTGTTTAAAAAAGCTACAGGGATCACACCTCAAAACTATAGAAGAACCATAATAAAATAAAAACCTTCTGCAAAAAGATTCATGGATTGAATTTTTAAGCAGAAGGTTTTTTTTTATTGTACTAAGTCCGCAAGTTCAGTGAAAATGACACCTAATGCCTGTGCACCTGCGTCTGGATGACCAATGCTTCTTTCACCAACGGTTCCAGCCCGTCCCATCTTAGCAGATATGAGCTTGGTGTTATTTGCGCCTTCTACAGCACTCGCTGCAGCCAACTTAAAAGCTTCTTTAAAAGTAAGTTGATCGACAGCGCTAGCTTTTAGCGAGTCCGCAAAAGGAACCAGTGCGTCAATGAGCGTTTTATCACCGACAACCGCACCGCGACCAAAGGTTCTTTCACCAGTATTTTGAATCGCTTTTATGGAAGACTGAATCATGTCTGCAAATTGCATAAGAGACAAATCAGATGCATTTCCTGCGAATTTGCTTGCACCTCTGAATGCGGATCCCCAAATTGGTCCTGAAGCACCACCGCAATGCTCCATAATAATCAATGAACAGCTTTCCAAAAATTCGCCTATTGAACTGGAAGTGGTAATCAGCTCGTTCCACTCGGATTTGAGTCTCTTAAATCCCTTGGCAATGCTCATCCCGAAATCTCCATCTCCGGCTATGGCATCCAGCTCACAGAAAGGCACTTCGTTTCTTATGATACACTCGCTCATGGCGTCGACCAAATAGTGCAAATTGTTAAGTGATAATCGTTCATTTTCAATAATCGCATGGACTTCATCCGTTTGCATCTCGTACGAAATGTCGTTTGGCTTTGAACTAACATTTTCAATCGACAAGGGGACATATTCCGCCTGTGATACTTGGCCATGAATGCTGAGGCCAGGCGTTTTGCATGGGGCATTCAGAAGCATCTTCAGTTCATCATCAACCTTAAGGATGGATACGGAAGCTCCGATCATGTCGATGCTTGTCATATAATTGCCAACGAATATTCTATGGACTGTAATTCCAGCACCAACCAACTCTTTGTATACAGCGTGATTTAGAACATAGAGCTCTTGGAGTGGAGTGCTGCCAAAGCCGTTGATCATGAGGGCAACCTCACCGCTTGTCATATCCAACGCACTTAAGAGCGAAGCGACCATTCTTGAGGAAAGTTCATTGGCTGAGATGATTTTTTCGCGCTCTATACCGGGCTCGCCATGAATTCCAACACCATATTCCATTTCATCATCTGCGATATCAAAAGTAGGGGATCCTTTTGCAGGCACTGTACAGGAGCTGAATGCAAATCCAATACTCTTGACATTTTGAGCTGTTTTCTCAGCCACTGCTTTGACTTCCTGCAAACTCTTTCCAGCTTCAGCAAGCGCACCGGCGATCTTGTGAACAAAGACTGTTCCTGCTACACCTCTATGACCAACAGTATAGAGAGAGTCTTGAACAGCGATATCGTCATCGACTTTGACATAATCAATGTGGATGCCATCTTCCTTGGCAAGGTGAGCAGCGTTTTTAAAGTTCATCATGTCACCGCTGTAATTTTTGATGATGAGCAGTGTGCCTTTGTTGCTAGTGGTTTCCCGGATGGCTTGATAGACCTGTATTTGCGAAGGCGATGCAAAAACATCACCGCAGACAGCCGCATCCAGCATGCCTTCACCTACATATCCAGCATGTGCGGGTTCATGTCCGCTTCCGCCGCCACTGATTAAGGTAACCTTTTCTTTATTGATGTTTTTTTTCTTTATGATTTTGAATTTTTCAACAAATTGAAGTTCGGGATGAGCAAGTTCGATCCCTTTGCACATCTCATAGACCAGATGGTTGGGGTTGTTGATTATTTTATTCATGTGAATTCCTTTCGAATTTCATTTTATAAGCTTTTCCGATGACATCGGCTGTTTTGATGGCAGCTGCCACAGCGGAAATTGTTATCGGGAAAGGCATTGAATGAATGGATTCTTCAGGAATACACGCTTTGGCTGCCACAGCATGAAGCTCTTCGTCAGTAAGTGAATCAACGCCTATGTCTTTCAGACATACAGGAAGTCCAACGCTCAAGCAGAAAGCTAAAACTTCTTCAATTTCTTCTGTTGGAGCATTTTCAAGAACCAATTGGACCAATGTTCCGAAAGCCACTTTCTCACCGTGGAAATATTTGTGTGTTCCCTCCAAAATGGTCAATCCGTCATGTATGGCATGTGCTGCGGCAAGCCCGCCGCTTTCGAACCCAAGACCTGAAAGGAGCGAATTTGCCTCAATAATATTTTCGAGTGCTGGAGTCACTTGGTCAACATCACAAGCGTGTTTCGCTTTTAGACCATCTGAAAGGAGTGTTTCGTAGCAGAGTCTTGCAAGTGCAAATGCGGTATTTGTTCCTTTTGCGCCTTCGGAGTGTCCTTCTCTGAAGCCACATGGGAGCCCTGCGTTGACATTTGAATAGGACATTCTGGTTGCACGCGCTTCGAAATATGTTGAAAGAGAATCGCCCATACCCGATACCAGAAATCTTGTTGGTGCTTTCGCGATGACGGTTGTATCTACAAGAACAACACTTGGATTTTGACTAAAATAGGCATAATCATCAAAAGCACCTTCAGGTGTATAAAGCACCGCAGAGTGACTGGTAGGCGCATCGGTTGCCGCAATGGTCGGGCAAATGATGAGTGCATGACTCTTAGCAACACACTTTGCCGTATCGATAGCTTTTCCGCCGCCAAGTCCTATGGTGCACGCACAATTATTTTTAGCTGCAACTTCTTCAAGTCGTTTGATCTCATCTCTGGAACACTCACCGCCAAAATTACTTTCTATGAATTTGATTCCAAACCTTTTTTCCGTTTCTTCAAGCTTACTTTTTACCCTTTTGACATCCTCTGCATGAGCAATCAAAAGTGCCGACTCTCCAAAAGTTTTGACAAAGTAACCGAGATTCAAAAGCTCATCTTCGCCCTGCACATACTTTGATGGTGATATAAATGCTTTTCTCATAAATAGAAACCTCCCAATTAAATTTCATTCGTTACAAATAATTATAGGTTAGTTTTTATTTTAGTACATTAGATAGAAATAGATAGTCATAGGACACTTTGATAGAAAAATATTGTCGTGATACAGCATATAATTTTCATTATGACAAATTTGGCCTACGCCAAACCCCAACAAAAATAAGCCACCTCACAACTAGAATACAAATCTAGATGTGAAGTGGCTTCAATATTAATTATCTCGCATGGCGAAAAATGTATGGTTCTCGCGAAGCGAAACTATACTAGCGTATCAAATCAACGCAATCGTTTGATCAATTGAATTGGATATGATTTTTATTTCATCCATATCCCTGTCAATACTATCCGTAGTAGCTTTGACCTCCTCGATAATGGCCATGCTCTCCTCGAGAGTGGCACTGATTGTTTCAGTGCTTTGTGCCAGTTCTGAATTGGCAGTGACAATCCCGTTGACGCCTGAATTCATTGTCATTGATTTCGCCTTCAGAGTATCGATACCTTGATCCAAATTGCTGATGTTTTTCGATATCTGATTCAATGATTCAACAGTGCTTCCGTTGGACTCGACCAATCCGCTGAAACTGTTCAGCAAGTGATCAAATGAATCCGTCACCAAGCCGATTTCGATATCGATCTTGCTTGATAAGGCATCCGTATCTTCTGCAAGTTTTCTGATTTCCTGTGCGACCACCGCAAATCCCTTGCCGCTGTCACCAGCTCTTGCCGCCTCAATAGAGGCATTGAGTGCGAGTAAATTGGTCTGGTTGGCGACCGCTTTGACAAGTTGCAGCACATCCTTGATCGTGCCCAGTTGTGCGGCATTCCCTTTGACCTGAAGATTCAGTCTGTCGATGGTTTGAGTATTGGATGAAGCGTGAATGCCGATTTGCTCATTCGATTTGTCCAGTGCGCTGCTGAGGGTCGCTATGTGGGTCGAGAGCTCGCTCACCGCAGTGACATCGTCCCTGAAGGCGTTGATCTGACTCAATATTTGTTTGCTCTTTTGGCTGATTGTCTCAGTGGCAGTCGTTTGATCATAGGAGCCTTTGCTGATTTCATCCATGGCCTGAACGAGCGAGTTCATGGCATCTGAGGATTGTTCGATTTTTGTATACATATTGCTGATGCTGAGCTTGACTTCATCCACAGTCTTTTGACGTTTCTTAAAATCTTCCCGTTCCGCCTCAGCTTTGGTCCTAATCTCCTCCGCCGCCTCAGAAGCTTGTTTCAGTACACCAGAAAAGCCATTGGAAACCACCATGACCACTGCAAAAATCTGGATTCCAATCACAAAAAGCATTGCCTTTTCAGTCGATTCAAGGAGACCACTGACGATGGTCCAATATCCAAGCGTCACAAGTCCAAGTGCGCCAAAGCCAATCGTATACCTGCGTTTGGAATTCAGAGCCAGAGGGATCAAGAACATCACAATGGTCAAAAATGATAGCCTATTGGATTGAACCATCAACAAACTGAAGAACCCTAAAGGCAAATATCCTGTTGTCAAAGTGAACAAAGTTGAGAAACGGTTGATCTTCTTCCTGAGATAGAGAGCATTAAGTGTTGCCAGTAGCGCAAAAAATGTGATGATTCCGAGAGAAAATGCAGTGAGATTTCCTGAATACCCAGGAGCGAGAAATACTGCATATCCACCGATCAATGAGGTAATGCCGATGATGGAGTAGGTAATTGCGATGACTCTCAGTATTCGATGATTGCGGTCGATATCAATTTGTTCTGTTGACATAAATCCTCCGTTAAAATATGTTGTTTTTTATATTTTAGCATTGTGCGAAACCTTAATCCACAAAAATTCGGGTAATAATAAAAATGGATGCAATAAAACGAGACTTTCATCCGTTAACACTATATAAAGGAGATGAAACATGCTGACTTTAGCGATGCTGGTTGACGAATCGGCCATCTTAAAAAAACGACTCAATATTAATATAAACGACAATCTGTTTGAGCAAATTGCAGACGGCAATATGGATGCACTTGAGACACTTTATAGTTCAACAGAAAGAACACTTTATGCATACCTTCTTTCACTGACAAAGGATCACAATCTGGCAGTGGATCTGCTGCAGGAGACTTACATCAAAGTCATGGGAGCCGCGCATTTGTACCAGCCCCTGGGAAAACCAATGGCTTGGATCTTTTCAATCGCCAAGAACCTGTTTCTCGACGAACTCAGAAAAAGAAACCGCGAAGTGATGGTTGGAGAAACTGAAGTCTTTGACAAGATCAATTTGTCATACGAAATGCACCCTGAAAACCGATTGGTACTCGAGGCGGCACTTGCAGAGCTAGGTGATACTGAGCGTTCCATCATTTTGCTGTTTTCCGTATCAGGACTGAAGCATAGAGAAATCGCAAGTTTATTAAACCTAAACATCTCAACGGTATTATCCAAATATCATAGAGGACTTAAGAAGTTGAGAACATTTCTAGAAGAAGGAGGAAAGACCTATGAACAATGATCAAATCATCAAAAAAATAGAGCGCGGAATTGATGAAGCGCCAATAGACAAAATGGACCAAATCAAAAATGCAAAAGTTGAAAAAATGGCAATGCACGATCACATCACCAAGCAGTCAGCCAAAAAACTCCCAATATACAAAGTGGCCGCAATAGCGGCGATATTCCTATTCGCATTTTTCGGATACAGATATCAGTATGTTACTCCTGACACCATGGTTTACCTGGACGTCAACCCAAGTTTTGAAATTGGAATCAACCGTGCAGGCAAAGTGGTAGAAGTAGAGGGTGTCAATGACGAAGCCAAGGCAATCATTGAATCCCTTTCCCTTGAAAAACTCAGCATTGAAGAAGCGGTGGAAACCATTACACGCAAGCTCGTTGAAATGGACTACCTCAGATTCGACCAAAATATGATTTTGGTTTCAGTCTACAACAAAAACGCAGACAAACGCAACGCACATAGTGACACCATAGAAAAAGTCATAAAATTCGAACTTGAAAAAGATCTCATTGAATCAGTGGTAATTTCACAATCACTTAGCGTGAAAACTGAAGATAAAGACAATTTAAGTATATCAAAAGGTAAACTGCAGTTCATCAACACACTACTCAGCATGGATCCTACTTTAAACAAGCAAGACTTGGCTTCCATGTCCATACAAGAATTGGTGCGCGTAGCCAACCGCTCAGACTTCTCACTTGAAAATTACTTCACCGAAAAAGAAGTCAATGCCATCAAACAAATCTTGTTCCCTGACGACGATGATGACGATGACTACGACAAAGATGACAAAGGCACTCGCATCACACTTGATGAAGCTAGAATTATCGCACTGAAACGTGTCAACGGCACAATCGTAGACACTGAACAAGATGATGACGAATATGAATTTGAAATCGTACTTGAAGGCACAAAATATAAAATTGAAATTAATGCCTATACTGGAGAAATCGTCAAGTTTGAAATGGACGATGACGATGATGACAAAGATTACTCTGCCACACGCATCACAGAAACAGAAGCACGCAGAATCGCTCTAGGCCTTGCTAACGGAAACATCGTTAAAATGGATAAAGGCGACGATGAATATAAATTCGAAATATACTTTGATGGTAAAGAATACAAAATTGAAATCAACGCTTATACTGGAGCAGTCATCAAACTTGAAGTGGATGACGATGATGATGACGAGTATTCACAAGGCACACGTATCACTTCTGATGAAGCACGAACTATCGCTCTCAACCGCGTTAATGGCAACATCGTAAAAATGGATCAAGACGATGACGAATACAAATTTGAAATCGAACTTGAAGGCACATTATACAAAATTGAAATAGATGCCTACACAGGCGAAATCGTAAAATTCGAAATGGACGACGACGATGATGACGACGACGATGATGATGACGACGATTGATGATTTTCAGCGCAGCTGAAAATCACGCGAACGTAGCATTTGGAACAAATGCAGGAGCGAAAGTAACTATGTTCACATAAGCTATAAAGCGATACCATCACGCGAACTACAATTTTCTCGCGAAGCGAAAAATTGGGCGTAGGTATGGTTCTCGCGAAGCGAAACTATACTAGCCGAAAGTAGATATGTTCAAGCCGTACAAGGTTGTGTTCTCGCGCAGCGAAACTATACTAGCCTAAAGTAACTATGTTCAATCCGTATAAATAGCTCACCCGAACTAAAATAATAATAGATTACAGAGTGCCTCATTCAACAAACGAATGGCGCCAATCCTATCCTCTAAGCCTGCACCCGTCATAGTGCAGGCTTTTTCCTGCCTTTGACTTCATTTTCCCAAAAACAATAAAAAGTCGCATGAGCATCAAACCTCATACGACTATACTAATTTACACAATCTACACACCCATTTATATCTTTGCCTCAGCAACCGTCTTAAACGTATTCATATCTCTTGTCGTCTGCTTGACAAACATCGCTTTAAACAACCCCAGAGCTTTCATAATTCCAGAGAACGCAAACTCATGCTCAGCAATCCAAAGCACTTGATCGCCTTGATCAACAAAGCTATTTCTTGCCCAGTTCTTTACATTCTTTGCCTCATACAAAAAATCAAAGCGGTCAGGCAATTCTTTCAGAATAATCGTTTCGATAATTTCAGAGGGTTTGTCCTTTGTCACATAAGTGAGCCTACTTTTAGAACCGACCTCTCCTGGTTGGCCTTCAATAACCTCAAGTGACTGAAATCCAGGTTGCCACTTTTTCATGAACTCTACATCTTGAAACAAAACCAACATTTCACTTCTAGGCTTTTTAATTACAACCTCGATTCTATATTTCATTATATACCTCCATAATTTTTTTCGAAGCGAAAATTTGGGCGTAGGTACTGTTTTTCGTCAGAAAAACAGCGCGTAGTTGAGCTTTTGCTTTGCAAAAGCTCATTAGCGTCTATGTGTTGTCTATCAGAATGTCTGTAGAACTCAAACTCATTAATATAGTAACTATGTTCAAACTGTTCAAGGTAATGTTCTCGCGCAGCGAAACTATACTAGCCTAAAGTAACTATGTTCAAACTGTTCAAGGTAGTTCTCGCGAAGCGAAACTATACTAACCTAACTTGTAACTATGTTTACCCACCTCAGATAGAAACAGTTCAAATATGTTTATTCATATGGAAGGTGTTGTTGCAAAATGAGTTCTCTCCAAATTAAATAATGTGATAACAATAGGTATTGACGAACTATCAATTGATAGTTATAATTATATTGTAGGAGGGGTGACATGAGCAAAAGCACAAAAATTATATCCTTAAAAGAAGATGTCGAAGCATTTCTTCATGATCTTATAAGTGTATTGAATAGTCCAGATTTTGATATAGATAAAGATTTAGATATTCTTCCAAAAAAGAAAGCGGAATCACCTATAGATCCTTATACAACAGCAAATACGATGCTGGAGTTAGATTTTGATAGAAAAGATGTGTGGCACCAATTGATTTCTCTAGATATATCCGAATACTTAGAAACTTTTATTGACGATAAAGATCCATCGTGGCCGCCGTTTTTTGCATTTGCGAAATCAATAAAAAATAGAGATGTATATATAAAAGCGAAGATTAGAGATCGTGTAAATGGAAAGGTATTTTGCGTATCCTTTCACTTTGCAAGACATCCATTCCCGGACACTTTACCATACGCATAATCTGGAACATGGAAAAGGAGGGTTTGAAATGAAAGACAAATTAATTGAAAGTATTGAGATGAATTGCCCAGTATGTGGGGTTACTCACATGGTAGAAAAAAGACTTCGTGAGACACAAGCTCCTTTTAAAGGAGAGGTTGTTGATTATGAAGAAGTCTATTTCCTTTGTGATAAAGCCGATGACGAAGAGGATGAGTTTGTACCATCGAAGGTAATGGATTCCAATCTATTGAAAGTTCGAGATGCATATAGAACAATTAAAGGATTGTTAACATCAAATGAAATAGCCGAGATTAGATCGTACTATGGTTTAACTCAAAGTGAATTTGCGGCGTTATTAGGTTGGGGAGAAGTAACTGTAACACGATATGAAAGCAAAACAATACAAGATGAAACATATGATAGCGTAATGAGAATGGTTCGTGAGAACAGTATGTTAGCACTTGAATACCTTGATAAGCATAAAGATCGATTTGCAGATAAACGATACAGTGAAATTCGACTAAGTGTCAAAAGGAGATTAGATTTAAACAGTCACATGTATTTAAAGATGCAAGAGATAAAAAGTTTGTACACTAAGTTTGAAGAAGAAAGTGATTACAATGGTTTCAAAATCTTAGACGTTGAGAAATTGACAACGGTTATGGGGTATTTTGCTAATGAGGTGAATCATCTCTATAAAGTTAAAATGATGAAATTATTGTGGTATACAGACGCGATTTATTATAGACGACATGGTCAGTCGATGACCGGGCTTGTATATGAGCATATGACTTATGGGGCTTTGCCTATTGGATTTAATGAAATTCTTAGTGTTCCCACAATTTGTGTTGTAGAAGAGATGATGTATGAAGATATTGGATATAAAATAGTTCCGACAACCAAAGTTGATAAAAGTGCATTTTCAAAGGATGAGTTAAGCGTTCTTGAGTTAGTTGCAGACAAGTTCAAAGAATTCCGTTCAAAACAAATTGTGGACTACATGCATGAAGAAAAGGCATATATTGAAACTCAGGATCATGAGTTGATTCCTTTTACTTTAGCAAGCGAGTTAAATGAACTTAGCTAACGCACAGGCGTGATACTGAATCCATACTAATTCACTCATAAGCCATGAAAAACGACAAAAAATACATGTAAATCCCATGTAAATCATCCGCACAGAATGGGAATAAGAAAGATTACTGTTAAAATAAATGTTTTAGGACAAGGTGCTGCTCTAAAATAACCCATAATTAAAAAATGAACCGTGCAAATCAAATTGATTTGTTACGGTTCATTTTTTAATTATCCCTAGCAGTCACCCGTCTCGAAGCTGTAGAAACCTGCGGCTTAGCCACCTGAATCTCCTTGATCACTTGAGTGGCATGACCCATAGGACACACCACACACCAGCTTCTCGGCTTATACGTGATGCCCATGACAATCCCAACGATAAACGAGATCCCCATGAATCTATAAAACGCTGCAGAGAGTTTAGTAAAATCACCACCGGAGTGGATGATCGCAAATGTAAACACAGTGCCCATAAGCATGAGCAGTCCATTCTTGAACTGTCTGGTGCCCATTAATTTCGGAAGGGCATATCCCAAACTGATCTTAGCCAGAAACTTACCTAGAAATGAGCCCCTCGGACAATATTTGATGCAGTGAACTTTTCCTTCCCCGCGCAGAGCGTGCAAGATCGGTGTGCCCATGCAGACAATTCCTAAAATGCCAAAACGTATATCAAAAGCACCTAGAACAAAAAATGTTATGATGATGATCCATGACCATCTGATAGGATAGTTTTTCATTGTGTCCTCCATAGTTGTAGTTGTTACCCCTGCACCCAGGGGATATGATAACATGTAAAAACCACCAGAGTCAAGCACTATGAACACTTCTTAAAAGTTTGAAATTTTCGCACAATTTCCAGTTTTGGAAAGGACAATTCTTTCCAGTGTCGAATAGTTATATATAGACCTTGTATTATTGCATACACTCAAACAGGAGGAGACCCATGTCAGCCATAACCCTCTCAAGTCTCAGCTTCACCTATGGTACATATTACAAACCCGTATTCAAAAACGTCACCGCCACCATCGACACCGATTGGAAGCTCGGACTCATTGGCAGAAACGGCAGAGGAAAAACCACGCTGCTTAAACTGATCCACGGCTCACTCTTACCCGATAATGGCAGCATCACAAAATCAGTGAAGACCGAGATCTTCCCATACGACTACACATGCGCATACTCAAGCACTTTGGATATCCTGAAGGAGAATGTCGGTGGCTTCAGGTCCATGGAAAGCTCCATGACGATACT
Organism: Firmicutes bacterium UBA5201; assembly: GCA_002412775.1. Taxonomy (GTDB): domain Bacteria; phylum Bacillota; class Clostridia; order Peptostreptococcales; family Acidaminobacteraceae; genus Fusibacter_D. Next base: position 127,483 of record DHVT01000023.1, on the reverse strand, counting down.
TCTATCAAATGACGACGAGGAATCCATGATGGAATACGCTCGCCTTCAGGGGGAATATGAAGCACTTGGCGGCTATAACGTAGAAACGGACATACATAAGGAAATTGCAATGCTGGGGCTGGATGCCTCATTACTTAAGCGCGACTTTGACACACTATCGGGAGGGGAGCAGACCAAACTGCTGATCCTTGCCCTGTTCATGCGTCCCAACCATTTCATATTGCTGGATGAACCCACCAACCACCTCGACATCGAAGGCAAAAGAATCCTTGCGGATTACCTCGTAAAGAAAAAAGGCTTCATTGTCATCACACACGACCGGAAGTTTCTCGATACCACAGTGGACCACATCATAGCGATTAATAAATCCAACATCACCATAGAGAAAGGCAACTACACCTCATGGCATCACAACAAGACGCTCTATGAGGCTTTTGAACTGCGCAGCAAAACCAATCTCGAGAAAGAAACCGAAAAACTCGAAGACTCCTCCAAAGAAAAACGTCATTGGTCGGGAAAAATTGAAGGCGTCAAAAATCCATACAAAACGCACAACAGAGGAACCGGTGAAAGATCCGCCAGACTCATGAAAAGTGCCAAAATGCTCGAACGCCGAATGGAAAAACATCTCCAGGCAAAATTGAAACTGCTTCAGAATTACGAAATGGTACAAGACTTCGACATTGATCAGGATGATGTGGGCGCCCTAAATCTCATCACACTGAAAAACATCTCCTACGGCTATGACGACAAGACAATCCTCCATGATATCCATATGAAAATCAACAAAGGCGATGCCATTTGGCTTAAAGGTAAAAATGGTTCGGGCAAAACGACACTGATTAAAATCATTACCGGAGAAATTCAGGATTTCAAAGGGGAACGCACCGTTACAGATGATCTGATCCTCGCAGAAAGCAAACAGTTGCCAATTTGGCAACTCGGAAACATAAAGGAACATTTGGCTGAAAGCGACATCGACACAGACAGGTTCAAAGATCTGTTGAAGCGCTTTGATCTGCCCGATGAACTGTATGAACGCCCCATAGAATCCTTCAGCAGTGGCGAACAAAAGAAAATCGACATCGCAAGGGCACTGTCCACCAAGAACCATTTGCTCATACTGGATGAACCGCTGAACTACATGGACATACAGTTTAGAGGCCAACTGGAGAAGGCCATGCTTGATTACAAACCCACGGTGGTTTTCGTAGAGCATGATGAATGGTTTGGAGAGGCTGTGGGGAATAAGGTGTTTGAGCTGTAGGGATGTGTTGTCAGACGAAAACTTCAGATTATTCAGGACTACTGTATCAAAATTCACTTCAAGGGAAAGTTATCCAAAGAGAATCTTGAGCGGTGTGGTAAACTTGAGGGGAATGGAAGAATTGGGAAAAATGGAAAATGCATGCTACTTATTTTGGAGGAGGACAACATGTTACTAAAGTCAATTAAGCAGAACATAATGAGCATCGGAAAAAGCATTGATGGGCCCACATTCATTAAACCCTTTGAAGGCAGATCTGAAGTAATAGAAAGACTTGAGCAAATGGCTGAAGTCATCAAAGAAGAAAATATTCTTGAGAGTATTAAATACGAACTGTACGCCATAAAATCAGGAGATTTTGGCGAAAAAAACGTGGAATTCGAACTCAAAAACAGCTATATTCCAATGCTTTGTTTGCACAATGTATACTTAGAACATAATGGACTAACCGCTCAGATGGACTATGTGATCATAACGAACAAGTTCATATGCATCCTCGAGACGAAATTACTTAATGGTAATATTGACATCAACAACAAGGGAGAATTCACCCGTACTTTTAAGAATTCAGCAGGTAAGACATTAAAAAAAGAAGGCATGTATAGTCCAATCACACAAAACCAGAGACATGTGGATTTGTTACAGAGGTATTTAGTGGACATGAAACTGATTAAAAATACGCCAGTGTTATCACTAGTTGTTTTAGCAAATCCTAAAACCATCGTATTTGACAAATATGCAACTAAAGATGTTAAAAATAAAATTGTTCGTGCGGACCAATTGAAAGTGATCTTAGAGAAAATGATGAAATCTCATAAAGAGGTCATCTTGGCTGTATTAATGATGCAAGAAATCGCTGATGAATTGATTACAAACTCGATTGAAAGACCTGACCCAATAATTGCAAAATATGAAATGTATTTGCCCAAAGAAAAAACTGTTCAACCTATAGCGGAGCCAAAAGTAGAACCTATTGCTCCACCAATCTCTACGCCAGTCACTGCATTAAACCCTGCAACTGGACAAGCACCACCAGTTACCACCAGCAACATTAAACTCTATAATGCACTCAAACAATACAGATATAACACTTCAAAAGCAGAGAATGTTAAGGCATACGTTGTTTTTAATAATGCACAAATGGATGAAATTATCGGAAAATTACCTCGCAGTAATGATCAACTCTTAAAGATCAGTGGATTTGGATCTGTAAAAGTTGAGAAATATGGAGAAGGAATTATAAATCTGGTAAAGACTCATGGATAACATTTAGTTTTCAGAATAATTATTCAATTTGCATAATGTTATTTCATCATATTATGTTACAATGATCCCAACTGGTAAATATGGAAGTCAGAACACTTTGGGGGAACTGATGAATAATAGATTTACTGGAAAATGGATGCAGTTTAAAATGATAATACAATTTCGCCTTCTCACAGGAATAATGTGTTAAGGTGATTTGTCGTGCTTGTAATTAGATGTGATGATGTTCGAAGGAGCTTTTTATGGATAGGAAAGCGTTACTTGATGCTGTTGAAAACATAAACATATGGAAAAAGCATTCTCAAAGGGCTCCGCATAAACCTTTGTTGATTTTATACGCATTGGGTCGATTTCAAACAGAGAGATCAGAGCGATTCGAGTATGAAGAAATCAAAGATTCGCTAAAAGGGTTATTAATAGATTTTGGTCCTAATAGAAAATCCTATGACACAAAAGATCCTTTCGTGAGATTACAGAGAGATGGAATTTGGCAACTCAGTATGGAGAGAGACAGCATCGAACTCAATGACCGTTGGCTACTCAACAATAGTGTGACAGGTGGCTTCAATGATGAAGTACTTAACCTGATCAAACAAGATGATAATTTAATCAGAGAGATTGCAGAAAACATACTGGACAGTCATTTTCCTGAATCTATCCATGAAGATATTCTTAGTGCAGTGGGACTCGACTTGAGTCATACAACCAGACGAGTAAGAAAACGGGACCCAAAATTCAGAGACAAGATACTCAGAGCTTATGGTTACAGTTGTGCAGTGTGCGGTTTCAATGTGCGGATGGCCCATCAATTGGTTGGTGTAGAAGCTGCACATATCAAATGGCATCAAGCAGGTGGTCCTGACATAGAGAGCAATGGTTTGGCACTTTGTTCAATGCATCATAAATTGTTTGATCATGGTGTGTTTACAATAAATAATGATCATCGGTTTATCGTTTCTCAAAATGCCAATGGTTCAAATGGACTGAATGAATGGTTGATGCAATTTCATGGCAAAGAAGTTCGTGGACCAATTCAGGAAATATATGTGCCTAATGAAGATTTTTTGCATTGGCATGTTAAAGAGGTTTTTAAGGGTGATGGTAGATATTGATTTTACTCTACTGTATAATTAAGGAGTTTTTTATGGAAAATTTACTTAACAATGTATTAATAATTCAAGACAATTATTATGAAATAGTAAAAGATATAAGTAAAATGAAAAAATCATTACCAAAAATATCTAACGTTGATAACGGAAATTTTCCAGGTTTTGTATATCCTATAAATGGGAAAACAATAAATACATTAGATAGTGTTCATAAAGTGAAACTAAACCCACATGATAGTGGGTCTTTTGAGAGACCTGTATTTGCTTATGATGAGTCAATCAGAAAATTTAGTTGTTTAGAAGGAGATGGATATCTTACAGGACATTCCTTGGTTCATATCGAAAAAAATGATTATATTCCTGTTGGATTGATTTCATTCTATTTTTACACTAGATCGAAAATTATTCAGGAGAGTTCAAGCTTTATACGTTTCAGCACGGATATTGAGATGGATTCAAAAAGAGACTACATAAGAGATAGAATTAAATTCCTAAGTGATCATACACCTGAAAATTCTATATTATTAATTGATGGACCTTTAATAGCTGGTGATGTGTACACATATATGATTCAATCAATGAAATTGTTTTTAGACAAAAACATTATCCCCGTTTTTTTTGTTAAAAACAGTAACAGTAATATGGTTAGTGATGCTATTGAAACAATAAGAAATCAATATAATTCTGATTTGCATTGGGCATATGAATATTTATCACAAGGCGAAAGATCAAATTATTTTTACTATCAGGATAAGATTAATTCTAAAAATGCTAAGGTGTTTTGTTATATAAAAGCTTTTAATAAGAGTCCACAAAGAATTGAATTTTATGTTAGTACTTTCGAGAAACATAAAAACGAGATAGATAAGATAATTGAGCAAGTATACTATTATCTCTTGGTTCAAGGACCTAAAAATCCACAAGTTAGACCTATTGCAATTGCTGAATTGTATGCGAGAGAATACTTGAGCATAGTTAATTTTGAGAGTGTTTTCATGAATAGTGGTTTGATTCCAACTATGAATCAAGAAAGATTTGGAGGTTAATTGATGAAGTGGATAGTTCTTGGTGAAGAAAAAGGGATGATAAAAATGGTTTCTAAAAGTGGTACTGATGGGTTGATTCCAAAAGGTGCATACTTGACAATTGAAAAAGGTGATAACAAGTTTATTCTAAGAGTGGATGACAGTAAGCAAGATGAACCTTATAGTCCATCTCCTTTAGTTATTGATATGAATTTAAAACCAATGCTTCAGGATCAAAAATGCCAAAATATTATTTATGCTAGAAGAGTAAAAGATTTGGTGGAAAGAGTTGATGGATTAATTGATTTTATTCCAGCACTTTCTGTTGCTAGAAGATCAAATCAAGAAGAAATTGAGTTGGCACTTGGTGGTGGTTCAAAAAATAATGGACCAACAGTTATGTTATCAACAATACACTCGAGTAGAAGCCAACTCTTAACGGATGAAAACAAAAACCCAATAATTATTAATATTCCGGAGAATTTTTTCTATCATCAAATAATGATATGTGGCAGAACTGGAAGTGGGAAGACGGTTGCATCTAAATATTTGGCTGAATACTTTACAGAAGTTCTTCAAGGTGCAGTTATTGCAATAAATGTAAAGGATGATGATTTTTTACACATGGATAAGCCTTCAAGAACATCAAAGAAAGATGTTTTAAAAGAATGGGAAGTGTTAGGATTATCACCAGTAGGTTTGGAAAATTATACTATCTATTTCCCAGCAAATATAGATTTTAAAACTGTAAGAAATATTAATGAAAAGAAATGCAAGAAAATTACATTGGATGTGAAATCAATAGATCCTGAAGCTCTGTCTGGTTTAATTCGTGGAATATCGGATATTGGAGCACAAAGTTTACCAAGTATTTTTAGATATTGGCAACAGTTGGAATCTAAGAAAAACGCTAATTACAGATTTGTTGATTTTGTAAACTATTTTTCTTTGGCTCAAAATGATGGAAAGAGTTTTAGAACTATGAATATTAGATACGAGGAATCATCAGAAATCACACTACATTCAGGAACATATAATAACATTCTAAGAAATTTAAATAATGCTGTAGATTTTTTTGATAATCCAAACTCTGAAACAATCGGTGCAGACGATATCTTACAAAACGGAAAAATGTCAGTGATAAACGTAGCTGGTCAAAAGGGTGTTGAGTTTGGAGCTATTCTTTTAAGGCACCTTCTTCATCAGATAGTTGAAACAAAATCTCAAAGAAGAAGCGATGTACCAGTTTTGATAATAATTGACGAAGTCCATCAGTTTTACAATAATGAAAGCTCTAAAGAAACCTTGGGTGATATTGATACAATTTGTAGGACGGGAAGAAGCCAAGAAATCGGTGTGATTTTCTCTTCTCAAAATCCATCAGATATTCCGAGGGGGCTTTCTAGCGTTATAAACACAAAAATTATTTTTAAGTCTGATTCATCTACTGTTAAAGCTCAAGGAATTAACTTCAATACCGAGGAACTAGAGAATTTAAGAACAGGTTATGCAGCTGTATCTATTCATAATTTATCACAGGTTAAGTCAGTAAAGTTTCCGATGGCTTTGTCAGGAGTTTTTGAGAAGGAGGAAAAATAAGTGGCCGATTTTCTGTTCGAATTTTTCAAGGATATACTTGATGATGATATAATATTGCTCATAAATAGCATGAATGATAACCTTTCGCCGGAAGAAGTCCTAGAAAAACTTATTTCTGAAGAGGGGGTCGTAAAAGATGATTGAATTTGATTATAAAATTGATAGAAATGAAGGCAACGAAACCGTTAGTTATGCACCGAAATTGATTCCTCAGCTATTACATCCACTTGTTTACATTGAAGGACCAAATTCTTCAGGAAAAAGCACGTTGTTAAATTTAATTGCATTAGCCTTCAATGGACACAAACGAAAAGAAATTAACGAAAACCTTCGAAATAAAATAAATGAGCTACTGGATGTGGATCATCAAAGTTTAGATTTCAAAATCAGTATAAGTTATGAGGATAAAAAATTAAATGTATCAAAAAGTAATAATAGTGATAAAATTATAAGAAGTATTGAAAGCTCTGGAATTACTAAAGATCAGCTAGTAACAAATGAGCTGATAGAAGAGAAATTTAATTTGATTTACGATATTCCAGAAAATCCTATTACTCGGTTAACTGAAATGAGTCAAAACCTGCATCTTGCACAAACAAAGCAATTAGATAAAATCTCAGAATATATTGAACAATATAGACAAATTCTAACTGAAGTTGTGAATTCTAGAGATGAGAATCGTATTAATGAACTTGAGATAAAATTAGCGGATGAAGTGATTAAATACAGTAATCTCGAAAAGGAAATTTATATTGATAAAAGCAATTTAAGTATTATTCAAAAGTATGTATATACAAGATCATTTAGAAAAACGACTTTAGATTTAAAAGAACTTGATGACAAAATTAACGATTACAATAAAAAGGGTAAGCAAGTTCAAAAGAAACGCAATCAAGAGTATGACAAATTAATGGTTTTATTTGATAAGAATTATAGCAGTATAAGAAGTGAGCTAGACAAACTGTTGATTAATCTAGATTTTCTTGAATTCGATGATATTAAGATTAAGGAATTTATAAAATTCCAAAAAAATCCAATACATGAATTCTCATTAATTCAGAAAAAATATTATAATCTCGTTGACGATACTGTAACATACTTGAGTAAAATTGATAAATCAAGTTCAAAAAAAATAATGTCTAAAATCTCAGCCTATAATGATTTAATTGAGGTTCTAGCAAAATACCAAAGTGATGATTTAGAGTTGCCAGGCGAAAATGGAAAGTTTTACGATTTGTTGATTACTTTAAAAAAAGAGGTAAACAAGGATAAACAAAGTGCACTTTATTATAGGGCTATTGATGATTCTATTGACTTGTTAAAATCATTAAGAATAACGATGAAATATATAGATAATACACTTGTACCAAAATACAAAATGATCAATAAGGGTTTGAGTCAAAATGAATCATTACATGCAGATGAAATTTCAATTGAAAGACTTGAAGAAAAAAAATATAGGATTCTTGATATTCAAAAGAGATATTCTAGTTTATGCATTGATCTGGGCATAAATTTAACCGATGAAGATTGTATTCACAATGCAATCCAAGAGATTAAACATGTTGAAAATCATGAAGTTTATCATGGCAACTCTGATGAAGACAATATAAGACTGATTGATGAGATGAGTTGTGATCTTGATATAAAAAGGGCAAGATTAGATATGATGGAGCAAGTTATAAAGAGAGATAAAGAAGAATTTGAAACGATAAAAAAAATGAAACCTCATAAACTTCATGGTAAATCGACACAAATTGAAAATATTATTAAACGACTAATGAAAAACAAAAGTCAGTTACGAAAATATAATGAGTATTTAGAGATGTTATTGGATAAAGCCGAGCACAGTTTAAAAAGCGATGATATTGATATGCGTAATTATTTTGAAAAGGTTTCATTATATCTTGGAAACCATTTAGGTCAAATTAGGCATATTGATCTTACTTATGATGTAAGAAAAGTGGATTTATTATCAAAGAGATTAATAACAACATCTGGTAAAGTAATTAGATTTAATGATATGGGAACTGGTCAAAGCCAAGCGGCTTACTTGTTGAGTAGACTAAGTTCAATTGATGATCGAAAAGTAGTCGTTTTATTTGATGAAATAGCTATGATGGATAAAATGTCATTGAAGCCAGTGTTGATGAAGATTAATGAGTTACATCAAAAAAATAAATTAATTTGTGCTATTGTTGTTCAAAAGTCAGATGAATTAGCAGTTAGACCTTTAGGAGATATTATATGAATGGAAAAGTGGAATTCCTAAAAGTACTATATGATAATTTACGTACTGCATTGTATTTGGATAGAAAGTTATACAAAGACTCAGTCCTATTATCATTTTTCAATTTTAAATCCAACGTTCGGTTTAACTATTTGCTTAAAGCATCACAGAATGCTGACAATATTTCAACGTTTATAATTGATGAACTAAAAGATGAGGGGTGTATACGTGAGATAGGTGATGAATTGAGTTATACTATTACAGGTATTGGAATCTGGGAAATAGAAAAGAACTTTAATTTATCTGAAAATCAGCTCATACATTTCATCGATGATAAATTTTTTGTTGCAGAAACTCAGAATAAAGAATTAAATGATAAAGAAAAAATTGTCTTGTTTTCGTTTATTGCTATAAGAGCATTTTCAAATGAATCTTGCATTAATTTAAAAAAGAGTGAAAAAATGAAAGAATCAATGAAAAGAATAATTGATGCGTCCCACAAAACATTATTGGACTTAGATATTATAACTATGGATTATTCAAGACTGTATGGGAAAAAAGGAAACGAACATATTGTAAGTAATTTGATAAGACACACAGATAAATTACCTAAAAAAACAAAATCAATTTTTTTTGCTCCTGGAGATCAAAAGTATTATTTAAATCTTTCTAACAACGGAAAAATAGACAGGCAAGAGTTTTTATGGCTATTAAGGAAAATTATTACCAGGGAAAAATTGGTTGATCTAAGTCAACTTGATAAATTGATTAATTTTTTAAACTCCATATCATTTTCGGAAGGGTATTTAATTTATGATAATATTGATAAGACCTTTATAAATCATGAAACAGATACGCTTATAGAAGAATCATTAAAGGATTTAATTTTCAATTTCTAGGCGGATTAAAAAAAGAGGTTTTGAATGAAAACAATAGAAGTAGTTGCAGCAATCATATTGACCAATGGCAAAGTACTATGCATGCAAAGGAATCACTCGAAGTATGATTATGTTTCTCATAAATTTGAATTTCCTGGAGGAAAGGTTGAACCAGGCGAGATTGGTTCAATTGCTTTAATGAGAGAAATCAGTGAAGAAATGGATTTGAAATTGACTGTTAATGAACAAGATTATTTCATGACAGTTGATCATGAGTATCCAGATTTTAATTTGATCATGCATGCTTACCTTTGTAGAACTGATCGGATTGATTTTAAAATGAATGAACATATAGCCGCAGTTTGGTCAACTCGAGACACTATTAAGGATCTGGATTGGGCAGGAGCTGATGTGCCAATTGTTGAAAAACTTGTAACAGAGGATATTATATGAGTTTTGCAAAAGATCTACGACGTGGGATCTTCAATGGATACATTGATGATGAAATCCAGGCGATTGAAGCATTCAAACCGAAATTAATAGTGAATGATATTGATAGAGGTGAGAAAGTTCTGACCTCTATTGATGATGAACTTAAAAAATGTGATGAGTTTTGGTTCTCTGTTGCATTTGTTACAACAGGTGGAGTGACGACATTACTGAATACACTCAAAGAACTAGAAAAGAAAAATGTTAAAGGCGTTATCATTGCCTCGCAATATCAGAATTTTTCTCAGCCCAATGCCCTTAGAAAACTCCTTAAATTTGAAAATATTGAGCTGAGAATTGTTCCCGATGATCGCTACCATATGCATGCTAAAGCTTATATTTTTAGAAAAGGAGATGAATATAGCATCATTGTTGGAAGCAGCAATCTCACCAATGACGCATTATGTGTAAATCAAGAATGGAATATTAAGGTCTCCTCAACATCAGAAGGGTCAATCATCAAGCAATCTCTACTTGAATTTGCTTCTGTACAGAAAAGTTCAGTGATTGTTGATGAGAATTGGTTAGAAGCTTACGAAAGGCTCTATGAATTCGAAAGGAATATTCGTTCTTCTGTACAAAATTATGAACTTAAGAATGCCCTGGTACTCAATAGAATTAATCCAAATCAAATGCAAATAGAAGCACTGAGTGAATTGCAAAGAACAAGAGACGAGGGAGAAGTGAAAGCTTTGATAGTTTCAGCGACAGGAACAGGCAAAACATTTTTGTCTGCTTTTGATGTGCGCAATTTCAATCCAAAGCGTTTTCTATTTGTCGTTCATAGGGAACTTATAGCTTCTGAAGCAATGAAGAGCTTTAAGAGAGTGCTCGGCCCCGAATTTACAATGGCAGTCTTGAGTGGAAAAAATAAAGACACATCTCATGATTACCTATTTTCTACGATTCAGACATTATCTAAAGATGAAGTTCTATATTCTTTTGATAAGGCTGAATTTGATTACATAGTATTTGATGAAGTACACAGAGCAGGTGCTCAATCTTATCAGAAAGTACTTAATCATTTCACACCGAAGTTCTTACTTGGAATGTCAGCGACTCCAGAACGTTCTGATGGTTATGACATCTATCAGCTTTTTGATCATAACCTAGCTTATGAGATAAGGTTAAATCAAGCGATGAAAGAAAATATGGTTTGTCCATTCCATTACTTTGGTATCTCAGATATCACGGTTAATGGAGAGCAGATCGAAGATTCAACAGAATTTAGGTATCTTGAAGCGGATGAACGTGTTGATAATATTATAAATAAAGCAACTTTTTATGGGCATAGTGGCAATCGAGTAAAGGGACTTGTTTTTTGTAGCAGAAATGATGAAGCAAAAGCTTTATCAGATCAATTTAATAAACGAGGCTATGATACAATTGCTCTTTCAGGTTCTGATTCCAATGATAAACGGGAAGCTGCAATAAAAAAACTTGAACAAAAGGAACTAGATGGTAAACTGGATTACATTTTTACAGTAGATATATTTAATGAAGGTGTAGATATTCCTTCGATCAATCAAGTTATTATGATCCGACCAACTCAGTCTGCCATTATTTTTGTTCAGCAATTGGGTAGAGGTCTCCGTCATGATATGGAAAAAGAATATGTTGTCGTACTCGACTTCATTGGCAATTATAATAACAACTTTTTTATACCAATAGCGCTTTCAGGAGACAGAAGTTACAACAAGGACAACTTAAGACGATACGTCATTGAAGGAAATAGAATAATCCCAGGTGAATCAACAGTGAACTTTGATGAAATATCAAAAAAGAAAATATTCTCTGCTATAGATGCTGCAAATTTCGATGACATTAGATCGATTAAAGAAAGCTACTTTTCATTGAAGAACATGTTGGGAAGAATTCCTTCTTTACTTGATTTCGAAAAATATGGATCAATTGATCCAGTGAGAATCTTAGTGAACCCGAGAATTGGCTCATATCATACGTTTCTGACCAAATATGATGATGAATATGTGACGGAATTTGATGAGATCTCTGAGGAAGTCATAGAATTCATTTCTAAGAAAATGGCTTCTGGGAAGCGACCGCAAGAGCTTCTTTTATTTCAACTATTGTTGAATGGTGAAAAAGAAGAGCTGTTTTCAAAGCTTGAGAAGGAGCTATTGCATAAGTATGATATCAATCTTAATAAGAACGCCAAAGACTCTTTATTAAATATTTTCACAAATAACTTCAATACTGGTGCTGCGAGGAATACTTATAAGAATTGTCTATTCATTGAAAGTGAAGTGACGGGTAAGGACATTAAAATTTCTAATGATTTCGCAATCATGTTGAATAATGAGGCATTAAAAACTCAGATTTTTGAAATTATTGAGTTTGGATTGAAACGTTATGAGAGCCAATTTGGAAAACGATATAATAATACCGATTTCCAGCTTTATCAGAAATACACTTATGAGGATGTTTGTAGACTTCTTAATTGGGATAAGGGTGAAGTCCCTTTGAATATTGGTGGTTACAAGTTTGATAAGAAAACAAAATCATTTCCTGTCTTCATCAATTATCATAAACACGAAGACATAAATGCTACTATCGCCTATGAAGATCGATTTGTTTCCCCAAAAGAAATTATCGCAATCTCCAAATCAGGTAGAACTCGTGATTCTGAAGATATTAAGACGATTTATAGCGCTAAATCGTTGGGTGTTGAAATGCATCTTTTCGTGAGGAAGAACAAAGATGATAAAATTTCTAAGGAGTTCTATTATTTGGGGCATATAGAAGCACATGGTGAACCCCATGAGTTTGTTATGAAAGGCACAGAGAAAAATGCTGTTGAGATTAGGTATAGACTTGATGTTCCGGTGAGAAGAGATTTGTTTGATTATTTTCATGCTTGATTTTGAATTTTAGACCGACAAGATGATAAGTAAGTTAGGAGGTAACCAATGTTGACACATAATTTAGATTTATATGCCATTGAAAAACAAACGCATATGAAAGTAGGAGTACTTGTTAGGAGTACCTTAACAAAAATGCTCGAAGAAAATATGATTTCTGAGTCTGAAATTGCTAAAATGCAAACAGAGACATATTCGAAGAAAGTGTTTGACATCCAGTATCCGCTGCTATTAAATGCTAAGGGCATTAATAAAAAACCTTTAAGATATTGGGCAAAACCTGTGAAGACTCATGGAGAATACTATTATATTTGCTCTGAGTGGTATGAAAGTTCAAATAATGATGATAGATCTTATTTTTTAGCTTGGTTAAAACAGTTTAGACAGTAGCTAAGGTCGGGTAACCCCCATCGCCCAGACCAACAATCACATCCATAATGGCACCGAATGCCTCCGGCATTCCTTCAACCAAAATAGAGATTCTCAAAAAGGTTCATACTCCACAAACGAGGATACAATATGAGTAAAATAATATTTTTCGACACAGAAGTAACGGTGGACCAGGAAAAGATTATTGACTTTGGCGCCATCAATGACAAAGACGAAAAGCTGCATACAGGAAGAGTCGATCTCTTTAGTGCATTTATCAAAGAGACCTCTTTTTTGTGTGGGCACAATATTATTAATCACGACCTCAAATACCTAGAGCGACACGACAAATCCGTGATGGCAATCCCTGCCATTGACACATTGCCGTTGTCGCCTCTTTTATTTCCAAAGAAACCGTATCACCGATTGATCAAAGACGACAAGCTTTTTTCCGATCAACTGAACAACCCGATTAACGATGCCATTTAGGCAAAAGATCTGTTTTATGATGAGTGTTGAAAACTTTTCAATTATTTGAAATCGTGTGAATTGCTCAATTTGCACAGATTGTTTAATGATATAAATAAATGTTATAATAAAATAAATTTAAAAGAAGTTTATGTGGGTTGATAGCAAATTTATAATGTACACAATTACCATTTCAAAGATATGTATAATAGACGTATGATTTGGAGGAGTATATGGCAAAGCTACTAGAATGTATCATTCAAAACAATGAAGGCGAGAAAATACGGTTAAAGGTTGTAGAAAAGAATGATAAACATGATTTCAGTAATTACATTATTGGTGAAGATGCAAAAATGTCAATTAAGGTTAGAGACGCGATTGAAGTGGGAGAAAAATTCTTCACAATCGAAAATGAAAAATACAAGATAATCAATTACAAAATATATGATGATTCATATTGTATTATACGTACTAATCTTACGTTTGATCTATCTCATAGATACATGTATTATGATATATACTTATATAATTCCAGAAACAAATGTGATATTAGAAAGCACAATGTAGTACCAGCTACCGCTTTAGTAAGAACTGATAAGCACAAAACAATACCGATTAATATTGATCATTGTTTAGATTGTGATAAACATTATGTTAATAGATTATCGTTATCTATGTTCGAAAGAAAATATGGTGAATTAGAAGCGTGTAAGATAGATGAAGTACCAATAGACAGAAAAAATGATTATGAAAATGATTCGTATGGAAGAAGACAGCAATCACTTCTAACAAAATATGGATACAATGTTTCTCAAGTTAATAATTTGAGTGCTAGAGAGAGAAGACGAATATTGATTAGAGTACTTGAATCAGGGGATATGAGCAAACCAGAGATTATTGATCACTTAGAATACTTGATCAGAGAACGAAGTGAGCGAAAGCAAATGGAAGTTGCAATATCTCGGTGGGCTGATGATTTGAAATTTATTAATGAATATAAAATGAATGAACAGGTAGTCATAAATGGGCAGTTGGTTAGTAAGGATAAATATCATAGAAAGTAGCTCTGTTTCATGATTATAATACTCAGTGTGCCAGCTATCACCCCTGCGATATCGGTGGTAACTTGATAAAGGATACAGTATTTTGACATGTTGTCTGTGTTTGTGAAAAGATATGGATGAAAATGAACCATGTATTGAGTGGCGGAGATAATGTAATAAAATTGTGTGATGATACATGCTCTATGTACTGAACAATGAATCATCAAGTCATGAAGATGCATTATATTCAAATATGAGGTATGGTCAAGAAATGATCTGAAAAAATATAGACAAGGAGTGTATTTAGATGGATGCTTTGTTAAATCTACAAGATGATGTTAATTTTGAAGAAGATTATATTTTCCGTAGTTGTCGTTCTGTTACTTCTGCACCAGATATTTCTTTAACTGAACTTGTTGCAAATTCTTGGGATGCAGGTGCTATGAATGTAAGAATAAAAATACCTTCAGAAGTTGGAGAATTGATCGTTATTGAAGATGATGGAATCGGCATGAATGATTTAGAATTTCGTCAAAGATGGATGACTTTGAATTATGACAGAGTTAAGCGTCAAGGAATTGATGTTATATTCCCTGAGGGCTTAAGTGGTTTCAAAAGAATTGCTTACGGTAGAAATGGAATTGGACGACACGGAATGTTTTGTTTTTCGAAAAAATTTACAATTGAGACATGGAAACATGGTGAGTGTAATAAATATGTAATCGCTGCGTCAGCTGGAAAATCTCCCTTTAAGATTATTGATCACAGTAAATATAAGAGAAATGGGAATGGGACAAAAATTTACACTTTTGTAGAAAGTCATTTACCAAATGCATCTGAAATGATTGATATCATATCTGCAAGATTTTTGTATGACCCGCAATTTAAAGTATTTATAAATGACAGAAGTATTGATTTGTCAAATCACAAAGGGGTCTTTGAAGAGTCAGTTCTAGTATTAAATAACGGGGTAAGACTTAATATTACAATAATTGATTCGACAAAATCTGCAAAAAAATCATCTCAGCATGGTGTTGCATTTTGGGTTGGTGGAAGATTAGTGGGAAAGCCATCTTGGTCATATGGGGATTTTCAATTTTTAGACGGTAGAGTCAAAATAGCAAAAAGATATACAATTGTTGTTCAGTCAGATGATCTTCTGGATGAAATTTTACCAGATTGGACAGGATTCATTGGAACTGTAAAAATCAGACAAGTTTATTCTGAACTTAAGACACATATTGATGAGTTTATATCAAAGGTAATGGTTGAACATATTTCAGAAATACAAATCGGAGTAATTGAAGATACACGAGATCAGCTTGAAGAATTGCATTTATCAGAGAGACGAGAGTTATCAAGTTTTATTGAACATGTTACAACAAAAAACCCACTAGTATCTCCAGAATATTTAAAAACTGCTGTAGAAGCCGTCATTAGTCTTGAAAAATCGAGACGAGGAGAACATTTGTTAAATCAATTGTGCAACATGTCACCAGATGATATAGATAAATTAGCAGACATGTTAGACAACTGGAACATCAATGATGTATTAGCTATTCTTGGTGAAATTGATAAGAGAATAACGATTATTGAAGCAATAAGTCGGATTCATAATGATAAAAACACTGATGAATTGCATACATTACATCCCTTGATATTGAATGCAAGATGGCTTTTTGGTGCTGAATTTGATTCACCGATGTTTGTTTCAAATGTCACATTAAGTACAGTTATTAAAAGCCTTTTTAAAAAAGAAGACTATGATTTAGATGTTCTCGCAAACCCAAGAAGGAGACCGGATATTGTTGTTTTGAAAGAGTTTTCGATTAAAGGTGTTTGTACGGATCGTATTGATTTAGAGGCTGGAGGTATTATGAAACCTGATCAAGTTTTAATAATTGAACTAAAAAGAGGCGGTTTTGAAATAAACTCAGAAGAGGTTTCTCAAGCGGAATACTATACCCGTCAGATTAGAAAAAGTGCTCAATTACATAAAAATGCTACAATAAGAACATATGTTGTTGGTAGTAGCATAGGTGATGTGGATTGCCATAAAGTAACAGATAGTGGAATAATTGATGTCGTTACTTACGCTCATTTGATTGAGACTTCATCTCAAAAATTATTTCGAATAAGGGAACAGTTAAAAGAGCATTATGATTCATTGGATGATGAGACAATTGTAGAGAAGGCCTTAAAACTTCCGTATCAAATGAAGTTGAATAAATAGTACGAACTCATGAATACCAAAATGCTAAGTTCCAAGCTGTGGTTACAGCAACAACTCTCTGCATGCAATGTCCTGACCAAACCAATGCGAAACAACCGTATTTGGCAAAATAAAAGTACAACTTTTGGGTGCAAACAAAAATACAATTGCCAGTACATTGGATGACAATTTTATTCATGCTCGTTCCCCTGACAACCCCATTGGCTTGAATAACGATCACAGTCAAATTAGCACAGAATGCCAACGGCATTCCTTCAACCATAAATCAATTGTTCACAGAGTTGAGCTCTTATACAATGATGAAAAAACTATGCTATGAAAAAAGTATTACTAAGTTTGGTTTTTGTATTGTGTTTTTCACTGACAGCATCATTTGCTGCGCCATCGAATTGGGCAGAAGCTGATGTCAAGCTGGCTCAGGAGCTAAATTTATCAACAGATCAATTGATGACTGACTATCAGAAAAACATCACAAGAGAAGAATTCTCAGAGATGATTGTCCTACTGTATGAATCACTTTCAGACAAAAAGGCTGAGCTGGCTGGAGTAAGTCCGTTTTCTGATACCCAGAACTCAGAGATTTTAAAAGCATACAATTTAGGAATCGTAAGCGGAATGGGTGGTGGGTTGTTTGCTCCGAATGATACAATTACATGAGAACATATGAAAATGGTGCCAGGTTACTAAGCGGCGTAAATGATTCAGATAAAACAGTGGCAATATACTCCTTGAAGTAGTCTAGCTACAAGAAAAATAAAAAGTCCACAGGTCTGAGTCTATTATTACACAATGAAAAAAGAGAGGAGAGTATGATTTTTCTTTATAGAATAATCATACAAAGGGATAAAATGAACGAAAACTTTATTTGCCCAGTTCCTAATAGGTGGAACGAAATATACAAGAATTTATGCATGGCATACGAACAAAAATTAGGTCAGAAGTTGCTTAAAACTGGTACTGAAATATTTCGGGAAGATGGTCCTCCTATACCGCTGATTCTAAATGGATGGGTTTATTCAGATGATAGTGATAAAAAGAAGCGTTGGGACGAAACTATAGCATGGGCTGAAAAACATGGTTTGCTTCATCTTACAATTGTTGATGAGGCTGATAGATGCTATTTTGCTGGATATACAAGTAGCGGAGGAATTGATTTTTATGAATACTGTGAGTATACAAATAACATAATAAACCGCTTTCATCTTGAAGATTACGTAACATTAGAACAATACATTTTAAACCAGAAGATGGTGAGCAAATTACCCAATACGAAGGGGGTGTATTTCGTTGTCTACCCTTACGAATGGCCAGATGGTATGTTTGTGGATCCAGGTTGCGGCGGTCATTTTAAAGGGAGGGACCCTAATGTTGATATTGAGAAATTATGGCTTAATTGGGTTGAAGGTGCTGACATACTCTATATAGGCAGAGCAGGCGGCATAACGCAGAACGAAAAAGAATCAAATTCAATATCAGGCGTACCGGGTACCGGTACGGCGGAAACGGCGGTAACTTTTTGAAGTGTATAGTGTTTTCAATGGTTTTATGCGATGAAAAAAGTGCTTGAATGAAAATGGTACCAGGTAACAAGGCGGCGGCATCGGCAACAACTCACTCTTTCCCAACCCCTGACCACCCCACAGCCAGACTTACAATCAAATCCATAATGGTACCGGATGCCTCCGGCATTCCTTCAACTAAAAAAAGTAATTCTCACAAAAGTGAATACTCCACAAATGAGGATACAATATGAGTAGAATAATATTTTTCGACACAGAAGTAACGGTGGACCAGGAAAAGATTATTGACTTTGGCGCCATCAATGACAAAGACGAAAAGCTGCATACAGGAAGAGTCGATCTCTTTAGTGCATTTATCAAAGAGACCACTTTTTTGTGTGGGCACAATATTATTAAACACGACCTCAAATACCTAGAGCGACACGACAAATCCGTGATGGCAATCCCTGCCATTGACACATTGCCGTTGTCGCCTCTTTTATTTCCAAAGAAACCGTATCACCGATTGATCAAAGACGACAAGCTTTTCTCCGATCAGTTGAACAACCCGCTTAACGATGCCATTCAGGCAAAAGACCTGTTTTATGATGAGTGCACCGCCTATCTGAAATTGGATGAGCGGCTGAAAACCATCTGTTATTGGCATCTTAATCTAGCAAACAACAGATCTTATTGATTGTCATAGTTCTGATTAGTATACTGTCATTAGTATATGAAAGGAAAAAGTCCCTGAACACATCTCCTACCACAGACCATGCATTCAAGGACTCCCAAATAACATGATAATTGTAACTGATTATGAAACTTTTTTCAATGAGGAATTTGATTGTTTTATATTATGAGTAATGATCCAACCATTTGTCCTGTCTGCGATAATGTAATGAAGTATAGAGATTCTCTTTTAAGACATATGAAACTTGAAGGCCAGAATCGAAAAAACTACATGATACGCCGTCTTCAATGTACTCATTGTGGAAGCCTCCACAGAGAGCTCCCTGACTGCTTTGTACCATATAAACATTATGGGGCTGAAATCATTTCTGGGGCTGTTGACGGCATTGTAACTTCAACTGACGCTGATTCTGAAGACTATCCATGCGAGATGACAATCAACAGATGGAAACGGTGGTTGGCTTTTAACACCAATAGAATTAATGGCTATTTGAGATCTATTGGTTTTCAGGTACTGGGTTTTAGTGAGGAACTTCTGAAATCCACTACATCACTACTCGATGATTTGCGAAGTTCAAATCCAGAATGGCTTGAAACCATTCTCAGATTCATCTACAATTCAGGCGGTTTTTTAGCCGTTGTATAGTTTACTTCTGCACCGACTTTGTTTTTGTGTCATAAATTCTATGGTTTATGATGACCTCAAAGGAGGTCATTATAATGAAAAAGAATGACGAAAAGAAAAAGTGGCAGGAGCAAGAAGCATTAAGGCGCTTTCAAATCATATCACCATTGCTGGATGAGAGTCTTGATTCAGCAAAGAAGCAGCAACTTCGAGAGGAACTGGCTGAAAAACACCAACTGTCCGTCAGGAGTCTTTATCGATATGAGAAGGCTTACAGCACCAGTGAATTTTCAGGTTTGAAGCCCAAGACCCTCGAAAAACGCATATCAAAAAACCTCCCATCAAACTTTGATGAATTACTATCTGAAGCCATACAACTAAAACGCGAAGTTCCAACGAGATCAATAGCCCAGCTTATTCTGATTCTGGAGTTGGAAGGCCGTGTGCCACCAGGAGTACTGAAACGATCGACTTTGCAACGACATCTTTTCGAAGCTGGTTTTGGCAAAAAGCAGATGAAAAAGTACACCGAAGCCAGAAAAAGCTCATCTAAGCGCTTCTGTAAACCACATCGCATGATGTTAGCTCAAGCCGACATCAAGTATGGCTACAAAATGCCAATAGGTAAAAATGGTACCATGGTTCAGACATATCTGTCGGTAATCATCGACAACCATTCGAGATTTGTTCTGGATGCAAAGTTCTATGATAATCAGGAAGCCCTGATTATTGAAGATAGCTACAAGCGTGCGATACTGAAATACGGGAAAATGGATGCTGTCTATCATGACAACGGATCCCAATACACATCAACGCAGTTGGTCAATTCTCTTTCACGCCTAGGTATACGAATACTGTATGCAAAACCCTATTCCCCTCAATCGAAAGGCGGCGTGGAAGTCTTCAATAGATCTGTAA
This sequence comes from Firmicutes bacterium UBA5201, assembly GCA_002412775.1. Taxonomy (GTDB): domain Bacteria; phylum Bacillota; class Clostridia; order Peptostreptococcales; family Acidaminobacteraceae; genus Fusibacter_D. The sequence continues at coordinate 106,893 of DHVT01000023.1, read as the reverse complement.
ACGCACTTTTAGCCGAAGCCAAAGCACAAAAGATAAAGACTCTTGAAGATCTAAACCTATTTTGGAATGTCTGGTTGGAAGAATACTACCACAACAAGCCTCATGATGGTATAGCGGAGTACTATAAGAGCCTTGGTTCAATTGTTTCAGCAGAAGGCATCAGTCCTAGACAGGAGTGGAACCGTGATTCCAGATTGTTAACGTTCTTGGATGCCGGTCTGGTTGGGGAAGCATTCCTACATCATGAAACACGAGTCGTGGATAAAGGAGCCTGCATCAGTGTAGGTGGTCTCAAATATGAAACCAGTACAACTTTGATTGGTGCTACTGTTGAGATTTCCTATGATCCGATGGTTCCAGAAATCCTTACAGTTTCTTATCCGGGTATTGAACCGTTCGAAGCAAAGCCTATTCGAATTGACAACTTTTGCGACGTGAAACCAGAACTCCCTCTTTGCATGCTTCCGAAAGAACCGGAAACATCACGTTTCCTTGAAGGATTGCAAAAGCAATACAAAAATAGCCAACAGATGAAAGCCAACGCTCTGTCCTTCGGTTCTTATCGAAAGGAGGCGCGTAGCGATGTATGAAGCCTTCTTTCAAATGACAAACACACCATTTACACGTGATCTTCCTCCAAACAGTCTTTATGAGTCACCCTATGTGGTAGATGCACTGGGTAGATTGGCTTATGCAGCCGATCGACAACTGTTTGCTGTTGTTACTGCTGATGCTGGTTGTGGCAAATCAACGCTAATCAGATCCTTTGTCTCAACTCTTCCAAAAGAAGACTATATCTTTCTATACCTTTCGGATTCAAAACTTACTCCACGTTGGTTCTATAAAGGGCTACTGGATCAATTAGGCATCGAATCAAGGTTCTACCGTGGTGATGCCAAACGACAACTCCAAAAGGAAGTGGAGATCCTGCGAGGCGTCCAGAAAAAGAAAGTTGTATGCATACTTGATGAAGCGCATCTTCTTGAACGAGAAACCATAGAAGAATTTCGTTTTCTCCTCAATTATAAATTTGACTCCATAAGTCCTATGGCTTTAGTTCTAGTAGGCCAAACTGAACTATGGGATAAGCTGAAACTTCAGCGATATGCGGCAGTAAGGCAACGGATAGACATTAACTGTATCCTTCCTCATCTGGACAGAGCTGAAACGGAACAATATATTCGATCACACCTAATCTATGCAGGTGGTCGAGAAGAAATTTTCACGGATAAGGCTCTAGATGAAATTTTTAAGGAATCAAGTGGAATTCAGCGTAGCATCAACCGTATCGCCGAGAAAAGTCTGATGTACGCAGCTCAGCAAAATAAGCGCTTGATAGATGAGCATATGGTCCGATACGTTATAGACCATGAAATGCTCAAAGGAGGACGATAAGGATGAAAGCTCCTATTTTCCTCTCAATGGAACACCTGAATCGTTACGAGAATCTTATAAGAGAGGACCGTATGAGTCATCAGGATGCTGAAAGATCCGTTTTGTTCTATCTGATTTCAGGTAGCCAGGATCTGTACAGGAAACGTAATGCTATTTATGATTTCAAGAGGCATCAAATATTTCTATGTCTCACAGATGGGTCGACAGACTTTTCATCAGGAAGTACAGCTTTGATCCGTTTAGGTTTCAACCTATACAACGGATATGAAGATGGAGAAACTTCACCATATCATTTGTTTTATCGCTTAGATGAGACAAATAGAATACTTGCGATGAATGCAATAACCATGCGATTTTCATTCTACTAACACAACAGGGGCTGTGTCTAGCCCCTGTGATAATTCACATGACAGGAATATGAGCAAGTGAGTGTCAACACGTAAGAGCAGAAGATGGACAAGTTAGGATAGCATTAACACCATCTATAAGGGACTGCTATGGAATCATGAGTCATTCAAAGGATTCTTTCAATACATGGAGGGTCAGAAGAAATCGTTCATGGGATTGTTTGGTGCAAGAAAGCCGGACGTGCCAATAGATGACGACTCACTTGAAGGACTCATACGCTCATCCCTTAAGGACATGATTTGCGATCAGGCACCAATCAAGGAGTTTGTCAGGACCAAGCCGGTAGAACTGGCTTATTGTCTTGCGATCCTCAATGCGGACGATGAATCGTCAGTGACGCCCAAATGGGTGCTGTATTCATACCCTGAAGTTGAAAATGTGCTGTCCAGTTTAAGAAACAAACCTTGTATGTTTGGCTGCTCGTATTGCAATTCAAATTTTGATCCCGTGAAAGGGTTGCAAGACTTTTTTGGATACCCTTCATACCGGACCTTTGACGGAGAAAATCTGCAGGAAAAAGCAGTAACGGCCGCGCTGAATCAGAAGTCGCTCTTAGCGGTTTTTCCAACCGGAGGCGGAAAATCCATCACATTTCAAATCCCTGCACTCATGGCGGGGCGCATGACCAAAGGACTAACCGTGATCATATCACCGCTTCAGTCCTTGATGAAAGATCAGGTGGACAATCTGGAACGCAAGGGCATCACGGATGCTGTGACCATTAATGGTCTACTGGATCCTATTGAACGTTCAAAAGCATTTGAACGTGTGGAAAACGGGAGCGCAAAGCTACTCTATCTTTCCCCGGAGTCTTTGAGATCCAAATCGATTGAACATTTGCTCATGGGACGCCGAATTGAACGGTTTGTCATAGATGAAGCGCACTGTTTCTCGGTTTGGGGGCAGGATTTCAGAGTAGATTATCTGTATATTGCAGAGTTCATGAAGATGCTCGTGGAGATGAAGAGTTTGCAAAGTATGATACCGGTGTCATGTTTCACTGCCACTGCTAAGCAAAACGTCGTGTCCGACATTAAGAATTACTTTAAAGAGAATTTGGATCTGGATCTGGAAGTCTATTCAGCCAGCGCTGCGAGAAAAAATCTGACTTACAAAGTCATTCAGTGTAGCGATCAAGACAAATATGACCTGCTGAGAAATCTGATCATTGAGAAACAATGTCCTACCATTGTCTACGTCTCGAAGACAAAACTCGCATATGATCTGGCGGAGCGACTTGCAAAGGATGGCTATCGCGCGAGATGCTATCACGGAAAAATGGACAATAAAGAGAAGAGTGAGAATCAGGATCTGTTTACAAAAGGCGACATCGACATCATGGTGGCAACCTCCGCTTTCGGAATGGGAGTGGACAAGGCCGATGTCGGATTGGTGGTGCATTTTCAGATTTCGAATTCCCTTGAAAACTATGTGCAAGAGGCTGGAAGAGCCGGACGTGATGAACATATTGAAGCGGACTGTTATGTCCTTTTTGATGACAATGATCTGAATGCACATTTCACTTTGCTCAATCAAACCAAATTGAGTATTCAGGATATTGGCCAAATATGGAAAGCCATTAAAGAAATCACAAAGCATCGAAACAAAGTGTCTCAATCCGCGCTTGAAATCGCCAGAAAAGCTGGTTGGGATGATAACATTATGGATCTCGAAACGCGGGTCAGAACGGCAGTCTCCGCCCTGGAGCAAGCAGGGTATATCAAGCGTGGCCAAAACATGCCAAGTGTCTATGCGGACAGCATTCTTGCCAACAGTATGACAGACGCTTCAGAGAGAATTATGAGTTCAAATCGCTTTGATGATAACGACAAAGAACTCGCAAGGCGGATCATAGGCAAATTGATATCTGCAAGAAGCAGAAAACATGTCAGTGAAACCGGTGCTGAATCCAGAGTGGATTATATTGCCGATCAATTGGGGATCTTAAAAGAGGATGTGATCCGTGTTGTTGGTCTTTTGAGAGAAGAAAGGCTGCTGTCCGACAGCAAGGATTTGACAGCCTTCATAAGCGACGATCTGACGAAGCAAAAAGTAGTGAACATATTGAAGTCGAGCAAAGAACTTGAATCTTTTTTGATGGATCAAATCCATGAAGACGGGACTTACAACATTAAAGCCCTAAACGAAGATGCAGAAAAGAACGATTTGAAGAAAGTGACCACCGACTCGATCATTACAATCCTCAACTATTGGGCAATCAACCATGATATTGATAAGGCATTTGGAAGAATGTCGAAAAATCATTTTCACATTCACTATGTAACGGATTTGGAAACAATGAAGCAGAATCTCTCAAAACGCATGATTATTGCCGACTTTATCATTCAGTACCTTTACGATAAATACGAAAGAGATATGGATGGGAAAGTTGTTGAATTTTCTATCTTGGAACTGAAAGAAAGCTATGAGTATGAGAATCGTTTGCTGGGAGAGCAAATCACGCTGAAAAATATTGAGAACACTTTGTTCTATCTGACGAGGATTGGAGCCATCAAAATCGAGGGCGGATTCATGGTGCTCTATAATCGACTTCAGATCGAGCGTTTGGAGCTCGACAATCGCATTCAGTATAAAAACGATGATTACAAAAAGTTGAAATCCTACTATGAGCAGAAAGTGCATCAGATTCATATCGTAGGCGAATATGCGAAGAAAATGATCGAGAACTATGAGGCCGCGCTGACGTTTGTCGATGACTATTTCACGCTGAATTATCAGACGTTCTTGAGGAAGTATTTTAAGGGATCAAAAGGGGAAGAAATCAGTCTCAACATCACACCTGCCAAGTTCAGGCAACTATTTGGTGAGCTTAGTCCTGCACAACTTGCGATTGTCAATGATCGGGAGAGTCAGTATATTGTCGTGGCAGCTGGTCCGGGGAGTGGTAAAACGCGAATCTTGGTCCATAAGCTGGCGGCACTTTTGTTGATGGAAGACGTCAAACATGAACAGCTCCTGATGGTGACTTTTTCAAGAGCGGCTGCGACGGAACTCAAAAGGAGATTGATCAAACTTATTGGAAATGCTGCGTACTATGTAGAAATCAAAACGTTCCATTCGTTCTGCTTTGATTTGCTTGGACGGGTTGGAGACATTGAAAAATCACGTGACATTGTGAGCAATACCGCCAAAATGATCAGGGACGGTGAGGTTGAACCATCGAGAATCACTAAAACGGTCATGGTGATTGATGAAGCTCAGGACATGGATGAAAACGAATTTGAGCTGATTCGAGCGATGGCCAAGCAAAATGATGATATGAGGATTATTGCTGTCGGTGATGACGATCAAAACATATATGAGTTCCGCGGGTCCAGTTCCATCTACATGAAGAGGATTCTAAAAAATGAAAACAGTAAATTCTATGAGTTGATCGACAATTACAGAAGCAAAGCCAACCTTGTCGAGATGACCAACCAGTATGTGACGTCTATTCCAAACAGAATGAAGTCCATGCCAATAATCCCTCGACAACAGAGCCATGGAACGATTCAGTGGTTGCATCACGCTTCCGACACCATGATTGACGGGGTGCTCCACAAACTGAGCCAAGATGGTGCCAAGGGATCGATCTGCGTCATGACCTTCAACAACGATGATGCTCTTCAAATGACAGGACGCCTTAACGATATGGGCTTCAGGGCAAAACTTATTCAGTCCCGAGAAGAGGTGCGCCTTGAAAATTTGGATGAGGTCAGATATTTTATGGACAGGCTGAATATAGTAGAAGGCATGCACACAATTGATGAGACCACTTGGAAAACTGCCAAAAACGACTTGTTCAAGAATTATGCGCGCAGTGAACAGTTGCCGATGATGAAGCGCATGTTTAAAGATTTTCAGTTGTCGGCAGGAAGGCATTTGTATGTTTCCGATTTTACTATTTTCCTAAAAGAATCCAGGTTTGAAGATTTCCTGGAAACGGATGTGTCGACGATTCAAGTGTCGACGATGCACAAATCCAAGGGGCAAGAGTTTGATACCGTGATTATTTTGCTCGATAAGTTTTCTGACCATAAGACGGAATCCAAGCATATCTTTTATGTGGCAATGACTCGGGCTAAAGAACACCTTCAAATCCATTACAATGATAAGAAGCTCTTACAATCATTCAATTTTGAAAATGCTCAGCCCGGGTATCTGGAATCCAATCAAATTAAGTTTCTGGAAATGCCATGGATCGAAAAGAAGAAAAATGTGTTGATCCTCCAACTGGGTTACAAAGATATTTACCTAGGTTTCTTTTACTGGAAAGGCGTTCAAGAATCTATCGCTGAACTGCGAAGTGGCGATGCGCTGATCTTAAGAGAACAGGGGTGCTTTACAAGTGACAACATTCAGGTTCTTGCGTTTTCAAAGAGTTTCAAGGAAAGGCTTGCGACATTTGGTGCGAAGGGCTTTGAGCTGCTTGAAGCCAAGATTAGCGCTATTGTTTACTGGAAACAGGAAGATAAGGAGGATGAGGTTCGGATTGTGTTGCCGGTGATTAGGTTGGGGGAGAGGTGAAGGGTGGATGAAGAACTTATATGATGTACTGGGTGTTTCAGGAGATGCAACTGAGTTTGAAATTAAAAGTGCTTTTAGGAGATTGGCTAAGCAGACACATCCAGATATAAATGGTAATAATCCTAATTTGATAGAAAAATTCCATGAGATCACAGAAGCTTATTCAGTATTGGTAAATCCTGAAAGTAGAAGTGAATACAACGAAGCGCTGTACTCTAAATCGAATCATGATAGTTCTCAGTATGAAACAGAATATGATTACATGGGTTTTGAGACAAAAGATGCCAATGAGCAAATAATAAGAGAATATATTCTGATGATTCATAAACAGGTCATGCCATATAAGGATAAAGCATCTAGAGCAATGATGATTGGCTTAGCTTGGTTATTTGGTGGGATTATGGTAAGTTACTATTCTTACACTAGTGCAATCCAAAACGGTGGCCAATATTATGTTTTATATGGGGCTATAATTTTTGGTGGTATTCAAGCTGTAAGGGGATTGATCGCATATAGTCAAATCAATGGAGCAGTCGAAGAAACTGAGAATGAAATGTGGAAAGCTTTTCACGATTATTTTTCAATGCATTCAGAACCAACTGAAGCAAAATATAAACAGACAGATAGATATGATTCAAATGAACAATCACAAGCAGCAGAAGAAGAAGAGAAAGAAGAAGAGAAAGAAGACGAGAAAGAAGACGAGAAAGAGAAAGAGAATATACAAGAGCAGGATACACAAGAAGTGAACTTGGATTATGATAGTTCTGAACTTCCCATCTATTTAACTCTAAGGAACTCAAAAAGTGCGGATAGATGCTCTTAAAACGTCTGTTTTTCAACGAAAATTGCAGATTGTTATTGATTTTCACAGTGAAATATGGTATGATTATAGAGAGTTAATTAACTCTCTATAGGAGGCCGTTATGTACACTGATGTGAGAGTGAAAATACCTGAGGAAAAAGGAAAAGTTACGAGGAAGAAAATCAGAGGAACCACCTACATTTATTATCAAACAGATCGCATTTATGACCCGGAAAAAAAGTATAGCATTCCTAAAAGTACACCTATCGGAAAGCTCTGTGAAGATGATCAGACGATGATGATTCCAAACGAGAAATACTTGATTTTTTATCCGGAAGCAAAACTTCCAGAAGAAAAGAAATCCTCCCGCAGAAGTGCTTGCTTAAGAGTCGGCGCACATATGGTTCTGAAAAGAATTGTCGCTGAATATCACTTGGATGTTCTGCTTGGAGATCTGATTGGAAAAGACAGTGGCCTCTTTCTGGATCTTGCGATATATACCATCATTACTGAAAATAATGCTGGTCAATACTACCCGGATTATGCATACAACCATCCGCTATTCACCAGTAAAATGAGGATGTACAGCGATTCTAAAGTGTCTGATTTCATCGCTTCAATTAAGAAAGATCAAAGCGTTAAATTTCTCAACAGATGGAATGAAAATCGGGATCACAGAGAGAAAATCTACATATCCTATGATTCGACGAACAAAAATTGTCAGGCAGGAGATGTGGATTTTGTTGAATTTGGCCATGCCAAGGATGATCAGAACAAACCGATATTGAATTACTCCATAGCATACGACAAGAACAATAGAGAACCGCTATTTTATGAAATGTATCCCGGAAGCGTAGTAGATGTGTCACAGCTGCAGTACATGCTTGAAAAAACAGAAGGCTATGGCTATCGACACGTTGGATTCATTCTGGATCGAGGGTATTTCAGTAAAGAAAACATCCGATATATGGACAAATGCGGTTATGACTTCGTCATCATGATGAAAGGAATGAAAAAGTACGCCCATAGTCTGGTGATGGAGAATAAAGGAACTTTCGAAGAGAGCCGAAAACACAGTATTCGGGACTATAAAGTAAGCGGAACCACCGTGAAAGGGAGACTGTTCCCTTCAGATGAGAAAGACAGGTATTTTCATATATACTTTAACGAAAGCAAGAGAACAGGCGAACGCGAACAACTGGAAGAAAAAATCGACAGAATGGCCTCATATCTAAAATCCCAGGAAGGGAAGATGGGATATGAATGTCCGAGTGCCTTATGCCATTACTTTGAACCTTTTTATCATGGCCAGGGGGATGAAAAAATCTTTATGTTTGCAAGAGAGCGTCAAGACGTGATCGATAGGGAAATCAAGTTGTGCGGATATTTCATAATAATCACATCTGAAAAAATGTCAGCAGAAGAAGCGCTCGAACTGTACAAAAGCAGAGATGGCTCTGAGAAACTCTTCCGAGGAGACAAGTCGTATCTGGGCAACAAAAGCTTCAGGGTACATGGGAGTGAATCGGTCAATAGCAAGATATTCATTGAGTTTGTCGCACTGATCATACGCAACAAGTTTTACACATATCTGAAAGACCAGATGAAGAAAAACAACAAAAGTGAGAATTACATGACTGTTCCAGCAGCTCTCAGGGAACTGGAAAAAATAGAGATGATTCGTCAAAGCGATGGTAATTACCGTTTGGATCATGCCGTGACCGCAACACAAAAGGAAATACTTAAGGCATTTGATCTGACTGAAAGAAACATTCGTGAACAAGCGATAAGCATTAACAGTCAACTAAAAATGATTGAAGGATTGTAAGGGGGCAGGCAGATGGGCAGACGAAGCATATCCATTGATGAAAAAATCTCTAAGCAAAAAGAAGTGGTTTCCGCTATGAAAGATAAGTACGATTCAGCGCTTAACGATTTGAATATTTTGATGAAAAAGAAACAGGAACTGCAAGGAAAAGAACTCCTAAATGCATTCGTAAACACCAGCAAAAGTCTGGATGAAATTTTGGCATTTATGAGTGAAAACGAGGATGAAAAACCCTAAAATAGGGTTTGAGAGTTAATTTTTTCAGGAAGTTAAGGATAGTGGAATAAACGGTGTCTTATGGATATTTGCAAGTTTAGTACTAGTGTTAATTTTTGCAATTATGTATAATTTTGGACAAAATAGTCCTAACATTCAAGAGGTGCCTGAAACTGCTAAAAGCATTGAATCAAAAGTTGTGCCAACTGTGGTTAAAGATCAACGTTTAACATTAAGCCAACCAGAAATGGATACTTTAATTAAAACATTTGATTATTCTAAGGCGACTAGATTTATATCCAATAATTATAAAGGAAAAGATTTACATCGGTTGGCGACTATCTTCAAAGATAGAGGATATGGGATTAAGAAATATGATTCAAGTAACCTTAGAGAGTTAATCGCTGTAATTGCTCATTACCAAATGATTAACAGACTTGAAATTGATGGTATGGCTGGACCCAATACCATGAGTACGGTAGCTATAGAAATCGCAAAAGAGAGTGTTGGAAGCAATGTAAATGTTTCAATTAAGGCAGATAAGTATATACAAAAGAAGTATGGGTGGACTGCAGAAAAAGTAGAAATATTTATCTATTTTGTTGCTTTTGAATTCGATTATGATTCTGATAGGAGTGATGGATACTATTTATTTGGTTATGAAGTGAATATGGTAAATGAAAAGGTTGTGGAAATGGAAGGGGAAATATACGAAAAGTATAGAAATCTTGGATATTTGGATTGATTACAAATGATCTTGCAGATTGATTATAATATAGGTATGTATTTTCGTGCTGAATGGACTGGTTCACACTTCTGACTGATTTCTTAATGAGAGTCTATAGTAATTCAAAAGACTTTATTTGGTTTCAAAATTCCACAGTTGACGACGGATTGGTAACTACTTTCGGTGTGTTGAGAACCGAACATGAGTTAGTTAAGAACTTAGACGTTTTTTATTTAGAAATGGTACAATTTAATAAAAGGGCGACTGAATAAATCATAAGGGGGTAACAAATGATAATTGCAATTGTAACTGTATTCTTTTCAATAGCTGGGATTGTTGGTTTTTATAGCGGTAACTATTTGATTACATACATAGCAGCCTTTGTAATCATAATTGATTTATTAAGAGGATTGGCAACGGGACAGCTGAAAAGCATCTTCACAAGTATAGCAGCTAGTATTATCGGAGTTATTTTAGTAAAAAATATTTGGTTAGGTGTAGCAATCGGTTTATGCTTTGAAAATCTAATTATGACAGCATTATCAATTCCAATGATGCTCGCATTTTATAAGAATTCACAGTAGATCAAATTGAAAAAGTATCAGTTATAGCACAGCCTGTATCAGTGACAACTAATTAAATCAGCGTACCAAGAACCGCTTCGGCGGTAACTTTGAATAAAGCATAGCAAAAGCAATGCCTACAAGGATTAAAATGTGAAAATTGTTGAAAATGGTACCTGGTTCCAAGCGGCGTAAAACTGCCATATGGGATTCCTGTTATGCAAACAGAGTCAAAGCTTTCTGAAAACTAATACCAGTCGTTTTTAAAGACAAATTATTATAATATATAATGGAGGAGAACATTATGGGACTGTTTGGTAATCTTTTCAAAAGTGCGTTCGAAATATTACTTGACACGGCATCGGATGAAGATCTTACAGATGAGTATGAAAAAAGAAGATTAGAATGGCTGAAAGACGGTAGTGGCTACAAAACCAAAGAAATGCAAGAAATAGATGAAGAAATGGCTAGACGGATGAATGAAAAATACGAAAAGGAGCATCCAAACGCAAAAGCTAGACATCGTGAACATGGATGGCATCTACCCAACGACGATGACTAACATTTGATGTGGTGAAAAATTAAAGGGTTGATAAATCAGGTGTGCCGGGTACCGGTACGGAAGAAACTGCGATAGTTTATGAAGTGTTTAGTATTTTCAATAGTTGTATACGATGAAATGTGTGATTGAATGAATATGGTACCAGGTAACCACCCGGCGGTAGGTATGAAAGAGGTGTGAAATTGATGATAAAGAAAAAAATTGAGATTCAGGATATTCAAAAAGCATTTAAAGGGAATAAATGGAATTTTGGGAATAGTATCTTATATGAAATGTGCCGTGAGAACCCAGAACATACTTGTCCTGAGGTTATAATTGGGAAAGTATGGCTAATCGGACGATCCTATGCAGCTGCAATTGAAAGACGTAAAAATGTCAATGTGTCAGATATGGGAGATGATTTTTACTTTAATGTTGTTGGTCCAAAGATGCTTGAGATTGGACCTGAATTGGATGAGAGGATTAGCAATCTTAAGCAATTTAATTATATAACTAAAGAAAATTTGAAGGAAGTAGTTGAAACACATTTGTTCTTAACAAATATATTTTCAGATATTACAGGTCTTAATAAACGATCTCTTGCATCAAAGTATCTACATTTTCACGCACCAAATATGTTTTATATTTATGATAGCCGTACCATTATAAGTGCCAGAAAATATATTATGCAAAATAAAGAGCTAAGATCCTGGCTAACTCCTTTCGGAGATAAAGAGTACATAGATCTTGTAACAAGATTGTTTGCTTTCCAAAAACATGTGGCAGACCAATTTGGGGTGTCAGTTACACCGAGAGTTATTGACTCGTTTTTATTAAATTATTAGGTGTGGGTATTTAAATTCAGGCGTTCCAGAACGACGGAAACGGCGGTTTTTTTTTGAATTGTTTAGTGTTTTGAATGGTTCTAGTTTATGAAATAAGCGATTTCATGTGAATGGTACCAGATTACTAAGCGGCAGTTACGGCAATAAATCACTCTCTATAGAGTCCTTTTCCAGGCAAGTAGATATAAAGTAAATTTGAAAACGAAAAAATCACCCATGATGGGATTTTTATAAATCCTATTTGGGTGATTGTCTTCAGTATGAAGAGGTATTTTTATAATACCGCTTTTTTAAACATAAGAAGTTAAATAAAGAACTGTTTATCATGAACTGAAAACGCTTGTTACAAAAAAATCAAAAACTCTTGACTTATAACACTGTATAGTGCATAATAAAGAGTGAGGTTGAACTATATATGGTATGTTCAAAATATTAAGATATTCTTTAGACGGAATTATGAATACTTAACCATTATACAATTTTTTATAAAAAAAATCAATTGATTTTTTAAAAAAAATATCCTGTATAGAGTATTCTAATCTTTAACTCACAAAGGAGGAGTGGTTTGCACCAAAAACCATAAATATTCTATAAAGGAGATAGTTATGAAAAACGGACATGAAGACCCGAAGCCAGAACATGGCAAAGATAACGAGCATGGTCACAAGCAACATACAAGACCATCTGGAACATCTCATGCAATTAAAGTAAGTGAATAATATGAAGGATACTTGCCTTGACTTCGGAAGTCCTTGCAAGAAAATCAGAGCAAATTTAAGCTCAAATTTATCAGGGGATTGGTATCTAGCTGATATCAATCCTTTTCCTTATAAGAAAGATTTGATGGCTGTACTCTCTGATATTGAACAAGGATATAATTTTACTATCTTAGATGGCAAACTTGCTCACACACAACAATGTAACAATCCTGAGCATAATCTGAGTGATGAAATAAGGAAAGTTGTTGATACTATTAAGCAACAATATTATAAGATAGCAGTATTTGACGATAGAAGTAATTTTCTAATGGGTCAACCGATTGTATTCATTATTGAACCAGAAGTGAACTATTTAGTTTATCCAGATCATCCTCACCTAAATGCTTTTTCTTTGAGATACGGTATTCCAACAAGTATTTGTTATACTGATAATCCAAGTTTATTAGGAACTTATGAAGGTGAGGATCGAATTTTAGATGCATTGTTATTTGCAACAGAGTGGGTCTTTCGGCATCAAGTATGGTTAGAGACGCGAAAAAGATATGGTAGAGGTATTTGGATTGGAAAATCATTAGAGCCAAGTATAACTCAAGACAGTTGGTTACATTTGATTAATCCTAAAGGTAGATGTCGTTGTGGTAGCCAGAAAAGTTACGAGAAATGTTGTCGTAACTTAGATTTATTGTCATTAGGCCCAGGCCCTGTTAGAAATATTCCTCAATTTGAGTTGAAAAAAGTAAAAAAAATTGAAAAAGACTTACGAATGCTGTTGTCTCATAAGTTTTAGAGTGATAACGCGGTATAATAATCATACCGCGTTTTTTTTGAAAAGCATATCTAGATATTAGATAGACAATAGATGATAGTTTGAGTTTAGAAAATATTCAAGGGTACCAAAAGGAGTCAGATGAAGAATGAGAACCATTTTGAATTTGAATGAGCCATCGTGAGGACTGGAAGTACCAGATATTCAATGTATCGAGTACCGATACGACGGTACCGGCAGCAACTTTTTGAAATGTTCAGTGTTTTGAATGGTTTTAGACGATGAAAAAGTGATTGAATGAACATGGTACAGTTTACTATACGGCGATTCCAGCAACAACTCATTTTTTCTAAAGCCCTGACAACCCCAATGCATTGACCAACGATCACAGCCAAATTAGCACAGAATGCCTCCGGCATTCCTTCAACCATAAATCAATTGCTCACAGATGTGATTTGACTTACATAATGACGAAAGGACTATGCTATGAAAAAAGTATTACTAAGTTTGGTTTTTGTATTGTGTTTTTCACTGACAGCATCATTCGCAGCGCCTTCGAATTGGGCAGAAGCTGATGTCAAGCTGGCTCAGGAGCTATAGAAGGAGTACCAGGTACTGGTACGGCGGTAACGGCGGCAATTATTTAAAATGTTAAGTGTTTTCAATGGTTTTAGGTGATGAAACATGTGATTGCATTAAGATGGTACCAGGTAACTAAGCAGCGGTTCCGGCAATAACTCAATATTTACAGAGCCCTGACCAGCAAGCTGTTCAGACAATCAACAAAGCATAAATTGCATGGAATGTCATGGGCATTCCATTATCGAACAAGCCTTAAGCCAACAGCATAATCGTAATGGACATTGACAAAATTCAGTTGATCATAACCCAGATCCTGTAACCATGCAGGAGTGATTGATTACAATGTTGATCTTGATGATTCAGATTATAAATCGCCAATCAGTCCCCTTAAAGAATCAATGATATTTTCGTATGTGATCTCATCAGCATACTTGTAATCTTTTGTGTACTTTATCCATTTAGACTTCAAGGTCTCGCTGCCACTGATCTCTTCTAAAAGGTTGTTGATGTCATGATTGGAGGCGTACCGGGTACCGGTACGGCGGAAACGGCGGTAACTTTTTTAAGTATTTAGTGATTTCAATGGTTTTAGGTGATGAAATAAGTGATTTCATGAAAATGGTACCAGGTTACTAAACGGCGGTTCCGGCAATAACTCACTGTATACAATACCATGACAAGCCCATTGCCGTGACATTCGACAATAGAAATAAAGGTGTCGAATGCCACCGGCATTCCTTCAACCATAAAAGCAAGGACGAAAGTCCCCAAAATAGGGACTTCACAGAATGGCAAGCCAATACTTATTAGGGTAAAATATTTATAAGAGACTAATATAAATATTGAAGATATGAGGTTTGTTATGAACGCAAATTCAATGGATGGCATGAACAAAGGCGAATTGCAACTGTATGAGTTGTTGAATTCCAAAGAAGGTGAAATGTTCCGGATCATTCCCAATATTATTCTAGATCGCCATGAGGAGGGAACGAATCAAATTGATTTGTTGGCAATCACTCAAAAGGGCGTTTTTGTCTTTGAGATGAAAGACTACAGCGGATGGATCTTTGGTAATGAGGATAACGTTGAATGGACACAGATGCTCAACAAGGGTGGTTTTGGTCAGAAGAAGTATAGATTTAGGAATCCAATAAAACAGAATGAAAATCATATTAAGACGGTTCGGCATTTGCTGTCAAAGAACGATATTCATCTTCCTATATTCAACGTGCTTGTCTTTGGAAATGATGCGACACTAAAAGATGTGACCTCGTCGATTGATGTTGTCAAACTCGATGAGGTTCTTGACACCATTGATAAGTATCCCAATATCAGCAGCGACTATGACGCCATTGCAAATATTGAAACTCTTATATTGAGCAATAATAAATTTGGAAAAGAAGCATTGGAGGAACACCTTAGTTTCATCGAGAGAATAAGTCAACCGAAAAATGATGAGAAAGTCACCTCGAGGGGATCAGGCAAGGAAAGTTCGAGTAAAAAAGCACCATATATGCTGTGGATCAAGATCCTGTTTGGATTGACGGTTCTGATCTTTGGATTTTACAATCCTATCGTACTATTGGCTCTAATGGCACTCTTAGCACCCAGTAAAAGGAGACGCCGTTCCAGGAAATCATCTGGTGGAATTTATGGACTGGTGTTTTTGGTAGTGATTTATTTATGGTACAGTTTTGGCGATACATTTATTAACTCAGTAAATGATGTGAAAAAGAGTATTGGCAATGAAACTCATACTGCAGGTGTGCAAGCTAGCAGTCCCAAGGATGAAGAAATTGCCAAAATGGAAATTTGGGGTGTGGAAGAAAATGATGGAGAGGGTGTTGTTGAGATTCAGGAAACAGATGAGGCAATTGATACAATTGAGACTGAAGAGGACATTCAACAACCCACTCAAATACCAAATGAACCATTAGAATCAGCTGAAATAGAAATTGAAGCGGTTCCAGTTGAAGAAGAAACCATAGCTGAAGTTCAAGAAAGTCTATCTGAGTTGAAAGCGGAAGAAACAATAAATACAGGCTCCCAAGTTGATTTAAATCAGAATAACATCGTTTTGGGGACTAGCAGTGATGAAGTGGTTTCAGTTTTGGGTGAGCCTGATAAGATTGTTACTAATAAGTATGTTTATAAAAATTCCATTATATATTTTGATATGAATTGGAAAGTAAATGGTTGGAGCAACTATTATAATCAATTGGATCAAGCCTTTCTTTCGATAACAGGTGGAACAATTGACTTGGGAAGTACAAAAAAGGATGTCGAGATTGCTCTCGGGTCACCAACTGAAATAAATTCCAGCAACCCTTTCAGATGGAACTATAAGAACTCCTATGTGACTTTTAATCAAGATTGGAAAGTAATTGGATGGGCAAATCATTACAACCAATTGGATCACGGGTTAAAATCACCTATTAGTGGTGTCATAGATCTGGGCAGTAGTAAGGACGAAGTTAAAGTAGCATTGGGTTCACCAACAGAGATTGTCTCTAATAACCAATACAAATGGAATTACAAGAATTCTTATATCACATTTAATCAAGATTGGAAAGTGATTGGATGGGCAAATCATTACAACCAGTTGGATCACGGGTTAAAATCACCTATTAGTGGTGTCATAGATCTGAACAGTAGTAAGGACGAAGTTAAAGTAGCATTGGGATCACCAACAGAGATTGTCTCTAATAACCAATACAAATGGAATTATAAGAATTCCTATATCACATTTGATCAAGACTGGAAGGTTTCTGGATGGGCGAATCATTACAACCAGATGGATCATGGACTTAAGTCAGCTAAGGGTGGTGTAATTGATCTTGGTAGTTCAAGAGAAGAAGTTCATATCGCATTAGGCTCACCGACAGTAGTTGTTTCCAATAATCCTCAAAGATGGAATTATAAGAACTCCTATGTAACCTTTGATCAAGAATGGAAAGTATCAGGATGGGCGAATTATTATAATCAGATGGATCATGGACTAAACTTCCCAGTAGGTGGAGTAATTGATATTGGAAGCTCAAGAGAAGATGTTCATATCGCGTTAGGTTCACCAACGGAAGTGGTTAACACGAATATATTCAAATGGATTTATAAAAATTCATATATAATATTTGATTCAAGTTGGAAGGTTGTTGAATGGAAGAATTATTATGATCAACTCACTCACGTATTGCCTAAAGAGTAAGCTGATCAAGAAGCAATACAATGATATGTTCAATAGAAATTAAATATATGATTGAGCGGCGAGATAGGATTAATTCTATTCTCGTCGTTTTTTATTGTTTGAAACATAAATAATGCAATTTGCAGAAACCATCATCGGATAATAATCATATACTAAAGATATTGGTTCATAAAATTATTGATATGGGGAGAAAAACATGAGAAGAAGCTATGGACGTTTTTTGATGGTGTTTTGTATATTTGTGATGCTATTTGCTCTGTCATCGGTTTCGCATGCAACTGTTGTTGATAACACACAACTTGCGACTGAACTTAAGGAAATGGGACTATTCAACGGTACGGACAAGGGGTTTGAGCTTGATCAGATTCCGACCAGAGCTCAAACTGCAGTAATGCTTGTTAATCTTTTAGGTGCCAGTGATGAGGCGACATCGAAGAAGTACACTCATCCATTTACTGACGTCCCTTCTTGGGCGAATGATTATGTAGGTTATATGTATCAAAAGGGGTTAACTAGGGGAATCAGTGAAACGATGTTTGGATCTGCAAACAATGCCAAAGCAAAGGATTTCTCAACTTTTATGGTTAAAGCTTTAGGTTACACAGATAACGACTTTACTTACAACGATGTCTTGAGTTTTGCACAGGCAAAAGGCTTGATTTCTTTAAGTGAAATGAACTCGCTCAACACTTCTACTTTTACTCGTAATGAAATGGTTCTGCTTGCATATAACGCTCTTGAAGTTCCATATAAAGGCAGTGAGAAACGTTTAATTGATCAACTCGTGGATGCAAAAGCAGTTTCAGTGAATGTGGCAAACAAACTTGATTATTATGATTATCCTACTTTTCCACTTGAGATAACAGCTGGCAATGGTTCTGAATTGTACTTTAAGGCACTGTATGATCAGATGGATCCAGATATTTACAACCGGTTGTTAATGAGAAAAGATATGGGAAGCAACTCAGCAATTGACGTCTCTACGACAGAAAAGTTGGCAAGACGTTTATTCCTGAGTGATTTTGACAAAGAAGAACTGGTATGGCTTGCAGAGAACAATTGGTTCGTAAATAGAGAAGAAAGGTATCGGAAAACTGATTACGAAGTTAATTCCTTTATTGGAAAGGATTTGGAAGTTGCATACTATTATGAGTTTCCGCGTAATCTCTCAGTTGGCACTTATGATATTGCAATGATCAAGCCATCAACAGAATTGGAACAAAGACTTAAAGAACTAACTGTTGAATATGAAGACTTTTATAAGGAAAAAATGAAATCTTTAATAAGATTGACACCAGAAATGTTTGAGATAATAACAGATGAGAAAGGCGCATCGTACATCCAGTTCAATAAGGATAAAATGCCTGATGAGCTTAGTGGTTTTACACATGTCAGTATTGGTACAATAGGACCTTCAAGTATTGATTATGATTTATTGCTTAAGAATGAATTCGCGGTACTTGGATCAAAATCGAGAAATGGACTGTATAATTACACTGGGGACCCAATACGGTTGACCAATATAGGGAATAGCATGATGGGTTTATACGACGATACAATGAATCTAATTGGTACTGGGTTTTTCGTTTTCGACTGATCTATGCACTATGGTTTTAGGTGATGAAATATGTGATTTCATAAAGATTTATATTTCACAAATGAGGACACAATATGAGTGGAATAATATTTTCTGGTGGATCAAAATAATTAATAGCCTTCGACATTGGAGTGATCTTTTGTCTAAGGCTATAATTAGTTAAATTTATTTACATTTCATTTTGTTTAGGTTCGTAAATCGCACATAGCCATCATGTTACAGTCTACCAACAACAATTCCTGCAGGCAAAATCTGCTATGAAAATTTGATAGTCCTCAGGAGGGATGGCAATAATACTATCAAGAGAATCTGAAGATTTAAGTTCTCGAATTCTTTGGTGTAATCGCTTATCACATTGGGCGCCTTTAAAATCACTGGAAATATTGAAGTTTAGTTGGCGGAAACTAATTGATTTTATCATGTCCAAAATATGGAATGCTACATTTTTTAAGTGTATAATGTAATAAATCGGAGTTGCAGGCAATTACTCATTACTTCCAAAGCCCTGACAACCCAATTGCCAAGACCAACGATCACAGTCAAATTAGCACAGAATGCCTCCGGCATTCCTTCAACCATAAATCAATTTCTCACAAAGTTGAACAGATCAATATAATGACGAAAGGACTATGCCATGAAAAAAGTATTACTAAGTTTGGTTTTTGTTTTGTGTTTTTCTCTGACAGCATCATTTGCTGCGCCTTCGAATTGGGCAGAAGCTGATGTCAAGCTGGCTCAGGAGCTAAATTTATCAACGGATCAATTGATGACTGACTACCAGAAAAACATCACAAGAGAAGAATTCTCAGAGATGATTGTCCTTCTGTATGAATCACTTTCAGGCAAAAAGGCTGAGCTGGCTGGAGTTAGTCCGTTTTCTGATACTCAGAACTCAGAGATTTTAAAAGCATACAATTTAGGAATCGTAAGCGGAATGGGTGGTGGATTGTTTGCACCGAATGATACGATTACAAGAGAACAAATTGCAGTCATGTATTATCGCACATTGCAGACAATTGATCCGAATTTAGTGTTAGGGATT
Source organism: Firmicutes bacterium UBA5201 (assembly GCA_002412775.1). GTDB lineage: Bacteria > Bacillota > Clostridia > Peptostreptococcales > Acidaminobacteraceae > Fusibacter_D. The sequence continues at coordinate 87,127 of DHVT01000023.1, read as the reverse complement.
TATCCTGTTGGATTTGATGATAAGATGGAAATCAGCAACTGGGCATACGATGCTGTAGGATTTATGAACGCTAAGGAAATCCTGGGTGGAGTAGGAAACAATAAAGTTGATCCAAAGGGTACGGCTACGAGAGAACAGGCCATTGCACTCACAGTTAGAACTTACAATAAGTTTTTCACCGGGTATACTGAGGCCGCTCAAGTTGAGAAGTTAACATCTGAGCAAATTGGACTATTGGTACAAAGTGTTGTAAAGATTCATGTGGAGAACTACGACGGCTCATTGAGTACTGGCAGTGGATTCTTCTATGGAAAAGGAAAGATTGCTACCAACTTTCACGTTATTGAAAATGCAAGTGAGATCCTCATCGAGTACGAAGATGGAACCTATTACGACGGGGATATTTTTGTCACCGGATATAATACGGAGTTCGAACTGGATTTGGCAACTTTATCGGTTGCGGATTTAAGGACACCTTATTTAGAACTGGATCATCTTTCCAAACTCGTAAGAGGTCAAAACATTTATACGATTGGCAGTCCACACGGACTAAAAAATTCACTTTCTAATGGTCTAATCAGTGCTGTAAGGGATTATGAAATTCAAATAACTGCTCCAATCAGCCCTGGAAGCAGTGGTGGCGTACTTTTAAATGAGTATGGGAAAGTTGTAGGAATTACCACATGGGTTTATTTTGAAGGTGAAAATTTAGGCTTTGCTATACCGATTAACAAATTGGTGAGTTTAGATCAAACAAAACGACTCACCCTTGAGGCTTTTTATAGTCAGTTGAATCAAAAACCTGCAAAGCCTTCATATGCATATGCTGAGATTGGTTCAAGTTCAGCTTATTTGCAGTGGGAGAACACAGGTGCTGATTACTATTTGGTTTATGAATCGGAAAATGGTGGGGAGTTCTACGAAATTGTGGATGCACAAGGTTATAATGAGTGGATTTGGGATGAAGGGTATAGTTTGGAAATCACTGGTCACTCAAATGAATTTGATGTAATCTATGCTGTTGCCGCTGTGAAAAATGGTGTGCAATCTGACTTTGTATATTCAAGTCCGATCAGTTTTAATGCACCACTTGTGCCATCGTATGTAGTTGCGCTTGATGTTGATTCAAGTACCGCGATACTACAGTGGGAAGATACTGGTGCTGATTATTACCTGGTTTATGAATCAGTGAATGGTGGCGAGTTTCAAGAACTATTCGATTCATATGGTTACAATGAATGGTATTGGTATGAAGATTATAGCTTAGAAATTTCTGGCTATTCAAAGGGAATCAATGTAGTCTATGCTGTGGCCTCTGTAAAAAATGGCGTTCAGTCGGATTTTTCGTACTCAGATCCAATTACTTTTTAAAAGTGTAAAACAATCATGACTACCAGATTACTGAGCGGCGGAATTGCAATATATCCTGTTCAGAGTACAGGACATAAAAGGTCAAACGTATACTGTTGTTAACTTAATTGATAATACAAATCGAACCAAGATGAAGAATGTTGCAAAACTATTTGTTTGCAATGATATTTATAAACAAAATCATGCTTTCTTCTTAACATTTGAAGCCAATAAAATCAACAACTAGATTGTATCCGCCATCATAACATTAATCGAATTGAGACTGCTTGTACTACAGGTAGTCTTTTTTTTTCGTGACAACTCAGCCTGAAAAGAATAAAAATATGATCAAATTAGAAGATTATTACCATTTATATACATAATATGGTAATATTAACAATGAATGAATGTGATATAAAACATTGCACAATGTTATCTTATATGATAACATTTAAATGTGAAGGAGGATATGTTGGAGTACAATGTAGAGTTTTATCAAAAGTTGAACGGTGAAGTTCCCGTCAGAGACTTTCTTATGAATCTTAATCCTAAAAAAAGAGCGAAAGCCTTTAGAGATATCGAGTTATTAAAAGTATATGGATATGAGTTAAGAGAACCTTATACAAAGTCAATTAAAGGAAAACTCAATAAAGGAATATATGAGTTGAGAATTAAACATTCAACAGAAAATTCAAGGATATTTTACTTCACATATAAAGATAATGTTTTTGTTTTATTGAACGGTTTTATCAAAAAGACATCTAAAACACCTTCTAGAGAGTTAGAAAGAGCACGAAAGTACAAGGAAGATTTTGAAAGGAGAAAACAGCATGAATAAAGCAAGTGTTAAATTTGATGAGATAAGAAATCAATTGATGCAAGATGAGAAGTTTAAAGAAGAATATGATCAATTAAAGCCTAGGTATGATATCATATCTCAGATTATAGATACTAGGATCAATATGCATATCACACAAGAAGAATTAGCGAAGAAAATGGGAACTCAAAAATCCAATATCTCTAGATTTGAAAGTGGATCTTATAACCCTTCTTTAGATTTTTTGATAAGAATTGCAAACAGTCTGGGGAAGGAACTTCATATAGAAATTAAGTGAAATATAACGTGTGCCGGGAACCGCTCTGGCGGTAAATTTTTGATAGACAAGGAGGGTTGCAATGATAAATCTAAAAAGATTATGGCGTGATTGGCTAATTGCATTTATTCCAATTGTTTCTGTATCACTTTTGGTCTATGTTTTTATCCTTTATCCAAATGCGAAAATTGAGTTGAACGGTTCTGATGAAGTTAACGCGATTTACAGTGGTTTAAACGCTTCTAGATTTCGATATGGCATAATTATGTCGCTATTGATCAGTTCGTCGTTATCATTTATTTGTGCTGTTTTATATGACATTTATCAACTCAAATACATGATACCAACGAAAGTGCCTGCAAAACTTAAGTCTAAATACATAAGGAATCAAACCAGTCTTCGATCAGCTTTGATTTCAACGGTTTTCGAACTTAATTTTGAACTAGAAAATAATGAAATAAAACAATTTAACGTGACACCAGAGCAATTCTCTTTGGTATTTGAAAATAATAAAGGCATTTTGACTTATAGGGAACATTCAAAATCTAAGTATCTCGATTTTGAAGTCCTTGATATTAATGGGTGATGATTGCATACACATAGCTTTATGCCGTAAATGGCAATAACTCACTATTCTCCATTCTCTGATCAGCTCATTGTCCAACCTCTCAATTATAGCCGTATTGGTACCGAATGTTTTCAGCACTCCATCAACCATTAAAGATGGTTTCGCCCTGTAGTTTAGAGAAATATCCGAACGAGAATAGATTGCTTATATAAAGTGTTTTTGATATAATTATTTTAGTTGAATATTACTTATCAAGAGTTGTGGTAGAGAGTTAGCTCAGTGACCGCACACCAACCTGCTAAATGTAAGGTGGTAATGCTAACAGCGATGGGGAGAATATACAAGCCTCTTTTAGGGCTTTTTTTATTGCCCAATTCTTGATTTATAGACAAAAGGAGGAAGAAGATGAGTACAGAATTTGATCAAAGTTTAAGGGTTAGAGGCGGAAATGGATTCGCAAGTGCAATGTTCAGGGTCAATGCGCATTCAAGGCAGTATTCGAAGAGGCTTGGTGATGCATTGATTGCAAAAATGGGTGTGTCAGAATCTATTAGAATTATGGATAATGAGGAATTTTTCATACTGACTATTAATGATCAGCCTATGATTTTAAAGGATTACGGTTTCGTGGAACTGAAACGGCAGGAAGCTTTATTTGCTTTTGAAGAATGGCTGGAAAAGACCATTGTGGGGTTGTTGAAATAGTGAATTATTTAAAAAATGACGAGATGGTATTGACTCCTGTGATCGTCTTTTTTTAAGTGGAAGTATTGAATTGATTTAATTCAACAAACAATGCAAATTGCATAATTTATAAATAAATAAATAACTTATAATATGAATATTGTGAGTATTTTTGAACTGCTTAGTATTAAGTACTGTGTAGTACTACAGATACTGAAATACATAGTTAGAGGCATCTTATTGCGGTATTTCTTTTCATGCCATCAAATGTATTTACAGATAAAAAGTGTAAGTTGTTCGTATCTTTTGTCCAGATGTTGTCTACAATGAATCTATTCAAAAAAATGGGGGAAAAGTGATGATTAAAAAAGTGGTTCTTTGTTCAGCAATCATTTTGTCGTTATTGGCAAGTACGGTAGCCTTTGCAGAGGGAAGTTTAACTAATTTCAAGTATCAAAAGACGTACTTAGCTTCTACATTTAAAGATGTAAACTTGTCAGACTGGTATTATTCAGCCACAAAGTCTGCATTTGAGTTAGGATTAATGGGTGGAAAAGCTCAGGGGATTTTCGATCCAAAAGGTTACCTTACATTGGCTGAAGCAGTCGCAATCGCTTCTAGAGTACATGAAGTGTACAATGGAGGTGATGGAGTTATTCCAAGCACAGGAACAAAATGGTATGACGGATCAGTCGCTTATGCGATTGAAAACGGAATTGTTAAAAGTGATGATTTTGTCGACTATACTAAATTAGCGACAAGAGCAGAAATGGCTTATATTTTCTCTTCACCGATTGAGTCTAAGGACATGACTGCTATCAACAATATCACAATTCTGCCAGACGTGAAAACATCGACAGCATATTCTGAGTATATTTTTGGTTTATACAATGCAGGTATTGTCGGGGGATCTGATGCCCAAGGAACATTTAATCCAAGTGCGAACATCACTAGAGCTGAGACTGTTGTGATTCTTAAAAATCTGGTCATAAAGTCAGACAGGAAAGTATTGAACATAAATACTGAGACTGTAACTCCAACTCCAACTGGGGGTGCAATGTTATCGAAAGCTGAAGTCGATAAATATAGAATTGCATATACGACTTCTCCAATTAATTCGGTGGGCATGCTAAATGAATATTACACTAAAGATTCTAATGGCATAATTACTTATAAGTATGTTCACATAAACGAGGCAACACCGATAAAAACTTTATATGGCAAACACACCTATGGAGTATCGACACAAGCGGAGTATGATTTTGTACTGCAGAAGATTGAAGAAGCTAAAATGACCCACAATATTGAGATCTATAATTTCGCAAATGACTCAGCGTGGCAACGGTATTACAAAGTTCTGAGTGGTGAAGGAACAGACAGAGAGAAAAAGTGGGTAGCAGCTTCAAATATTAAATATCTTATAGACGAATTCGGTGAGCAGAAAGCCAAAGAACTTTACATTATGATGGGATTGGATGTAGAATCAATTGAAATTAAGAAGATTACGTATAATGGTGTTGAATATTCTTTATCAGGTCAGACGGCTTATGAAGAAATTATGTATGTTGCTGATTGTAATGGTCTATCACATTTAAATACAGCAATATGGGACTCATATGGTTTTTCTACACGAGTTTTGGCTGATAATTCACATGCTTGGGCGCAAGTCAAATTATCAGATGGGAAATGGCATGACGTAGCAGGATTAAACGTAGGCAACCAAACAACAAATACATCTTACGCAAATGGTTTATTTGTTTTAGTTAATCCAACTTATTAGGAAAATGGAGGATACTTATGAAGCTATATGGTTTTGAAGAAGAGTTATTACTCAAGCTAATACATCGAGATGAAGGTCTATCAGAAGGAGAAATAATTGAAAGTGAATATGATCGAATTGAGAATGAATATGAGAATGATGATATTTTTGTCTTTAATGGAAGAACATATCCGTCAGAGAAAAAGTACTATCTTCAAGTAATGTCTGAAGCAATCACAAGTCTTATTGAAGGTGGGTTTTTAAAATATTCTCATACGAATCAATTTGGAGGTGAAGACGTTTATATGATAAATGATGAATATCATGTTTTAATCCTGACATCATATGGTGAGAATTATGAGGAACTACTGAAAGCAAGTTCCAAAGTAGTGAACAATTTTAATGGAGATAAACTAATGTACTTTAATGCAGATAATTCTTCAAATATCAATGTGCAAAACAATACTAACAGTACAAACAATTCTATAAAATTTAATAAAGAAATTGATTCAACAAACATTTTGAAATCTAATGAACAGTCAAAAGCCTTGAAATCTAGTCATTGGGTAAAATTGTCTTGGTTATATGGTGCAATTGCAACCGGCGTTGTAACCTTAATTTTAACTAATTTAATATAATTATTATAATAAAATGCAACGTATGATTGTTAGTTGTCGAGTAGGAGGCGTACCAGGTAGGAGGCGTACCAGGTACTGGTACGGCGGAAACGGTGGTAACTTTTTGAAGTGTTTAATGTTTTCAATGGTTGTAGACGTTGAAGTGTGTGATTTCATGAAAATGGTTCCGCGTTCCATGCGGCGGTAACGGCAATAACTCACTTTTCACAATGCCCTGACCACCTCATTGCTCAGACAATCAACGAATTATAAATTGCACTGAATGCCTTCGGCATTCCTTATACAAACAAAGCCTTAAAGCCAACAACAAAATTATCGGAGGTATCAATGGAAGAGTATGGTTATAGACAAAATTCAGTTGATCTTAACCCATATCCTGTAATCATGCAGGTGTGGTTGATCATAAAGTTGAAATTGATGATCCCGATTGTGAACTTAGTGATGCCATTTGTATGGGCATTTGGTGGTGGAGCCAATCCGAGTAAAGCAATTTTTTTCAAAGCCCAGTTGATCTTCATAGTTATTGGAATCATACTTTGGTTAATTTTCGCCGGTGTATTAATGGGATACTTTATGAATTTTAGGTATATTGGGTGATAGTATTCCTATTATTGACATTATCAATAACCATCCTGACAATTCCAGTTTATCCAGACTTTTAGAAAGAGGTTAATTCACACTATGACTTAAAAGTAAGTTTATCTATCAAACGAAAATACTGCAGAATCACCAAAAATCTCTGGATAATCAGGCGTACCGGGTACCGGTACGGCGGTATCGGCGGTAACTTTTTGAAGTGTTTAGTGTTTTCAATGGTTTTAGCCGATTGAGTATGAACTTTATTGAAAATGGTACCGGGTTCCAAGCGGCTGATGGTGGATTAAGAAAAGATTATTGACTTTGGTGCCATCTATGACAAATGCGAAAAGCTACATACTAACGAGTTGATCTCTTAACTGCATTTATAAAAGAGACCTCTTTTTTGTGTGAGCATAATATTATTAAACACGACTTGAAATTTTTGGAGCGACACGACAAATCCGTGATAGCAACCCCTGCCATTGACACGTTGTCGTTGTCGCCTCTTTTATTTCCAAAGAAACCATAATGAGTGGAAAACATGAAAATGCGCCAAATCACAAAATGAAATTGCGCCAAATCACAAAATGAAATTGCGCCAAATCACAAAATTTGATATAATAAACAGACAATATGTGGAGGTGCAATATGAAAAAATACATTCCGAGAATCGCTGATACACTTATTGAAAGAGCACTTAAGTCTTCAGGTGCTGTTTTGGTTGAAGGTCCAAAATGGTGTGGGAAAACAAGCACTGCGAAGCATTTGTCTAAAAGTTACTTATACATGCAGGATCCTGATCAAAGATCAAATTATATGAAAATTGCGGATACTAAGCCTTCACTTTTGCTTCTCGGCGATACGCCAAGGCTAATTGATGAATGGCAGACTGCGCCTGTTCTATGGGATTCGGTTAGACATGAGGTTGATATGAGGGGTACGTTCGGACAGTTCATATTAACAGGAGGAGGCGTACCGGGTACCGGTACGGCGGAAACGGCGGTAACTTTTTGAAGTGTTTAGTGTTTTCAATGGTTTTAGGTGATGAAATAAGTGATTTCATGAAAATGGTACCAGGTTGCTGAGCGGCGGTTACGGCGATAGCTCCAATGGGTATTGGTACGGCGATAACCCACTCTTTACAGAGCCCTGACCAGCCCATTGACTAGGCTAACGATAACAGATGAATTGGTACAGAATGCCATCGGCATTCCTATATCAATCAAATCCAAAAAATCAACAACATAATGGAGATATCTATGGAAGAGTATGGTTATAGACAAAATTCAAATGATAACAACCCAGAACCTGTGACTATGCAGGAATGGTTGATCACAATGTTGATTTTGATGATCCCAATCGTCAACTTAGTGATGCCATTTGTATGGGCATTTGGAGGCGGAGCAAATCCCAGCAAGGCTAATTTTTTCAAAGCTCAGTTGATATTCATGGTCATTGGAATTATTCTTTGGTTCATCTTCGCAAGTGCACTTATGGGATACTTTATGAATTTTAGGTATAGTGTGTGACAGTATTTCTGCTGGAGTAGGTATAATCTCAACATCGATTGAAAGGAAGTGATCATGTGATGAAGAATAAGAGAGTTTTATTATTCAGTACTCTTATTTTGTTCCTATTTTTGGCATTATCAATAACCATTCTGTCAATTCCATTTTATCCGGATTTTCTATCAGGAGTACCGGGTACCGGTACGGCGTAAACGGCGGTAACTTTTTGAAGTGTTTAGTGTTTTCAATGGTTTTATGTGATGAAAAAAGTGCTTGAATGAAAATGGTACCAGGTATCAAGGCGGCGGTACCGGCAACAACTCAATCTTTACACTGCCCTGACCACCACATCGCCCAGACTTACGACCACATCCATCATGGTACCGAATGCCTCCGGCATTCCTTCAACCAAAATAGAGATTCTCACAAAGGTGAATACTCCACAAATGAGGATACAATATGAGTAGAATAATATTTTTCGACACAGAAGTAACGGTGGACCAGTAAAAGATTAGTTTGGGCACGATATTATTAAACACGACCTCAAATATTTTGAGCGACACTACAAGTCTGTGATGGCAATCTCTGCCATTGTCGCCTCTTTTATTTCCAAAGAAACCGTATCACCGATGGATCAAGGACGATAAGCTTTAATTGAAAATCACTGGACAGACAGCAACGTGAAGCCCAAGTTATTCGAATTGAAGAATATTTTGACGTGAAAAATGATATAATTTTAATGATGACAATTTATGAAGTCAACAAAACTATTCACATTGGGGAGGAAGTGGCATGGCAACAATCGTCATACATAAGGATTCAGGCAAATATTACGTGTTGATAGGCACAGGTTATTCGTTTTACAAAGATTCTTTATCGAGTTTCTTTGGAGGTGTGCTTCTACCCACTGAAGAAAAAGGAGAGAGCATGAGTGCCGCGATAAGTGATGAACACGGAGTAATCAGTTGGGTGCAAACATCAGAGCTTGAAGTTGTAGAAATAAATGGGGTTAAGATCGTCGAAATATTGAGACCTTTCTTAAGCGATGATTTATCATATGCACAACTTGATGATTCAGAAAAAGAAAAATGTCCGGCATGCGAAAAAGTAGTATCAGTATTAGATGAAGAATGTCCCGGGTGTGGACTCCGATTAATGGATTGACAATAGTCAGACCATTGAACTTAGCCGTTCAGACAATCAACTAAGCATAAATTGCACCGAATGCCTTCGGCATTCCTTTAATAACAAATAAAAATCACACAAAGTTGGATAGAGCTAAATTGTGGGTATATTCATCAATTATAAATAAAGTGGGTAAGCTTATGAAAAAGAAGAAATTTGAACATCCGAGAATGCTTGGTTTGGAAATCAAACAAAACAACGTGAGTTGCAATCCTGGAGACGAGTTTGTAAGAAATGGCATATTTGAGTTTAATGTAAGTGGGGTAAATGAGTACATTAATGAAAATGAAGCCGATTTTAAATTGGTCGAGATTCCAGTGGATTATTTTTTCAGTTACTTTTCCAGAAGTGATTTTCAACCTGAATGGATTGAAAAAGCGGATATCGATAGGCCTGTGTTGCTCTTTGAGATTGCACCTGATAGGAAATACTATTCTGAAGATCCTATAGCAGACGACTTCTATGATCGAGGATATAATGTGCTTGATGGTGCACATCGGCTTGCAAAGGCAAAACAGCAAGGGATTCAGACTATAAAAGCTTACCTCGTGCCCATGGAGACGCACATTAAATTTATGACAAACGGTTTTGAAGCGTATGTGTCTTATTGGAATGACAAGTTGAAGACAGGACAGGCTGCACCAACACCGCGTTAACGTCGATTGGCAGATTTACTGATCAACATATTTGAGATCAACTTTGGACCATTTTTTATTTATCAACTTTTCTTCTTCAATTGAACGAACCAATGGCTCTATAAATTTAACAATCAGATCAATTACAACTTCAAAAATTCAAAGATACAGCTAATGTCTTTTTCGTAAACGCTTTCCAACGACTTGCCATATTTGAATCCTGATATATTGATGCAATTCGTTTTAATGAGTCAGTAGAGCAGTCAGTACCTCTGTTTAAAAACGTATTGCTTATTGCTTCCCTTAAAATGTTACCATCGAAATCATAGTGGCTTGCTAAATAATATATATCAAAATAATCTTTCATTCTACTTGTCGTTTCCATTCGATCAAACATTGCTTCAAGCTTTTCGGCAATTGTTGATTCAAGTGAATAGGATGAGACCTTGGGAGCGATGAATCCATCCAATTGTGTAGGAATTTCTATCTCATTAGATAGAAGGTACAATTATATCGCCTATACCAATGTCTACATCGAATGGCGTTTTGGTATTCGCTATCTTTGCAAGCATATTCAATCGTACACCATGATAGGCTTTCATTTCTGAAATATCTTCTGTTGATAGGATTTTCAGACTGATAAATTCATTTTCAGTCTTGATTTGACAAATGAAATTGATGACCTTCTTCATTTCTTCTCTATTATTCGATAAATGTAGAGCAAGAAAATCAATATCCATGGTGGGTCTACTCTCAAATCCACATCCCTATAATCCGACTTACTTTGTTCTTAATTCTCATTTGTTCAGCATAATCAATCAAATTTTTGATGTTCTTATTTGGGTCTTTGACATATGCCTTAATAGCATAGTTGAAAACTTCTTTGTCCATTTTCATCTCATATCTAATGACATCACAAATGGTTCTATCTCGATCAAAGATTGTCATTGAGTGATCTTCAAACATAATTTCAGAAAGACCGATTTCCATATATTTATCGATCAAAAAATAAAACTGCATTGGTGGATAGTCAACTCTATACTTAGACTTCTTTCTATTTTTGCTGACTGCAATGTGCCACGCAGACGGTGTTCTTTCTGTGTAACCATAGAGATATAGTGCCGAATCCAAGCAGATAACACCCTCTGGGAAGAGTTTTCGAATCACAACAGCATCAGAAATTATATCTCCATCTATCCACTCGTAATATCCTGTTTTTATTTTTTCGACATAGCCTTTTTCGATCAACTTATTGAGTTCTGTATTATGAAATCCAAAAGCAGTGAAATCTGATAGTTTAATAACACCATTATGTTGATCAAACACTTTTTTGTAAGCATTAATATCCGTAAAATCACCCTCTTTCGATTTTTTGAGTGGTCTTTTTTACAGGATATCATATGTTGATCTATTAATCAAGTGAAAAAGACCTCTTAGAAATTTCGGAGAGGTCTTTTATAAACAGTTGATACCAGATACTAGCCTGAAAAACCAAGTACCAGGTAGAGCGCCAAAATTCAGGAGTACCGGGTACCGGTACGGCGGAAACTTTTGAAGTGTTTTGTATTTTCAGTGGTTGTAGACGATGAAATGTGAGAAATATTGAAAATGGTACCGGGTTCCAAGCGGCGGTTGTATAAAATTAGAAAAATCCCGCTGAACTAAATCAGCGGGATTTCTTGTTGTACAAATTGAAGCAACGTGATTTATAGCACGATTTTCGGTTCATTGATCCCACGAATCAATAAGTAAAACATAAATGAGAATTCTGCAACCATCATCGGCAGCATCAATACTGTCTCAAGCGTTGCATTTGGTACAAGAAAATGTACAAAAACAGAGATCAAAGCGAATAGGGCTTCAATGATAAATAGGTATCCTAATATTTTTGGAATAAAACCGGATTTTATAATCAAAACGCCCAATGGTAACACCCACAGTCCAAAGAATATTTGTCCGATCATATAACCATGTTGATAGAGTTTATAAAAGAACATTGCAAGTGACTGCTGCTGTGCAGTGCTAAAATCACTTAAATACACATTGCCACTTAAGATGTAAAGCGGTGAAAGTTCAATCAATATATTGAACATGAGCAACACACAACCAGCGGCTGCAAATACAACCATGGCTGCTGCTATCTGCTTATCTACTGAAGATAGTAGTTTATAAAGAACAAAGGCTGTCAGTAAATAGCTAAGTGTCATGAGGAGATCACTGGTAATCCCCGCACGATATAAAAAAGGGTTTGACATAATATTGTTGGCTGTCAATACAACATCATTTGTAACGAATAGTTTTTGACGGAACAACACTTCCGCCAGTAAACCGAATACAACCATCATTAGGAATAAAAGACCTGCCAACCGCGCTGTTTTCTTGGTTGAACTCATTTTTAGTCTCCTTTACTCGATAACTTCATACTCAAAGACATCTACAATTTTCACTCCAAACGCATCGGCGATTCGAAACGCCATCTCTAGGGAAGGGGAATACTTACCAGCTTCTATCGCCATGATGGTCTGCCTTGATGCACCTGCTTTCTCAGCGAGCTGCTGCTGAGTCATTTCTCCAGCAAAGAAGCGAAGCGTTCGAATGTTGTTTTTTATTTCAATTTTCTTAGCCATTTTGTATACCTCGCTTGTAATAGAACAACTTGACAATCCCTTCTATCATCGATCCAATACTGAATGAGAAAAAGGCGATATTGAGCATTACGGCCGGGGAGTATTCAAGGACTAGAGAAATCAGTGAAAGGACAAATCCTATGCCGGCGATAGCGAAACCTACACGCATAGCTTTAAGTTCAATGAGTTTATCCATTTCATCTTCTACCATTTCAAGTGCGATGGTTTTTTCAATATCCTGTTCATTGCATGGGTCGTTACCATTTTGTGTTTCGTGTTTGAGGATATTTTTCTGAATTTCTTTTTGTACTTCACCTTTTACGGCTATTGAAATAGAAAGCAGTATATGAAAAATGATCTGAATGATGATTGTTGCGACAATCCCTATGACAATGAAGGTTAGTATGACCGTTGCCCAATATTTCATGTCATCTGGAGCTGCCACCCCAGACTGTACTTTGCTAAAAGCATAAAAACTATATATGACTAAGAGTAATAGCCCCGACAAAATTGATACAATAGTTTGTTTTTCTTTATATGACATGGTCATACACTCCTTTCGCTTTACACTAGGTTAGTTTCTATATACATAATGTACAACATTCTTTACATGGAGTCAAGATGTTTTTACATATATTTTTATGTTTTTTCATGTATTTAGGCGTACCGGGTACCGGTACGGCGGAAAAGGTGATAACTTTTTGAAGTGTTAAGTGTTTTCAATGGTTTTATGCGATGAAAAAAGTGCTTGAATGAAAATGGTACCAGGTTTCAACGCGGCGGTTCCGGCAACAACTCAATCTTTACACTGCCCACTTTCGATAGCCCACAGAGTTTAGTGTAAATTGACAAAAGGGTTATAACTTCTCTTTCCATTAACTACATACAGGGATTAGCATTCAAAATTGGGTTGATTGTTTTTGCTATACTAGATGGACATAATGAAATCGTTCATTCTACAGTCAATAGAGTGAAGCGGTTCTGAGATGTAAAAACGAACACTTGTTCTGGATGTAAATGTGAGATATAATAAATATTAGTGATAGAATATCGGATTATTTATTAGTAATGAATGTGTAATTGATGATCAATGTGGGGGATTTATGATATGTCAAAAAAGCCAGTTAAAGAAACTATTCATGCTAAAGGAATTGAGATTTCAATTTATAGCGAAGATTTTAAAAACGAGTTTATCTCTCTAACTGATATTGCGCGGTACAAGAGTGATGAACCATTTATTGTAATCAATAATTGGATGCGTGGTAAAGATACAATCGATTTTTTAGGGTTATGGGAACAACTCCAAAATCCAAATTTTAAACCTATCGAATTCGATAGGTTTAGAAAAGAAGCCGGATACAATGCGTTTACCTTGTCACCTAAAAAATGGATTGATCATACAAATGCAATTGGAATTATATCAAAATCAGGGAGATATGGTGGAACCTTTGCTCATTCAGATATTGCATTTGAATTTGCATCGTGGATTTCAGCAGAATTTAAACTTTACATCATCAAAGACTACAAGAGACTGAAGAATGATGAAAGTAGCAGACTTTCATTAAATTGGAATTTACACCGTGAAATTTCAAAGCTGAACTATAGAATTCATACAGATGCGATCAAAGAAAACCTTTTACCACCAGAGTTGACCCACAATCAAATTGCAATTACATATGCAAATGAAGCGGATGTGCTTAATATAGCATTATTTGGAAGAACATCGAAGCAATGGCGTGAGGATCATATTGGTTTAAAAGGAAATATGAGAGACTATGCTTCTTTGAATCAATTACTGGTTTTAGCGAATATGGAAAGCTATAATGCGATCTTGATTGAGCAAGGCATGTCACAAGCTGAGAGACTACTATTGTTAAATAAGTTGGCAATACGTCAATTAAAGGCAATAGAAGAGATTGGTACAAAAGAAATCAATAAGTTAAAGTAAAAAAATATTTGAATTAGCGGATAAAGACTATGAGTACCATATCTGGTAACCACATGCGAGGAGAGAACTTAGAGGAGGCGTACCAGGTGCTGGTACGGCGGAAACGGCGGTAACTTTTTGAAATGTTTAGTGTTTTTAACGGTTTTAAGCGATGAGTTACGTGTTTGGATGAAAAAGGTACCAGGTAACCAACTGGCGGTTCCGGCAACAACTAACTCTTTCCATTGCCCTGACCACCCCATTGTCAAGACTTACGATCGCATCCATACTGGACAGAATGCCTCCGGCATTCCTCCAACCCAAAAAGAGTTTCTCACAGAGATGGATTATCCATTAATAATGAGGATACAATATGAGTAGAATAATATTTTTCGACATAGAAGTAACGGTGGATCAGGAAAAGATTAGTGTGGGTACAATATTATTAAACACGACCTCAAATACTTTGAGCGACACGACAAGTCTATCATGGCAATCTCTGCCATTGGCACATTACCGTTGTCGCCCCTTTTTATATTTTTTTCAAATTAATATGCAATAATATTAACAGTAATCCGTCAATAGAGTATAAGAGGGAGGTAAAAGCACATGAGCCAAGATGACATCAATCATCTGTACACATTTTTCATGAAGGAAGGGCAAAAGCTACAAAAGTACCTCTTAAGAAAATCAAGTCGCATCAATGAAATGGACGCAGAAGATATTGTCGACGAAGTGATGCTACAACTCTTATCCGTCATTGGAATGCGCGGACCGATAAAGAACTTGCCCGCATATGTTTATAGGGCACTTCAGAACCGAATGATTGATACTTTTCGCCAAAATGAGCGCATCACTTCACTATCTACCCCCCTTTCTGGAGAAGAAGGCCTCACAATCCTAGATCAACTCAAAGACAAACAAGACGTCTCATCAGAGTTGGAGAACAAGTTACTGGTCAAAAGACTTACCGAGGCCATCGATCAACTGGAACCCAAACAACGCGCTGTGTATATTGCCACTGAGTTTGATGACAAGACGTTTAAAGAACTCTCTGAGGAATGGAATGAACCCATTGGAACCCTTCTATCCCGAAAATCGCGCGCTGTAAAAACGTTACAAACACATTTAAAAGATTTGGATCCACGTATCGTGGACTAATCTATGAAGCTGACTTTGAAAGGAGACACTCTATGAAAGCCCTAAAAGAATCATTTAAAGCCTTACCAAAATGGATACAGATTCTGTTGCTAGCCATTCTCGCCATCTTCGGTGTTACCATTTTCGGTTTTATCTTTGGCTACATCATCATGTGGCTATGGAATCAATTGATGCCACAAATCTTCGGACTACCTACCATTACTTACTGGCAAGGCGTCGGTCTCTTCATCCTCGCCAGAATCCTACTCGGCACATTTGGTTCTGACAACTCGAACAAGTCGAATATCAAAAGTACAAAAAAAACCACCGACACCTCAAGCGATCCAGACTGGGTACGCTATAATACGTGGTGGGAAAAAGAAGGCAAAACAGCTTTTGAAAACTATACAAGCACGAGCGAGTAAAAATTCCGCCGTACCATTATGATATGCTCCTCTCAAAGTAGACCTGAAATTATTGTTATTTCAAGTGTCTATTTTGAGAGGAGCTTATCAGTATCTGGTACCCAGTGGTAATAAGTTTGAGTTGATTGATTGGACCATGTTGTGAGTCCCCGATGCTAGTCCGGTAGTATCTGGCACCCAATAAAAAAAATGAGAGAATAAACAGTTGATATTCATTCCAAATTGGGTAAATATAGTTGTCAAACATTTTAGTGTGCGGTTACTATTCTCTACAAGACTTAAGGGAATGAAAGCTATGGAAAAGCAAATAAAAACAACAAACTTATTTTTTACGACACAGATAAGTAAAGCATTGATTAGCATCGTAAGTTATCCACTAACTATCGTTGAAGCGCCCATGGGTTATGGAAAAACTACAGCCATCAGGGAGCATCTTAAAAATGCTGATGTAAATTTCCTCTGGCAAAAAGTTTATGACAGTACGATAAGCGGCTTCTGGAATGGGTTCTGCAGTTTGATAAATGAACTGGATTCTAACTGCTCCCACAGTCTTGCTCAACTAGGATTTCCAAATGACAGTGTATCGTTGCATCAAGCACTGAAGCTGATTAAAGACCTAGAACTGCCAAAGAAAACTGTGCTCTTTATCGATGATTATCACTTGGTAAATGAGACTAATGTAGGCAAATTCATTGAATTCATTGTGGTAAATGAAATAGATGATTTGCATATTGTTTTAGCTGCGCGCTTTATTGATCTTCACAGTATGGAAGAACTTTATTTAAAAGGTTATTTATTTCACATCAAAAAAGAAATATTTGAGCTAGAACCTGGAGAAATCACTAAGTATTACAAGCTGTGTGGAATAAGCCTTAAGAAATCAGAAGCTGATAAGCTCTATTCAATAACGGAGGGATGGATCAGTGCACTTTATCTGCTGATGCTCAACTTTAAAGCAACGGGCAACTTTGTGACTACTGAAAATATTTACAAGTTGATTGAAAAAAACATATTCGATCCGTTTTCGGAGGATATTAAGGATTTTCTCATCGATATGTCAATTTTCGATAATTTTACTGCAAAACAAGCCATTTTCATTTGGGGAAATGAAAACGCAGAAAATTTTCTGACAGAGATTACCAGCAGGAATGCTTTTGTAAATTATGATGTAAACGTGAAGATTTACCACATACATAGTATTTTTTCAAATTTCCTTCATGATATGGTTGAAAAAAAAGATGCTGCGTACAAGAAAAAACTCTTTCAAAAGGCTGGACATTGGTTCGTGCAAAGCGGCGAGTACTTTGCGGCTATGAATTATTTTTATACAGCCAGCGATTATGAAAATCTGCTCGCTGTGATGGAGATTGACAAGGGAAGTAGCTTTGGGTATGAGCATAAAGAACTGATTATAGGATATTTTGAAGAATGTCCAATTGAAATAAAGGAACGAAATATTAATGCATTGCTTGTCTATGCCATGACCTTAATAGAATTTAATGAAATGAGTTTGTTTCAAAAAATATGCGCAGAAATAAATTTGTTGATTCAGAGCAGCAGTCTCGATCCTGAAACTGTTAACAATCTGATGGGAGAAATGGAGTTATTGACAAGTCTGAGCCATTATAATGATATCTTGGGAATGTTGGAACACCAAAAAAAGGCTTGTAAGCTTCTTAATAAGCCGTCAGGATTTGTAGACAATAAAGGCAGTTGGACCTTCGGTTCACCTTCAGTTCTTTACTTGTACTACAGAGAGAGCGGAAATCTTGAACAAGAGGAACAAAACCTTAAAGAGATTATGCACTATTACTATCAATTAACAAGCGGTCATGGAATGGGTGCTGATTATGTGATGGTGGCAGAGAGATATTTCAATCAAGGCGAATTTGAAAATGCTGAAATAGAAGCATATAAAGCACTTCATCAAGGCAGAAGCGGCGACCAACCGAATATTGTGATATGTGCCTTATTTTTGCTTGCCAGGTTAAAACTCTTGAATGGTGACTATGCTTGTGTACTGGATTTATTGAATAAGATGCATGAAGCTATTGAACATAAAAAACTTTATAGGCTCATGCATACCATAGGCATGTGCAAGGGCTTTGTTTATGTATGCCTTCAACTAAAAGGCAAAATCCCGGGATGGCTGGCTGATGATGATTACAGTCTAAGCCACCTCGACTTTCCAGCCAGGGCGTTTTCCAATATCATATACGGCAGAATGCTTTTGCTGGATGGCGAATACACCAAGCTCTTAGGTATTGTGGACAATTTTAAAGACATTGCCTCTATTTTTCCGAATGTACTGGCAATCATATATACCACAATATATCAAGCAGCAGCAAATGAAAGGATACACCGTAGAGGCCCGGCCGTTGAGGCCATCAGGCAGGCTCTTGATTTGGCCATGCCTGATAAGGTACTCATTCCTTTTGTAGAAAACTGTGATTATATAGAGCCTCTTCTTGAGGAGCTCTATACTCAGGGCATTTATCGTAAAGATATTGAAGACATACTGAAAATATACAAACCCTATAAAAAGGCTTTGGAAGGAATGCAAAGGAAGTATTTTAGGGAGAGCAAACCGATTCTTACACCCCGGGAAGCAGAGATAGCACAGCTTGCGGCCGCAGGGTTTTCAAATAAAGGGATCGGGGAAAGACTGTTTGTATCAGAGAACACGGTAAAAACACAGCTTAAAAGTGTTTTTGAAAAGCTTGACGTAGACTCACGGTCTCTTTTGAAGCAATATTATAATGGAGATTTTTAAGGTATAAAAAATATAATCACCATAACAAATCACCCAACGGGTGATATGAACACAAAACCATCCACTGTACAATGATATTGTATTGTGGGTGGTTTTGTGTTGTTTAAGGAGTTGATTGACTTGATTTGCCACATTAATAAAGTCATTCCAATGGAAGACTATCATCTGGAGATTCAGATGGACAATGGCAGTAGCGTAATACTGGATTTAAAAAGCAGGCTGGAGACTATGCGATTTGGGATGCTTTCGGACAGTGAGCTTTTTAAGCGCGTTACCACCGATGGCACCTATATACGTTGGAACAACAAGGTAGAAATATCAGTCAGTGAGGTTTTTCAGTTGGCGCAAAAGGGACCGCAGGGTCGTAAGGAGGTAACAAAGTGAAACAGAGGGTCATGGCATTGATTTTTGTTTGTATAATAATCTTCAGTTCTATCGGATTGTCCGGTGGGAGCGCTGTTAGCCATGCAGTGACTTTACAAGGGTTTGCAGGAGGAACAGGTACATCGGAAAATCCGTGGCAGATTGCTACGGCAGCACAGTTGAACGAGGTACGATATTTTCTTGGATCAACGAACAGCGATAAGCATTTTATCCTGATTGACAATATTGACTTGGGTGTTTCACCGTATAATGAAGGAGAAGGTTGGGTTCCCATCGGGGATTATGCTTCTCCATTTACAGGTAATTTTGATGGTAATGGGAAAACCATAACAGGTCTCTATATTAATATTAGCGGTAAATACGATTATGGCTTATTCGGAAATGTAGTAGGCGGTCATATACAAAATGTCGGTTTAACTAATGTGAATATAAATGCCTATCAGTTTAGTGGAGGCTTAGCTGGTTATTATGACGGAACGATCGCCAATGTATTTGTTGCTGGATCTATTAGTGGTCAAGGAAACGTTGGCGGTTTAGTAGGGCAATTATCTTCTGCTATGGGCTATAGCAGTAATGTGGAAAATGCTTGGGCAGCAGTAAACGTAACAGGTATATCAAATCTTGGAGGCTTGGTTGGAAGCACATATTTGGCAACCATCACAAACAGTTACTATAACATTGAAGTCGCAGGCCAGACCGATACGGGCAAAGGGGAGCCTAGAAGCACAGCAGAGATGACCTTCCCTTATAATGCCGAAACAACCTATGTCGGCTGGGATTTCGTCAACATCTGGGACATCCAGGATGGCGTTAATAGTGGATATCCGTTTATAAGACAACAAATAGAACCAAATGCAGAATTTGCTGGTGGTAATGGGTCAGAGGCTGATCCTTATCAGATCACAACTATAGAACATTTAAACAACGTCAGGAACTACCTTGGAGTAACACATACTGATAAACACTTCCTGCTAATGAATAACATTGATCTAACAAGTTATGTGTCATCAGGAGGAGAAGGTTACGATGATGGTCAAGGTTGGCAGCCAATCGGATATTCAACTTCTGCGAATATCTATAATTATTCCAATTGTTTTTTCGGATCGTTTGATGGCGGTGAGCACACCATCTCCGGGTTGATTATCAACAGGCAACCAACAGTTTATGAAAATTATGAGCAGTGTGGTCTGTTTGGAGCTCTCGTCGACGCCGATGTTAGCAATCTAAATTTGGGCGTTCAGGTCATGGGAACGAGGTTTGCAGCAGGGTTGGCAGGATTTACTGATCAGTCGATCATTGATAACATACAAATAGTGGGTGATGTGACCGGAAATGAATCGTATATCGGTGGGTTGATTGGATTTGCCGATGGCACAATGATTACTAATTCTTCAATGACTGGAACAGTGAGTAGCCCTGCAGGTTCACTACACACTGGCGGACTGCTCGGGGATGGAACAACCGTTACTATCATCAACTGCAATACCGATGCAACTGTATCTGGGAACTATTCTGTTGGAGGCTTGGCAGGGAGTATCACTTCAGGAAGCTCGATAGCAGAGAGTTTTGCCACAGGATCTGTCACAGGACTAATCACAGGTAATGATTTAGACACTTTTACTGGTGGCATGGTTGGATTTATATCTTCTAGTAGCATTAGCCTATGCTATTCCACAGGGGATGTTTCAGGTTCTCAATCCGTCGGTGGTCTTTGTGGAGTTAGCTCCGATGGTGAGGTTTCCGACTCCTATGCAAGTGGGGATGTTACTGGCATTGATTCAGTGGGTGGATTGATTGGAGAAAACAGTTACAGCAACATCACCAACACATTTGCAGTGGGAGTTGTGAATAGTTCGGGTACTAAAGTTGGTGGATTGGTGGGTGAGAACTATACCTTTTCGATTTTCAACTGTTTTTATGATTCTGATACCACCGGGCAGTGGTCTGATAATCTATCCATAGGTATTAAGGGCACACCAAAAACCACTGAAGAAATGATGCAGCAAGCAACTTTTACAGGTTGGGATTTTACAAATATATGGGGCATCGTTGAAAACGTGACATACCCATATCTGCTCACAGAACCGGTAACTCCGGCCACCTACACCGTTAACTTCAGTGTTACTGGCGGAAATGGCACACTGGGAGCAACAGTTGACAGCTTGGGCATCATCACTGGAGCTGAAGTGGTGGAAGGCAAAGATGTAATATTCACAGCGACTCCTGATTCCGGATATCGAGTCAAAGAATGGACTCTGGACAGTGCTGTGGTTTCAGACAACACAAGCAACAGTTATACCGTAGGATCGTTGGCGGCTGATATTGCAGTAACAGTTGAATTTGAACTGGTCCCACCGACCACCTACACCGTTAACTTCAGTGTTACGGGAGGAAATGGAACACTGGGAGCAGCAGTTGACAGCTTGGCCATCACCACTGGAGCTGAAGTGGTGGAAGGCAAAGATGTAGTATTCACAGCGACTCCTGATTCCGGATATCGAGTCAAAGAATGGACTCTGGACAGTGCTGTGGTTTCAGACAACACAAGCAACAGCTATACCGTAGGATCATTGGCGGCTCATATTGCAGTGACAGTTGAATTTGAACTGGTTCCACCGACCACCTACACCGTTAACTTCAGTGTTACGGGAGGAAATGGAACACTGGGAGCAGCAGTTGACAGCTTGGCCATCACCACTGGAGCTGAAGTGGTGGAAGGCAAAGATGTAGTATTCGCAGCGACTCCTGATTCCGGATATCGAGTCAAAGAATGGACTCTGGACAGTGCTGTGGTTTCAGACAACACAAGCAACAGCTATACCGTAGGATCATTGGCGGCTGATATTGCAGTGACAGTCGAATTTGAACTGATTCCGCCGCTATCAGGATATATCGTAAGTGTTTCCTCCAATCCATCAGAGGGCGGAACCGTAACCGGGGGTGGCAATTACGAAACAGGCGACCGCGTGAAGGTGAGCGCAACAGCGAATGAAAACTATGTGTTCATTCACTGGACTGAGGGATCGACCGTTGTCTGCAAGGGGGCGACCTATAATTTCAAGATGGGAACAGAAAATCGCAATCTAGTGGCACATTTTGAAGCAACAGTACCTGCTACGTCTTGGCTGGTCACTACTTCAGCCAGACCTTCCGAGGGTGGTTCGGTAAGCGGCGGCGGATTATATGAGGAAGGAGATCTGGTCGAGGTGATTGCGATTGCCAATAGTGGTTATCGTTTCATCAACTGGACAGAGGGATTGATTGAAGTCAGCACAGACGCGGTTTATTCCTTTACAATGGGTACGACTGTACGTAGCCTTACTGCCAATTTCCTGACAGAAGGAACCGGGTGGCCAAAGGAAATCAAGCTGTCAGCCACTGATATCACAAACACAAGTGTCACATTACGTTTAAGTCAGGCGGTTCCGGATGCCGAATTTTATCTCGTTTACGTCGGGGATGTGTTGTACGAAACCTTTGATGCTACAAGCTTCGCGGCTATGAAGTTAGAAAAGCTTGAGCCAGTAACTTTCTACACCTTTACCGTACAGGCTTTGTACCCCGATGGCATTGAGACATCTGATGGACCTTCATTAAAAGTGAAGACTAAGAAATGACAAACTACTGACTACGGTAATACCAATAGGACACTCAACGTACTAGGTACTGCTCCGGCGGTACCGGTGGACCAGGAAAAGATTAGTGTGGGCACAATATTATTGAACACGACCTCAAATACTAAGAGCGACACGACAAATCCGTCATGGCAATCCCTGCCATTGACACATTGCCGTTGTCGCCTTTTTTATTTTCAGAGAAACCTTATCATCGATTGATCAAAGACGACAAACTTTTTTCCGATCAACTGAACAACCCGCTTAACGATGCCATAGATACTTGAACATTAATACCGGCTCTATGGCTCCACGTCCGTTATCTAAGCTATATTTATTGCATAATTCATCGTAAATAAATGAAAAATTGACTAAATCATCGCTGTTGTCCCTTCTTGTCAAAAACAAAAACCGTCATCACTTTTACATGATAACGGTTTTATTAGAGTTTTTCAGTGGACTCGTTTACTAGGCAGCATTTTGCAACAGCCCCATTCTTTTATACTTTAATGTTTATTTAATACTAACTAATACTGAATACGTTGTACCATCATCTAACTTAACAATTAGGTTGTATGATCCCTTACTCATTGGTTTTGTGCTTAAGTTATATATATATTGTTGATCAACTAAATCATATCGGAATTGGTTTCCTGAGGAAGAGGCGCTAGTAGATGTAGCTTCTAAAACGGATCCAACAACTTGATCAGTTACTTTCGTAAAGTAGATGTTTGCGATTGCACTTGATACATTGTTTCCATATGCATCGGTGAGCTTAAATTTAACTGGAATTGTACTTCCTAATTTAAAGATACTTGAGCCATCTAAGTTTATTGGTTGTAAGAATCCATTAAACTTATATTGAACCGTTATAACTTGTTGTACAGTTGCTGCGTTTCCATTTGCATCAAGCGCTGTCCATGTTACGGTGGTTGCACCAACTGGGAAACCAATTTCAGGAGCATTGTTGCTGATTGTAACTGGGAATATATCAAATGCAATTGGACTTTCAAGTTTAACCATCGTACTTTGGCCTTCATATAAAACTATTTTATTGCTAGGTACTTGAGTAAATACAGGAGCAGTAGTATCTGAGATTGTAATAATTTGTTGATCTTTACCTATGTTGCCACTTGCATCTGTTGCCAACCATTCAACGGTTGTTACACCTAATGGATAGGCATCAAGGCCATTGTTAGTTACGACTGCAGTAGCATCATCCACTACTGGAAGTCCTAAATTCACAGGTGTTAATATCGCACTTGCTTCTAATGATAAATCTTCTGGTGCAACGATGATAGGTGCAGTAGTGTCAATTGGAGTTGAAACATTGTCATCAGCTGCTAGTACATTGACTTTTATCGAGATTTTATCAAAGCTTTTTGAAAGGGCATTCAGCTCAGTATTTGCTTGAAAGACGACATCATAATTATAAATACCAACTTTATTTTCTAATTTTGAAGCCACGATTGAATCGGGTAAATCATAGCTGTTTACACTCCATGATGCCTTTGAAACAAAGATTGATGGGTTGTATTGAACAATACCAGATACTGGAAATACAACTGCTTGACCACTTTTATAGATATAAACATTTAAGTTGGCCTCCCAACTTTGACCTTCTTTAACTGTTAATTCGATGAATTGATCGTGATTTGAGCCAAGTACTTCTACGGCATCGCCCCAAACTTGGTCTGCATAACTTGTAAAGCTGCTTAGTATTAAAACTAATGTAAGTGATAAACTTAATATTTTTTTCATAATATATCCTCCTATAATTAGGTGTATTTTTTTATTTCCAAATCGTCAATTCATTTTGGATTAATATGACTATACCATTTCGAAAATTGGAACTATACGCAATTGTTCACGATAGTGTGTGAAAAATTCACGATATTATATATATATCTATGTTGAACCAGAGAATGATGGGTATATTAGTATAATAAAAGACTGTGGGGTAACGTATGATAAGAGTTATGATTGCTGATGATCAAGTACTTTTCAACGAATTATTAGGGCATATGTTAGCAAGCAATGACGATATAAATATTGTAGCTAAGGTATATGATGGCCGTGAAGTATTAGAGTCGGCACGTGTGCTTAAACCCGATATTATTCTCATGGATTTATCGATGCCTATTTTAAATGGTATTGAAACACTGCGTGCGCTTCGCAATGAAAACATCACGAGTAAAGTCTTAATTCTAACTTCTTCAGATGATACGGATGATGTCAATGAAGCTATTGCAATAGGGGCCAATGGTTATATCATGAAAAATGTAAGTAAAGATAGATTGATCTTGGCGATCAGAAGTATCTGTGCAGGTATGGATGTTTTTGACAAAGGGGTTTATGCATTGGGATATAATGCCCCTAGCAGAATAATTAAACAAAATCGCGGAATTCTGCTAACAGTTAATGATGTCAATGTAGAATTGTCTTCGCGAGATCTTACCATTATCCAGATGATTGTACAAGGCGCTTCTAATGAAGAGATTGCAAAAGAACTGTTTATCGCCGAAGGTAGGGTAAGAAATATAATTACGGACCTCATTGGAAAACTCATGTTAAAAGACAAGACGCAATTGGCCGTTTTCGCCATTAAAAATAAACTGGTTGACCTTAAGTAATGGAAATTGGAGGTACATATGAATGGGACGGATTTGATAAATAAAGAACAACTGTTGGGATTTATGGAAGCGATGCCCTATATGGCTTGGTATAAGGATAAAGAGGGTAAATTTCTCTTTGTAAATCAATTGTTTGCGGAAGGCTGCGGTAAAACGAGACAGGAAATACTGGGTAAGACAGATCTTGATATATGGCCTATTGAGTTAGCTAAGGCCTATAGGGCGGACGATATAAAAGTCATGGAAACGGGTGAAAAAAAAATTATTGAAGAGATTATTGAGGATGCTACAGGGGGGCGGTGGTTTGAAACTTTCAAATCACCAGTTTATGATGATAACGGTGAGATCGTTGGGACGATCGGTACGTCAAAAGACATTACCGTGAGAAAGTCCGTTCAAAATGAGCTTCAGAATCAGAAGCGATTCATTAGATCCATGATTGATGCTATTGAAGATTTGATTTTTTTCAAAGATTTAAATGGCGTTTATTTGGGCTGCAATAAAGCCTTTGCAACCCAATTGTTAAAACTGTCTGAAAATGAGATTATTGGTAAGACTGATTTTGACCTCGTGGCCAACCCAGCTCAGGCTCAATTTTTCTCCGACACAGACCGGGAAGCCATACGTAGCGGAAGAACCCTCGTGTATGAAAATACATTGGATTTAGAGAATGGCGATCATGCGCATCTAGAAACCGTTAAGACGACGTTCAGTGATGAACTTGGAAATATGAACGGAATCATAGGTGTTTCAAGGGATATCACCCATCGTAAACACATAGAAATTCAGTTGAAAGAAAGTGAGTTGAGATTAAATCTCGCCACAGAAAGTACTCGAATCGGGATGTGGGACTGGCAAGTGCAAACTGGGGAAACGGTGTTTAACCAACAGTGGGCGGATATTATTGGTTACACATTACAGGAATTAAACCCAGTTAACATTGACACATGGGTCAAATTTACTCATCCGAATGACCTTGAGAAGTCTAACAAGCTTTTACAGGCACATTTTGAAGGCAAGTCTGAATTGTATGAATGTGAAGTGCGCATGCAGCATAAAGACAATCGCTGGATCTGGGTGCTCGACCGCGGTAAAGTCACTGAGTGGGATGCGGATCATAAGCCTGTTAGGATGTTGGGAACACATATCGATATTGATCGTCAAAAACGTACAGAAAACAACTTGAGAAAACAAGAACAAATTTTGTCAGCCGTTGCACTATCTATTAAAGAACTCATTACGAACTTAAATTATATGGATGCAATTCAAAGATGCTTTCATCTAATTGGAGAGGCGACTATGGTAGATCGCGTCTATTTGTTTATTAATAATTATGACGCTCAAGGCAACGGATTTACAAGTCAAAGTTTAGAATGGAATTCTGGGGTTGAGCAGGCCCAGATTAATAATCCTGATCTTCAAAATATTCCTTTTGATGATGTGGGCAGCTTTATGCAACGATTGAAGCGAGGCGATGCTTTTGTTAGTGTTGTCAATCAAATGAAACCTGAAGATCGGACGAGGGAACTCTTAGAGGCTCAAGACATCCGTTCTCTAATCGTACTTCCTATTTTGGTTCGTGAAAAATTCTGGGGATTTATTGGATTCGATGAATGTAAGTTCGATCGTATTTGGACAAAAAGTGAGTTTTCGACGCTGAAGGCTTTCGCACATGCAGTTGAGAAAAGTGTGGAACGAAGCTTGATGGAAGAAGAATTGCAGCGTGCAAAAAGATATGCAGAAGCCGCCAATACACTTAAAAGTCAATTTGTTGCTAACATATCACATGAGATACGGACGCCAATACATGCGATTTTAGGATACGCTTCTCTTATCAAAGAAAATGAAAATGATGAAAGAAACATAAGTTATTTGGCTGCTATTCAAAAGGCTGGCGATACTCTAATGGGACTTCTAAATGATATTCTCGACCTATCTAAAATAGAAGCGGGAAAGTTAGAGTTGCAAAACACATATGGTGATATAAGTACTATAGTGAGTGATGTGGAACAAGTATTTAGTTTGCGGGCTGCTGAGAAGAAAATTGAACTTAAAACGGTTATTGATCCAATTATGCCAAACCAAATTCTTATCGATGAGGTGAGAATACGTCAAATTCTATTTAATTTAGTAGGTAACGCTGTCAAATTTACACCTAAAGGCTATATTAAGGTTGAAGTAACTGTTGACCGATATGATAAGTCAACATCTCAAATCGATTTTACGATAAAGGTAGAAGATAGCGGGATAGGTATTCCAAAGTCTCAACAATTGCAAATATTTGAGCCTTTCAAGCAAAAAGAAGGTCAAAGTAACAAGCATTATGGTGGCACTGGCTTAGGCCTCTCAATTACTGAACGCCTTGTTGAAATCATGGGAGGTAATATTGAACTACTTAGTGAAGAGAACGTTGGCTCTGTGTTTCTAGTGCATTTAATGGGGATACCTTACAAGGATAATGCGGAATCTCAGAGGAACGATTTTATACGCTCTAGTGAACCTCAACCAGAGAATGATATAACTGATTTGGCGGATGAGAATGGTTCTTTAAGATTTAAACCTATCATGGATCGTGACATGTTCGCAGAAATAAACGTTTTAAAAAATGATATTTGGTCGATTTGTATACAAAACAACCGGGTAAGTGATATACGTAGCTTTTCGGATCAATTAAGCCACTTGGGAAACTTGTATAGACATCCAGAAACATTACATTTTTCTCAGAATCTAAAATCTGCAATTGATTCGTATGATTTAAAAAAAATAAAGGAAATATTGCATCAATTCCCTCAATGGCTAAGTACGTTCAATATTAAAGAATAATTCGGGAGTGTGAACGTTATGAAAATGAATAATAGCCCCTCTAAAGTATTGATAGTAGATGATACTCCGGAAAACATGGAGATAATTGGAAGATTGCTTGAAACGGAAGGTTATGATTTGTATTTAGCAGATAATGGGTGGTCCGCGATTGAACTTGTGAAAAATAACGAGTTCGATCTAATCCTTATGGACGTAATGATGCCTGGTTTAGATGGGTTTGAAACTTTTGCTGAGATGAAGCGCCTGAATTCTAGGTTTGATATTCCACTTATTTTTTTAACTGCAAAAGTTGATATTGAGAGTATTGTCAAAGGGTTCGAAATAGGTGGTGCAGATTATATCCGAAAACCGTTCAACAGTTTGGAGTTAAGAGCACGGGTAAAGCACCAACTTGAACTTAGAAGAATGCGTTTGGTAATTGATGCCCAAAATCAGTTCTTATTAGAAGCTAACGAAGCCTTGAAAAATGCTTCAATGTTTGATCCCTTAACCAAACTTTTTAACAGAAGGGAGATTTTAACGAGATTAGAACACGAAATCAATCGTTTTGAAAGAAACGGGAAGGTATTTTCCGTTTTATTAGGGGATGTTGATTATTTTAAAAAGATTAACGATTCATATGGGCATCGTTTTGGGGATGAAGTTCTCAGAAGGATATCGGAGGTCTTTCTTGAGACTATCCGAAAACAAGATACTGTAGCAAGATGGGGTGGTGAAGAGTTTTTATTTCTCCTTCCCGAAACCGATGATGAGGGTGCACGTGTTCTAGCGGAGAAGCTTCTTTTAGCAATAGAGTCGACTCGTTTTATGGTGAATGATGAGAAGATTTACGTCTCCATGACTTTTGGAAGCTGTTGTTATAAATCGCATGAGAGTATTGAGGCATTTATTGATAAAGCGGATCAAGCACTATATGCGGGCAAAAATAATGGTAGAAAACAAGTTGTGGTTTGGCAAGACCAATAGGAGGCGTACCAGGTACTGGTACGGCGGAAACGGCGGTAACTTTTGGAAGTGTTTAGTGTTTTCTATGAAAATGGTACCAGGTTACTAAGCGGCGGTTCCGGCAATAACTCACTGTATACATTGCTATGACCAGCCCATTCCCCAGACCAACGACCACAGTCTAACTGGTACCGAATGCCTTCGGCATTCCTTCAACCCAAATTGAGATAGACCTATGGTATAATATAAGTAGTTTTTTAATGAAAAATGTTATGATTTTAGTAAGAAATATAGCAGAACCCATTACAATTATAAGAGGAGATCAACTATGGAATATTCGATGTTACACACTTGTTTACGCGTTATGGACCTTGAAAAATCTTTAGCGTTTTATAAAAATGCCCTTGGGTTTAGAGAAACCAAGCGTAGAGATTTTCCGGAACATGAATTTACTCTGGTTTTTTTAACCGACGAATCAGGGCATTATGAGATTGAACTTACTTATAATTATAATCCGGAAAAGCCTTATGTTATCGGCAATGGCTTCAGTCACCTGGCGGTAGGCACATCTGATTTAGAGGCATCACACAAAAGCCATGAACTAATGGGGTATAAGGTCAGCAAACTGATGGGCCTTCCTGGAGAAGAACCAAGATACTATTTTGTAACTGATCCGGATGGTTATGAAGTTGAAGTTATTAGAAGAACTTAAGGCATCAAAAGGAGGAGAGTATTGAAATTAATTTCATGGAATATAGACTCGTTGAATGCAGCTTTGACAAGTGATTCAAATAGGGCTGTGTTAACGAGACAGGTTATGGATACTATTATGGAGATGGATGCAGACGTAATCGCACTTCAAGAGACGAAACTACCCGTTGACGGGCCAAGCAAGAAGCATATGGAGTATTTAGCAGAACATTTTAGAGGCTACTCCTACGTATGGAGCACCTCTCAGGAACCCGCTAGAAAAGGTTATGCAGGGACCATGTTTTTGTACAAAGAACAGTACTCTCCAGTGGTTTCTAATCCTAAAATTGATGCTCCAGAACCAATGGACTCAGAAGGAAGAATTATCACTCTGGATTTCGGAACATTTTACGTCACTCAAGTCTATACACCCAATGCGGGAGATGGTCTTAAAAGACTAAAAGAAAGACAAGTTTGGGATGAAAAGTATGCTGAATATCTTCAAAGCCTAGATCAAGAAAAACCTGTCTTGGCGACTGGAGACTATAATGTGGCCCATAAAGAGATTGACTTAGCGCATCCAAAAAACAATCACGAATCAGCAGGATTTACAGATGAAGAACGCGAAGGCTTTACAAATCTGCTAAGCAAAGGATTTACAGATACTTTTAGACACTTGCATAGGGATTTGGCAGGGGTTTATACTTGGTGGGGACAAAGGGTGAAAACAAGTAAAATCAATAACTCAGGCTGGAGAATCGACTATTGGTTGGTGAGTGACCGACTTGCAGACAAAGTTGTCAAATCCGAGATGGTAGACTCTGGAGAAAGACAAGATCATACACCGATAGTGCTCGAAATTGACATTAAACTCGATTAGGTGCCAGGCAACCACCCGGCGGTTAAATACAAGAGGGGGCATTATGGGAAAAGTATTAACAAGAAATGAGATTGACCAAATCTTAAGAAGTACTCAACGCAAGAAAGAGCCATCTATAACACTAAACGATGTTCTTACCTCAGATGAACTGAATCAATATCGCGACTCAATACATCAATATGCGAAAGAGAAAGGTATTAAGTTAGATGAGGTAAGTTCAAAAGATATTTATAATATTGCAAAGCAACTTAACTTTGATAAATTTATCTATCATGATGAGAATGGAATTGAAGAGAAGTAAAAAAACATGAGTGAAGGGAAGCGGTAGATTGACTAGATTTGTAATGAAGGAGGTCTGAAAAATGAGTTGTGATAGTATTATTTTGGGACTTGATGAAGCGATTAGAATTAATAAAGGCGAATTGAAAGGACGAAGAGAAACTGTCGAAATCTCTCCCGCCAAAAAAAATTAGCCAGTGAGACAATACAAGTAGGTCACAACATGAAAAGTGGATTAAAGAATACTTATTTGACTGCCAAGAAAAATGGAGTGATATGGAAACCTCTGTAACGGATGTCAGAAATACCGGGTACCGGTATGGCGGAAACGATGGTAACTTTTTAATGAAGTTAATATTAAAATCTTACTGGATGATAGTCGGTTTGAGGATTTTGAATAGCAAAAAACAAAAAAAGAGCTGATTAGCTCTTTTTTTATTCAGCCATTTTTCCATACTTGTTTTGCAAATGGATGACATTTAATCCATTTTTAATATGTTTTAGTCGTTAAAAGTGTATAATATAATCAAATCGACCGAATCGGTTTATCGTAATTAAAACAAAGGAGGGGGAACCTTGGAAGTGTTTCATGAACTCAGTGATGAAAAGCGGTTGAGGATTATCAATGCCGGTTACAAAATATTTGGGGCGAATAGCTATTCAAAAGCATCCGTGTCGGATATCGCCAAAGAGGCCGGAATTGCGAAATCAATGGTGTTTCATTATTTCCGGACAAAAAAAGAGTTTTATTTTTTCTTGATGGATCATTGCTTTGTTTTATTCATTGAGACGTTTTCAAACCTCAAGGTGATGGAAATAACCGATTTTTTTAAACGAATTGAGACTTATAGTCAAGCTGAAATGTCTATTTTAAGAAAGCATCCCAATTTGTTCAAATTTATAATGCGGTTTTACTACGAACGGGACCCGGAAGTGCTGGAGGGTGTTATGGAAGTGATTACAAAGTCTCTTTCCCTTGGGATGACCATGACACTGGATGGAGTGGACACTACGAAGTTCAAGTCCGATGTGGATCTTGAGCAGTTGGCAAAAATGATCAGGTGGATGGGTGAAGGTTTAAGTAATCAGTTTACCGTATTCGATGAAACGGCTTTAGATGTCATTGAACGTGAAATGACAAGTGCTATGAAGGTGCTCAAGACGAGCCTATACAAGGAGGAGTTTATATGATTGAAGTTTCAAAGCTGACGTTGACTTACCCCAGTGGCAAAGGCGTTTTTGATCTGGATTTCAAAATCAATGAAGGTAAAGTGACAGGTTATCTCGGACCAAACGGCGCTGGAAAGACGACGACGATTAGGGCGATTATGGGGTTTATGGCACCAAATAGCGGATTTTGTACGATAAACGGGCTGGATTCTGTTAAGCAAGCACCAGAGATTCAGAGGATGCTGGGTTATGTGCCTGGTGAAATCGCATTTCTCGATGGCATGAAGGGGCAAGAATTTTTGAAATTCTTAAATCAGATGCGAGGCACAAATAATAAAAAGAATGTCGATGAGTTGTTTGATCGTTTCGATTTGGATCCTTCAGGCAAGATTAAAAAGTTATCAAAGGGCAATAAGCAAAAGCTTGCGATTATCGCTGCATTTATGCATGACCCCAAGGTATTGGTGCTTGATGAGCCAACGAGCGGACTCGATCCTTTGATGCAAAAGCGCTTTGTCGAACTGGTTAAGGATGAGAAAAAGAAAGGTAAGACGATTCTGATGTCGAGTCATATTTTTGAGGAAGTGGATAAGACTTGTGATGATGTGATTATTATTCGTGATGGACGAATCGTGCATACTTCGGATGTGGCTTCGCTTAGCAAATCGTCTGTTGTGAGGTATCACGTTGGCGTGTCGAATTTAGTTGAGGCAGAAGGTTTACTGTCAACAGATTATGCAGTTACGCCTGTTGGAGATGCACTCGAGGTAATGGTACCGAGGGAGAACGTGGATGCTTTTGTGAAGGCACTTGCCGGGATTGAAGTTTTGCAGCTAGAGTCCAAGGCTCAGACGCTAGAGGATTTGTTTATGCAGTATTACAACAAGGAGGTTGCAAAATGATTATGACTTTGTTTGTCGCCAATATTAAGAAGCATTGGATGCTTTTGTTGATCTTTTTTTCCGTTTTGACGATGTATACCACGATTATGATTTCGATGTTTAATCCAGATGATATGGATAGTCTTAAACAGCTTGCGGATATGATGCCTGCGGGAATCATTCAGGCAATGGGATTTTCTGATATGCTCACCGATCTTAACAGTTACTTGGCGAGCTGGCTATATGGACTTTTAATGTTGGCATTTCCAATGGTGTATTCGATATTGCTTGGACACAAATTGATTTGTAAGATGGTGGATAACAGTTCTTTTGCGTATTTGTTGTCGACACCGCACTCTAGGGTGAAAATTATTATAACACAAGGACTTTATGCTCTATTTTCAATGTTCGTTCTTTTTGTTTTAGTATTTTTAGTAGGTTTTGCTACGTCTGAGGTGATGTTTCCTGGGCAGCTTGATGCAACGCAGTATTTCAGGCTGAATGTCACAACGATGCTCGTGAACATGTTCGTGATGATGATTGTGTTTTTGTTTTCGGCAATTTTCAATGATGCGAAATACTCTGTCACGTTCGGCTCTGGAGTCCCAATTATGTTTTTACTCTTTAACATGCTTTCGAATGCTTCAGATCAGGCGGAGATTTTGGGTAAACTGACACCTTACGGGTATTATGATCCGATTCAGTTGGTACAAGGGGCAGATACAATCGGAATCAATCTCGTGTATTTAATCGGTTCTCTAACACTACTTGGAGCAAGCGTATTGATTTTTAATAGAAAACGATTGCCGTTATAACTTTTCAAAATCTACCGTACCGGTACGGTTGTTCAATAATATAAATGTTTCTTATGCATCTGAGTACTGAAAAAAACGGACTAAACGGAGAGACAAGATGAATCTGGAATTAGAGAAAGTATCTCAAATGAACCGGGAATTATTCATGAACATATGGCAGTATTTTGGATATGATTTTAGCGAAATGCAAGGAATGGATGTTGATAATAGTGGAAAATACAAGTTGCCAGATGACATTGAGGAATACATAGACCAGAGTGAGTATAAATCCTTTGTGATAAAAGTGGATAGTAGAGTTGCAGGAGTGGCAGTGATAAAATTTCTGACTGATGAAGAAACATTCTATTTTAGACATTTTTTTATAATGCGAAAGTATAGACACAATGGAATCAGTCAAGAAGCGGCAACAAAAATATTGGATCAATATACTGGTAGATGGAGGGTCTCACAATTTGATTACAATGTAATCGCAATAAAATTCTGGCGTAACTTAATTCACAATTATACCAAAAATGATTATAGAGAAATCAGAAGAATTGATGATAAGGGACCACAACAAGAATTCATCAGCCCAATATCCAGGATATAATAACCGCTGAATGGACACTGAATGCCATAGGCATTCCTTTACCCAAACCAGGGAAATTTTGAAACCTGGTCAAAGTTAAACCCCACTGCCATGCAGAGGGGTTCAATTTTTTCATTACAAATCATCAGTACCAAAGGTATCCCATTCGCTAAGATCTCCTGCCTCGTACCCTTTAAGAAACCAGCGTTTCCTTTGTTCAGAAGTTCCATGTGTAAAGCTATCGGGAACAATGTAGCCTTGTGTTTCCATTTGAATTCTATCATCACCTACTGCACTTGCTGCAGTCATCGCCTCTTCCAAATCACCTTCTTCTAACAGATTTTTGCCTTGCACATGTCTCGCCCATACTCCTGCTAAATAATCCGCTTGAAGCTCCAGTCTAACATTATATTCATTGTACTCTTCTGGACTGACTTTTGCTCTTATCTCATTCATTTGATCTAAAACGCCAAGTTCATTTTGAACATGGTGGCCAATCTCATGAGCTATTACATAGGCCATAGCAAAATCGCCCGGTGCTTTAAACTTGTTTTTAAGTTCTTGATAGAAGTCTAAATCGATATAAACTGTTTGGTCTGTAGGACAATAAAATGGTCCTGTGGATGAACCTGCTACTCCGCATGCAGACTCAACGCTTCCATTAAAAAGAACCAGCTTAGGTTCAGTATATTGTAAGCCTTGTTCAGCAAAAATATCTGTCCAGATGACTTCTGTATCCGCTAAAACTACAGAAACAAACTCTGCAAGCTCCTCTTCTTCTTGAGTTGCTTCATAAGGCACCTTTTGGGGTTGTTCTGTATCTATGGTTTGCATGATATCCCCGGGATTTCCTCCGAGTAATGTATATATAATCACAATGATGATTCCAATGCCTCCGAGCCCACCTGCTACACCTTTCATGCCTCTTCTATCTTCTACATTTGAACTTCTAGATCTTCCTTTCCACTTCATATCTTGCCTCCAATTGAACGTAGAACAAAGATGTTCTAGCTATTCATTTTTACCCTGAATACAAGCTTCAAATCATTTTATGACCTTGAAGTACAAAGCAACTCGATCCGGTAAGGTGGCAACGATGGCATCTTTCCTTATGAAAAGAACAATTTAAGTGCATCGGTTGTATAGCTGCTTACCGGTGCATTTTTTTCGTTGTGATATAAAAATTCCGCCAGCATCATTGCGGCCATTTCATTACCGGAATTACATTTATACAAGAGTTCCAAAATATCCAGTTCTTTCAACTTTTCAAGTACAAAAAAAGGTTTTTCATTTGAATTTTCGCATATATAGTCGTAGATGTTTTTGCGCAATCCTTTATTCATCAAAGCCTCCAATAGTGAGCATTCGATCTATTATACAAATACAACCAACCCAAATCAAGTGCTCACCATGAAAATGAGGCCTTGGCACTATGCATGTTGGGCTACCGGTTACTGGTACGGGTGAAACGGTGGAAACTTCTTGAAAAATTTAGTGTTCAGTGGTTTTGGCGATGGAGAATGAGATTGAATTATGTGGATGTTTATGCATAATCAGTTACTCATATATGAACGAAACTTAATTGGTATGCTGTAACGAAAATGATTGATATTTTTTAAACAATATTAGGGGTGAATAATAATGCATAGAAGTGGATTGTAAGAGACAATGTTAACTAGAGATTAAAAGTCAGCTTTTGTTTAGCGATAATTTATTTAATCTAGGAGAATGCCGTGTCAAAAATTGAAATTCAGGTTGATGAAAAATTACCAATATTAAAAACAATTCCATTGTCTTTTCAACATTTATTTGCAATGTTTGGTGCATCGGTCCTTATTCCAATTATTGTAGGTGTTAACCCAGCTCTGCAATTGCTCTTCAACGGTATCGGTACACTCTTGTATATTGCCATTACTAGAGGTAAAATTCCAGCTTTCTTAGGACCTAGCGCAGCCTTTATTCCAGTGGTATCAGCAGTGATGCTTACTGAAGGATATGGTGCGGCTTTATCTGGATGTATTGTTGTCGGAATCATTTTTATAATTGCCGGTGTTGCTGTCGATCGATTTGGTATGGGATGGATTGACGTCTTGTTACCTCCAGCGGCAATGGGTACAGTTGTTGCTGTAATCGGACTGAGTTTAGCAAAATTTGCATCGGGATTAGCGGGATTGATTCCAGGTCAGGTTCCCCCTGAACTACAGACTAAAACCATTATCGTTTCAATGTTTACATTGGCTGTTGCCATTATATCGAGCGTTATGTTTAAAGGATATTTAAAGGTAATTCCAATATTGTCCGCTGTTGTATGTGGTTATTTATTTGCAATCACTCAAGGACTTGTTGACTTCACTGCAGTTGCTGCGGCACCTTGGTTCCAAATACCAACATTTGTGAGACCTGAGTTTAATCTTAATGCGATTTTGATCATTGCTCCAGCTGCCCTAGTGGTACTGGCAGAGCATGTTGGTGATTTAAGTGTAACTGAGAAAATTGTCGGGAAATCATTGATCCGAAAAGACAAAGGGTTATCACGTTCATATATCGGTAACGGCGTAGGGACAATTCTTTCTTCTTTATTTGGTGGTTTGCCAGTGACAACTTATGGTGAAAACGTAGGAGTTATGGCACTGACAAAAGTATATTCAGTATGGGTTATTGGTGGTGCTGCAATATTTTCTGTTGTTCTGTCATTTATGGGCAAGGTAACTGCTACTATACAAGCAATGCCTCTAGCTGTTATGGGTGGCGTATCCATCCTGTTGTTTGGTATGATTTCTGCGTCAGGATTGAGAATGCTAATTGATTCAAATGTAGATTACTCAAAAACCAGAAACCTTATTTTATCCGCCATCGTACTAATACTAGGGGTTGGTGAAGGTAAGGTTGTAATTGGACCTGTTGAACTAGAAGGTATGGGCCTAGCAACAATGGCTGCCATTCTCTTAAGTCTTTTCTTCGCGCTAATTGACAAGCTGGGCATTAGTAATGCTTCTGATGAGGAAGATGAAAAGGAAGAAGTTGAGTCGATAGAAATTATAGTAAAGAAAGTCGCATAAAAAAATATAAATATCATTAAAGCTGCCTGTACTTAAAGGCAGTTTTTTTTATTACACATAATTACTAAATGTAATTATTTTAAAATAAAACCATACAAAACTTGTTTATAATCACGTTATGTGATAAAATCAATTCATAACTTCAACCATGATTTATATTCGAGGTATGACCCGTCTAAGGAGCAAGAGGTGACAAAATGAACGAATTTATAAAGTTAAGAAAATCACTTATTAAAGATGGAGAATCAAGAAATTTTTCTTTGCTTTTTTTTAAGACATACATGAAACACGGAAATGTTCAAAATAATAAAGATAGATCACTGTTCAAAAGTGTAGAAAAAATCTTAAATCTCAGTATCAAATCACGTCCTACACAGAGTGAGCTGATCAATGCCATGATGTCTTTGGGAGAAAATGATTATTTGGACAGACTAATCGTTGATCTTTTCATTAATAACCAACGTCAAATCTCAAAAAAAGTTTTCGAGCAAGAAATACTGAAACTCATGACGGCTAACACAATCAATAAAGCTGCAATGTTCAGCCTTATTGACATATGTATTGAATGTGACATGAATGTGCTGAAGCATTATGATTTAACGGCACTTTTTTCTATTCATAAAAACGATTACGACATAGTAGCCATTTTGATGGATTATATGTATCACTTTAAAATCAACGAATACCAAGGGTTTTTAGTAAATTGTTTGAATTGGGTTTTACCTGATAACATTAAGATTCAAATTTTAAGCCTACTCGCAGATGTTTATTCAAAAGACTTATTAAGACAAGAGCCAATACTTGATTTCGTAAAGAGAAAAAGAATTTTTGAAGACTTTGTTGGTACCTATGATAAAAAAATTGAATTCAGCAAAAAGGGGCTTGTCTTAGTACAGTCCATGTTCCAGGGAGAGTTTGACAACGATGGCAAAGGAAATAATGGCGGTATAGCGGTATTGCTAAAGAGTTTAGGAAACGCGTTATCTAAGGACGAGAAAGTTGGCATGGTTATTTCAGTTAGTATCAATAATGAATGGTCCAATGATCAACCTATGATTTATAGTTATTCCGACAATCACTTATCGATTAGAATGCCCATCTATATCAATGATTCCAATGCAGACCGATTTGTAAAAAAAGAGTATTATATACTGAGATTCTTTCAAAGGTATTTTGAAAGGACTCAAATTAATCCTGATGTTTTTCACATCAGATATCTTGATAATGCATCAAAATCCATAGCACTATTGAGTGAACGTTTGGGGAAAAAGCTTGTATTTACATTAACCCCAGATCCACATAGGAGTATGTTTGATGACAGTGGACGGCTCAATAATTTTGGAAAATCGGATTTTCTTTCTCGCCTAAACAGAATAAGCATTGGAGATGAATTGATTTATAAAAGCGATGGAATAATTGGAATCGGTAAAGCACAAGTTAGAAGAGAGTTGGAAGCTTATTTTCCTCAGTTGA
Source organism: Firmicutes bacterium UBA5201 (assembly GCA_002412775.1). Lineage (GTDB taxonomy): Bacteria > Bacillota > Clostridia > Peptostreptococcales > Acidaminobacteraceae > Fusibacter_D. Next base: position 48,021 of record DHVT01000023.1, on the reverse strand, counting down.
CCAATAGCTTTACAGCCAGGAAATTCACAATGATTGATGAAGCAATAGAGTCTATACAAGTTGACCCAGCAGTCTGCGATGAAGATTATTGTGATGAAGGAAAAATGACATACGGAATTCCTGAAGCGTTTTTCGAAAATCCAGTAATGTTGAATGTAGGTCGATTGAATCAGTTGAAAGGACAGGAGAATTTAATTAAAGCTTGGGGAAACAGTAGATTTTCCAATGATTACAGGTTGCTAATCATTGGTGGAAACAAAGACAACCCCAATAAAGAAGAACAAAGAACAATGGACACTTTCGAGCGTTACTTGAATTCAAACCCGTATTTAAGAAATAGATTTTGTCACGTTGGTGCTTTATCCAACAATGAAATCAGAATCATCGAGAAAAAAATCATGAGTCAAAACTATAATATGCCTAATATATATTTGTGTTCAAGTCAAAAAGAGGAATTTGGAATCGCAATTTTGGAAGCTCTGTCAGAAGGGTATCTTGTCATGGCTCCAATAAATGGTGGTGTTAAAACTTATATCAAGCAAGGAATCAATGGTTTTTTGATTGATACCAAATCTTGGTCGTCTATTGCCAACGAGGCAGAAAAAATCATTTACAAGTCCGATTTATCGAAAGAAACATTTCAAAACATTCAAGAAAATGGCAGGGAAACGGTCCTGAAGTATTATACAATGGATAAAGTTTCCCAAGAAATGTTAACTTTTTATTTGTCTTTGGAAGGGAGTTAAAGATTATGTACAATCATCTTTTTTTCATCAGTCCACCTTTTTATTCCCATTTCAATCCGTTGCTTTACTTTGCAAAGGGGTTTTTAAAGTATGGCTGCAAGGTGACATTTGCTTGTAGCATTGAGTTTAAGGAACTGATCTTAATTTCGGGCATGGATTTTTATGAGCTGGATATAAGCAACAATAAAAACTTAGGCACTGCTGAAAGCACTTCGCAGCCTATAGAAGAGATAAAAAGGCTAGAAGCCTTTTTTCAGTCGACCAAATTGGGTCCAGCTGAAACATTGATCACACAATCAAAACATCGTAAAGCTGATATGCTTTACAATCCGGAAGTGTTGATTGATGCGATTACGAGAATTGATTATGAAATGAAAATTGATGTGTATGTTGTTGATGTGCTCTCATATGGTCTCACTATTGCTTTGCATGCGAGCAGTAAACCGTTTATCACATTTTGTCCACCTCATCCACAGACTATTCCCGATAAAAAAAGTGTCTACGGCGTTCCTAAGAATTGGCCATCAGCGATAAGGCCAAGTGCTGAAAAGTTAGAATGGATTGAGAAGCGTTTGACGGAAACACAGATTATGTTTACCGATGCCTTTAATCATATTCTTTCCAAGTATAAGTCAAATCCTGTAAAGATCAGTAATGCATTCAGGTTGGTTTCAGATATTGCAGTTGTTTATAATTATTTGGATTTTGGAGAAAATCAAGAAGAACTTAATGGGTATCCCTCTAGAATTTTTATGGGTCATTCCTTTGATGAAAAGGCGTTGACAACAGAGTATTTAGATCGAGTCAACAACCCCAAAATGAAAATAATGATTTCATTAGGCACATTTTTGTCCGCTAGAGATGATGTTATGGAAAAACTGATTATTGGTTGCAAGAGGGTTCACCCTGAAGCTGTTCTATATGTGTCGGCCGGAAAACATGTTGAGGACCTTAGACCATTTCTATCGTCTGATGATATTATTGAAGAATTTTTACCTCAGATTGGCCTGATGCCATATATGGATTTGGTAATCCATCATGGAGGGAACAATACCTTTACCGAAGCACTGTATTATGGAATCCCAATGGTGATCCTCCCCTTTTCAAGTGACCAGTTTAATATTGCCTTCGATGCTGAGAGTAATGGTTTGGCTGAAGTCTTAGATCCGAATAGTTTCAATGAAGAGGACTTGTCAAAAGCCATTGTAAGAACTCAAAAACGGTCTAAGAATCAGTTGAGTCACTGGAGCAAGCTTTCTAGAGAAAGGGGAGTAGATTATGCAGTGAGGATAATTCTTGGTATTTCTTCTACAGCATAAGGGCTTTTTTTTATGTTTTTTTGTATAAACATTGGGTACAAACATTTATGCAATGGCGTGGAATTTAACTGTATTATGGGAGGATAAGATTATGAAGAAGAAGATTTACTGTTTAGTTCTTTCACTGATATTGATCACCCAGGCATTTTCAGTGAGTGTATTTGCAGAAAGTCCAGAGCAATATCTCATTCAATCCGGTGATGTGCTTTGGAGAATCGCAGAAAAATTTGGTATGACTTGGAATGAATTGGCTGAGTTTAATCAATTGGAAAACCCGAATTTAATCTACGCTGGGGATACTTTGCTAATACCTACCAAACCTGTACCCGAGCCTGAACCGCCTGCCAATAAACCTGTATCTTTACAGATTCTACATACCAATGATCATCACAGTCATTTTGAGAGCTCTCCATATGACCTTGTATTTGATGGTGTAACAACAAGAGTCAATATTGGTGGATTCTCTAGTCTTGCAACTGTTATTGAAGAAAATCGAAATGAAAATACTTTGGTTTTGAATAGTGGTGAGTTAAACGGCACCCTATTTTTCTCACTGTTCAAAGGAATGGTCGATTTTGAAGTGTTTAACGAACTGGGACTCGATGCTTATGCACTTGGAAATCATGAATTTGATGAAGGCGATGGCAGACTTGCTGAATTGATTAAGGTGGCAAACTTCCCGATTGTATCATCCAATATGCAACCTATGGAAGCCAGTCCGCTTTATGATGTGGCAGATCGTATTAAGCCTTATGTCATCAAAGAAATCGATGGTGAAAAAATCGGAATTATCGGTATCTTGAAAGTTGAAAAAACAATGAATTCTTCACTTGCATCCGATGATTTGATGTTTACAGATGAAATCGAATCCGCAAAAAAATATGTAGCGGAGTTGGAGGGGCAAGGCATAAACAAGATCATTCTCTTAAGCCATGTTGGTTATTATAATGATTTCTTATTCGCAGAAAACGTACCCGGTATTGACGTGATCATCGGTGGTGACACCCACAACCTACTTGGTGACGAAGAAGAGCTGGCAGCAGTTGGTCTTGCTCAAGCTTACTATGGTCAAACTGGTCCATTCGCTGGATATACGCATGGTGATTACGAGAAAAATCCAACCATTGGACAGTATCCAACAGTTGTAGAGAATAGTGTTGGGGATCCAGTTTATATCGTTACAGCATGGCAATATGCTTATGGCATTGGAATGCTTGATGTGGATTTCAGTTCAGAGGGTATTGTTGAAGCGATTGACGGAAACATTGTAATCCCAGTTTCTGGTCCTTATTTACAAAAAGATGCTGAGGGAGCTCTTGTTGAGGTCGATGAAGCTGTGAAGGCATCCATTGAAGCAAGAATAGAGGAATCCCCGTTATTAACCATTGCGAAGAAGTCTCAAACCGTTGAAGACATCCTCAATCCATATCTGGTGGAGATGCAATCCTCTATGGAAACAGTTATTGGAACTATTTCAACAGATATGAGTGCCGACAGAATACCTACACCATTTGCGGAAGGTGAGACACCTACTGGTAGTGAAGCGGCTTTCGTTGTGGCTCAAGCTTTTGCCAGTGCCAATCCAAGAATAGATGTAGCCATTCAAAATGTTGGTGGTGTAAGAAGTGAATTCTTTAAAGGTGAATTTACAATCAGTCAGGCCATTACAACATTGCCATTTTCCAATACTATAGTCATGATGGATATGACTGGCGAAGAAATTATCGCCGTATTAAACCAAGCGGCATATTATGCACTCAACTCTGGATCATCTGGAGCTTTCCCTGCAGCTGCAAAGTTACGCTATGATGTATTTTTAAGCGAAGAAGAAGGCAAAGTGATTCAAAATGTTGAAGTACAAAGTGATGAAGGCCTCTGGTCAGATATCGTCCTTACTGATGTATATACCGTGTCCACCAATAGCTTTACAGCCCTTGGTAAAGACAATTATTTAGAGTTTGAAAAGGTTCGAGAGAAAATATCAGCAAATTTTGAAGACACTTATATCAATTACTATGTACCGTTAAAAGAGTACATTGAAGGATTGCCAAATCAAACCTTACCGCCAATCGATCCTAATGATTACTGTTTGAAATCTGTTACTGAATAAGCTTTACCTAACTGACCTTCCCTTTGGAGGGTCAGTTTTTTTCCTTTGAACGGCGAACGATTTGAATATAACCTAAATAATAATTAAAAATAAAAAAGTTTTTGTGGATATAACCATAAAAACTTTTTGTATTTTTAAATAGGTAGGTGTATAATATAGTCAATAAGGCGGTGATGATATGATTGAAAGAAAGCACTATTATGATTTGATTGAACCATTTTTAGATCAACCACTGATAAAAGTAATTACGGGTATTAGACGATCTGGAAAATCCACTATGATGAAAATGTTGCAAAACAAGTTGATTGAAAGAGGCGTTCCAAAAGAACAAATCATATATGTGAACTTTGAAAGTATGCAGTTCTTAGATATCAGAATTTCTGCAAAGTTTTATGAGTATGTTATGGATAAAGTTATAGCTGGAAAAAGAATGTACTTATTTTTCGATGAGATTCAGATTGTCAATCAATGGGAAGAAGCTGTGAATTCATTTCTGGTAGATTTGGATGCTGATATTTACATTACCGGTTCCAATTCAAATATGCTGTCGTCTGAAATATCAACACTTTTGACAGGTCGTTATATCCAGTTCAGATTATATCCTTTGACGTTCAAGGAAATGATTGATTTTCATAATGAATTGGGCAAAACTGAAAAACATTCGGAGCTGTTGTGGCAGTTTATCAGGAGAGGTGGCTTTCCGCTGATCCATATCAGTGACTATGATGAGAGTACTTGTTATCGGATCATCAATGATATTTATGATTCAATTGTTTTAAGGGATGTTGTCCAAAGATATGGGATTAGAAATGTTGAACTGCTAAGCCGAATTGTGAAATACGTCATTGATAATGTCGGAAACACTTTTTCCGCTAAAAGTATTTCGGATTATTTCAAAAGCCAAAATAGAAAAGTGGATCTCAACACTATTTACAATTATATTGATGCGCTGGAGAGTTCGTTTGTAATCAATAAAGTAAATCGTTATGATGTTCATGGAAAGGAAATTTTGAAGACTCAAGAAAAATATTACCTTGCCGATCAAGGCATTCAGCATGCAATCTTTGGTTATAAGGATCGAAATATATCAGGTGTCCTTGAAAATATTGTTTACAATGAACTAATCATGAGAGGATACATAGTTTATGTAGGAAAGATTCAAGATCTGGAAATTGATTTTGTTGCTGAACGGAAAAACGAGAAAATATATGTACAAGTGGCATATCAGATGAGCAATGAATCGACGATTACTAGAGAGTTTAAACCACTTCTATTGGTTAAAGATCATTATCCCAAATATGTGGTATCGATGGATGAAAGTTTTAAAGATAATATTGAAGGCATTCGACATGTATATTTGGGGGATTTCATTACATCAGATCAGTTTTAGTTGTATATTTGTCAGAATATTTGCTATAATAAATTCTGTAAGTTGAATATTAAAGAGAGGGGTTATTTTTATGTCTAAAAAAATGTTGGAGAATGTGGCAATCCGGGAGGCTTGCATAAAATAATAGGTTATGGGCCTCCCATAAAGTTTATTAAACTTTAGGAGGAGCGTACATTGAAGTACTCAAGTAGAGATAAGAACAATTACCAAAAAGAAGCATGTTATGAAAATTTTGTATGTAAAAGCTGTGGAAGCATGGTTGAGCCGAAAGGCGCCGGGAGCAATCATAGGAATCATTGTCCCAATTGCTTAAGCAGTGTACACGTTGACGATTTGCCGGGAGATCGCTCTGCAAATTGTAGTGGAATTATGGAACCAATTGGTGTTTGGGTTAGGAAAAATGGCGAATGGGCGATTATACATAGATGTAATCGATGTGGCCATTTGAGTTCGAACCGAATTGCCGCAGATGATAATCCCGTTAAGCTCATGTCAATTGCACTACAGCCTCTGGCTAAACCCCCATTTCCGCTTCATGAGATTGGAGGTGCCATGCATGCTCTATGATGAAATGAGGAAATATGGACTTAGTGATGCGTTGGCTAGAGAAGCCTCACAATATGAAGATTTATATTTAGGAAGGGTGCTGTCGCAGTCAAAGGATATCTATCGTGTTGTAACAGCAAGTGATGAATTTCTTGCTGTAGTATCGGGAAAATATAGGCATCAGACAAGGAACCTTAGTGATTATCCTGCTGTAGGCGATTTTGTTATGCTGGATCGCGATACTGGTAAAAATGGGAATGGGATCATTCATCAAGTGCTTTCAAGAAAAAGCGCTTTCATTCGGAAGGCAGCTGGGAAGTCTTGTGAAGAGCAGTTGGTCGCAACAAATATCGATACGACTTTTATATGCATGTCGGTCAATAGTGATTTCAATCTTCGTAGACTGGAACGCTACTTGGTGCTTGTATGGGAAAGCGGTTCTACACCAGTGGTGGTTCTAACGAAGGTGGATTTGTGCGACGATATTTACAGCAAGTTTAGAGCAGCTGATTCTGTCGGAAATGGTGTGGATTTCATAGGTATTTCCGCTGTGACGAACGAAGGTTATGAAGACGTGATGTCTTATATTGGTCATGGAAAAACTGTAGCGCTTTTAGGGTCCTCAGGCGTTGGAAAATCTACTCTTATCAATTGGTTGACAGGCAAAGAAACACTTGAGACCCGGGAAATCAGGAAAGATGATAGAGGCAGGCATACAACGACAAGAAGAGAACTCATCTTACTTCCAAAGGGTGGTATGATTGTTGATACACCCGGTATGCGTGAACTTGGACTATGGGATGCTGAAAGTGGGCTTGATAAAGCATTTAATGACGTTGAAGCGTACTTTGAACTCTGTCGTTTTCGTGATTGTACACATACTAGTGAACCTGATTGTGCTATTTATTCTGCGATTAAAGATGGAGCGTTATCGGAAAAACGGTGGCAATCCTATTTGAAGCTGAAAGCGGAAGATGATTATTCAGAAAATCAAGAGGATTATATTAAAAGAAAAAACGAAAAATTCAAAAACATTTCTAAGATGAATAAGACTAAAAGTTATAAGTGAAATTAGGGATGTGAGATTCCATATGAAAGAACTTCCACTTCGGACCTAGACATAGGTTTGTAAGTTGGAAGTTCTTTTGGTTTGGTGCGGACAATCAGGCGTACCGGTACGGTGGTTTCGGCAATAACTCACTCTTTAAGGTCAATTGATCGTCTCAAGCGATTGTTTCAATGATTACACAAATTAGACATTTGTCTAATTGGATTGTTATAACTCTATTGACTAATGCATCTGTCTAATGTATTATATAATCATCTAATGAACGAGAGGTTGATTATATGGATATCTTAAAAAATAAAGAATTTAGAAAATTAATGATTGGCAAAGCGAGTTCCATATTGGGTTCGAACATGCAACAGTTTGCTTTGTCACTTTATGTGTTTGCCATTACTGGTTCAGCGACACAATTCGCATCATTACTGGCAATCTCTATACTTCCGAGAATTTTTCTCTCACCAATTGCAGGTGTTTTCGGTGACTGGTTTGATCGCAAGAAGATGATTGTAAGACTAGATTTGTTGAATGGTTTTCTGATTGGTGGATATGCGATTTATTTCTATTTGAACAACGGTTTGAGCCTTTTTAGTATTTACGTTCTTGTTATTGTTCTGGAAATTATTGAAATCTTCTTTGGCAGTGCAATGATTGCTGTAATTCCAAGTATTGTTGAAAAGGAAAAGCTTTTCGATGCCAACAGTGTACGTTCCGTCATTTCCAGCATGGCAAATATCATTTCGCCTATGCTGGCTTCAGCCCTTTACGCAATTTTGGGGCTTCAAATCATTTTGATTGTCAATGCGATCAGTTTTTTACTCTCGGCCATTCTTGAGATGAGCATTAATATCCCTAAAAGCAATAAGGAGCCTGAAAAGATAGATTTGCATAATTTCAAAAGGAACTTTGTTGAAGGTTTGGGTATACTTAAGAGATATAAAATTCTACTTAATATCATTGCTTTTGGAGTGTTCCTGAACTTCTCATTAGGTCCCTTGATGAGTGTGGGGGTCATATTTGTCATAATAGATGTGCTTGGAGGTACTGAAATACAATATGGCGTTGTTTCGGCTATCTTCGCAGGGTCGATGTTGATTTCTCCGATGGTGCTGGGCAAACATGCCAAGAAAATTGAAATTGGGAGATTGGTCATAATGACATTTTTCTTGATCAGCGTCTTAGTCTTGATTCTATCTTATTTCTCCAGCACTGGCTTTGTTCAAAATTTTGCAACCAACACTATTCCAATGATACTGATTACATCAATGTTTTTTTTGATCGGTTTGTTTGTTACTATTGTAAATATTGCACTGGGAACAATGTTCCAGACTATAGTCCCAAGAGAATTCATGGGACGTGTAGGTTCAGTTATGGATATTGGATTGATTGCAACGATTCCAATAGGTCAAATTTTATTCGGTGTTGGCATTGATATGTTCTCGGCAGGAGTAACATTTGCAGTTGTAGGCATCATAGTACTAGGCGCAACCATTTACTTTAGAAAACCATTTTTGAAGGTTGAAGAGGAGGAACCATGCGATTTGAATTTTTCCCAAGTGAAAGCAGAATAGTCGATTTGCTTTTTTTCCCAGAATCCATTTTTTTTGATAAAAAATCTAGAAAAGAGCTTGAATCAAGTCCTTACGTGGAATATATTCCTGAGGAGTCGATGAAGCAATATGAAGCATTTGTGGAAGTATTGAAGCCTTATGAGAAAGCCATTCAAAAATTCTATTTTGATGAACAGAGTCTGCCTTCTCTTCTGTCAAAGTTATACGCCCCTTTTGGTTATGAAAGCGCTGGAGATTACCTGGAACTCATTGCTAATCTTGATGAAGAGGCCTTATTGAACTGTTTTCTAACTAAATTGAGATCGCTGGTCAATGGGGAGCAGGTCAACGTTAAAAATGGCGTTACAATTGATACAGACGCGCATATTGAATTGCTTGAGCAAATTCCACTTAGTGATGAAGAACGCTGGAAGATTTCAAAATTGTTAAGACATCCCAAAGAGATGACTCTGGAATGGATTCAGCTTGTTAATATCATTGAACCCATTTTTGATGCATTTTATAAGGCACGTGAAAGTGAAGTTATTGAAATGGGGAAAAAAATCACACAACAACTGACTTTGACAGATGGAGAAGCCATATTTGAGATGAGCAATCAAATGCTGAGGAAAGAACTTCTGCCAAGTGGCAATATTTTGATTTCAGTAATAAACAATTATATGTTGGAGTTCAATACGAGAAGCAACATCCCGTATGTAAGGTGGGGGCTGGACGTTGAAAAACTTATGGAAAATATCAAGAACGCAAAAGAGAGCGAATTAAAAGAGCGTGTCCTTTTATTTAAGAATCTGGGGGACAAAACCAGGTATGAAGTGGTGAGATTGATCGCACAGGGTGTTGAAACAGCCAAAGAGATTGCAGAAATCCTTGGTGTCTCTCAAGCAACGATCTCATATCATATTGGAAATCTAACTTCAAGTAGATTGATCCTACTGGATAAACGGGAAGGAAACTATAATTATAAAGTGAACTTTGATTATTTGGAATCTGCCTATTTAAAAATGTTGAAGGATTTCAACAAGATTGAGGAGTAGTCATTATGAATCGTGGTACCGAAAGATGTATCATAGTATTTAATTGATTTTTCAAATTGTTGGAAGTATGCCTGATTTTAAAAATGACACCGCCACCTTTTTTAGCGTCAATAAAAAGTCAAAATTGACTTTTTATTGACTTAATAATACTTTCTGGATATAATGAACCAAAAGGTGGTGATTATATGTTTCGTAATAAAAAAGTCGATTTGCTAAATTGGAAGGAAAAAGAAAACCGGTTGCCCTTGCTCCTTTTAGGTGCCAGACAAGTTGGAAAAACTTATCTTTTGAAGGAGTTTGCTTCGGAATGTTATAAAGATTTTGTGTACATCAATTTTGAATTGGAACCACAAATGAAAACATTATTTGATAAAGACTTAAAGCCTGAACGTATATTGTCAGACATTGAATTGACTTATATGAAAAAAATTGATGCTGAACACACATTGATTATTTTTGATGAAATCCAAATTGAGATGCGGGCTGTAACAGCACTGAAGTACTTCGCCGAATCATCAACTCGATATCATGTTGTGGGAGCTGGAAGTTTACTAGGTGTCGCTTTGAATCGAGAAAATTATTCGTTTCCTGTAGGCAAAGTGGAGATGCACTATCTGTATCCTTTGACATTTGACGAGTTTTTAATGGGAATTGGTTCAGAGTTGTTTTTACCTCGTATTGAAGAGGCCTTTCACAAGAATGAAGCATTGCCGTCAGTGATACATGATCAACTTCTGGAAAAGTATACTCAGTATTTATATGTCGGTGGAATGCCTGCGGCAATCAATGAGTTTAATCGTAGTGGATTGAGCATTGTTGATTTTGATCGACAAGTGCATGAAAATATAATTAATGCATATATTGCAGATATGAGCAAGTATACTACAAAATCTGAAGTGATGAAGGTTCAAGCTATATATCGATCAATACCAGATCAACTGGCAGGCGATCAACGAAAATTTAAATACAGTGTTGTTGAGAAAGGAGCAAAAGCACTTACTTTTGGCAGTTCGATAGAATGGTTATTGTTAAGCCAAGTCAGTTTAGAATGCGCCATGATCAATCGGGGCGAGATTCCTTTATCGGTCTATAGAGATCCAAAAGGCTTCAAGTTATATTTCAGCGACGTGGGATTGCTAATGGCAATTACTAGAGTCCCATATATGACAATGGTTAGGGAAAACGAGCACAATTTGTTTAAAGGTGCAGTGACTGAGAATTATGTTGCACAACATCTAAAGGCTAAAGGTTATGATCTCTATTATTGGAAAAGCAATTCAAATGAAGTTGACTTCATCCTTCAAATGGGAGAGAACATAATTCCAATAGAAGTTAAATCTTCAACGAACAAAAGGTCGAGAAGTCTTATGGAATACATAAGACAGTATCAACCACATCAAAGCATTAGAATATCAAAAAGAAATTTCGGACTTATTGATGGTATAAAGTCAGTGCCTTTGTATGCCGTCCATTTGATATAGAGCGATAAGGCGTACCCATTAAAATCGGATATTTTGATACAACAAAAGGTTCATTTTGCTCAACGGCACTAGAAAATGATGATTTAAGAAGGTTTTCTTGGATCGTCATTTTTTTTATGTTTACTAAGGTCAATAAAATTCATCATAAAAAAGTATTGCCTAGAGTATTTCTATGTGATATTATTTCCATAGTGGTATATACAACTATACCAATATATTTTCACGAAAGGACTGATTTTTATAAAAAAATCATATATACCCCCGCTTTACATTCAAATCAAGGATACTCTCATTGAGAAAATTAATTCTGGAGAGATTGAGGGAGGCAGTCAACTGCCATCAGAAAGAGAATTAAGTGAAGCATATGACATCAGCAGGATGACGGCAAGGAACGCATTGACACAACTTGTAGACTTGGGATACGCATACAGAGTAAAAGGCAAAGGCACATTTGCAAGACTTCCAAATTTTGAAAGAGATTTTGTCAAACTCAGTGGTTTTTCACAAATGCTGATGTCCAGAGGAATCAAGCCTAGCAACAAAGTTGTGAAATTTGGCATAGTCGAAGCGGATAAAAAAATTGCATCGCTACTGGAAATGACAATCGGCACCAAAGCCTATGAGATCGTGCGTGTAAGATATGGAGATCATATACCTCTTGCACTTGAATACTCATATTTGCCAGTGAGTCTATTTGATAATCTTCTACAGTACGACTTCGAAATCAATTCTCTATATGAAGTTATTGAAACTGTTTACAATCACAAATTGAAATTTTCTAAGCAGTGGATCAGAATAACTACTTTATATGAGAATGAAGCCAATTATCTTGATGTGGAAGAGAATACGCCTGCATTCCTATTGGAATCCATATCTTATGATATGAATGAGAGGGTTGTAGAGGCGACTAGATCGTTGAATATAGGCGACAGGACCACCTTCTATACAGAACTATGGCCAAGCGCTGGAATATAATTAAAGTTTAGTGGAAAATAAGAAAAGGTTACGGGTCCATCAGCAATTGTTAAAATTTTAACGAAAATATTAAGAGGTGAGAAATGTCTGATTTTATTGTGTCTTTAATTGACGTTGAAAAAAGCTTTGGGAAGAACAAGGTTGTTAAAAAAATGAATGTCGAAATAAAGCAAGGAGAATTCCTGACACTTCTTGGACCTTCAGGGTGTGGAAAGACCACTACTCTTCGAATGATTGCAGGATTTGAAGAAGCCTCTTCCGGAACAATCATGGTTCAGGGAGAAAGCATCGAAGATAAAGAACCATTTGAAAGAGACGTCAATACAGTTTTTCAAAACTATGCTCTTTTCCCGCATATGAATGTATTTGACAATATTGCCTATGCTCTTAAAATCAAAAAAAAATCAAAAGCTGAAATAACCGGAAGAGTCAATGAAATGCTGGATCTTGTCCAACTCAAAGGATATGAAAGCAGGAAACCCGATGAGCTCTCCGGAGGTCAGAAACAGAGAGTTGCCATTGCTAGAGCACTTATAAACAACCCGAAGGTCTTGCTTCTGGATGAACCCCTTGGCGCATTGGATCTCAAGCTTAGAAAGCAGATGCAGGTGGAGCTTAAAAGGTTACAGAAGAAGCTTGGAATCACTTTTGTTTATGTCACTCATGACCAAGAAGAAGCACTTACAATGAGCGATAGAATCGCAATCATGAATGATGGCGTGATAGAACAACTGGCCACACCAAGAGAAATCTATGAGAGACCATCAACAAAATTTGTGGCAGGCTTTATTGGAGAATCCAATATTTTCGATGGTGAAGTTATCGATTCTCAAAGTGGAAATTTAACAGTTAATACTCCAGCAGGAACATTGAAGGTGCTTGGAAATGGATTCAAAGTTGGTGAAAGGATTCATGTCTCAATAAGACCAGAGTATGTAGAGGTATGCTCTGATCCAGTTGAAGGGTTTGATCTAAAGGGTACTGTCAAAGATTTTATTTACATGGGGACAGTTGTTAAAACTGCTATTGAATTGATTGATAAAAAAGAGATCAAGTATTCTCGCTTTGAGAAGGACGATGATTTCAAAGAGGGAGATTCTGTAAATATATATTGGAATCCAGAAAGAGCAGTTGCGATCAAGACCAATAACTAGCATGGAGGACAATATGAAACATAAAAACAATTTCAAGCGAAGAACATTGCCAGTACTTGCTATGGCAGGTCCAGTTTCGATATGGATGATTTTATTTGTAACCTTGCCCATGCTTTACATTATCTATATCAGCTTTATGTCCAGGGGCGTATTTGGGGATGTTGTTTATAGTTTTTCATTGGATAGTTACAAAACATTGTTAAAAGCTACATATTTCAAAGTTATAGTCAAATCTATAAAAGCGGCATCATTAACAACAGCCCTGTGCCTGTTGGTCGGTTATCCATTTGCATATTATATTGCAAATAAGCCAAAAGAAGTGGCTTCAAAGCTGATTATGCTGATTATGATCCCGTTTTGGACAAACTCTTTGATGAGACTTAACAGCTGGCTGCTTCTGTTTCAGACAAGTGGACCGGTCAATAGGTTTCTTCAAAGTACCGGTTTAATAGATGCACCTATGAAATTTGTATATACAGATGGTCTTGTAATGGTAGGATTGATAACAAGCATGCTGCCATTTGCAGTGCTTCCCATGTATAGCTCAATTGAGAAATTAAGCAAATCTCTGTTGGAGGCGTCAGCTGATCTAGGAGCTTCAAAGCGGACCACTTTTTTTAAAATAACATTGCCGCTTACTTTTCCTGGAATTTTCTCATCCATAATACTTGTGTTCATTCCCTCACTTGGTATGTATTATGTAACGGATATGCTTGGTGGCGGAAAGGTCTTGTATATAGGTAACATCATAAAAAATCAGTTTGGAGCAATAAGAAATTGGCCACTCGGAGCCGCCCTTTCAGTACTTTTGATTCTCATAACAGGACTGCTCATTTATATTTACACCAGATTTGCAAAAATCGAAGATATGGAGGTGTTATAGATGAGTATCTCAAAAACACAACAAAGGAAAAGATGGGTAGAGCTCATCGGTACAATTTATTCGATTTTAATCTATACGATATTATATATCCCAGTATTGGTGATGATGATATTTTCATTCAACGATCAAAGATACAACTATTATTGGAATGGCTTTACAACCCAGTGGTATTCAAAATTATTCGCCAATTCCACTGTAATCGGGAGTCTATGGTATTCGATTGTAATTGCAGTATTGGCAACAGTGATTTCTGTCACTATCGCCACCATTGGGGCTCTTGGTCTGAAAAAATATGAGTTCAAGGGAAGAAAATTTGTAAACAACATGCTTTATATACCGATTATCGTTCCAGAAATCGTCATGGCAGTCGCACTGCTGATCATTTTTATGAAGGTAGGACTTGCTCTCGGAATGGGAAGCATTTTAATTGGACATTGCACGTTCTGTATACCTTATGGAGTCGTTACGATCAAAGGCCGTATAAGTGGTGATGGTTACAGTCTCGAAGAGGCTTCCATGGACCTGGGCGCCAGTAGGATTCAGACATTCTTCAATGTTACACTTCCGAGTATTATGCCTGGAGTCATGAGTGCCGCGTTTCTGTCATTTACACTTTCGATAGATGATGTTGTAATGAGCAACATGCTTGCCGGTTCAAAAAATTCAACATTGCCGGTTCTAATCCTATCAATGAGCAAATCGGGAGTCACACCGGATATCAATGCACTCACCACAATCATGATTCTTGTCATTGTAATAGCAATGATTTTGAATAGTAAAATTCAAAACGCGTTAAAAAAACGCAAAAAGACGGAGGGAATATTATGAAAAAGACAATTTCGATTCTTTTAACCCTGGTTTTAATCATGGGCATTTTCACTGGTTGTTCAGGTACGACCGAAGCTGCAAGTACAGAACTCAATATTTATATGTGGCAGCAGTACATATCTGATGATCTCATCGCGAACTTCGAGAAAGAAAACAACGCAAAGGTGAATCTGTCGTACATGAGCGATAACGCAGATGCTATCACAAAGCTTACTGCTGGCGGCGGAAAAGAGTATGACCTTATTATGACATGTGATGCTTACATGGAATCACTTGTAGATGGCGGATATGTTGAGAAGATCAACTTTGCAAATATTCCGAACGCATCCAACATCAACGAGTCCTACTGGACCGCAAAAGAGTACTGTGTACCTTATCTAATGAATTACATTTATATAATCTACAATAAAGACACAAGCCCTATTGAAATCAAGAGCTATAATGACCTCATAAATCCTGCTTTGAAGGGTCAAATCGCATCAATAGATGGCGCTAGAAATTTATTTCCTATAGCACTTGTCGCACTTGGTTATGATCCTAACTCGACAATTGAGAGTGAAATTGCAGAGGCGTATGAATGGCTTGTAAAATACAATGATAATGTTGTAGCCTATGGAAACGCGGAGCAAAATCTTACAAACGGAACTGCTTCAGTGGCGTTCACGTATGATGGAAATGCTTCTTGGGCTATGTCAGAACTTGGAGCGAACAATAATCTTGTAATAGCCGATTTTGAAAAAGATTCAGTACAGCTAGGTTTTGACCTCTATGTAATCCCAAAGGGCGCCAAACATGTGGATCTTGCAGAAAAATTTCTAAACTACATCACGGATCCTCAAATCATGGCTGAGAACCTTGTTGAATATCCATATTCTTGTCCTAACGATGCAGCAGTAGAAGCCGCTTCTGAAGCTTACAAAAATGACCCTGCAAGAGATTTTGACTACAAGGAAAATGTGTTTTTCCAAGAGGATGTAGGCGAAGCGATTACAATATACAATGATTATTATCAAAAATTAAAAGTTGGGGAATAAACTAAGCAGCTAGGAGAGCACAATCATGTTAAAATTTGACGAACAGAAGCAACTGAATAGTGTAAATGGTGCATTGGCCATCAGAGGCGAAATTGAGTCTATTGTAGACGCAATATGTAAAAGAGGATACAAGAACATCTGCTGGCTAGGTATAGGCGGAACATATGCATCCTGTCTACAGGCAGAAGTGCACATGAAGGAAAGATCCTCAATTGATTTTTTTGTCGAAAATGCCGCAGAGTATATTCACACTGGAAATAAAAAAGTAGGAGAAGGTACAATAGTAATTATCTCTTCTGTTACGGGCAGAACCACAGAAATGATCGATGGCATGAAAAAAGCCAAAGAAAAAGGCGCTGATATTATTGGATTTGTTGATTTTCCTGATACAGAACTTGCCAAAATTTCAGATTACCTGATCTCATATCCCCAAAATGAGCAACTTAAATTTTTTATGGCAGCGGATAGATTCATGTTCAATGCAGGAGAGTTCGATGAGTACCACGAGCTGTATGCTGAACTGGACGAGCATCTTGCACGTGGACTTGTTGAAGTTGAAAAATCAGCAGAAGTACTCGGAGAGAGCATAGCTAAGAGACACATGAATGATAGCATACATTATTTTGTTGGAGCAGGGAACCAGTATGGAGCGACATACTCCTATGCGATGTGCTACTGGGAAGAGCAGCATTGGATCAGAACCAAATCCATTCACAGTGCAGAGTTCTTCCACGGTATGTTTGAAATCATAGACAGAGATACGGCGGTCACCGTATTTGTTGGTGAGGATTCACAGAGGAAACTCAGCGAAAGGGTTGCAAAATTTCTCCCCCAAATATGTGCGAACTACAATATAATCGACACCAAGGATTATGAACTGAGAGGAATCAGTGAAAAATTCAGAGGACATCTTTCTCATCTTTTAATGAGAGTGATCACATCAAGGATAGATGCTCATATTGAAAAACTGAACTGTCATCCAATGGAGATAAGAAGATATTACAGACAGCTTGATTATTAACTGCTGTTACTGAGCTACTCATTATAAAAGCAGGCTGTTTCCAGATTTTGAAGCAGTCTGCTTTTTTACAGCTGGAAAAGGGGATCTTATGAAGGTTGGAATGTTTACATCGGGGTATCAGCGAAATGATCTCGAGGATATCTTTAGAGACGCTAAAAAATTCGGGTATGATTATATTGAATTGTGGGGAGGACGGCCCCATGCGTATCCTTATGACTTGAAAAGGGGCCATATAGAGTACTTGTTGAAACTTAGGGACAAATATGAAATGCCTATTAGGGTTTATACACCCGAGCATAATTCTTATCCGTTCAATTATATGATTGGCTCCGAAGATCAAAGAAAAGAATCCATCGAATATCTGAAAACTGCAATTGAAATGGGAAAAGAGCTTGGCGCGGATTTTACGGTAATATCAGCTGGTCATGCCGGTTACAGTGCCACCAGCAAGGAAATTTGGGAGAGGCTGACCAAAAGTATCAGAGAGCTGGTGGATTTTTCACAGGAGAGAGAGCACATACTTCTCATTGAAGCCCTCACTCCTTTTGAATCCAATGTATGCACAACGGCAAATGATCTTTGTGAGATTATTGATTACATAGATTCACCATACTTTGGAGCAATGTGTGATCTTGTTCCACCCTATGTGCAGAGTGAGAGCATCTTGAGCTATTTGAAGAAACTTGGAAAGCATCTCAAGCATTTTCATATCATAGATAGTGATGGAAAAAGCGATGCCCATCTTATGCCGGGAGAGGGCAATATTCCTCTTAAAGAGCTTATTGAAGAAATTTGCGACAGTGGTTATGATGGAGGAGCAACAATTGAACTGGTGACAGCGTATATGAACGAACCTTCACTTTATGCAAAGCTTGCGATAGAAAGATTTAAAAAAATAACAGAACGTTGAGGGTCTTATGAAAAAAACAATTAGGATAGCAACTGTAGGCGACAATTGTATAGATTTATATGACAGTACCGGAGAGTATTTTCCAGGTGGGAATCCAGTCAATGTAGCAGTGTATGTGAAAAGGATGAATGGAGTAGCTTCATATACAGGTGTCGTAGGCACAGATGAATATGGAAAATTCATGGTTGATGCCATTACAGCCAAAGGCGTCGATACGTCGCATTTGAAAGTGCTTGACGGCAAGACTGCAGTCACTCATGTTGAAATCGAAAATGGGGACAGAGTTCTAGGGGATTATGATGAAGGCGTCATGGCGAAGTTCAAATTGACAGAAGAGGACATAGACTTTTTATGTAGCCATGATCTGGTTGTAACCGGTATATGGGGTATGATCGAATCCGAACTTCATAAAATTAGAGAAAGAGGAATCTTAGTGGCCTTTGATTTTGCGGACAAGCCCGATCATGAGATCACTCTTGATGCGATACCGTATGTGGATTATGCATTTTTCTCAGATGATAGCAAAAGCGATGAAGAGTTGCATGAGTTTATGAAATCCGTCAAACCCAGAGGTCCACGTGTGGTCGTTGTCACTAGAGGGAAAAAAGGCAGTATCGCCTATGATGGCAATGAGTTCATAAGCTTTGGAATAATAGAGTGTGAAGTCATAGATAGCATGGGTGCAGGGGACAGTTATATAGCTGGGTTTTTGATGGGAATACTTGAAGGGCGGTCAATTATAGAGTGCATGAGACAAGGTGCGCTAAGCAGTAGCATAACTATTGGCTATTATGGTGCATGGTAACGACAGCTAATCTGAAAATCCTGTTGTCGGGTTTATGGTATAATTGGTTAAAGCTATTGATTAGAGGAGGACCAGTGTCTGAGATCGAGATGAATTGTTAATTGTGTTGGAATTTCATGAGATGATCGACACACAAGGTCCTTTTTTCATCTAGCAATGACATTTAAAAAATAGTTCCCGACGTGGCTTAGTTCATAAGCTTTGAGAGAACTATTTTATTTATTCATACGAGCAACATTGAGTATTTGAAAGAAAAGGAGTAAACAATGAGAATCATAATATCTCCTGCAAAGAAGATGAAAGTGGACACGGATTCATTCAATCATCATCAATTGCCCCAGTTTATTGATGAATCGGAATGCTTGAAGGCCTATTTGAAAAGATTGGGACGCACGGAATTGAAATCGTTATGGCAGTGCAGTGACGTTATAACCGAGCTAAACCATGAGCGGCTGCAAGCGATGGACCTGTACAGCCAATTGACACCTGCAATCATCTCATATGAAGGTATACAGTATCAGAACATGGCTGCTGGAGTGCTGGAAACCGATGAATATGCTTATCTTGAAAAACATTTGCGCATATTGTCAGGCTTTTATGGCATACTGCGTCCTTTTGATGGCGTTGTTCCTTACCGATTGGAAATGAAGGCCAAACTGATAGGAGATGACTTCGACTCGCTCTACGAATTTTGGAACCGTAAGCTTGCTGATCAGCTTTTCTTGGAAAGCCACTGCATTGTGAACTTGGCTTCAAAAGAGTACAGTCAGTGTGTGATCAAATATTTGAATCCCGATATTCGATTTGTCACCTGTGTATTTGGTGAGATGATTGGCGGAAAAGTGATTGAGAAAGGCACACTTGTAAAGATGGCAAGAGGTGAAATGGTCAAATTTATGGCAGAAAATAAGATTGAAGCCGTTGAAGAGCTCAAGACATTCACTCGTTCAGGTTATGTTTTTGCAGAGCATTTATCCGATCATCGCACATTCGTCTTTTTAAGGGATGCAAAAAAACCTTCTTCATGAGCAAGAAGGTTTTTTAAATTTACCATATAAACGCAACAAAGAATACTGAAAGAATTGATAAGAGTTGCAATAAATGTTAAAATTTATTAACAAAGAAACAAAAGGGGGATACAATGAAGATATTGATCTGTGACGATTCGACAATGATCAGGCGACAGTTGACGAATATGATTTTGGAATTAGGGGATTTTGAGATTTTTGAAGCATCCAATGGCAGTTCAGCGATTGATATTTACAAAGAAAATAAGCCTTGTTTGGTGTTCATGGATATTATCATGCCAGAACTGGATGGCATTGGTGCAGTAAACGGAATTATTGATTTTGACAAGATGGCAAAAGTGGTTATGCTTTCATCGGTGGGCACCAAAGACAATTTGAGTAAAGCGCTTAAAGCGGGTGCGGTTGATTTTATTCAAAAGCCTGTTGAAGTGGATGTGCTTAAGAGAACAATCGACAAGTTCTGCAGGGAGGTATAAAATGTTTACTCAATTTTTCGGACAGTTTTTACTCAATAATGATCTTGTTTCTGCAGAGGAACTCAATATTGTTTTTCAGAACATTAAAAGCACCAGATTGAGACTGGGTATGATTGCGATCGATGAAGGATTCTTAACCCCAACCCAGGTTGTGGTGATCAACAATTTACAAAAGAAGCATGATAAAAGATTTGGTGAGATTGCTGTGGAATTTGACTATTTGACAGAAGTGAATCTCGAGAAGATTTTGAATATGCAACAATCTGAGCACCTTAAAATGGCTCAAACAATTGTAGATCTTGGATATATGACCCTTGAAGAGTTTGCCGAAGCACTGAACACTTACAAGAGATATTACGGCATATCAGACGAATCATTTGATGAACTAAAAAATGGCAAGGTCGATGAAGTGATCTACAACATAATCAATACTGAGAATCAAGTTATCAAAGAGTATGTAACGCTTTTTTATAAAAATATCATTCGTTTTATAACCAATGAGGTTTACATCTCTGAACCTGTAAAATTGAATGGCGATGAGAAATTCAAATACTTATTTGAGCAAAAATTGAAAGGTGATCAAGAACTTTATACAGCTTACACGGCAGACGAGAGTGTATTGATTTCTTTTTCATCAAAGTATGCAGGTGAGACTATTGAAGTCATAGATGAATTTACAATTGATGTTTGCAAGGAATTCCTAAACCTTCACAATGGTCTATTTGCAGTGAATATGTCTGACATGGATTCAAAGTTTGATTTGGAAATTCAGAGCCATAAAGAAAACGACGTTCCATTGGGTGACAATTTGTACAAAATACCTTTCCATACTGATTTTGGGGTTGTTTGTTTAATAATTGGCATGTAAGACTAATCTGAAGAGAAGTTGGTGAACGTATGAAGTCGATCCGATTTAAGATATTAATAATGGCTTTTATCATTACCTTGATTGTTGCAACGGTAATTTCCGTATACGGAACATTTCGTAGCAAAACCATGGTTGAGGCAAGTAATGAAGCGTACATTAATTCTTTGGCTAAGGAATTAGCACTTGAGATGGATAACTTCATACAGTTGCAAAAGGGGTATTTGGATGGTCAAGTTAGTGCGTTGACACATATAGGGGATTACTCTGAAGAAAGTATGGCAGCGTTCACCTATAATATGGGCAGTTCAAATGAATATATGCTATATAGCTACTTTAATACCTTACAAGACTCAGGACATTTCACCAGTTCAGATGGCTGGATTCCGCCTGAAGGGTACACTTGGGAAAATAGATATTGGGTCAAGCTGGTTTCTGAAAGGGCATCCGTTTTTGTGGATTTTCCTTCATATGATTCTGGGACGGGCAATATCGTAACGGTGCTTAGAAAGCGCGTTATGGACCAAAATGTACAGGGCATCTTAAATATGGCCATCAATTTAGACGAACTTTCACAGAGACTTAAGTCCTATACGGTTCCTAACGGGGCAAAGACTTTGTTAATCGATGAAAATGGCCTCTTAGTCGCGTATCATAATCCAGAGATTTTCAACAATCAACCAGAAGCACTTATGGTTAATGACTTAATAGAAGGTTTCGACAAAGATGTAAGCTCGTTTGAGCTTGAGGATCAAACATACGTCGCTTCAAAGTTGAAAAATGTCCCCTGGGTGTTATGGATTTCAGTTCCTACCACATTTTTTTACAGCGGCGTAAGCGAAACCATGACCAAGTTTCTAATGATCTATATCGTGACATTTGGCATCTCAATATTGATTGCAAGTGCAATAAGCAGAAAAATTTCGACACCAATCATTCGATTGAGGACTCACGCAGAGCAAATCAGCAGTGGAGCCTATGCTGAGGAGATTTCATCTGACTTGTTGCATCAAAAGGATGAAATTGGTCAATTTGCCATGACATTTGAAAACATGCGGGAAAACATACTTCAAAGAGAGAATGAACTCGCTCAAAATTACATGGAAATTCAGGCACTTTACGAAGAAATGGCAGCATCTGAAGAAACATTAAGAGAAAACTACGACGCCCTAAACCTGTATAAGGATCAAGTGGAGTTCTATGCGTTTCACAATGCAAAAACAGGATTTTACAACCGTGATTATTTGATTCAAACCTTAAACAAAAAAGTTCAATCAGATGAGTTCGCCCTTATCTGCTTAAGTTATAAAGAATTAAACCATTACTCTGAAACCGTGGGACAAACGATCTTAGAATTGATGCATTATAGAGTTGGACTTGCAGTGAGCAAACATATGCCACAAGACGAGTCTGCACAACTCTATGATTTGGCCATGGGTAAATTCGGTTTGCTTTTAGGTGAAGCACACTTCAAAAACATTGACACAATGATCCAAAATATCAAGAAAGAAGTCGCTTCCATGAAACTACTTGATGCACTGACCATCAAAGTTTCACTTGCTGTGGGTGGAATTTTGCTGAATCAACAATCTTTCGAGGACGATCAAGGTCTAGAAATCCTGGAAAAAGCGGAAGCTGCGATGCTCAGTAATCAGCTTAGTTTAAACCATGAAAGTGACATGACATGGTTTGATGATGTTTTACATCAAAAGCGCAATTATGAAACACAAATTGAATCGGGTTTGTTTCAAGCGATAAAACTAAATGAAATTTCAATAGTGTATCAACCACAATATGATTATAGTGGTCATATTATCGGCGCTGAGGCTTTGATGCGCTGGAAATATGGGAAGCTAGGCAATATACCCCCTGCTGATTTTATCACAAGGGCAGAAAAATTGGGTTTAATTGATCAACTTGACCAGTTCATGATTTCTGAGGTGCTTAAATTCCAATCTGAATTAAGAGTGGTGCATGAGATCATATTGCCCATGTCCGTGAATATTTCCGTGGTTGAGCTACTGGATCCGCAGTTTATTGACCGCATTGAAGAAGAAGTCAAAAGAAATAAGACAGCGCGTGGGTCATTAATCTTCGAAATCACAGAAACGGCATTTTCTAAAAATTTGACACTTGTAAAAGAAAATATCATAAAACTTATGGAACTAGGCTATCAGATACATCTAGACGATTTTGGAACGGGATATTCATCCCTGACCTATTTGAGTGAGTTTCCAGTACATGCCATAAAAATAGATCGTACATTTGTGGATACCTTTCTAGAAAAACCTAAAGTTTCAAAGGTTATCTCTACAATGATCGACCTGGCAGTGAAAATTGATGCACAAATCATCGCAGAAGGTGTTGAGACTCAGGAACAGTTAGAAGGACTAAGTGCTTTAGGTTGTTTTATTTATCAAGGATTTCTGCTTTCAAAACCTGTTGATCAACAAACGTTGATAGAAACAATTAAGGCGCTTTGAATTCTTTGTTCGTGAAGCGCTAAGTGTGTATGGATGATCAGTGATCTTGTAATGCAAGAAAAAGTAAAATTTGAGAAGACTTTTCATTAACCACTTTAATAAAATAGGATTTCTTGATAGAATGAACAAGTATAGCATGAAAGACAAATCAAATGAAATCAAATGTAGAGGATATAAATCTACAAGGAGAGCAGAAAATGGTGACCATTTATGATATAGCAAAAAGAGCTGGTTGTGCGTCAAGTACAGTTTCCAAAGCGCTGAACAACTCAAATCAAGTGAGTAAAAAACGTAAAGAGGAAATATTGGCGCTTGCGAAAGAAATGGGGTATGTCCCAAATTCCAATGCCAGACTTCTGAAGACAAGAAATAGTTGGTCAATCGGTATTTTGTTCAGTGAAGATTTAAATATCGGACTGGAACACCACTTCTTTAGTGGTGTCTTGCAAGAGTTCAAAACATATGTTGAAGCACTGGGATATGAAGTGACTTTTGTGTCAAAAAAAGTTGGTGCACAATCATTGACCTATCTGGAATGGTGTAAGTATAAAAACATCGATGGTGTACTGATCTTGACAGTGGATGTTGATGATGCAAATTTAAAGGAATTGACAGAAAGCGGTATCCCAATCGTCACTGTCGACAATGGACTGATCAATGTTCCTACGATCATATCAGACAACTTTCAAGGTACACGAATGGCACTTGAATATCTGATGCTTGAAGGTGCCAAGCAGATTGCCCACATAGCAGGTCCTCTGAGATCGTTCTCAGCAATGGAGCGTCTTGAAGGTTATAAGGATACACTTGAAAAACATGGAATTGAAGTGGATGAGAATTTGATAGTGGAAGCATACAACTATGATTATAACAGTGGTAAAAACGCATTGCTTCAGATCATTAAGCAAAACAGTGGCATTCCAGATGCCATATATGCAGCCAGTGATGACATCGCATTAGGTGCAATAATCGCTTTGAAGGAGCTGGGATATGAAGTGCCAAATGATGTATCGGTAATCGGATTTGATAATATCGAGCTGACGCGTTATACATCGCCTTCACTCACCACGGTCTCACAAAACAAAAAGATGATTGGTACGGAGGCTGCGAAACACTTAATATCACTTATAAACGAAGAATTAAATTTAGAGCCGGGAATCGTAAAACGTGTGCCGGTGGAACTGATTATTAGAAAAAGTACAAAATGATGTACTTTTTTTTATTTGCTTTTAAATGGACATCTGATAAAATAGAGGCATCGAAATCGATTTCGAGATAGGAATGAAATTTTCATGGAGGGGCATGTAATAAAGACTTGGGAGGTTTTATGAAAGTATTATCTGTAAGATCGGAAAAGAAGGATTCAAAATACTGGATACAGTTGCCTGAACGTCAGACCGGCAGTTTTGACCCTGCAAGAAAAGTAATTGCCGTCAACAGCAAACAGGAATATCAAGAATTTATGGGCTTTGGAGGTGCTTTTACGGAATCGGCGGCATTCACTTTGTCAGAAGCACCACCGGAAGTGAGGGATGAAGCCATCCGCGCTTATTTTTCCAGTGATCAAGGACTGGGTTATGTGCTTGGACGTGTCCATATTCATTCTTGTGACTTTGCCCTCGAGAACTATACCTATGTTGAGGAAGGGGATAAGGAACTCGTTTCATTTGATATTTCACGTGAGGACAGATGGGTTATTCCAATGATTAAAGACGCTATGGTCTATGCTAAAGAGCCACTAAAAATTCTTGCATCCCCATGGAGTCCGCCTGCTTTCATGAAGGATACAAAAGAAATGAATTATGGTGGTAAATTGCTGCCTGAGTATTATGGGGCATGGGCAAACTATTATGCGATGTTTGTTGATGCAATGAAAGAACGCGAAATTGATATATGGGGTGTCAGTGTTCAAAATGAGCCACTTGCGACCCAAACATGGGATTCGTGTATTTATACAGCTGAAGAAGAACGCGATTTTGTGAAAAACCATCTAGGTCCAGTTTTGGAAAAATCATGTCCTGGGACCAATATCATCATATGGGATCATAACCGTGATGTGATGGTTGAACGTGGCGCCGTTGTACTTGCGGATGAGGAAGCCTCAAAATATGTATGGGGAACAGGCAATCATTGGTATGTCAGTGAGGCGTTTGAGAATCTGACTGCTCTACACAATCTTTTCCCTGACAAACACATTTTGTTTACTGAAGGGTGTGTGGAATTGACAACAACTTCAGAAAATGCGGTATTCAATGGTTATTTGGGTTCTTGGTCAAATTGCGAACGCTACGGTCGGAATATTATTGGTGATTTCAACAATTGGAGTCGAGGATGGATGGATTGGAATTTGGTCCTTAACGAAAATGGTGGACCAAATCACGTCTACAACTATTGCGAAGCGCCAATCATGTATGATCGTAACAAGAAAGAATTGATCTACAACAATTCTTATTACTATATCGGACATTTTTCCAAATATATCGAAGTCGGTGCCAAAAGACTGGAAATCAGTGTGACGAAGGAAGGTGTATATGCGGTTGCTTTCAGAAATCCTAATGGGGATATCGTTGTCGTGGCACAAAATGAAGGTTGGATAGCAGAGATGGCTCTTGTTGTCGATGGGAAAGGCATGAATATTAATTTGCCAGATCACTCCATCACGACGTTTGTTTTGAAATCCGCAGAATAACAACAAATAATGCAATCGATTTCTTTAATTTGAAATATCAAAGTCAAGTAGGGTGAAGGCTTGGCAACAACCAATTGATGCTGAATGATTCGTGTAATTCCATATGAATTACTCACTATGAAAACGTTGCCAAAATAAAACTGTGACGATTTATTAAAATAAGTATTGAAATCGATTTCGTAAATGTGCTATATTATAACTACAACATAGTTACTTGTTGCAAAATTTAAACAAAAGGGGCGTAATGATGAAGAAGTTATCTATTTTACTTATTATCTTGATGGTAGCATCACTTGTATTAACGGCTTGTGGAACAAAAGCCGCACCAACTTCAGTTGGTACTGGAGAATCTCAAAACGTAGCTGTTGATGAAAGTAAAGATTATTCAAAAGAAAAATTGGTTATTTGGTCATTTACTGATGAACTCCAAACTGCTGGTGACATCGATTACTTTAAGGAAATGTACACAGCACCTGGAAAACCTTTTGAAGGTTTACAGGTAGAGTTTGTAGCAGTATCCATTCAAGATGGTTACATGGACAAAATATTACCTGCACTTGAATCGGGTAAAGGACCAGATATTTTTACTGGTGAGTTGGATCAAATCAAACAATTCATTGAAGCTGGGTATTACGGTAATTTAGAAGCAATGATGGCAAGCAGTTCAGATGTTGATTTGGCAGCTGAAAAGGCTGACTATAAAGAATATATCTGGCAATCAGGTGTTGACCCGGCAACTGGGAATTTAGCCGCATTATCATGGCAAGTAACACCAGGCGCAATCTTCTTCAAGACTGATATGGCAACAGATGTTTGGGGCGCTGAAGCGGGTTTCCCATCACTGGATGCTCCAGATTACAACACAGCAGTATCCACTTGGGTAAGTGCTAACAAATTCAATTCAATTGAAAACTTATTGGCTGCTCAAGAGGAAGTTAAAGCGTTCAACTCAAAATGGCGTTTATTCCCAGATGATCAAGCAGTTAGATTCTTTGCTGCTGGTACAAACAATCCTGTTAAATGGGTTGATGAGAACGGCACTTTGAATCCAGAGAAAATCAAAGAGCAAATTCCTTATATCAAAATGGTGGAAAACATGTATGGTGAAACCATTGAAACTTCATTGACAGCCAATGCTGCCGAGTGGAGTGGTCCTTGGTTCGATGCTATGGATAAAGATTTGGTTGATGCACAAGGTACTACTTGGCAAGTAATGGCTTATTCAATGCCTACATGGGGTCTTAAGTATATTATTGAGCCAAACATGGAGAAAGTTGATGCTCAGGGCAATACATTGGCTAAACCTGCAGAAGATGCGGACCAAGCTACAAAAGATGCATATGCTGTAGCACCTTACAAAGGTAACTGGGGTATGGCAGTAGGTCCTAATTCTTACTTCTGGGGTGGTACTTATGTAGGAATCAATTCAGCAGCTAAATCTCCTGAAACCGCATTTGCTTTTGTTAAATCCATGTTGTTTGATAAAGAACGATTAGCGGCAAGACAAGCAGCAGATAGTGATATGTATTCAGTTGAATCAGTAATGGCTCCTGTTATCGCAAAATATGATGGACGTGAATCTTTAGGCGGTATGAATCATTTACAAGTATTCAACGAAGAGGCATCGAAGATTGATTTATCAAATGTAACAATATATGACAGAGGATTGAACGATTTGTTGGGCGTTCATGTCACAAATTATAAGCAAGGTGTTGCTGGTTATACTTCAGTAGCAGATACACTAAAAGCATTTTACAAAGATGTTCAAGTAACTTATCCAGAAATCTATGTGGACGGATTGCCAACAGAATAAATGATCATGATACAAAAGTAGACTCTAAGTCTACTTTTGTATACTTTTTTAGATGGAGAGTGAAATGAAAAAAATAAAAGACAAAGTAGGATACCTTTTTATATCACCTTTCTTCTTGGTTTTCTTCCTGTTCAATGCATATCCGATCATCTTTACTTTGTACCTATCAATGACTCGATATAAAGGTTTTGGCCCAAAAGTATTTATTGGAGCCGATAATTTCAAATTGCTATTTAA
The DNA here is from genome assembly GCA_002412775.1 of Firmicutes bacterium UBA5201. GTDB lineage: Bacteria > Bacillota > Clostridia > Peptostreptococcales > Acidaminobacteraceae > Fusibacter_D. Next base: position 19,560 of record DHVT01000023.1, on the reverse strand, counting down.
AGACCCTAATCTAGTGGATGCGTTTTTAAATACACTCAAAATTTGGGGTGTGAATATCATATTTCAAATTTTTCTAGCCTTATTACTCGTCATGATTTTCTCAGATATCAAGTATAAAGTTAAAGGTTTGGGTTTTTTTAGAGTGATATTCTATTTGCCGAATTTAATTGCAGCCGCGACGATCGCACTAATTTTTATGAAATTACTTGATAAAGACTATGGTGTTGTCAATCAAGTGCTTTTCAATGTTGGATGGATTGATAAACCAATTGGATGGTTAACAAAGCCAATTATGGCTCAAATGAGTGTTTCTGGTATTCAGACGTGGATGTGGTTCGGCAACTCGTTTATCTTGTTCATGGCTTCTGTACAAGCGGTCAGTAAAGAACTTTTTGAAGCCGCACGTATTGATGGGGCGGGTAGAATTCAAGTGCTGCTCAACATCACAATCCCTTCCATAAAACCGATCCTAATGTATGTCATGGTTACAGGGTTGATCGGTGGACTACAATTATTTGATATTCCGTTCTTGATTACCGATGGTAAAGGATTCCCGGCAGGTAGTTTAAATACTATGATTGTCTATATTTACAACATGGCTTTTGTCCATAAGAATTATGGTTATGCATCAGCGTTATCTTTTGCGTTGTTTGTTGTTATTATGACTTTTACAATTGTCTTTACAATTTTGACAAATAAAAAGGAAATCAAGGAATTTTTTGATAATCGTAGGCAAGTAAAGGCAAGAATAAAAGAACTGTCTGCATCGAAGGGAAGTGCTAAACATGAATGATTTAAACAACATAGATCAAACGGATGACCAAATCCAAAAGAATAATATTCAAAGGAAAAAACTCAAGAAAAAAGTGAAAAGGAAAAATATTATGGTCTATTCCATCATTTATTTTTTTCTTGCATTGTTGGTGTTGGTTGCCATCGTTCCATTTTGGATCGTAATAATCAATTCTACTCGTGATGGAATGTCAATTTCAACGCAAGGCATTACATTATTTCCCGGTACCAGTTTAGTGGAAAATTATAAGATTTTGGTTGAAAATGTCAATATAGGACGTGGCTTTTGGAATTCACTTAAGATCGCAACATTGGTTACAGTATTATCGGGATACTTTTCAGCGCTGACAGCTTATGGCTTTCATATGTATCAGTTCAAAGGTAGAAATGTTTTATTTGGGATTATTCTGATATTCATGATGGTTCCAAGTCAGCTGGCATTCTTGGGTTATGTGAAATGGATGACTCAGCTCGGACTTATGGACACGCATGCGGCATTAATCATCCCTTCAATCGCTTCAATAGGCACTGTGTTTTTCTTAAGAGCCTATATTAGTGCGGCGCTGAGTAAAGAAATCATAGAGTCCGCAAGGATTGATGGTGCAGGTGAATTGTATATTTTTCACAGAATTGCGTTGCCTCTAATGGCACCAGGTGTTGCGACAATGTCGATATTCACTTTTATTGGTTCTTGGAATAATTACCTTAGTGCAAGGGTTATTTTAAGTTCCAAGGAAAATGAAACTCTACCAATGGTCATATCCTCTTTAAAAGCATTAAGAATTTGGTATCAAAATCAAGGTGCGATTTATTTGGGTTTTGCCATTTCAATTGTTCCGATTGTAGTCGTATTTATCTTTGCCTCTAAATATCTAATCGAAAATATTTCAGCAGGAGCGGTAAAAGGTTAACAAATATGAAATATTTACAATGTCTGGAGAAAATTAATTATGAATGATACCAATTTGTATTTTGGTGACACACTTTTATCATCAATTGAGGCGGAAGTTTCACTTGAGACAATCCAAATCAACAACGACACTTTTTTTAAAATAGAAAATTATAATGAAATGTCTCCGTTTTTTATGACCATTGTCAGTGATGTGGATTTCTGGTTGTTTGTTTCGAGTACAGGTGGATTGACAGCTGGTCGTAAATCGCCCGAAACTGCATTATTCCCTTACTACACAGATGATAAGATTCACGACAGCAATGAAACGACCGGATCGCATACTGTGTTGGTGGTTTCTGATGGTAAAAAAAACTACTTGTGGAAGCCATTTTCAAAACACAACTCTAGTGTCTATAAAATTACAAGAACCCTATATAAAAACACTATCGGAAACAAGATTATGTTTGAAGAAATTAACCGGGATTTAAATTTAACGTTCAGATATACTTGGAAAACCAGTCATAAATATGGATTTGTTAAAGTTTCGGAATTGATAAATGATTCTAAAAAGAAATTATCAATCAGAGTATTGGATGGCATTAGAAATATCTTGCCTTATGGTGTGGACACTTTACTACAGGCAACGAGAAGTACGCTTGTTGATGGATACAAACGGAATGAACTTATCGAAGATCATGGTTTGGGGATATTTACTTTGAGTTCAATCATATCCGACAAGGCTGAGCCAAGCGAATCTCTAAAATCAACAACGGTTTGGTCAAAGGGTTTGGACTGTCCGGTGTACTTGCTTTCAGAACAGCAAATTTCAGCTTTCGAAAAAAACGAAAAGATTGTTACGGAGCTCGATGTGAAAGGTAGAAGAGGTGCTTTTTATGTGTCGAGCACCATCGGTTTAGAAGATCATGAATCGAAAGAATGGTTGATTGTTTCAGAACTCAACCAATCCGCAGCTAAAATCGAATCATTGATGGAAGAGATGGATGCCGGTGAATCGATCCTCGCAAGTCTGGAAAACGACGTGTTAAAAGGTGATGATAATCTCAAGAAACTAGTGTTTGAAGCCGATGGTTTTCAAATGACAGCGAATGCCAATACCATCTATAGACATTTTTCAAACACGCTTTATAACATCATGCGTGGTGGAATATATGCAAGTGGGTATGACATTGAGACACTGGACCTCAAACAGTTTATCGAGAATTGGAACAAAGTGGTTTACAGTAAGCATTCGGATTATTTGAACGCTCTCCCAGAAATGATCAATTATTTTGAGCTGTTAAGTCGTGTTGAAATGCGAAAAGATTTGGAACTTGAGCGTCTGGTTCGAGAATATTTGCCTCTGACTTATTCAAGACGTCATGGTGATCCGAGCAGACCGTGGAATAAATTCAATATTGAAGTGACAAAGGAAACTGGTGAGAAGAACTTGAATTTTGAAGGGAACTGGAGAGATATCTTCCAGAACTGGGAAGCTTTATCACTTTCTTACCCTGGATATATTGAGAGTATAATCTCAAAATTTGTAAACGCATCCACTGCGGATGGTTATAATCCTTACCGCATCACAAAAGAAGGCGTTGATTGGGAGAAGCTGGATTCAGCGGATCCATGGTCAAACATCGGATACTGGGGCGATCACCAAGTGATCTACTTGCTGAAGTTGATGGAGCTGTCAAGAAAATACAGACCTGATGGACTGAGTTCGTTGCTTCATAAAAACGTCTTTGTATATGCGAATGTGCCCTACAGAATAAAAGGGCTGAATGACCTTCTCAAAGATCCGAAAAATACCATTATCTATGATGAGGTAAGCAGTGAAATGATAAGGGAGAAGGTTGCCAAAATTGGTGCCGATGGAAAACTCGTATTTGTTGGCGATGAACTCTATCATGTCAATTTAATGGAGAAACTTCTTGTGATTTTACTTTCAAAACTCTCCAACTACATTCCCAAAGGCGGGATCTGGATGAACACGCAACGCCCGGAATGGAATGATGCAAACAACGCATTGGTGGGCAACGGCGTTTCTATGGTGACGCTTTACTATCTATACAGATATTTGGACTTTGTTGCTGTTTTGCTGGAAGATCTCAAAGAGGATGTAATAGTATCCATTGAAGTTAAAGATTTGTTTGAAGGCATTTTCGAGGTGCTTGGCGAGAGTACGAAACACCTCGGATCACAGTTGAGCGACGAAGTGCGTTTTGATATTGTGTCAAGATTAGGCAAACTTGGAGAAATCTATCGTGAAACCATTTACAATAATGGGTTTTCGGGTAAGAAGCAAGGCCTTTCCATAGAAGCATTGAAGGCTTTTGTCAATCTTACAATGACACATCTAAAAGATACAATCGATGATAACAAGCGAGCGGATGGCTTGTACCATGCGTATAACTTGGTTAAGTTCGGAAAAGACACGTGTAGCATATCTTATCTGTATGAAATGCTTGAAGGTCAAGTTGCAGTACTAAGTTCGAAAGCGCTGGATTCAAAAGAAGTGCTAAGAGTCTTGAAAGCCTTAAGAGAAAGTGCAATTTATCGCGGAGACCAGAACAGTTATATGCTTTATCCAGTACGTGAGCTTCCAAAATTCATGAATAAGAATATTATTCCTGAAGACATGGTTCAATCGTCCCACATTTTAACAACAGAACTTGAAAAAGGATTAACCCGTTTTGTCGAAAAAGATGTGAAGGGACAGTATCATTTTAGCGGTCAATTTAGAAATGGCACTGAAATCATGGACGCAATCGTCAAAGTGGATGAATATACTGAAAAGGATATCTTAAAGGTGGGTGAAATTTTTACGGACTTGTTTGATCACCATTCCTTTACAGGGCGTTCAGGCACCTTTTACAAGTATGAAGGCTTAGGCTGTATTTACTGGCATATGGTTTCAAAACTTGTACTGGCGGCAGAGGAAAACTTCTATATGGCAAGTACTCATGCGGCACGAAGTGAAGACGCCAATAAATTGGCAGAGTACTTCCATGCGCTCAAGGCGGGAATTGGGGTTGAAAAGTCACCAGTTGATTATGGCGCATTTCCAACAGATGCATATTCCCACACGCCAGGATTCGCCGGTGTTCAGCAACCGGGGATGACAGGTCAAGTAAAGGAAGATATAATTTCCAGATTTGGAGAATTGGGTGTAAATATCTCAGATGGTGAAATATATTTTAATCCTCGGTTGTTATCAAGGGATGAGTTGCTTCATCGGAAAACAGAATGGAAACTCCCTTCAGGCACGATTTTGCTTGATGAGAAACAACTTGGATTTACGATTTGTTCAGTGCCTATTATCTATGAACTGAATAACTATCAAGCGATAACGATCTGTTATGATAATGGCGACAAGTATACTTTTGAAAACATTTTGAAGCTCAATAAGCAAATCAGTCAAAGTATATTTAATCGCGATGGGAAAATAGCTAAGATCATAGTAAAAGTTAAATTATAAAGAAAAATGCGCAAATTGAATTTTGCGCATTTTTTGCTTTGCCCATAAGTATGTTATAATTTTAGTAATGACATTCACAAGGAGAACCGGAAATGAACAGAATTCAGCTAATGGAGCATCTGAAGAACAAGGATATTCAATCAGAGATAGTCAGGGACCCAAAATTGAAAGGCGAGTTGCTTGAGGCAATGCTGCAGTTTATCGGCGATCCAGATCCTGTGCTTAGAGATGAGTTGATCTGCGAAGCTTTTTACGAGTGGGTCAATGATCGGGACGTGCTTGGTCATGAAACACTCATGCGGCTACTGGATGTGCTTCAGGATGAGGAACACTTATTTAAGGGCATAGGGCAAAGTGGAACAGACAGCGTCTATACAAGAACCTTTTCAGTGCTGATCATCGGGCAAGTCCTTGTGCGGCACAGTGTCGAGCCATTTTTGTCCAATGAGAAAATCGCATCTGTTTTTGATCGAATACTTGAATATTACATATCGGAACGCGATTATAGAGGTTTTACTTCACCTCAAGGCTGGGCTCATGCTGCTGCGCATGGTGCTGATGCCTTTGATGCCATAGTCCAGTGTCCTGAGTGTGATGAAATGAAGCTGGCGGCTATTTTGGAGGCATTCACTAAGATGCTGAACAATGGAGCATGGGTATTTCAGGACGAGGAAGACGAGCGAATGGCAAGGCCGGTATATCGTGCCATTTTATCAGGTAAACTGTCGTTGGCAAAATTTACCTCCTGGTTGGAACTGTTGTCAGACAATAATGCTGGCGTAGCGGATATGATGGCTTACCGTGACCGCATTAACAGCAAGCATTTTGTAAGAAGTCTTTATTTTAAGGTCTTGACCCTCGGTGGACCCAAAGAGCTGATAGAAGTCTTGACCACGGCAGAGTCAAATCTCAATCGTTACGGACGTATTGATCAGGCAATTGTCAAAACCTATAAGGAGTGAGAATCATGAAGAAATGGAAAATATCTATAGTGATCATGGCTGCAGTGATCCTTAGTGGCGTTATTGCCTATGGCAACTCCGGACCAGTAACCTGGTTTCAGTATCCGGGAATCTCTATGATCACTATTGACGAAGATACACCCATTACCGTATTGAATGAAGACCTACATTTTGATTTTAGTGAGGAAGAGCAAAATGATTTCTCCCTCATAGGAAAAGTCAGTGCGAAATATAGAATGAAAAATACCGGGGAAGAAAGCATTGATTCCAGAATGGTCTTTCCCTTCATTAAAAATATGTGGGGCATTGAAAAAGATGAGATAGAGGTTCTAGTGGATGGCAGTCCCATCGATTATAAAATCTACTATGGGGATTCAGTGAGATCTATTTCTGCCGATGGTGAATTTGAAGCGTCAATAGAGCTTCAGGATATTCTTGATTCTGTAACGGAAGAGCGATACAGCCCCAAGCATTTTAATTACGAGGAAAAGGGCACTCTTTACAGGATCCATCTGGAAACTGATCGTGAAGAGAGTTTCCATGTAGTGGCGGACTTCACTACTGAGATGGGAAGTTCAAGAATTCTTGTCAAAGGAAACAACAGCTACGGATATGATGGCGAGCTCAACGCATTTAGTGTAGGGACATGGCTAGGCGAGGAAAAGAGAGTCATGGAAATCTTTAGTTTGGATGAAAATCTGGAAATCAAAATTAGAGGCACTCAAAATGCAGGGTCCGATGCTGTGGAAGTCACTGATTTCAGATATGAAATCGAAGAAATTGAAATAGACATTGAGCACTACTTGATAGACTTTGTGGATTCAGTCATAGATGAATACAGTAATGTTTACTATATAGCTTTAGATCAAGCACTGGAAAGTGCACGTTTCATCTCTGAAGACCATATCTCGAGTTTGCTCAACGCTTCACGTTATGTATTGATTGCATATGAGGTGCCTTTTGAGGCGCAAGAAGAGAAAACCGTGGAAGTGAGATATTCTACACTGGGGAGTATGGACAAAAGAGAAACAGTGAAACCGACCTATACTTATAATTATTTTTTGCACCCTGCGAAATATTGGAAAGACTTTCGCGATTTGACCATAAGAATTACACCGTCAAAAGATTATCCCTATGTTTTAAAAAGCAATTTGCCACTCGTCAGAGAGGATGATGGAACCTATATTGGAACTTTCGAGACGCTTCCTGTAGAAGATCTTAGTTTCACACTGTTTGAAAAAGAAGAAATCACTTCCACAGAGAAATTCAGAAATGCGATTGACAACAATATGTATCTTCTTTTATTTGTTGGATTCGCACTATTTTGTATTCTGTCATTGGTGGTGTTTGGTTTGATTGTGAGAAAATTGTTGCAATTGTATAGCAAGGTTAAGAAATTGTGATCCATGCAACTTATAAGCAATACGTTTAAAAAGGAGCGGAATATGAAATATACAAGTGTTATCGTCAGTAGAAATGAGAATATTGGAGTCATCACACTGAATCGACCTGAGTTCAACAATACGTTCACCGTCCCCCTTGCAAGTGAATTGAACCATGCGCTTATTGAATTTGAGAATGATAAGAGTGTCCATGTGATTGTGATCAATGCCAATGGGAAAAACTTTTGCACTGGAATAGACATAAACGATTTGGAAGGGAAAAGCAATATTGAATACTTGAAATGGGTAGAGTTGATGGAAAAAATGAATATTACGATTGCCAACATGGGTAAGCCAGTGATCGCATCTGTTCAGAGAATTGCAGTTGCAAATGGGATTGGACTCGTGGCGGCTTGTGATCTGGCAATCGCATCAGATGACGCCAAATTTGGGGCTACAGCAATCAATGTAGGATTGTTTTGCATGGGGCCTGCAGTTCCGTTATCCAAAAGTTTGGGAAGAAAAAAGACATTGGAACTGATCTTTACTGGAGATATAATCGATGCAATTGAGGCGCAGAGAATCGGTCTGATCAATAAAGTGGTTCCTGCTGAACGATTGGAAGAAGAAACGCTCAAATTTGCCAAGAAATTGGCGGATAAAAGTCCTTTAGCACTTCAATTAGGCAAAAAATCATTCTATAAAATGGAAGATCTTGATTATGGGAAGGCGCTGGACTTAACCAACAATCATTTTGCATCCCTTTGTACAACTGAAGATGCACATGAAGGTGTGGATGCATTTCTGAATAAAAGAAAACCGGTTTGGAAAAACAGATAATATATGGATCAAGCTGAACAAGAGGAGAATAACTATGAACACTTTTTTTATGGATTTAGAGTTCCTATGCGATGAGGACTTCGCATACGAAGATGAGATTATAGCCATTTGTCTATTGGCTGAGGATGACCACTACGAGCTCACGAGTTTTGTAAGACCCTATGATGAGGCGTTTGAAGTTTCACCCTATTGTACAGCTCTTACAGGGATCACGAGGGAAGATTTGCTATCGAAACCTTGTTTTGATGAACTCTATGAAGTGATGATAGAAAACACGAGTGAAGAGGACATCATTTATGTTTGGGGCAACGTGGATCTTGAAGCCATTTACAAGAATAGCATCGAGATCGCAGGGGAGCTTGAATTCAATATTGTGGATTTTCAGGATGAGTTTGTAAAGTTTTGCAACCTTTCGTTCAGGCCCAGTTTGAAAAAGGTCTATGAGGTGCTTACAGATGACTCTGAACTGAAACATCACGACGTTAGAAATGATACTGTCATGCTTAGGACCATTTATAAGACTTTCCATGAGGACAAGAAAGCCGTGATGAGGAAAGTCAAAGGTCGGCTTGTATAAATTTTAAAATATATCTTGACCTTGTCATTGTGTCAGCCTTTACAATCAAGATATAGGAAAAAGGTATGTGGGAGATCGTGTAATATGGAGAAAAATTATTTGATTGGTGAGTTTTCAGAGCGCTCTGGAATTTCAAAAAGAATGTTGAGACACTATGACAAGCTTGATTTATTCAGTCCGATAGCTTTGAATGAAGAAAATGGCTATCGGTATTACAGTGAAGATCAATTGGTTGAAATGAGAAAAATTCAGTTTCTAAAAGACCTTGGATTCACTTTGGCGACCATAAAGGAACTTATGTGCAAACCACTGGATTTGTATGAGTTCATAGAGTTGCTGAAAGACAAAGAGGTTGTGTTGACCAAGGATTCTGATGTGATCAAATCGAGTCTGCTGATGTTGAAAAGATCCATATTATACCTTGAAAAGCAATCGCCCAGCTCTTTTCCTTCTATCAATCAACTATTGGATTTAGAAGGGAGCATAATGATGAGTATTGAAAATCAGAAAAAAACGGTGGAAAAGGCAGATTTGAAGCAACTGATGAACAGGGATGTTTTCGTGGAAAGAATTGAAGAAATTTTCGAAAAAGATCAAAATGATCATTACCATTTCATTACTTTTGATATTGACAATTTTATGCATGTCAATGATTTTGACGGTTATGAGGTCGGAGATGCCGTCATTTTAAACGTTTTTTCAATAATCATTCATGAAATGGAAGCAGCTATGGAAAAAATAAGCGATGAGTTTCTGATTGCTCGTTTGGGTGGGGATGAATGCAGCATCTTTCTAAAAAACGCGGATCAGTCAAAAGTGATCGAGAGTATCGAAAAAATCTTTGACTCGATAAGGTCATTTGACTTTGCGGCCATTGGATGCGGAAGAGCAATCACCGTATCATGTGGAATTTCATCTAGCGCAAAACCAGCGCATATAGCCCAATTGACGGATCAAAGTATGAAAGCTCTGATCGATGCCAAGCGCAATGGTAGAAATCAATATGTGATCACCAAATAATGAGAAACCGCCGTTTCCGTACCTGGTACGGAAACGGTGGAGTTGATGTACGGAAACGGCGGTGTTATAAATAAGTTTGTTGAGATGAGATATGATATCGTAGTCAATTCCAGCAAAGCTCAATCCATAGGGATTATTGGTGGAGTTGATGGACCAAGCATAGAAAGAAGGTGAGCCCATAGAAAAAACATATACAACAAGTCAAATTGCAAAGATAGTTGGTGTTCATCCAAATACAGTACGAATGTATGAAGAGCTCGAACCGCATTCCATATTGAGGTCCTACAAAAAGGACTCAGAAAAAATATTGTAGAGGTCGTAAGATTATCTGCAAACAAGCAATATGATAAAGCGATTGAATCAGCACATCTTTATATTGGGGTCGTCAGAGAAGAAATTGAGAATGCGAATGAAGCTGTGAAAATTACTAAGGCGTTGATGCAAGGATGTTTTCAAACGAACACAACGTTCTTGAAACGTAAAGAAGTTTCAGATGCACTTGGGATCACAATGGACACGCTTCGCAATTGGGAAATGAATGGGCTTTTACATATCAAGCGCAAAGAAAACGGTTATCGCGTTTATAGTTGTGAGGATATGCAAGAACTGAAAATCATCAGATCACTTAGGTGTGCGAATTACTCTCTTTCTTCAATTTTGCGTATGATGAAAGCTTTAAAACAAAATTCAGAAACGAACATTGCGGAAGTGTTGAATACACCAGGGAACAGCGAGGACATCGTCTCTGCATGTGACAACTTAATCTTGTCCTTGCATTCAGCTGAAAAGAATGCAATGCAGATTATTGTACTGTTAAACGATCTTAAAAATAAATAGGATAACCCTCCAGTATAACACCAGACTTTTGTCTGGTGTTATACTTTTTGTATCGAGTAAAAGGAGGAGCTTATGGAAGAAATAATCAAAATAGAAAATCTGTCAAAATCTTATGGCAATCTGAAGGCTGTCGATGATTTTAGCTTTTCAGTAAAGAAAGGGACAGTATTCGGATTGCTTGGCGCAAACGGCGCAGGGAAGAGTACAACCATTGAATGTGTTTTAGGTACAAAAAAGGCTGACAGTGGAGTCGTTTCCGTATTGGGAATGAATCCGACTATTCATCGCAAGGAAATTTTTGAGCAGGTGGGAGTACAGTTCCAGGAGGCACATTTTCAGGAGAATATTAAAGTCGGGGAATTATGTGAGGTAACCGCTTCACTTTATAAAAGCCCCACTGATTACAACCGACTTCTTGAGGATTTTGGGATTGCCGATAAAGGTGGCACGCTTGTAAAAGAGATTTCCGGCGGTCAAAAACAGCGTCTGTTTATTGTACTTGCTTTAATACCAAATCCAAAAGTGGTATTTTTGGATGAACTCACCACTGGTCTTGACGCAAGAGCCAGACGGGATGTTTGGCAGATCCTCACAAAACTTAAAGCTGACGGACTTACTATTTTATTGACTTCACATTTTATGGATGAGGTGGAGATCTTGTGCGATGAGATTTGCATTTTGAAAATGGGTAAACCAGTGTTTTACGGAACGGTTACAGAAGCAATTAATCAGAGCCCACATGACAAATTTGAGGATGCTTACCTTTGGTTTACAGATGAGAGGAGTACTGAGAATGAAAGCCTTTAAAACTATACTCAAAACTGAGTTGAAGCTGTCGCTACGAGGAATGGATATGCTGATTTTTGCAGTTATAATGCCTGTCACTGTACTTATTATTCTTGGCATTATTTATGGAGACAATCCTGCATTTGAGGGGGCAAGCTATACTTTTATCCAGCAATCTTTCGGTGCACTTGCAAGTATTTCGATTTGTGCAGGAGGAGTTATGGGATTGCCTCTAGTCGTATCCGATTACAGAAGCAAGCAAATACTGAAAAGATTAAAGGTAACCCCCACAAGCCCGGTCACAATTCTGCTTGTAGAGGTTACCGTATATTTTCTCTATTCTCTGGTATCTTTGTTTACACTGCTGGTTGTAGCCATTGGATTCTTCGGTTTTGAAATGCAAGGAAACATACTTCAATTTATCCTTGGTTGGATATTGGTGATGGTTACAATGTTTAGTATTGGTATGATGGTGGGTGGCATTGCCAAAAATTCTAAATCCGCGGGGATCATCGCAAGTATATTATATTTTCCAATGCTGATTTTTTCAGGAGCGACTATTCCTTACGAAGTAATGCCAACATCATTTCAGAGGGTTGTGGATATTTTGCCATTAACCCAAGGAATCAAAATACTGAAATCTGCAACACTTGACTTACCTATGAACAATGTTCTACTGTCAATCATCGCAATGGGAGCAATTGCGGTCATCTGCTCTTTTGTGGCAATCAGATTTTTCAGGTGGGAATGAACTTAGATCTGCCAAAAAAAGTGACTTATCTCTTTGCGATTCTTTTTTTCATCAGTTCTAAAATGTACCCGCCCTTAAATAGTTTCGGTTCATAGAAAATAATAAAAGCGCTCGGTTCAAAGCGATTGATAATATTCAGTAGTTCATTTTCAAGCGATCGCTTTGTAAGAATATCAAGTCTATATCTTGAACTTTCCCGCCCTTCACCTTCAAAAACTGTGACGCCATAACCATTCTCTCTGAGGTGGGTGATCAGTGCCATATTCTTTTCTCTTATGTTTGCAATCACAGAAGTATAGCCTATAGCAAGCCTATTTTCGACATAAATACCAACAATCAAACCCATCCCAAATCCAAATGCATATACTAGCATCTCAAGAATGGATTGCTCTCCAGTAAGTACTAGTGACAGTCCAAATACGTAAATCAAAGATTCCAATACGCCAAAGATGGAGGTCAATAGAGTGAGCTTCTTCACCATACAGATGGTTCTAAGTGCCAGCATAGGCACGTAAAAAAGTTGCATAATCAAAATTAAAACCAAATTACTCAAATGTCATCTCCGTTTCTAAATAATGATAATCTATCGTATACATGATAGCATCTTGGCACATAGGTGTAAAGTTTATACTCAGCGTACCAAATAGTCAGTATTGACATGTATCTAGTAGGTATCACCCTTTTATGATGATCCGCGCAAGAAGTCTCTCTACCATGTAACGCCTCGTGGAAAATCCTATTTTAAAAATTGGATGCTAGTTGCAATCGATGGGATTATTCAAAGCCTTGAAAAACTCGTTGCCGAATATCACCTTGAGAAAAGTCATTTCGATACTATGACTTGGGACGAGTCTATTAAAAATATAATTCATTATCAACTGAAGACTCTGGATTTAGGATATAGACATCACATTTCAACACTCAATTGGTTTAAAACATTACGGTTGCAGGCGAATCCAGCTATGCTCTTACTGCATCCGGCATTTGCAGATCATACGATTTTCACAAAGCAAATGGATGTTTTTTCTAAAAGACTATTACTTGATTGCTGTTGATATGGTCGGTCATGGCAAATCCCAAAACTTTAAGAGTCCTGTCAATATGGGTGATATGCCTGATATAATCGAAAGTATCCTTGCCTCTGAAAAAAGTACATCATCGTTAACTCGAGTTATTCAAAGGACTGTGCTGATGTACTCGAGAATTGCTTAAAAACATTTAGATGTGGACAGTTTCGTGCAATGAGCAAGAAATGCAGTAATACCGCCATTTCCGTACCTGGTACGGGAATGGCGGTATTATTTTTATTGCACATATTCATTTTACTTTCCCAAACCGACTGAAATGGTTATAGAGGTCTCATACTCTTTGTCTGCATCATCCGGATTGTCCATCACGGTCACACTTGCATAGTCAACACCATTTTCCGACTCAAATATATAAACCGCCATCGTGCCCATATCGTTACTACTCTGTGGATCTAGATTTGAGTAAAAAGTCTTCACTTTTTTGACCTCATCCACGGTTAACAAGTTCACTGTATAGCTTATGAAGTCTTGATCCTCACTCTCCATGGCAATATTCACCTTTGAGGGTTCATAGATTGGACACAAATCATAGGGATAACCACTGGGAATATCGGCGTTATAAGCATAACTCACATCATCCGATTTGACTGTAAGTTCCATTTCGGAATCCTCATCATCAAGTCCTCCTGCGGTGTCTTCAATCATCTCAGTTTCATTTTTCGACCCACAACTTCCCAGCACAAGTGAAAAGCAAGTCAACATCAGTAGCAAGAGCAACATCATTTGTCTTTTTTTCATGGTCAATCATCCTTTCTACATGTTCCCCATACCCATTTCGAGGCACTTTATTCATCGTATCTTGGATAACAATAACCACAGCTTTATCAGAAAGGCAAATTACGCTCTAGGTTTCATGAGAGGGAACATCACACACTCCCGAATAGGTCGGTCCATCATGACTGAGAAAAATCGCTCAGACACGCCAAAACCGAATGCTGGAGGCATGCCATATCGAAGAGCCTCAACGAAAGTTTCATCGTGTTCATGAGCCTCTTCATCACCGGCTTCGCCCATGGTGCGTTGCTCTTTGAAACGCTCTTCGAGATCGAGGGGATTGTTCAACTCGGTGTAGCCGTTGCCCATTTCAGATCCCGCAAGGATGATTTGCATCTGAGCGACTTTTCGATCATCTTCCTTGAGCCTTCTAGGTAGTGGATTGAGTTGAACGGGTTGACCTACGAGGAATCCAGGACCGGAAAGATCCTTTCTTACAACTTTCCAAAGGATGTCGACCAATCTCCAAAAGCCTGATTTCGGGTCGTATTCAACACCAAGCTCATTGAGTTTGGCGATGACATCCTCTTTGGACGTATTGAAAATGTTGATGCCCATCTTCTCTTCGATGACCGTTTCAAAATCATAGATGGTCCATTCGGCATCCATGTCTATTTCAAAGCCGCGCGTCTTAAACTTTGAAGAGCCCATTACCGCTTTTGTAACGCGGCGGTACATTTCCTTACAAAAGTCCATGCCCATTTTGAAATCGGCATACGCCCAGTAAAATTCCATTTGAGTATAATCCTGTAGGTGTTCAGGACTCATGCCCTCATTTCTGAACTGTCGACCAATTTCAAATGTTTTTTCAAAGCCTGCAACCAAAAGCTTTTTCTGCCAAAGTTCTCCCATCGAGATTCGCAAAAAGACATCTATGTCCAGAGCATTGTGATGGGTTGCAAATGGTGTAGCCGCTGCGCCGCCTGAAGAGGTCTCAAGAATAGGCGTCTCTACCTCGAGAAAGTCATTTTCTATCAGGAAATTGCGTATTGTGCTCCAGAATTTTTGTTTTTTCAAGAAAATCTCTTTTACATCGCGGTTCATAATAATGTCGAGATATCTTTTTCGGAACTTATCGTCCTCATCTGTAATGCCGTGGAATTTTTCTGGTAGAGGTTTGAGCGCTTTCGTAAGGTGGATGTATTCCTTTGCTTTAACGCTGATCTCACCTGTATTGGTTCTAAAGACATTGCCTCTGATGCCGACGATATCTCCGATGTCACACATGTCAAATACCGTGTAGTCCAGTTCTGGGAGTATATCTTGTCTGAGATAGATCTGAATCTGCCCATCGTTGTCTTGGATATGCATGAAGCCAGCTTTGCCTTTACTCCTCTTGGTCATGATTCTTCCTGCAACTGAAACATTGATTTCATTTTCTTCCAAATATTCTTTTGTGGTATCCATATAGGTCGTCTTCAGTGCTTCTGAATGATGCGTCACATCAAATTTGCCACCGAAAGGATCGATTCCCAAATTTTCCAGTTCTTTTAGTTTTGCCACACGGATCAGTTCTTGTTCACTCATTTTTCTCATCGCATGACCATGTCATGCTGCCTCCTTCTGAAATTTTCAATAAAAAAAGCTCCTTACATTCACTGTAAGGAGCGTGTTTACGCGGTACCATCCTAATTTATAACTTATGACGGGATAACGGTCGTTAACCGGCAATAAAGCAACTCATGAGTCTTTATCCATATCCGCACCTGTCAGCTTTCACCATTTGCCGACTCTCTTTGAAGTGCCCTTGATACTTCATCTCTCAATCACAGTCTATAATTTTTGTGTTGAGAGAAATTTACCATAAAATTTATGGCTTTGCAAGTGTTATTCAGCTTTTTTTTCCATACTCGAATAAAAACGTTTCAAATTTTCTGGCAGAACATAGTCATGGGATTCTTGAAGGGGCTGATCGTTACTGTAAACGGCTTTTAGAAGGGCTTCAATGATCATCGCCTTTGGAGGCACGTTATATGTCTCGCCTTGGTACAACCACTCGCGACAATCTACTTCATCGCCACATAAATCTCCGCAAGATTCACAAAGGGTTTCTTTGACTTCCAATTGTATATCGCGTCCGTTGATTCGGATTGTCGGCGAACTGACGAAGTGATGCTTGAGGGCAAGTGCTTCATTGATGACATTCACTTTGTTGACATGCACCTCAACACCAGTAGCTGCAAAGACGTTGGAAACCTCAGCTAATGCTTCATCAAGAACTGTGTCTGCGCCTTGACAGCGCGTACAAATGCTCAAGTCGAGGTATAAAAAATCAATTTCGACTTGTCTTTTTTCGATTTTTGGCTCATTTGTGGTTTCGCAACAATCAGGTCCACATGAGCAACCAGAAGAATCAGAGGTCTCGACAACTGGTAGGGTTTCACATGTTGTGCAGCAGGCACAAGAGTCATTGTTTAAATTTTTATTCATTTTTATACACTCCTTATCGATTTTTTTGCCTTACACTAAGAAGACGGTCAAGAATCAAAAAGGACCCACTGTTTCAACAATTATGACAAGAATATTTTTGGGGGTTGGATTCTTTATGGAGGAGTTCTAGGACATTACCGGATTTGTCGGTGGTCACATCACAGCAACTTTGAAAAACGGATTTCAATTTTTTCCTGGCGCGTTGAATGCGATTTTTGGATCCAGATGGACTCAAACCCCACTTTTGACTGATTTCAACTTGCTTGACACCATTATAGTCGATTTCAATTAATGCTTCTTGATCAACAGGAGGCAAATAATCCATCAATTTAATGAGACAAGCGGCCGTTTCTTCATTGAAATTATCCGTTTCATACAGTTCAGGTGTCATGACGGTTTCAATATCCTCGATCAAATCATAGTGGCTGATCATTCTATAATGGTCCGCAATCAAATTTTTAGTGATGCGAATGAGCCATGCTTCAGGATTGATGATTGTTTCCAATTTGTTTTCGTTTTTTTGAATGCGAACAGCGACTTCCTGAAGGATGTCATCTATGACCGATTCATCGTTCACATGTTTAAGAATCATTTTTTTAAGGGATGAACCATAAAGTTTCATGAGTGTCTCGGAATTCAAAAGAGCACCTTCTTTCTTATCACATATACACATGGGAATATGTAAATGTTAATCCTTGGATTTTGTTTTGTCAAGGCACATTTATTTGATTAATGGTGTATAATAAGAGAGATATGACGAAGAAAGTAAAAGGGGTAGACTATGAACAAGTGTATTTGTATCAGTTGTAAGAATTTGAAAAGCATAGTGGATGAAAGCGGTTCGGATGAAAATGAAATCACAGAAGAATGCGTGTTTGGTTTTCCTTCTGAAGATTGTTTGGACTGTGAGCTCGAGGGGTGTGAACTTACATGTGAGCATTTTGAAAGTATGGATGAAGAAGAGCCGTATAAGACTTCAATATGTAAGAAGTGTGGCCAGGAACTCAAGTACGTTTCCAAAGATTGTATCGATGATGAAGTTTATTGCATTACATGCTATTTTGAGCAATTAAAAAAAGTGATCGAGTGATCACTTTTTATTTTTGTTTTTTTCCCACGCCAGATACTCATCAAGCAATTTTAGTGCGTTCTTGGTTTTTTTATCCGTTACTTTTGAACGGTCTTTGAGAATTGTGGCCATTTGAATCATTTGAATTTCAAGTTGCTTTGGACTCATGTTTTTTTCCAAGGCAGAAGGTGTTTTGGATTTCTTTTTTGATGCTGACATGCTGTCTTTGAACATAAACAGCAAGAAATTATTCTTCTTTTGCTTTGGGATGGTTTTAAGTGCCTCGGAGACTTGCTCAAACAACTTATTAAAGTTGCGTTTTCTATTATAATTCAAATAAAAAACAACGCCAACGCCGACTGCCAATAAAACACCTAAAATGATTAAACCTAAATTCTCCATTATGCTCTCTCCTTGTGGTCAATATTATCTATTTAATCATATTTTTTATAAAAATGCACTAGTGAATGAGCATTTGACATAAAATAATGCAAATTGCATAAGTATTATTTGTCAGTAAGCATATACTTTGGATATAGGGTCACCGATGATCTGTATCAAGGAGGAGTTATGTTCATTGCAAGACAACCCATTTTCAATCGAATGTTAAATGTTTATGGCTATGAACTCTTGTTCAGGGCGGGACATGAATCAAAGGCATATGACGGAACTTCGGATGTACAGTCAACAGCCACGATTATCAGTGGTTTGTTTGAATCGGGCATAGAAGAGTTTGTTGAAAACAAACGGGCTTTTGTCAACTTTGATGCCAATTTCATACATATGGATTTTGCCGAGCTAATAGAACCAAGCCAGTTGGTGGTTGAGGTGTTGGAAACTGTCAATGCAGATCAAAACTTGATTGAGCGACTGGAATATATGAAATCCAAAGGATACAAAATTGCCCTTGATGATTTTGCTGGGCCTTATAAGGATGATCCTTTGATCCACTTGGCTGATATTATCAAATTTGATATGGTGGCGACGCCTCTTGGGACAATTCAAAGTGATGTGAAGCTAGCGCTCAACCATGGAAAAATTTTACTCGCGGAAAAGGTTGAAACGGAAGCTGAATTTCAAGTTGCCAAAGAAATGGGATTTCATTTGTTCCAAGGTTATTTCTTTAGCAAACCAAACATAATCGGCAAATCTGTGGACAAAACAACAACTAAAATTCAGTATCTACGCCTTTTGACGGAACTTAAAAAAATAGAACCCAGCTATCAAATATTAGCAGAGATCATAGAGAAAGATATAAAGCTTGCCTATCGTTTGATGAAAGTCATCAGTACCCGTGCTGGAGATGATCTTGTTTATTCCATTAAACGAGCACTGACTTATATGGGGCTTAAAGAGATTGAAAGATGGGTCAGCATAATGATGCTGCGCGATTTTAGCGAACATAAGCCAGAGGAACTCATGCGATTGGCTTTAGTAAGGACCAAATTTTCTGAGCTGATCGCAAAAAACGGCCATATGAGAAAAATAAAGCACGAAGCCTCCATGATGGGACTCTTCAGCACCATTGACGCAATGCTGGACCAATCGATGTCGGAAGCACTGGAGGGCATCTCATTACCAAAGTCTGTATCTGATGCGCTCACGTTGAACCAAGGAATCTTAGCACCGGTTTACAATGTCATCCAAAACTATGAGCATGGCGAGTGGCCTACCGCTGAAGTATTGGGCCAACACTTAGGCATTACTGGTGGAGATCTATCCGTTAATTATCGTGAATCGCTCATATGGGCACGTGAGATTACTGCGATGATCTATGATTGAGAGACCTATGGCAACAAAAACGTCACAAAGCGACGATCTGGAATATTTAAGATCGTCGCTTTTTATTTTGGGGTGTCAATCACATTTGAAAATGTCC
>DHVT01000010.1 GCA_002412775.1 Firmicutes bacterium UBA5201 | reverse complement strand
TGGAGTGGCGAATCGTTCAGCCGTCCAATGCCTCCAAAGTACAACTCCTAACAGTCGAAAAATCGGAAATGTTGGAGAAAAAGAGTGATCTGGCGGAGGAAGGAAACTTCTCGGCTTTCAGGTTAAAAAGACAAGAACCATCTGAAAAATAAATATCACGCAACGTGTTACATTTTGTTTTGCATGGGTATTATTGATAATACAAAGTAAAATAATATTTCAAATCGTGTACAGGAGGTTACTTATGAAAGAGATTACACTAAAGAAATTAAGAAAATTCAATATGGTAATGGGAGCACTACATTTTATTCAGGGGTTGATCATGTTGTTTCTTGCGACAACGGTTATTCAAAACATCGCAGAGTTCAAACCGAGCATCACACAATTTTATTTGCAGTTCAATCCTCAGACACAAAGCCTCGAGTCGGCATCAAAAGTACTTTTTGAACTGCCTTTTGGGCTCATGGTCGCATCGTTTCTATTGATATCGGCTTTAGCACATGCGTTGATCTCTTTACCTAAAAAACTCAATGATCAATACAATTCAGATCTTGGAAAGGGCATCAACCAATTCAGATGGTTTGAATATGCACTCAGCTCTTCAATTATGATTGTTCTGATATCGACATTGTTCGGCATCTATGACATCGCATCGTTGACACTTATTTTTATCGTCAACGCCACTATGAATTTATTTGGACTGGTCATGGAGCAACTCAATTCAGGTAAAGATAAGTCGAAAGTCATTTGGGGACCATTCATCTGGGGCTCAATCGCAGGAATCGGCCCTTGGATCGCCATATTGCTTTACATGTTTGGCAATGGCAATTTCGATCAAGTGCCATGGTTCGTATGGGCGATTGTCGGAACCTATTTCGTCGCATTCAACACATTCCCGGTAAATATGGTTCTGCAGTATAAGAAAATCGGTAAATGGAGTAATTATATATACGGCGAGAAAGTCTATATCACTTTAAGTTTGGTGGCAAAATCAATTCTGGCTTGGCTGGTGTTGTTTGGTGCTATGCAGCCATAATATAAGAACTTGCGAAAGCAAGTTCTTATATTACGCGTAGGTAAGTTTCCGAAGGAAACTTATTAGCGCCTCAGTTGAATTGAATTAAACTGCTTGCGAAAGCAAGTTCTTATATTACGCGTAGGTAAAATATTTCCGCGATGCGGAAATATTGGGCGACGTGGTTGCAATGTTTTGTGAAACGAAACATTGGGCGTAGGTATGGTTCTCGCGAAGCGAAACTATACTAGCAGCAAACACAGGAGCCGATGTGTCTATGTTCAATATGTTACATCTGAAAAACAAGAATTTGCTAACGCAAATTTTTTTTTTGTTGATAAACATAACTATTTAAAGTACGATTCTAATAAATGGCAATGAGTTTCCATCAAATGAGTTCTGTAGGAGGAAAAATGACATTTAAAGACCTTTCCATCAAAAGAAAAATCATATACTTATATTTGCCTCTTGCCATCATACCGATGATTTTGTTTGCGGGCATCTCCATGAAATTTTATGAAAGCGCTATAATCAAACGCAGCCTTTCCAGCATGTCAGATAACAATGTGCTAATTTCCGACCGGATTGACAGTATCCTATCTGAAGCGGAAGGCAGTGCCACACTTTTGACCATAAGCATCAATCGCCTTCTCAACAGTGACGCTTTTCATGGGATGTTAAGCAACGACATCAAACTTTACAACCTCATATCCAATGAACTCGCTTATGCGAAATTGATCTACAAGACAATTGATTCTATTGGATTTATCGATATAGATGGTCGACTGTACTATTCAGATTATGAGCTCCAGAAAGGGAAAAATGCAATTGTGGATTCCGAAATGTATGAAATTCTAATGACGACGACCGGAAATAGTGTATGGTTCGATCTTTCCACTAGAGATTATCTGACAAAAGATCCTGACCAAAAAATGTTTACACTCGGCAAGAAAGTTTGGAATATCAATACAGGTGCCACTATAGGATATTTGTTTGTGAATATTGACGAGCAAGTGTTCACTGATCTGATCAAGGGACAACTGCCGGATTATATAATTTATAATGCGGTTCAGCAACAACTCATAAGTACAGTTGCTGATGATGCGAGCGGTGTGAAAGTTGCACCATTTCTCAGTAGCATCGCAACCACAGACCTATTGAGCACTGGCGGAGAAAGGATGTTGATCTCAAAAATTCAAATTGAAAAGCTTGGATGGACACTTTTGAGCAAAGCAGACCTTAACTTGTTTACACAAGATCTTGCGAACATTATTCTCTTGATCGTCATTATGCTCATTACCATTATCTTACTCGAAATAACCATGACTCTGGCACTCAACCGTCTGATCACCAATCCCATTATGAAGCTGAAAAATGGTGTAGAGGAAATTTCAAAAGGCAATTTCGACTTCAGGTTCAAGATGAAGACCAATG
Source organism: Firmicutes bacterium UBA5201 (assembly GCA_002412775.1). Classification (GTDB taxonomy): domain Bacteria; phylum Bacillota; class Clostridia; order Peptostreptococcales; family Acidaminobacteraceae; genus Fusibacter_D. The sequence continues at coordinate 72,542 of DHVT01000010.1, read as the reverse complement.
ATGAAATAGGTCTTTTTGCCATGAGTTTCAACCACATGTCCGCTCAGATCAAAAAATTGCTTTTTGACGTTGAAAGGGAAGAAAAGAAAAAACGCGAATACGAACTCGCTTTGATCCAACAGCAGATCAAACCTCATTTCCTTTACAACACACTGGATATAATTTTGAAGTTGTCTCAACTCGGCCAAGAAAGAAAAGCACAAAAGGTTACAAGGCGATTGGCCGATTATTACAGGAATTCACTGTCAGGAGGTGCCGATGTGATTTCTGTGAAAGATGAACTTAAAATCACACTGGATTATCTTGAACTTCAAAAGTTGAGATATTCGGATGTGTTCGACTACCGTATTGAAGTTTCCGAGTTGATGGAATCCGTGATGATTCCAAAATTGTCACTTCAACCTATTGTTGAAAATGCAATTGAGCATGGTTTCAAATATTTGTCTGAGACAGGTATGATTCGTATTTATGATGAGATAAAAGAGAACACTTATGAAATCATAGTTGCTGACAATGGTGTTGGCATGTCAGAGGAATATAGGAATAGGCTCAACCAAGTGCTTGGTGACCCAAACGATCACCAAACTATTAGAAGCTTTGGAATTAAAAATGTGAGCCATAGAATGAAGCTTTTCTTTGGACAGGAATATGGAGTTTATATTGTCAGTGAAGCTGGAAAGGGCACTGAAATCAGAATAAAACTACCAAAGGATGGACAATATGATTAAAATCATGATAGTGGATGACATGCCCATCTTTCTCGAGTATTTAAGAACCGCAATCGATTGGGGCGCATACGGATTCGAGCTTTGCTGTGAAGCGAAAAATGGCGAAGAGGCCTATGAGAAAGCAATCATTTTTCAACCGGATATCGTTCTTTCAGATATTCAAATGCCATACATGAACGGTTTGACACTTACGGAAAAATTGCAGGAGCTCAATCCAGAAATCGCAGTTGTTCTGATCACCGGAAACAGTGAATTTGAGTATGCGAGAAAAGCTATTAAACTTGGCGTAGTGGATTATATCGTAAAACCATTTGAAAAGGAAGAACTGATTTTGACTCTACTCAGTCTTCAGGACAACATCAACAAAGCCATTGAAATGAAGCAAGACAAAAAAGATGAACAGTATCTGAACCGTGAACGTTTATTGAGACAGCTCATCTATGCCAAAGAAATGGATGAATCTTTACCGGTCGGACTGATGGACAATGGACTTGATCTTAAGCCGCACCACCACTTCTATGTCACTGCACTTGAGATCGAACAGGAAGAGAAAAGCATGCATGTATCGGAGAAGGCGATGAACTGGAAAAGCGTCATCGGAGATCTGTACAAAGATTATATGCAATCGGAAGGTACTGAGTATTTTTTTACGGATTATGAAAGTCGGGTACTTTTTATCAATGTGCTCGATGACAAAGAGCATTATTCACTGGATAGGGAGGAGCTCGATCATTTTATAGGTTTCATCAGAGAGCGATTGTCAATGAATGTGACCATTGGAATCGGAGGTGTTTACAGCGGCCTTGGTGGCATTAGAAGGTCCTATCTCGAATCGGTCAACGCGCTCTCCCATCGATTTAAAGACAGTGGCAACAAAGCAATATGGTATGATGCGATTTCACAGGAAGAGAAAACATATGGTTTCTATTCGGCTGAAATCAACGAAATCATACTGAATCATTTGCATCAGCTCAACGCTGACCATACCATAGAAGTCATTGAAACGGTATTCAAAGAAGCGGATACAAAGCGATTTTCTCCAGAATATAAGCGCATGAACAACATGGGACTCATCAGTCTATTGCTTTCATACCTTGTGAAGGCTGGCAAAAATATATCAGATGTCTTTCCAGATCATTTTCAACCTTATGCAGTTTTAAATCATGGGAGTGACGAGGAACAAAGAAGGTTCATTAAAATGTCATACTCCCGCGCATTCAAGTACCTGATGGCACACAGGGAAACCAGAGCCAGCCAAATTGCAAGGGATGCCAAGCAATGCATCGATGAAAACTATTCGAAACCGGAGTTCAATATGAACGACCTTTCAAAAAAACTATTGGTCAACCAGACGTATCTTCGAAAAATGTTCAAGGATGAAATGGGAATGACCATCTCTGAATATCTCAGCAAAGTGCGCATGGATCAGGCAAGTCAGCTGGTGGTCGAAGGGCGTTATAAACTTTCCGCCATATCGGAAATGGTGGGATACAGTGATCCAGGTTATTTCAGCAAGTGTTTCAAAAATCATTTTGGAGTTTCACCAAGCGAGTATCAATAACCATACATGATACTCGTTTTTTTTGAAAAGTACAAATTCATTTTGAATATTACATTTAATTTACAAATGTAAAAACATATACTTGAATCGGGAAGACAAAATGAGTCCCATAAGATTTTATAGGGGGAAAGAAAATGAAAAAAATAACCAGTTTGTTACTCGTTTTCATGCTGCTTATAGGCATGCTTGCAGGTTGCGCCAAAACTGAAACTGAAACTCCAGTTGCTCCAGTTGAAACTCCGGTTGTATCCGAACCGGCTGCAGAACCGGTAGTCGAAAATGAACCTGTAACACTCAGAATCTATGCACAATACTCAGATGATGATACTAAAGTGCCATATGATTATGCCATCGAGCAACTTGCCATCGACTATCCACATGTCACTCTCGAACTGGATATTCAAGCTCAAGATGATGGACAAAAACTTCAGACTTATGCAGCTACAGGCAACTTACCAGACATATTCCAAGTAGGTCTTTCTCAAATCGAAACTTTCAAGGAATCAGGCAACATCATGATTCTGGATGAAGCAGCCAAAAGCACCGGATTTTTGGATCGAGCACATCCAAGTGCCGAAAACATCATTTATAATGAAGATGGACACATTTACGCATTCCCTTATGCCGGAAATGAACTTGTGTTGTGGTATTACAATAAAGCATTATTCGAGCAGTTCGATGTAAAGGTTCCTGAAACTTACGAAGAATTATTGACTGCAATTGAAATATTCAAAGCCAACAAAATCGTTCCAATGTCAATTTTCGCTAAAGAGAAATGGATTACAACAGCAATGTATGATGTCTTTGCAACCCGTTTCGACCCAGCAGGAATCACAAAACTGGATTCTGGCGATAGCAAAGCCTCTGAAGAAGCATTTACAAAAGCAGCGGAAACATTAAATGAACTGGTTAATGCAGGTATGTTTGCAGAAGGTGCCACCAACACAAACTATGACCAAGCAGCTGCACTTTTCTATGAAGGTAAAGCGGCAATGTTCCTCAATGGACAATGGGAAATAGCGGGTTCTGCAGAAAAACTTGGAGATAATGCGGATTGGATGTGGTACCCTGTAATGCCAGGATATGAAAACAACAAATATGCACTTAGCGGCGGGGGAGCCCCAGGTGGCTATGCCGTGAATCCAAATTCCAAGCACAAAGAACTGGCTGCTGAAATAGCGGCATATCTATCTGAAAAATATTGCGAAGCGAAATATATGTATCGTGGAAACCCTATTTTGGCGGTTAAAGTGGATGAAAGCATAGAGCCAGAGACTCCATTTCCTACGATGATGCAAAAATTGGACACAGAAATGGGCAACATCACATCAACGACAAAATTCGCTTGGGGCCTATCGAATCCTTTATTCAAAGTTGCCATTGAAGATCAATCACAGTTCTTGATGACGAAAGATTATACACCTGCTGAGTTTGTTGAAGAGCTCGACAAGGTCATCGAAAGAATGAATCAATAGCAAATTCTCATAAGCGCTTGACAAGGGAGCCGCGCATGCGTGGCTCCCCTTTTTATCCACTGAAACCTGAGGCACTCATCTCAGAAAGGACTTGATTGTGAAAAAATATTATGGAAATAAGTTGGCGATTGCAGTCTTTACTTTACCCGCATTATCATTGTTTAGCGTAATGGTTTTCTATCCGATTTTACAGGTGTTCTATAAAAGTTTATTTAAATGGAATGGCTTGTCTGCTGGAACCTTTATTGGTTTAGACAATTACTTGAGACTTTTCGATGACAAGTTATTTTATCTAAGTAACAAAAATGGATTCATTTTTGCTGCGATTATTACTGTGTTTCAGATATCTGTTGCAACTATTTTGGCTCTTGCTGTTTCAAGTGTCAAACTCAGGGGACGCAATGTATTCAGAATCGTATATTTTATTCCCGTTGTGCTTTCAGTAACAGTCGTTAGTCAATTGTGGCTTTCAATCTACAATGCGGACACTGGACTCCTCAATAAGTTTTTTGAACTCATAGGGTCAAGTTATCGTCAAAACTGGCTTTCCGATCGAAACAAAGCGATATTTGCGATAGCGGTCGTCAATGCATGGCAATGGATGGGATACCAATTTGCCCTTATACTGGCAGGTATCAAATCCATACCGACCTCATACTATGAAGCGGCACAAATTGATGGGGCGTCACCTGTTCAAGCACATATGAAAATTACTATGCCATTGTTGGCAGAGACCTATAAGTTTTGTCTTTTGATATCAGTCACAGGTGGAATCAAAGCCTTTACTGAAATGTTCATCATGACCAGCGGTGGTCCAGGCAATTCAACCTACACGCTCACATATATGATGTACTCATCCGCTTTTAGAAGTGGGGAATTCGGATATGGACTTGCCGCCGCAACAATACTCGTTCTCGAGTGTCTGATTGCAATCTTGGTCATCAATAGAGTCTTCAAGACTGAAAACACATCAGAGGGAGCTTAGTATGAAAAAATTGTCTTTTTCTCAAATCTTTTTCAGAATTTTTTTGTGGGGTTATGCTTTTATATCTTTGTATCCCTTGGTTTGGATGCTTTTTTATTCCTTCAAGAATAATGAGGAAATTTTCGTTAGCAACCCGTTCGGATTTCCAAAAGTACTTCGATTTGAAAACTATATCAATGCTTGGTCGCAGTACGATGTACCTGTATACTTTTTAAATAGTGTGATTGTTGCTTCAGCAACAGTTGTAATCACCATCGTGCTGGCTATGATGTTCGCTTATGCCACCAGCAGAATGAAATGGCGCGGAAGAAATTTTGCGAGGACTTTTGTGGCACTTGGTATGTTCATACCTGTGCAAGCGGTTTTGATTCCTGTGACCAGAGTGGTCCAGGATCTTGGACTTTCAGGCTCACACTGGGCTTTGATTGTGCCCTATACGGCTTTTAACCTTGCGTTTGCCACTCTCGTCTTCTATGGATTTTTCGTGGGACTGCCAGTTGAACTTGAAGAGGCGGCATGCATTGATGGTGCAAATATTTTTCAGACCTTTTTCTTTGTCATTGTGCCAACTGTAAAACCAGCGATAGCAACACTTGGAATTTTCACATTTCTGAACGCATGGAATGAATTCATTCTGGCAAATGTACTTGTCCTCGACAAAAGTTTGAAGACATTGCCACTTGGAATACTTTTCTTCCAAGGACAGTTTACGACGGACTGGGGTGCAATGGGAGCTACTATGGTAATTGCAAGTTTACCAACAGTGCTCGTCTATACAGTGTTCAGCAACCAAGTGGAAAAAGCCGTTACTGTTGGCGGAGCAGTGAAAGGATAATCGATGAACATATATTATGATCCTACGCAAAAGGTGTTTCATCTTATAAACGGTCAAATCAGCTATGTTATTGGCATTCTTCGTAATGGACATCTGGGACATTTCTATTTTGGAAAAGCACTTCATCCGAATGAAGCGATGAATCAATCCTTATTTCGTCAAGATCAAAATAGAGGTCTTACAAACTATGTGTATGAAGGGGACATGGGATTCTCACTCAATCTTGAAAAACTTGAAATGCCTTGCTTTGGAACGACAGATTACAGATCTCCTTCAATAGATATTCTAATGGAATCCGGGAGTGGCATTATTGATTTCATTTATACGGACCATACCATTTTCGCTGGCAAGAAAAACCTTGAAGGATTGCCATCAACCCGTTATGAATGCGATCAGGATGTGATGACACTGGAAATCAAAATGACTGATCCCGTAATGGGTTCAGTGCTGTATCTTTCATATTCCATTTTTAGAGAATATCCTGTGATTGCCAGAAGTAGTCGATTGATGCATCAGGATCCCTCTCCTATAAGACTTAAGAGGCTGATGAGTTTGTCGCTGGATTTAGACGATAGTGATTGGGAATGGCTACAATTATATGGCGATTGGACCAGGGAACGTCATATCGCTTGCCAACCACTACATCATGGGATACAGTCCATAGGTAGTATGCGTGGTGCTTCCAGCGCGGCTTACAATCCTTTTGTGGCAATGAAACGCAATTCTACAACTGAAGATAGTGGTGAAGCTATAGGCGTTTCTCTTGTCTACAGTGGAAACTTCCTGATGCAAATTGAGGTGGATGGTGATGATAGTGCAAGGCTGATGGCCGGAATTCACCCACATGGTTTTGAATGGGTTTTAAATGAAGGCGATATTTTTCAATCTCCTGAAGCGCTTCTTGCTTTTGCCCCAAATGGCTTAGGTGGTGTCAGCAGAACTTTTCATGATCTGTTCAGGGAGCATTTGATAGCTGTGCGCTGGAGAGACAAGCCAAGACAGGTGCTGCTCAATAACTGGGAGGCGACCTATTTTGATTTCGATGAACGAAAAATTCTTGATCTCGCCAAAGGTGCTAAAGCACTTGGAATTGAACTCCTGGTTCTGGATGATGGATGGTTTGGCACTAGAAATGATGATACCAGTAGTCTTGGAGACTGGAGTGTCAACCTAAATAAGGTTCCAAGTGGAATCAAAAAATTATCACATGAAATTGTGGCTTTTGGTATTGAGTTTGGACTTTGGATAGAACCTGAAATGATCAACAAAAGATCGAGATTGTTTGAACTGCATCCCGATTGGTTGATTGGAGACCCTGAGAGGAATATGTCCCATGGACGCAACCAGTATGTTCTTGATTTTTCCAGACCTGAGGTAGTGGAGGGGATATATCAACAACTGATCCAGGTGTTTGATGGTTCTGCTATAACCTACATTAAATGGGATATGAATCGAAACATCACTGAAGCATACAGTAGGGGGCTTGCTCCTGAAAAACAGGGAGAACTGATGCACCGCTATATTCTTGGGGTCTATACTCTCTACGAGCGCATGACTGCACGCTATCCCAATATACTATTTGAATCTTGTTCAGCAGGGGGTGGGCGTTTTGACCCTGGGATGCTCTATTATGCTCCTCAGGCCTGGACCAGTGACAATACTGATGCTGTGGAACGGCTTAAAATCCAGTACGGTACAAGCTTGATTTACCCGCTTGTTACAATGGGGTCTCATGTGTCGGATGTACCGAATCATCAGGTACTCAGACAAACACCACTAAAAATGCGCGCTGATGTGGCTTACTTTGGTACTTTTGGTTATGAATTGAATATTCTTAAACTCTCATACGAACAAAAAATGGAAGTCGTGGAACAGATTGAATTTTTCAAGTCTTCACGTGATCTTATTCATAAGGGAGACTTTTATCGCTTGATCAATCCGTTTTCTGGAAGCGGCAATCAGACCGCTTGGATGGTTGTATCAAAGGATGGTAGCAATGCTCTGGTGGCTTGGTATCAAATACTTGCCAGACCTAATGACCAGACCACGAGACTAAGACTTCATGGTCTGGATGAAGAGTGTTTCTATGAAGTCAGCGGCTATGACCATCCTTTATCAGGGCGATATCTGATGTACCTGGGATTATTGATCCGACCATCGTTCAATGGCATTGAGCATAGTGGAGATCCTGAAGGAGATTACCAATCGAGAATTTGGACGATCAAAAAATAAGAATTTGCTAACGCAAATAGATCTTGAACAAATATACTGAGACGCTAATAAGTTTCCTTCGGAAACTTACCTACGCGAAAACTTTCTAAAAAAAATAAGAATTTGCATTTGCAAATTCTTATTTTTTTTTAGAAAGTTTTTAGAAAGTCATTGGTTTGCTTTTATATTTCTCCTCTAGAATAAGACCATAAGCTTAATTAAACCAATAAGCAAACAAAAAAGGAGAAAAAAAGATGAATAAGAAAGTAATGATGATGGGGACTATCCTAGTGACAGTATCACTACTCGCGATTATGGCATTCGCGGGAAACAGCACAAATAGCGGTTATGAATTATTTAAAGATGTGCTTGGAAATTTTGAAAAACACGAGTTTGAAAGCGGAGTATTCGCCGGAAGCATTATTCTAACCGACAATGATGAGATCAAACTGGCGGTTTCGGGAACGGCTGTACAGCAAAAAGAAAATGAACGCATGAGTGGTACCGCACAAATCGAGACGCAAGACATGATCAAGACACTTGAGATTTATGGCGACGAGCAATCCGTTTATATCGTTGACTCCGGAAAAAAAGAAGTCTACATCGGCAAGGTCGCAGAAGAAAAGACAAGTAGGGAATGGAATCGTGAACACATGGGAACATTTGATGAAAAGGATGAAGCGATTATCGATTACTTCATGGGCAACTTCAAGAAGAATTTCAAAACAGTTGCTGATACCGATGGATCAACAGACATTCTATTTGAACTGGGCAAAAGTGAAATTCCAGCAATCGTCAACTTGCTCGCATCATCTAGGCATGATGACAAGTACAAAGATGAAGATAATGAATTTTCAAATCACCAGGAATACGCAAATTATCCACTGTTCAATGAATTGATGACACTTGAGAACATTGAGCTATCAATCGATAGCAATATAGAAGTCCAATATGTGAAATTCGTGATGGATCTTGATCTCAACCAAAAAGTCAAAGGATTTGAATTCACTTTCGAAATCACGGGTGATGATGAATCAGGCAATCGTCATGAAGTTAAAATCGAAGGATTCTTTACAGCGGATGAAAATAAGGATGCACAGGTAAGAACACTCAATATGGATGGCTTGACAGTCTACGAACTGCCAGAGGAAAACAAATAATCGAGGCTGGCTCTCACATAGAGAGCCAACTTTCAGTTGCGAGGTGCAATATGAATATACTTAAAGTCGGCAATTTGACAAAAGCTTATGATGACAAGTGCGGTGTTTTTGGGCTCGATCTATCAGTGGATTCGGGAGATATCGTTTTGGTTCTCGGACCAAACGGGGCGGGTAAAACGACAACTTTTCAGAGCATTCTAGGTCTCATTTCCAGCAGTTACTCAGAAATCACGGCTTTTTCAAAGCCATTCAATAGAACAGAGAGTCTACAAAGAATCGGAGCGATGATTTCGAAACCTGTCTTTTATGAGTATTTGACCGGTGAAGAACACCTTAGAATGCTGTCGGGTCTTTACCCGAATGTGACTGAGGTGACAGTGGGTGACACGCTTGGTGTGGTTGGACTGGGTCACGCAAAAAACAAAAGAATCAGTCAATACTCATCGGGAATGAAGCAACGTTTGGACCTAGCCAGAGCCATTGTTCACAAGCCAAGTCTGCTCATTTTGGACGAACCATTCAACGGACTGGACATTGAAGCCAAATTCGATTTCAAAAATCTTTTGCTGCAATTGCAAAAGGAATATGAGATGGGCATATTGATCTCCAGTCACATGGCGGGTGATCTCGAGCATTTTGCGAATAAAGTATTGATCCTTTATGAAGGACAAACACTTTATAGTGGCTCATTTGAACCAATCGATGAATCGGGTCTGACACTTGAAGCCTTTTATCTGAAGTGTCTTGATGATTATAGGAAGGGAGTCAAACAATGAAACTGCTTAAAATTGAGATCGTAAAATTGTATAAAAGGAAAAACATCAAAGTACTCGCTGCATTCTATATGGCCATGATGATTGCAATGTCACTGTTTTATCTGATCGCTGAAAAAAGATTTGGACTCACACTTTATACCGAAGGACAATTTATCACATCATCACTAAGCCTTGTTATGGCTGGACTCATGCCTCTTTTGGCACTTTATGTGGCAAGTGTCACTCTAGGCTCTGAGATGAGTGGAGGGACACTGAAAAACATGTTGTTGCTTCCCATTAAGAGGGGGCAATTGTATCTGTATAAAATTGTGGCTGTTCTGATCTTGATCGCTGGACTTTTAGCGTTACAATGGCTGTATAGTTTGATTTTCTCCCTATTGGTGGATGGTGCATTCAGCTTCACATTTCTGCTTAAATCAGTGGGAGAATATATTGAAGCATTTTTGGTCCTTGGGTTGATTGTCAACTTGTCCAGTGTACTGACTCTTGCTTCTAAATCCACAGGAATCACCATATTCTCTTCATATCTTCTTTATGTGGTATTGGGATTCGCAGGAATCTATTTTCCAACTTTCGCAAACGTAAATCCTACGACAATCATTCGCGAATATGGTTACTTCTTTTCAAGTGGAGGTGGGATTCAGTTGTTATCTACATTTGCCTACTATATAATAATAGTGATGACCGGTTTGCTACTATTTGATAAGAAAGAAGAAGAGATATGTCTATACGAATAAAACTTATTATAACATATGCCGTACTGGTTTCAATCAGTGCGGCTATATTGGTATTCGCAGGCGTTACAATAGTGACAGGACTTATCGCGGCGACAGTGGACAGTGTCTTTGACGAGGGTGAGTCCCATGGCGCCATCATGAAGACGCTTGACTTATTGGTCGAGCTCAGACAATCTGACAAATATAGCCCGGAGGATCTTAAAAATCCAGCTTTCATTGAAAAAATATCGAAGGAATCTGAATTTATCAATGGCGGTATAATAGTAAAATATCAGGATGAAGTATACAATTATGGCGAGTTGCCCCATAATGAGACCTTTTATGAAAAATTGCAGCCAACAAAGGATTTCGAAGGTTATGACCGCAAAGATCCAGAAGATGAGAGATTGATTTCAGAAGGCGGTAAAAAATATTATTATATGGATTACACGTTTGGCACTGAAGATGAGGTTGTCTACTATTTTGTGATCGATGTGACGAGTTCTGCATTTATGGACAGCACTGGCGGCAGGTGGTTCTTTGGGATCTTGCTGGGAATACTTGTGATCGTCATGACACCATTATGGTTGATCATCTCAAAAGACATCATTAGACCGATCCGAAAATTGGAGGAAGGTGTCAAACAGATCAAAGATGGCAATTTGGATTTCAAACTGGAAACCGATAGCAAAACAGAGATGGGAGATGTCGTGAACTCTTTCGATGCCATGCGTCAAGAACTGAAGCATTCCATCGAAAAGCAAATTCGATTCGAAGAAAATCGTAAAGAGTTGATCTCCAGCATCAGCCACGACCTTAAAACGCCTATTGCCTCGATAAAAGGGCATGTCGAGGGCATACTCGATGGCATTGCGAATACACCTGAAAAGCTGGACAAATATCTTAGTGTGATCTATCAAAAATCGAGAGACATGGATCAGCTGATTGACGAACTGTTCCTTTTATCAAAATTGGATTTGAATCGATTGCCATTTGAAAAGTCAGATATCAAAGTCATTCCATTCATAGAAGGTGTCAAAGAGGAAATGCAATTAGGCTGGGAAAATGACAACAACAGAATCGAAATTCATTTTCAGAATTCAGTGGACAAAGAGACCTCCATTTTAGCGGACCAGACTCAAATCAAGAGAGTTTTTGTGAATATTATACAAAACGCCATGAAATATATGGATAAGGAGAATCACCATATAGACATAGAAGTAGCAGCACTATCTGAGACGGTTCGGTTTACAGTTTCCGACAATGGGCAAGGCATACCGGAAGATCAAGTGCCGTTTATTTTTGACATGTTCTATAGGGTCGATGAATCAAGAAGTTCGACGACAGGTGGAACAGGTCTTGGACTGGCCATATCAAAACAAATTGTAAAGCAACATAATGGAACAATCAAAGTTGCCAGCAAATTGGGTGTAGGGACTCAAATGACCATTGAATTGCCAAAAAAAACCGAGGTGCTCCATGAAGAAAATATTGATCATTGAAGATGAAATCACTATCGCCGAACTGGAAAAAGATTATTTGGAATTTGAAGGATTCTCAGTCGACATAGCCGGTGACGGTATAAAAGGGATACAGATGGCTGAAAGTGGAGTGTATGATTTGATTGTTCTCGATTTGATGTTGCCTGGAATGAATGGCTTTGAAATTCTGAAAAAAATCAGATCGGAGCACAACATACCAATGCTCATGGTGTCCGCCCGCACTGAAGATGCGGATAAAATAAGAGGCTTGGGCCTTGGCGCGGACGATTATATCACAAAGCCATTCAGTCCAAGTGAACTGGTGGCCAGAGTCAAATCACATTTGGCAACGTATGAACGATTGACTGGTAAAGAGAAGAGACCTGAAACACTTCACATCAGAAATCTGACCATTTAACCCGATGCGAGAAGGGTGTTTCTAAGTGACCAGGAAATTGCGCTTACGGCGACAGAGTATGACCTGCTGTATTTTTTGGCGAGCAATCCCAACCGGGTTTATTCCAAGGAAATGCTTATGGATAGAATCTGGGGTGTGGATTATTATGGCGATGGCGCCACTGTGACAGTCCATATTGGAAAGTTGCGTGATAAGATCGACAAACAGGGCAATCAAGGAGAAAGTCATTTTATTGAAACTGTTTGGGGCGCTGGGTACAGATTTAGGGTATAATAGAAAGAAATGCTAAGGAGCAAATATGAAATTTGAAAATTCTGTAATAGATCTCATCAAAAAAAGAACTTCTACGAGAACATTCGAATCCAAAGAGATAGATCCAAACCAATTTCAGAAATTGGAATCCATTCTAAAAGATATCAATGAGGACGCTGTAGCGCTTTCAGGCATAAAGGCGAAGTTCGTTTTGTCGAGTTTTATAAACTTGGACCTTAAGGAAGAGAAAAAGATAGGCACTTATGGAGTGATTTCCGGGGCAAAAAATTATATTGTAGGCATCGTGGATCAAGACGAGAAAAATGCGCTTGAATTCGGGTATCTGTATGAGAAAATAGTACTTGCCGCAACTGACCTGGGTCTACAGACTTGTTGGCTGGGTGGAACGTTTAAGAAGGCGGATTTTGAACAAAACATGGATTTAGCCGAGCATGAGAAAATCGCAATTGTCTCTCCGTTGGGCTACAAAAAAGATAAGCCGAGAATGATGGAAATGGCAATGCGTAAAGTCGTTGGAGCAAACAAAAGAAAACCTTGGAACGAACTTTTCTTTGATAAGAGTCCAACATCGCCACTGACCGAAAAAGGGGCAGCAGAATACGCCATTCCTCTGGAAATGGTCAGGCTTGGTCCTTCGGCATCCAATAAGCAACCTTGGCGCGTGATCAAAGACGGTGAGTGCTACCACTTTTTCCTAAGCCGCACCAAAGGCTACGGAGTTGCGGGTTTCGACATGCAACTCAATGATATTGGAATCGCAAAATGCCATTTCGAACTGTCAGCTGAGTCACTTGGTCTCTATGGAGAGTGGCTTGAGAACCCACCAATGATCAGACCCTCGGATTGGTCCTACGTATGCACCTGGAAAGCTGAAAAGTGAAATTAATTATTTATAGAGAATATATACAATGATTAAAATCCATATATCGGGTACAATATAACATGTGAGAAAATTATAGGAGGTCTATTATGATACCAACCCCGCATATTGAAACAACGGAAAAAGGCATAATCGCAAAAACTGTTTTGATGCCTGGAGACCCATTGCGTGCAAAGTTCATCGCTGAAACATTTCTTGAGGATGTTGTTCAGTTCAATAGTGTTCGAAATGTCTTAGGCTATACCGGAACCTATAAAGGCAGAAAAATTTCTGTCATGGCCAGTGGAATGGGTATGCCGAGCATCGGAATTTATTCCTTTGAACTCTACAAATTTTATGATGTGGAAAACATCATCAGAATCGGCTCATGTGGCGGCTATACCCCTGACATGAAACTTTATGATGTCATTCTTGCAAAAGATGTATGGAGCGAATCTTCTTTCGCTAAAGTACAAAGTGGTTATGACCAAGAAGTGATTGAAGGTTCTGCGGAACTCAACAACCAATTGATTGAGATCGCAAAAACACTCGAAATTCCAATGCACATCGAAAGAATCCATTCATCTGACGTTTTCTACAGGGAAAACTTCGACGAGTATAAGGCAATTTATGAGAACCATGGCTGTGTGGCTGTGGAGATGGAAGCATTTGCACTGTTCCACAATGCAAATGTTCTTGGAAAGAAAGCGGCTTGTCTGCTTACTGTTTCCGACAACCTCGTGACTCACGAATTGACCACTTCAGATGAAAGACAATTGGCATTCACCAACATGATGAAAATAGCGCTGGAACTGGCGGAATAAACAAAAAACGTCTCAGATGATCCTGAGGCGTTTTTTTATAAACTAAACTATTTATTGGGTTTCCCAGTGAGTGCGAGGATTGTTTGATCCAAGGTCTCATGGGAGATATCGGTGGCATCAAATTTCAGTGCTTTGAATGTTGTCTGGATAAAAAAACCGATCAGAAATGCGAAGAGAATTGTTCCGACGCCAACCTTTCCACCCAGTTGCCAACCGACAATCACCGCGAGTATTTCAATGCTTCCTCTGCAAAATCCCACAGGCAGTCTGGTCTTTCTTGTCACCGCCACCATAAGGCTGTCCCTTGGTCCGGACCCGAACGCCGCACTGATATAGAAATAAGTGGCAAGTGATATGGTTACAATACCGGCAACCATCATAGGGACTCCAAACAAGAAATTTGTCGCCACAGGGATATAATTACCGAACATGATCCAGTCGACGAATACTCCGATCATCACCATGTTCAAAACGGTGCCGATGCCTATTTTTTCACCTAATAACACAGCAATGATACCTATGGCAAGTCCCGTGATGATGGAGGCCATCCCCAGACTCATTCCGAATGTGTTTGAAAACCCCACATGAAATACGTCCCATGGTGCATATCCTATATCTGCATTGATGGTCAGCACTATTCCGATGGAGTATAGCAAAAGACCGAACATCAATCGAATCACTCTCATTATATATGTTTTCATGTTATCTCCTCATCTAATGGTATTCGATTCATTATATATGGTTTATAGAGTTGTTGCAATGTGGTAAAATGAGAATTGACTAAAGATAAAGGAGATTCGAAATATGATTAGTATGTTTGTCAAATCAATTCAAATCGACGATGCGAAACGTGTTGTTGTACACATTCAAGATATGATCGCAGAGCATTTGCTCAAAGACGATTCCAAAAAGATGCTCAAGGAAATGGCTGAAAAAGCACTCGGATCGGATTTTGTGAAACTTGAAGTCGCTAAGACAAGTTTTAGGGTCACTGTGGCTGAAGGTACAGAAGTAGCGGCTAAGGAAAAAATCGAGGCCGAATTGCTCAAATATATTGAAATGGCAATGTCTTTCATGGCACAGATGGATAACAAAGAGGAATAAGTAAAGTATAAAGACGCATGGTTCCAAATCCGGAATCAGGCGTCTTTTCTCTATAGGTGGTCAATCCAATTCAGTTCGTCAAATAGAGACTGGATCACTTTTTCATATTCTTTCAGTTTATCTGATTTTTTTATCGCTTTTGCGTATTTTTTTTCATTTGGAAACAATTGAATCATATAGAGCCAGATTTCTTTCATCTTGAACAAGACATTGTGGTCACCTGACATCACTTTTTGGTAGTTTTCATAGATCTCATCGTGGAAATTTCGTAAAAGTGACTTGTCCAGTGGGCCTCCACCTTTGATCTCGCCGATGAGATTCGGATTTGTTATTAGACCTCTTCCGAGCATGATGCGATCGACCTCCGGAAAATCAGCAGTGAATTTTTCATAATCGGTTTTATTGAATAGATCCCCATTGTAGCAAATTTGTGCTTTTAAAGTGGGGAGAGCCGCTTTGAAAACCGCTAAATTGGGTGTGTTCTTATAAAAATCCTTTTGAACTCTCGGGTGGATGGTCAACTCTTCAATGGGATACTTGTTGAAGATTTTGACGAGTTCATAAAATTCTTCCGGATCATTAACACCCAATCTTGTTTTTATGGAAATCTTCATTTTGGAAGGGTTGAATATATCATCAAGAAATCGATCCAATTGCTCCGGATACGCCAAAAAACCGGAACCTTTGCCTTTTGAGACCACCGTCCCTGAAGGACAACCGAGGTTAAGGTTGATTTCTCCATAGCCGTACTCATATAGGGCTTCTGCGGTCTGTATGAACTCTTCGGATTTGCTCGAGAGTATTTGCGGCACAATTTCAATTCCAAGGTTGTTCTCAGGGAGTATATCATTCAGTTCTTTTGTGGTGAAATTCCTTATACTGTTGGGGGAGATGAACGGGGTGAAATATTTGTCTGCTCCGTCAAAGTATTTTTTATGGGCATTTCGGTAGATGTAACCCGTGACACCTTCAAGTGGTGCAAAATAGTATTGCATAGTTGGTCGCCTCCTTTCAAATGGAACATATCCATTATAATTTATATAAGACATTGTTTCTAGTTGTTTAAGCGAATGTTAATGATTTGCAGTTACAATAGTATAAAATTCACTATTAGGAGCCGTTATGTTGAAAAAAATGAAGGCCATGAAAAATGTCATCAATCAATTTGGAGAAATTCCAAAAATCAAATACAAACCAGGTGACATGGAAGCCATAAAAAGCTACCATGGGTATAGGGTCAAAAACAGTCTGGATCCGTTTGTGGTAGATGATATCACATGGAACGACCTCAATATGGATGATGTTTTCAAAAGGATCAATATGGGGCTATCCACCTCAGGGGAACAGTATCTTTATCATCAGCTTAGGCAACCGACCGTCTCTGAAGATGATTTTAACAGCAGAAAAGGTCTGATCGATGCAATCGAGCAAGATACTGATTTGCGAATAAAGCTTCATAAAATTTTATATAAACTCGGGAAAAACAATAAAGCAAAACTGGCAGAAGTGTTTGAACCTGGAAGCCGGAGTGCTTCAAAACTGGTCCTATATATGATTTTGTCCCTTGGATTTGTATTTTCCGCAGTGGCTACGATCATTAGCCTTAACAATATTTTGGCGCTCGCATTTTTCGCGATAGTGAATTCTGTGGTCAGAGAGGTCATGCGCAAAAAGATCTATACGGATATTGAAACGGTGAATTATTCGGTATCCATGGTATTTGCGGCAAATAAGATCAGAAAGCTGTCTAGTCACAAACTCGATCACCACACAAATGAAATGTACAAAGAACTGAGCCAATTGGGAGTGATTTTAAGAGTTGGTGGTGTATCGGTCACTTCGGGTTCCGATGTCGGCGATTTGTTCAGCAATTGGCTGTTGCTCGATTTAATCACTTATGAGATTATAAAAAATAAAATTGGAACACATTATCATTCCATTTTCAAGATTCATGAATCGCTTGGAAAGATTGAAGCCGCACTTGCAGTCTCTTCCTATCGAAAAAGTGTTCCAGAACATTCAATTCCAAGAATCGTCTTTGAATCGAATAAAACGCCTTATCTACAGGGTGAGGCTTTGATCCATCCACTTGTCAAAACTTGTGTCTCCAATAATTTGATGATGAACAAGTCACATTTGGTAACAGGGTCGAACGCTTCAGGAAAATCGACATTTCTTAAAACAGCCGCCATCAATGCCATCATGGGACAGGCGATTTGTACGGTGTTGGCCAAGACATATGATGCTACAGCATTCAGAATCTATTCGTCAATGGCCTTAAGTGACAATTTGCTTTCAGGTGAAAGTTATTATATCTCTGAAATCAAATCCTTAAAGCGCATCGTTGAAGCGACAAGGTCAGGTCATGCGATTATGTGTGTGATCGATGAGGTGCTCCGCGGAACCAATACAGTGGAGAGGATTGCCGCGTCCAGTGAAATTCTGAAGGCGATTGCGGATGAGAATACACTTTGCCTGGTGGCCACACATGATGTGGAACTTTGCCGTTTGCTTGAAGAACAATATGAGATGGTGCATTTCCAAGAAGATTTCTCCGGCGATACCATGATCTTTGATTATAAAATGAAAACGGGAGAAGCCAAAAGTAGAAATGCCATCAAACTGCTCAGAATACTCGGGTTTGATGAACAGATTTCAAATGCCGCAAATGAACGGGCCATGAACTATTTGAGCCAAGGGGTCTGGAAATAGGAAAGGAAGATAAAGCCATGCATTACAAAGAGGTCAAAGGTATTTTATCCGCCCATAACGGCATCAATCTTTATCGAGGCTGTACGCATGGGTGCATCTATTGTGACTCCAGAAGCAAATGCTACAATATGCAACATGATTTCGAGGATGTAGAAGTGAAATCCAATGCGATAGAACTTCTGGAGCAATCTTTGAAACGAAAAAGAAATAGATGCATGATCGGTACCGGGGCGATGACAGATCCCTATATGCCAATTGAAGGACAACTTGAAATGACTAGGAAAAGTCTTGAACTGATCAATCATTATGACTTCGGTTTGGCCATTCAGACAAAATCGGATTTGATACTCAGAGATCTGGATCTTTTGAAGTCCATCAATGAAAAAACAAAATGCGTGGTTCAGATGACGCTGACGACCTACGATGAATCGCTATGTAAAATCATCGAGCCGAATGTCTGTACCACCAAGCGCAGAGCGGAAGTCCTAAAAATTCTCAGAGATCACGGCATACCGACCATCGTATGGCTGACGCCAATTCTACCCTTCATAAATGATACTGAGGATAACCTGAATGGAATACTCGATTATTGTATCGATGCGAATGTTTATGGGATTCTGACGTTCGGTATGGGGCTGACACTCAGGGAAGGTGACCGTGAATATTACTATAGCAAGCTTGATATGCATTTTCCAGGACTGAAAGATAAATATATAAAAACTTATGGAAACAATTATATGATTCCTTCGCCAAACAGCAAGAGATTAATGGCCATCCTTCGGGAGCGATGTCATAAACATGGTATTGTGACTGATGACCAGCAATTGTTTGAGTATATGAAAACGTTTGAGGACAAGATGGACGACCCACAACTGTCAATTTTTGATATACTATAACTATTAAAAAGAATTGTAAGGAGTATTCCAAATGATAAAAATCATGTTTGTATGTCTTGGTAATATTTGCAGGAGCCCCATGGCTGAATTTGTTCTAAAGGACATGGTAGATAAAAGACATCTGTCTGATCAATTTGAAATCGCATCATCGGCGACCGGACGATTGACACTTGGAAGCTCCGTTCACCATGGCACTGTAAAAAAACTGAATGAGGTGGGCATATCTTGCAGGGGCAAACGCTCGGTTCTGTTTAAAAAAGAAGATTACGATTATTATGATCTGATTGTTTGCATGGACAGAAGCAATGTCAAGAATGTGATAAAAATCGCCGGAGGGGATCCGTCTGAAAAAATCATACGATTACTTGATCTTACCGATTCCCCCAGAGACATCGCCGATCCCTGGTATACAGGAGATTTTGAAGAAACCTACAGGGATGTTTTGGAAGGCTGTGAGGCGCTCTTGAACAAAAAAGGGTGGGTCAGATGAGAATGCTGTGGGAAATATATGTATTGTTCTTTAAGATGAGTTCAGTGACATTCGGTGGTGGATATGCCATGCTGCCTATTCTGCAGAAGGAAATCGTTGAAAAAAGGAATTGGATCAGTCATGAGAAAATCATTGACTATTATGCTGTGAGTCAAGGCTTACCTGGAATCATCGCAGTCAATGTCGCCATATTCATCGGTAGGGAGCGAAAAGGGGCATTGGGTGGAATCGCTGGAGCAATGGGGATCGTCAGTCCATGTTTGATCATCATTACATTCATAGCTGCTTTTTTGAATAATTTTCAAGATTTACCGATTGTGAGAAGCGCTTTCTCCGGTATAGCTGTATGCGTTGCGGCGCTTATTCTCAATGTGGTGATCGGATTATGGAAAAAAGCTGTTGTGAACACAATTGGTCTCCTGATTTTCTGTGTTGTTTTTTTAGGAATGATTTTCACGAAACTGACCCCTATCGCGTTTGTATTGGGAGCTGCTGTGATTGGCATTTTGATGGGTAAAATGACTAAGGAGGAAAAACGATGATCCTTCTTGAGTTGTATTTTGAATTTTTTAAAATTGGTCTATTCGCCATAGGCGGGGGCATGGCAACGATTCCTTTTCTAAGGCATCTTTCCATGACAACGGGGTGGTTTCCGATATCCTTCATAGTGGACATGGTGGCAATTTCCGAGTCCACACCTGGCCCGATCGGCATCAATATGGCAACATATGCGGGTTATAATGTAGGAGGTCTCTTTGGAGGTCTTGCGGCGACACTGGGAATGGTGACCCCATCCATCATTATAGTATTGGTGGTTGCTGGATACATGGAAAAATTCAGTAAGAGCAAAACACTGGAGCATTCCTTTTGGGGGCTCAGACCTGCTGTGACGGGTTTGATAGCAGTTGCGGGATTTGACATCATAAAGATCGCCGTGTTTGAAAAGGGTTTATTGGATCTTAAGAAAGCCATCTTTTTTCTGGTCATATTCTATATGATCAAAAGATATAATAGGCACCCTGTCGCTTATGTGGTCGTGTCTGCGGCGGTGGGCATTCTGCTCGGATTTTGATGGGCAAAAAAAAACAGTTCTGAATCCTAAGATCCAAAACTGTTTTCTATTGAAATCTCCTAAGAGAGATCAATTTCCGCTTGGGCAAGCGTTTATGTTACACATCATTATAACACAGATTATTAACTCGATGTACAATATCAGCGAAAAAAGATTATAATGTATTATAAAATGTAATTAAGGAGGGTTTAATTTTGAAGGAAATCACTTTTCAAGAATTATCTAAAGATTTGTTGACCCAACTGGTCAAAGGGGCTTTCTTAACTGTGAAAAGTTTTGATAAAGTCAATACAATGACCATTGGATGGGGTACACTGGGTTATATTTGGAACAAGCCCGTTTTCATGGTGCCAGTAAGATATACAAGACACACGTATTCAATGATTGACCAAGTTGAATCATTTTCTGTCAGTGTACCGGTTGATCAGGATCTGAAAAAAGCTTTGGCATTTTGTGGCACCAAATCCGGTAGAGATATGGACAAAATCAAAGAATGTGGTTTGACACTCGCAGAGTCTCAAATTATTGACACACCCATAATAGCGGATTGCGCACTTCACCTCGAGTGTAAAATCGTTTACAAGCAGGCGATGGAACCTGGAACTTTAAGCAGAGACATTCGCACTTCAAGTTACCCTGACAATGATTTTCATGTACTTTATTATGGCGAGATCGTCAAAGCGTATTATAAATAGAGAAGGAGAACTCAATGAAAAAAGTATCTTGGAAAGCCATCAAATCGGGTTGGGCCCTGGCAGCCATATTTTGTGTGACATTTATCGGTGGATCATTCAATGTCGGTTTTTATTTGCCTTCGATATTTGCTTTGATTGGAATTGTATATTTGACTAAAACGAAACTGAGATGTCCACATTGTGGGAAGAGAGAAAAACTTGAAAGATTGACGCGTGCCAAAAAACATGAGTACCACTGTAGTCATTGTGGTGAGCTTATCGAAGTCGATACAAAGGCTTAAGTGAAAGAATTGGAGGTGGACAATTGTTGATCACTGATTTGCTAATTGGAATCCGATACACTTTATTTCAGGGATCAGAAGATCTGAATGTGAAATCCATCGCTTGGGATTCGAGAAAAGTAGAGAACAATTCACTGTTTATTTGCGTAAAAAGCAAGAGTGTGGACAGACATGATTTTGCGCTTGAGGCGATTGAAGCTGGTGCAAAGGCATTGATCGTTGAGAGAGAGGTCCCCGGAATTCCAGACGATATCACGGTAATAAATGTTGAAGACACTCGAAAAGCCATGGCTGTAGTCGCAGGTAATTTTTATGGTAATCCTTCGCATGAACTCAATGTCATCGGAATCACAGGAACAAATGGAAAAACCTCGGTTGCTTGGATTGTTGCGAAATTACTTGAGCTCGGTAAAAGAAAATCAGGGATTATTGGGACAATTGACAACACTATCGGAGAACAGTCGACTCAAGTGGAAAAATTAAATCCAACGACACCTGACGCATTGGAATTGCAAGGTACTTTGAGAGAGATGCTCGATGCGGGAGTGACGGATGTTGCGGTAGAAGTGACTTCAATCGCCCTAGAGTATCATAGAGTAGACAACTGCGCTTTCAGAGTGGGTGTTTTTACGAATCTGACACCGGATCATTTGGACGAGCATGGTGATATGAACCGATATAAAAACGCGAAGCTGAAACTTTTTAAGATGTGCCGCTATGCCGTCATAAATGCGGATGATGTCATTTTCGACGAGATAGTGGAAAGTTCAATTTGTGAGAAAATTTGGTCTTATGGGATAGATCAAGATGCAGATTTTAAGGCAAGCGATCTTTCATACACGGAAACGGGAGTGAAATTCGTGTTGCACTTCAAGGGAAACGGGTATGACATCCACCTAAAGACTCCGGGTAAATTCAGCGTATACAATGCACTTGCCGGAATTGGTGCCTGTTATGCTGCTGGTATGTCCATTGAAGACATTGTGAAATTCATTCAAACCATCGGAAGTGTCAAAGGAAGATTTGAACCTGTCTTTAATAAAAAGGGTACCATGACTATTGTGGATTATGCCCATACGCCAGATGGTCTTGAGAATATTTTATCCGCGGTAAGAGCATTTGGAAAAAGAAAAGTCATTGTCGTCTTTGGTTGTGGTGGTGATCGGGATAAGTCAAAACGACCTGTCATGGGTGAAATCGCGGGAAGACTCGCCGATTTATGCATTCTGACATCGGACAATCCAAGAAGTGAAAATCCTTATAGTATAATCTCTGAAATCGAATCCGGCATCAAAAGATCATCGGAATCGTATGAGATTATCGAAGACCGCAAAGAAGCCATCTATAGGGCACTGGATATTGCTGATTCAGAGGATGTGGTCGTGATAGCCGGGAAAGGGCATGAGTCGTATCAGATTTATTCAGACCGCATCATTCCATTTGACGATGGAGAGTTGGTCAGAAACTATGATTTTAGTAGCAGGAGGTGAGCAATTGAATTTTTGGTTTAACGGAACAAGTGATATCAGGTCCATGGAGGACAAATCCGTCCGCCAGATGGCTGAAGATAAGATGAAAAAACGTATTGCCATGGAATCTGAAATAGGTTTCAAGAAGAGTGTTCTGATGATGCTGAGTGGAGTTGTCTTTGGAATCATATTTACATTGTTTGAGTATGTTTTGAAAAATAATGATTTGGGTGTCGTTATAAACTCTTTACTGAAAGTAGGAATGTTCCTGACTTTGGTGGGATCGCTCTTATTGGTTGCAGGCATGTATCATTTCATCAAGAGTTTTAGGCGATAAGTCAATGAAAAAAAATGAGTAGGCCACTGATATCAACATGATCAGAACCTACTTTTTTTTATTTGACAAGTCTAGTAATTGATGATATTATATGACCAAGAGTCATATGACTAACGGTCATACAAGGAGGAGAGAGAAAAATGCCTAAAGATACTTTTTTCAATTTGGATGAAATAAAAAGACAACGAATAGTGGATGCGGCCATCGAAGAATTTTCGAGACTGCACTATGACAAGGTCACGATCAACGGCATTGTAAAAAATGCTGGAATCCCCAAAGGGAGTTTTTATCAATATTTTGAAAACAAAGATGATTTATACATCTACCTTTTCACCAGCATCGCCAGCGATAAAATGAACCTTTTCGACAGCTTGAAGACAAAAATCAATGATTTGGGATTCAGGGATTACATGATGGAGTACATCCTGTTGCTTAAAAAAGCGGAGGTCGGTAATGACAGGATGTTGAAACTTAAGAAGGAATTCTTGGAGCAATGTCCGCAACATATAAAGAAAGAAATCCTGAAAAGGGAGATGCCAAGATCCCTGAACTCATTTAGGGAAATCATCATTTCCTATGTGGAAAAGGGCGAGTTCAAAAAAGATCTGAACACTAAAACCGCCGCCTATGTTACCGTCATGGGGATAAGCAATCTTGAACACTATAACTTTGAAAAGACGGATAATATATTGGACGTGCTCTCGAGCATCATTGAATTTTTAGAAAATGGAATGACATAAAAACCTATTATAAGAAGTGGAGGAAACAACAATGAGTCTGAAATTGACAGGAAACATGAAATTTCATGAAGACATTCGACATTTTGACATCAATGAGGCAACAAAAATCTACACCCGTACCGTAGTAGGCGAAAAACCTGGAAAAACTGCCCTTTACATTCATGGCGGTGGTTCGGGCGGCAACCATACGATGCTGCTCAGACCTGCGAAGTGGTTGATTGAGAAGGGGCTCTTTTCAAAAGTGATCCTACCGGACCGAAGAGGAGAGGGATATAGCACACCGCTTACCTCCAAACTATCCATCAAAGATCATGCCTCAGATATGAAAGCGTTACTGGATAAAATGGAAATTGAAGGTGATGTGACCGTAATGGGCTTATCGTATGGTGGACCGATTGCCATAGAACTGGCTTCGATGGATTCACGAATCAAAGAAGTCATATTGGTGGCATCATCCCCATCGCTAAAGGATGTCAACGGACTTCGCGGAATCCTTTACAGAAGCAATCTTCTCGAAAAAATATCAACTGCCTATTATAAAAAGAATTTAGGCAAACTGCCTGCGATCTATCCGGATTTTGAAAGTGTTTATGAACTGAAAAGCAACAAAGAACTGACCGAGTATTTTGTTCATTGCATCAAACAAACCGACAGCCAAATGCTCGAAAGTATCATTTATCAGAACAAATCAACACTTGATCAAAGCAACAATGGCATTACAGATGGGTTCAATCTGGATATTCCTATTTTCCAAGTGATCGGCAGCAAAGATGAAATCTGGGAGACGGATATCGCACCTTACAAATCAAGATTCTCAAGTTTGAAATCAAAAATAATCGACGGGTACGAACACAAAGATGCCATACTGAAAGCGGATTTGTTTTACAATGCTTTGCTTGAAATCTATAACTAGTCAGCTTTGATATACATAATTCAAAAAACGGATCAAGAGGTCATGTGATACTCCTCTCGATCCGTTTTCTCATTCTGTTGGTGAAACTATAGAGCCGTCCAATTTTATAAAAATATCTACCAATTTGGGGTCGAATTGGGTACCTGAGTGCTTTTGGATTTCAATAAGTGCCTCATCATGTGACCGGCCAATACGATACGGCCTGACGGACCGAATGGCCTCATAGGTATCAGCAATGGTGATAATTCTGGAGAGCAACGGGATTTCTTCCCCTGCCAGTCCATATGGATAGCCTTTACCATCCCATCGTTCATGATGGTGCAGGACGATTTCTGCTAGAGAAGCATATTTGTCCACAGATTTCAAAATCTGATAACCAATTTCAGAATGTCGTTTTACCTCGATATATTCGCTTTCCGAAAGACCGGACTTTTTGTTCAATATAGCCATATCCACCGCAATTTTGCCGATATCATGCATCAGTCCGGCAAGTTCCAGCTCGACGAGCTTTTCTTGATCCAGTCCATAAGCTTCACCGATTTGTATGGAAATTCGACTGATATTTTTGGAATGTTCCTCTTCTTTCAATGCGCTTTCATTGAGCGTCTGGAGAATCGCATGAACGGTTTGATAACGCATACTTTGACTTTCGTGAAGCTTTCTATGGTACATACGATCTTCCGCTCTCGTAAAGACGTCTTTCATATTATGGTTCATATCCATTTTTGTGTCAAAGCCAATGGATACGGATAATTTTACAGATCCAAGCATTTCCTTATTAACACTTTCATAAATTCGGTTGACGATGACTTCTGTATCCGACGATGAAGTTTTTGGAAGCAATATGACAAACTCATCACCACCTAATCTCGCCAAGATATCTTCGGTACGGCAACAGTCCGATACAACTTCAGCGACACGTTTTAGAAGTGCGTCCCCAAGTTGGTGTCCAAAAGCATCATTTGTAAGCTTCAAACCATTGACATCCAACAAGATCAAACTGATAGGAATGTTTCTGTTCGTGTCTAAGCGATGGAGTTCTTCTTCGTAGAATCTTCGATTGTAAAGACCCGTCAATTGATCTCTGTAGCTGAGAGTCTCTATCAATAGTTGATTCAAACGCTCTTCAGTGACGTTTCTGACAATCGCCAGAATCGTGTCTGCAGAGGAGTTGACCAACCGAGTCTCATAATACTGGATAGCTCCATTTACAGTCATGGTATAATCAATTGTTTGAATCTCATTATCGCTTATAGCCTGGTTGAGGGTCTTTAGAAGTAAAACAGCGATTTCCGTAGGCATGACTTCAGAAATATGTTTTCCAATAAAATCCCTTTGATTGAAATATACAGGTTTATCCAATGTGTTGAATTGATAATCCAGGAAATAGCCTTCATGATTGATTAGAAAAATCAAATCTGGGTGCACATCCAATATGGCGCGATTTCTTTTCTCGCTTAGAACAAGTGCTGTAAAGATTGTTTCAGTCTTTTCAAGTGATGAATTGATGGAGTGTCTCAGAGGTGAAAAAATATCGGCTTTATCAGCCGGCAAACGATAAGACAAATCGCTGTCGAGAGCGATTCTCTTTATGTCGTTGTCAAAATCGATCATGGGTTTGATCAAATGCTTTCGTTGGATCAATGCGGATACAAGCATGATCATTGTCATTGAAAACAATGCAAAAAGAAAAGTGTAAAACAGCTGTCTCTCCGCAGTCAGATATTGTTTTGAGGGTATGAAGCTGGCAATCTTCCATGATGTATCAGGCATTTCCTCGAAAGCCAAATACCCTTCCACGTCATCAAGTATGATGGTTTGCACTGACTCGCTATCAGACCCTAAAATCTCAACAAGTTCAGTGGATAGATCGGAAATATGCATCAAGTCAAGTTTCTCACCTGGATTCAGGTGAGGATGTGCAAGAATATTGTTATGGCCATCCACTAAAAAGGAAAAACCGTCATTGTCAATACTTTGGTTATTGACCAACTGGATGATGGAGTCAAGGAGAACATCACCGGCCACAACGCCAATCAAATTATCGTCATGATCGTAATAAGGTACCGCGACAGTAACAATCAAATGATCTTTTGAAGCATTCAAAAAAGCGTCTGTATAAATCAGTTTGCCTGTTTCAGCCGCTTTCAAATACCATGGACGCTGAGTCAAATCAAAACCCTGAGGTGGAATCCATCCGCTGGCATTGATCATTTTGTTATCGACGGTACCATAATATATGGAAGCAAACGCGGGATTGTCATTTAAAAGTTGCTTGAGATGAGAAAGAATTTGTTCGTCATCGGTATTCGACCGGATAATGGACATTGCGTTCATGATGGTTTGACTTTTTTTTGTCAAATTGCCTTGAATTTGTGAACTTATGTAATCGCGGGAGAGTGCTATGTTATTTTGTACCTCGGTATTGACCACTTTTTTGAAAACGTTGTATTCAAAAATCATTCCAAGAGATACGATCAATGTGAGCGCAAGCCCGATCAGATAGAAACGGATGGTAAATTTTTTCATGTATGAACTCCATTCGATTTGATGATTTATTATAGCACAACTTTTGATTGGATGCATCTGTACATTGGGTCGACAATAAAATACAATAGAAGAAAAGCGGAGGTGCATTTTGTGCATATTCTGATAACTGGCAATCGAAATGTGGGAAAAACAACAGTAGTGGATAAAATTCAGAAGATAATCGGTATTGAGCCTACAGGATTCAAAACGCGCCCATTTTTTGACGACCATGACAGACTTGCCGGTTTTATCATGACGCAGCCCACAAAATCTCAAAATATAGGTTTCTCAAAAGAGCACATCATTGGTTATACTGATGGAGTGAACTGGGAGGCGTGTCCGGACACTTTTGAGGATTACGGCGTCAATTTGCTTGAAGATGCCATCCGGCGGAAGGACTCCTTTATTCTGATGGATGAACTTGGCTTTTTCGAGAGTGATGCCAAGAGGTTTCAGAGTATTGTCATGTCATGCCTCGATCAAACTGAAATCAAGGTTCTAGCGGTAGTCAAAAATACTCAAACAGACTTTTTGGATGCTGTTCGAAACCATCCAAATGCTGAGCTGTATCATGTCAATCTGGATAATAGAGATTCTCTGCCTGAAAAATTGAGCTTAAAAATGGAAATGGACAAGGCATAACGGAGGCTTATATCAAGTGAAAAATATAATGAACAACTCAAAATTATTCGAATCGTTCACTTCTGATGAATGCGAAGAAATCTGCAAGCTGTCAGCCCCGATGATCAGACATTACATAAAAAATGAAATTATCATCAATGAAGGAGATCGTGTAGATTTCATAGGCATTGTCCAGAGTGGAAAAATAGTCAGTAAAAGAACTGATTCAGAAGGTAATGTGAGTCTTCAGAACATTCTTGAACCTTTCCAGATGTTCGGATTCGAGATTGCTGCGACGCCATCAAAAATTAGTCCATTGAGATTGAAGTGCCTCACGGATTCAACCGTTTTTATGTTTCACTACTCGGACTTGATTGCAAAAGATGTTCTTCCCGAAAAGTATCGATTGAAAATCATGGACAACCTTGTCACTTTGCTGGCAAATGAGAATATGCGACGTATGTATAAAATTGAACTGCTCTGCCAAAGATCCCTTCGAGAACGCATTGTGATGTATCTGAGGTTCATGGCACGTAAGACAGGCTCCGAGTCATTCGCCATCCCGTTTGACCGATCTCAGCTCGCACAGTATCTCAATGTCAACCGCAGTGCGCTCTCCACAGAACTCAGCCATATGAAATCAGAAGGTTTGATACAGTTTGACAAGAACAAATTTACAATAAAAAACGGACTTTAAATCAGAAGTATGTTGGTGAGCCAACATACTTTTTTTATTGGATGTGATTAAATGGAATTAAAGAATTCAGGGGGGAGGCAATACATATGAATATTTCAATGAAGCCCATTGGCATAGTTCAATCTGCGATAAAAGATACAAAGAATATGCCTGTTCCAGGTATCACCGCAAAAATCATTTTGGACCCGAAATATAGCGACGGTCTGCTTCGGATAGAAAAGAACTCACATTTATGGGTTCTATCGTGGTTTCATGAATCGAATAGAGATCATTTGATCTCAACACCAAAAAAAGTGGATCCGAACGCTGATGCTTATGGCGTGTTTGCACTTCGAACACCTTCAAGACCCAATCCGATTGCTTTGACATTGGTCAAGCTTATTGAAGTTGGGGATCACGAATTATTGGTCTCAGGAATGGACGCCGTGGATGGAACACCTGTGCTGGATATCAAACCTTATTTCGAGAAGGATATAGTCTTTGCACCTATGACACCATACATCAGACCGGATGACCCAAAAGAGCATCTAGAATACTTGAATTTGTTGGCTTTGCAACATCATGGAGAAAACTGCATCGATCTCGAAATTGCTGTTAAAATGGCATATGTCGTCGAAAAAAAGATAGGAAATTTGAATGATGAGACATTGAGACTTCATGTGATCGGATCATTTTGTTTCGGCGATGTGATGCAAGGGATCACCCGTGCGCGACTGGGAAATCCTGAGCGTTTTACGTATGTGCATTCACCGGATTGCTATGAAATTAAGTGGTCAAAAGGAGAGCAATCATTCAAGGCAACCTATACAGAAGCCACGGGGGTGCTGATATCGTGAAGAAACCTTCAATGTTGGTTTTATTGTTGTTGATTGCCATTGCATCCTTATTTTCAGCCCTTTTGTTCGGAAGATATCCCGTGTCGCTGTCAGAAGTGGTTCAGGTATTTTTGGAACAACTCAATTTTGGGCCATATGATCTATCGGTCACAACTCGGACTGTAGTACTTGATGTCCGTTTGCCTCGAGTGGTGGCTGCGATGTTAATTGGGTCGGCACTTTCAGTTGCGGGTGCAGCTTATCAAGGTTTACTCAAAAATCCATTGGTTTCACCGGATATTCTTGGAGCTTCCACTGGTGCGGGTTTTGGTGCCGCATTGGCATTGATCATGTCATGGAGTTTGGTCTGGGTTCAACTTTCAGCATTCCTGTTTGGTATTCTAGCCGTTATACTGGTTTATCAGATCAGTCGTCTGATCCGACAAAGTGATCCGATTTTAACTCTGGTCTTGACAGGACTCTTGATCGGTACTATTTTTTCATCCTTGATTTCAGTGATGAAATACGTTGCCGATCCTTTTGACAAACTGCCGAGCATCACCTACTGGTTGATGGGAAGTCTTTCCACAACATCCATGGGTGATGTGAAATTTGCTGTTTTTCCTGTTGTGTTTGGCATGATTCCCTTAATCTTGCTGAGGTGGAAACTGAATGTCATGTCTTTCGGAGAAGAAGAGGCCATGGCATTGGGTGTGAACACAAAAGGGATTCGATTTGTGGTCATCTTTTGTGCGACCCTAATGACTGCCGCAGTGGTGTCAATCAGCGGAATAATCGGATGGGTAGGGCTATTGATTCCTCATTTTGTAAGGTCTTTGGTCGGTCCTGATTTTCGTCTGCTTCTGCCGGGTTCCATATTGGTGGGAGGTACTTATCTGGTATGGGTGGATACCTTCTCACGGACGTTGCTTCCGCTTGAGATTCCGCTTGGAATCCTTACGTCATTGGTCGGAGCACCTTTTTTCTTGTACTTATTGGTCAATTCGAGGAGGGGATGGCAATAGAACCTATTAGATTAAATGTCAATAACGCTTCATTCAGTTATGGGAAAGAGATTGTATTCGAGAATTTGACACTTGAATTGAATTCCGGAGACATATTGTTCGTACTTGGGCCCAACGGTGTTGGAAAAACAACTTTGTTCAAGACCATCATGGGATTTTTGAAATCGGACTCAGGCACTTTTTTGTTCAACAATCAGAACATCAAATCGTGGAAACCCGATAAAATCGCCAAAAATATAGCTTATGTCCCACAAAGTCATACACCTCCTTTTCCTTTCAAAGTGAAGGATGTGGTCTTGATGGGAAGAACTGTCCACCTGGAGCGATTTTCTTCTCCGGGAGCAAATGATCTCCGGATTGCTGATGAAGCCATGAAAGAACTTGGAATCTGTCATCTCAGGGAAAAAAGTTATACAGACATCAGTGGTGGCGAGCGACAGCTGGTTTTGATAGCAAGAGCACTTTGCCAGGAGGCACGTCTATTGATTATGGATGAGCCCACCTCCAATCTGGATTTTGGCAATCAGATCCGAGTTTATAAGCAAATTCAAAAGTTGGCGAATAAAGGCATTGGTATCATTCTCTCATCGCATGTTCCAAATCATGCACTTCATTTCGCCACACATGTAGCATTAATGAACCATAATACCATCAGCAGGATCGCTTCTCCGGAGGAACTGATTACTGCGGCATCCATAAAGGAACTTTATGAAGTGGATGCAAAAATATTTGTCATTCCCGGGGGGATGAAAAGCAGGAGTCGAAAAGTCTGCATACCGGATGAATTTTAATTATGGGGGTTATTTTTATGAGACGTTTTTTCAAAGAACCAAAAAAAAATATCGGTTTGATTCTATCTTTGACTCTTTTGATCGGTTTGACGGGGTGTCAATCTCAGGCAATGAGCAAGTCACCGACAGATGAGTTGCGTCATGTGATCGACCAGGCAGGACGTGAACATGATATTCCAATCCATGTGGAAAAGGTATTCACAACGGGTTTGATGGGATCGGTGTTTTTATATACACTAGCGCCGGATACAATGATCGGGTGGAATAACGATCTATATCCGGAAACTATACCATATCTGAAAGAGGGATATGACGAACTGCCTGTATTGGGCCGTTGGGTAGGAACCGATATGACCGGAAGCATTGAAGAAATTCTTAAATTGTCACCGGATATTCTCATCAACGTCGGAACTATTTCCGATGAATGGATTGTCATTAGTGATGCGATTGAGGAGCAACTCGGTATTCCTGTCCTGATGGTCAGCGGTGATTTTCACGACATTGCCGATGCTTATGAATTCATGGGTGAAATACTGAATAAAGAAAGTCGTGCCAAGGCACTGGCTGATTATGCAAGAAATGTGGAACTCGAAATCACTTTGCTTCAATCGGCACTTGATGGCGTTGAAAAAAAACGGACTTATCTGGCTTCAGGGCCGGAAGGGCTCGAAACAGCTTCAAAAGGTACCATCAATGTTGAACTTCTGGAATTGATGGGAGGAGAGATTGTTGCAGAATCAGGCGGTGGGAGGATGGACGTATCCATCGAACAAGCCCTGCTTTGGGACCCTGAAATCATATTTGTAAGTGGATCCAGCGATTCCATATCGGATAGCATACTTTGGAAAAATGTCGATGCGGTTAAAAATGGACAGGTTTTTAGAATACCTAACGAGCCTTTCGATTGGATCAACAGACCACCATCGATCATGCGGCTGATTGGTGCCCAGTGGGTGGGAAATTCTCTTTACCCAGAGTTGTACCCTGTGGATATCGAAGCGGAAACCAATAAGTTTATTGAGCTTTTTTTCAAACGGGATTAGAATTGAAGATTTCTAGTGCATCTTTTGGGACTTTGGATCTAACGCTTCTCTAAGGCCTTCTCCTATTAATTTTAATGAGGAAGTCACAACAATAATAGTCATAATTGGAAAAAATGTTAGCCAGTGATAATTTTTATAAGCATCAAAACCTCGAATGTTTGGTATAAGATTGCCCCATGTAGGTTTCATGGGTGTAAATTCACCGCCCCTATAACCGATACCTATAAAAAACAACATAAGCTCTATCAGGATTGCTTGAGAGATCATTAGAGAGAGTGCAACGACAACATGGGTGAGCACATTGGGAAGAATATGACCATACACCTGGGCTCTCTTTGATAAACCTAGGATTTGGGCGGCATGCATAAATTCTTGACTCTTTATAGAGATGACTTGACTTCGAATTACTTTAAAAAGAACGGGCGAACTTAAAAAGCCATAGGTGACCATAGCCACCAAGAGTATTTGTGGCGCACGCCATTCACGAGCTGTCAGTCCTATGGCGCCCACCATTAAAATTGGGATATGTGGAAGCGCATGAACAAAATCCATGATGTGGTTTAGAAAAAAGTCGACTTTTTTGCCGTGATAACCTGCCCAAAGGCCTAACATCGTTCCTGTAAAAAGATACACGACGGTTGCTACAAGCGCATAAAGCAACGATTCTCTACCTCCATACCAGATGTTGACAAACAAGTCGTTGCCATTTCGCATCGTACCAAACCAATGTGCTGCAGAGGGTGGAGCATATTTCATGCTGCCATCCACTTGATTCCACGTATATGGCGATAAGATGGG
The DNA here is from genome assembly GCA_002412775.1 of Firmicutes bacterium UBA5201. GTDB lineage: Bacteria > Bacillota > Clostridia > Peptostreptococcales > Acidaminobacteraceae > Fusibacter_D. The sequence goes on along the minus strand of DHVT01000010.1, from coordinate 39,212 downwards.
GATCCAGATAATGCCTAGTAGTATGAGCGCAAATAGAATAAGGCCAATAAGGGCCAAACGATTTTTTCTAAATCGCTTCCAGGCTTCCAACCAAGGACCGGAAGCGCCACTTTCTTTATGTTTGAAAGAAGGGATCATAGTTTGTGTTCCTCCTTCAACCTTGGATCTACACGGTGGCTGACTATATCCGCCAATGTGCTGCCAACTAAGGTCAAGAGTGTATAAAAGAGTACAATAGCACTAACGACAAATACCTCTGCATTATATAGTGAATCGATGAGTAGCATGCCTACACCTGGCCATCTAAAGACAGCTTCAATAAATATATTGCTCATAATAAGACCGGGTAACAACATGGCAACAAGTGAAATCAAAGGCAATGTCGCGTTTTTGAATGCGTGTTTAAATAGTATGCTCGTTCCAGTTAATCCTTTCGCTTTAGCGGTTCTCATGTAATCCTGTCCGAGCACTTCCAAAAGTGCGCCACGGATGTAAGGAACAAATGTACCCAGCATCACAATAGTCATGGCAAAGACCGGTTGAATCATATGCCTAAGAACATCTAGCCATTCTTGTAGAGCGTTCTCATAACCCCGAACAATGTAAAGAGTCGTTCGCATACCGCTTATGGGAAGCCATGAAATATGACGTGAAAAATTGTAGATTAAGAGAATTCCAATAATATAGGCGGGTATTGAAGCGGCGGTAGAGGTAAGAATCATGGAAAAATAATCAGCCCATTTGCTGCGTCTGGTTGCACAAAAGATTGCGATGGGAACGGATAAAAGTACAGCTAGTATAAATGAAGTTCCATTTAGCAATAATGTACGCGCAATGGGTACGACGACTATTTCCGTAACTGGTCTTTTGGAATGAATACTGATGCCCAGGTTTCCTGTCAGCAGATCACCCAACCAATTGAGGTAGCGCTGGTATAGTGGCAAGTCAAGACCTAGATCTGCCCTCAGAGCGTCCAAAATAGCTTGTCGATTAGGGCCAAAGGCGTAAACACGTTGACTGATTGCATCATAGGGTAAAAGTTCCATAACAAGAAACACAACAAATGTAGTCGCTAGGAGTGTCAAAAGTGCGGCTATTAGTTTTTTGAGAATATGGTTCAAAGTAAGTACACCTCCTATAGAAATCAGCGTTTGCTACCGATTATTCTCTTATGGATCATTGTGCTCGTCTCATCATGACCTATATATTTCACTTCGATGTATAAGTGGTCATACTCCTCTGTGGATTCCAGGGTATCCACGAATTGCAACCAATGTGAGTCTGAATCAAGCGGTTTCAATTCCCACCACTCCACCATTTTGTTATCCTTATAAGCCTGAATCTCCACGCGGGCGATGTTGTAGTAAACATAACTCCGATCCCTAACATTGGATTCCAAACTGGTTTCAATCAGGTTGTTTTCATCATCGATTTTTATCTGGCCGCTTATAGGTTGGAAAACATTATAGACAAGGTCGTGCATATAAGCTTGATGTGTCTCGGAGACTCTCATCGTTTCACCATGTTCAACAGAGATATAGTACTCAAGGATATTTTCATGATCCCAATCCTCAAAATCCAAGAGCATCATAGTATCTGGATTTGAGAAGTGTACGTCAAATTTTGAAACTGGATTTAGAGGACCGAATTCCGATAATTGAATTTCGTATATACCACTACCGATATCAGTGGCGGCGTAAGTTATGAACTCATCAGAGCCGAAATTCCTCACGTGAAATGAAACTTTGCTTTCTTTGAAATATTCCAACAGCTTGAATTTCAGTTTGAGTTGGAAATTGTCTTTGACGTAGTCCAGTTTTGGGGCTTCAACTTCCTGATACCATCGATCGGCTTCTTTCATCTGATGGACGATACTTTCAATGCCACTGATTTGACTGAAAATGCTATTTTCTTGTGCACTGAGTTGCCATTGAAGCTGTGCGACCTCTGTGGTCAATTGATTCATCTTGAATAGGGAAAAAACTGTCATGACAATCCAAATAAGGATCAGCAATTGTGTCTTGTCGATTTTTTTCATTTGATGACCTCCAGAAAATCAATGGTTTTGGATGATTCGTGTCAACTCGTCATAGAAAGTGTCATTTGCGAAAAGAAAATAGTATACGCCTTCCTGTTTGCCATAAAGACCATAAATTGAAACCATCAAATTGTCCCAGGAGGATTTTTCTTTCATTGCTTCAAAATCGACATATAGATAACTGAATTTCGGTCCGATATAAAGCGTTCTATAGGAATCGCCATAGGTCACTTTTATCACGGAATCGGTCATGGCTTTTGGTGAGATTTGTTTGTCATAAATGGCATTGGAATTTTCAAATTGATCTTCAAAAGAGGAGATCAGCGAAGGATCGGTAATCAGAATATCATGGTCCGCCAACAACAAAACTTCCGGAGCTGAGTTCGCATCGTATATGGACAGTTCATGAGGCCTAAGCGCTTCGTAATTATAATAGCCGATGAATCCGACTATACAAACCAGAATGATTATAAATTCAAAGATTTTATATGTCGTAGAGGGTGCTGTGAGTTCATATCTCTCAATTTTCGCATCGAGCGATTCTGTGATTGCCTCTCTGAATTCCCGATTCGTCCACTTCTTGAATTTCAGGATGTGAAAATCAGACTTGCTGAAAAAACCTTCGCGAAATTCCAGTTCAATGGATTTCTTTTCGCCGGGGAATGAAAACTTGTTCTCCCTGTATTCCACGATTTGCTCCACATCTTTATACCCTTGGTACCAGAGAACATTTTTCAGCAAAACAGAAAGTTCTGTCGTGTCGGAATAAGGAATTTTATATCTGAATCCGCCGAAATGTATGGTAATATACTGGACCAATAGACATAAAAACAGCAGAATGGCTATGTAAACGGTAAAATGAAGCTGTATTTCGTAGAGCAAAAGTATGTTGATCAGACCTGACATAGTAAAAATATTGGTTAAAAAACCAAGTCCTATTTTGGATTCGACGGAGATCCATTCGTATTTTTTTGTGGAAATGAAATCATATAGGGCATAGAAACTAAGTATTACGATTAATCCCAGCAGGGCTTTACTTTGCAAATCATTCGCCTCCTCATCATTTGATATTATTATAACATTCAAAGATGGAAAAAGAGGGCATTTAAGCGAATCTTAAGACTTATTTAATGGTCATGGCACAGACCAAACAGAAGTCAAATCAGCCGCATATTGGTCTGACATATGGGTAAAATGACAATGAAGGTGATGTGTGATGAAATTCAATAAAACAAAGGGAACCATCAGGTTTTACGAAGAACTCAACTTTTTCATAAAGGGCCATGCGCTTAAAGAGGACATAGAATTTTCATATTACGGTAAACGTTCTGTCAAAGACTTGATTGAGAGCTATGGTATACCACATGTCGAAGTGGATATGATATTGGTGAACGGTGAATCCGTTTCATTTGATCATATAGTAAAGGCCGGGGATCATATCAGCGTCTACCCGATGTTTGAAAGATTCAATATAGAGGGTCTCACAAAAATCCGCGATCATGGACTAAGAGACTCAAAGTTTGTAGCGGATGTGCACCTGGGCAAATTGGTTAAAAAATTAAGACTCCTTGGATTTGATATCTTGTACGATTCAACTTGGGATGATGTTGAACTTGCAGATATTGCAATGAACGAGAGTCGGATTCTATTGACCCGTGATCGAAGACTTCTGATGAGAACGATCATCGACAGAGGCCTTATCATCAGGAGCACGAATATAGAAAAACAAGTGATTGAAGTGTTGGAAAGACTGGATCTATATAATGAAATCAATCCATTCTCAAGATGTCTTATGTGTAATGGCACTTTGTTGGATGTTCATGAAGAAGATGAAACTTATCAAGAATTGTTCATCCAATTGCCAGCGAAAGTCAAAATTTGGTGCAGGGAAATTTTTATTTGTGAAAAATGCCATAAAATCTACTGGAAGGGCAGTCATTATGAGAAAATGTTGAAATACATCGACGAATTGTTGATTTGACAGACTTGAAAATAAGCGTATAATTGAATTGTAAATGACATATGTTTAAAACTTTAAGGAGATGGTGAAATGCCAAGAAAAGATGCGACCGGACCTACAGGCACAAGAGCTGGAACTGGAAGACGAAGGGCAGGAGAATCGGTAGCAACAGGTATAGACGGGTACTGCATTTGTCCAAAGTGTGGAGATAAAACCAAACATCAGCGTGCGGTACCTTGTAATCTTACCAAGTGCTCCAAATGTGGTGAAACTATGGTCAGATCGGACTGATCTGAGATTTTTTTGAAAGAAGGTGTTTTTATGAAAGCAGTTGTTGATGAAGAAAAATGTACTGGGTGCAGTGCATGTGTCAGTGTGTGTCCAGTTGATGCAATTTCAATGGTGGATGGCAAAGCAAAAATCAGTGATGAATGCATTTCGTGTGGTGTTTGTGTAGATGAGTGCCCAGTGGGAGCGATTTCATTGTAATGATCAAAACCATATGACAGAAGAAATAAAGCGTTAAAGAGCCCCATTTCACACGATGAATCATGTGGAGTGGGGCTCTTATATTAATATTATGTCTAAACAGGCATCGTAAACCATCTAATGGTTCGGTCATGTACGAAGCCCATATTGGTCACAAGAGTCATGGATGCCTTGTTGTCTTTCTCTATGTGCACATAAACCGGAAGATTTTCAGACCTAAGGCTTTTGATATTGAATGCGCTCAAGTCTTTTCCCAAACCTGAACCTCTGAATTCAGGTTTTACATATAGAAACCCTATTGCGCCATCATCATGCGTAATAGCCCATGCCACCAATTCACCATTTACCTTCAGACCCGCATGATGACCATCTTTTATTCTTGTTGTCACATAATTGAGATCTGTATATTCACAATAGGCGTGGGAAGCCTGTATAATCGCTGCATCTTCAATATCGAGTGGATGGACATCGGATTTGATTTCTGGTAATGGGATGGTTTCAGGCAGGTAAAATCTTTCGCATACCAGTTCTCTGAAAAGTGTCCGGATCAGAACTATACATGTAGATCCATGGCCGATCACTCACTCCGATATATAATCTTGAATCATCAAGAGTCAGGTCGTAGACTGCTGGATGTTGACTCATAAAGTAAATCATATTGTCCATGGTGTTCTCCTTTTGTATTTGATAATTCAAGTATATTAAAAAAGCTGAAAAACGCATAGTATTTGGATACATTTGTAATGAATACAACTTGCTTAATCGGGTATTAATCGTTTTAAGACGCTTTTTAACCGATTCAACATAATGGAGATCATATGAAATCATGGAAACTGGAGAACAGTTACTATAAACTGCCTCCCAAATTATATAGTGAAGTCAGACCCAATTCTGTCAGAGCACCAGAAATGGTGGTATTCAACAAGGAATTGGCAATTGAAACAGGAATGCCCATCGACTTTCTACTGAGCGAGGAGGGGCTTCAAGTTCTAGCGGGCAACAAATCACCAAATGGCGAAATGTTGATCGCTCAAGCATACGCAGGACATCAGTTCGGCTCTTTTACAATGCTTGGAGATGGTCGGGCTGTCCTGATCGGTGAGCATATCATACCATCGGGCCAGAGAGTGGACGTTGTGCTCAAAGGATCTGGGAGAACGCCTTATTCTCGAGGAGGTGACGGCAGAGCCGCACTTGGTCCAATGCTTAGGGAGTACATCATCAGTGAGGCCATGCATGGGCTTGGGATTCCCACTACACGCAGTTTGGCCATAGTAGCCACAGGTGAGGCGGTCATACGTGAAAAAATGCTTGCTGGTGCTGTTTTGACCCGTATCGCCAGCAGTCACATCCGTGTGGGCACATTTGAATACGTTGCGAAGTGGGGCACTCTTGAAGAGTTGTCTATACTTGCTGATTATACGATCAAGCGACATTACCCGCACCTTGAGAATGAGGAAAGCCGTTATCTGATGCTTCTAAAGGAAGTCATCAAACGTCAAGTGGATTTGATCGTCAAATGGGAAAACGTCGGATTCATCCATGGCGTCATGAATACAGACAACATGAGTATCAGTGGGGAAACCATTGATTATGGACCATGTGCTTTTATGGACGCATTCGATCCAATGACCGTATTCAGTTCAATTGATGTGAATGGACGATATGCATATGGCAATCAACGTCACATCGCAGGGTGGAATCTCGCACGATTCGCGGAAACATTGTTGCCTCTTTTGCATACGGATTCTTCCAAAGCCGTTCAGTTGGCGCAAGAGGCGCTTTCCCATTATGGAAAACTGCACAAGGAAAGCTGGCTCGTGCAAATGCAATCGAAACTTGGCCTGTCAGGTGATCCTCAAAATAACGAACCGTTGATTTCAGAATTGCTTGAAATGATGCGATCACACAAATCGGATTATACCAACACGTTTCGGGCGTTGACCTTGGACCGACCTGAAGACTGCAACTTGATTAGAACAGAAAACTTTGCAAGGTGGTACAACTTGTGGAAAAATCGTTTGGAAAGACAATCCATCACCAGCTCCGAAAGAGATAGGAGGATGCGTTTCGCCAATCCATCCATTATCCCAAGAAACCATCAGGTGGAAGCTGCGCTCGATGCGGCCGTTAAAAATGGCGACTATTCAGTTATGGAAAGATTGAATAAAGTGCTACGGCATCCATATTCGTACTCTCTAGAGCACCAGGAGTATATCGAAGCGCCCGTTTCAAATGGAAACCTGTACAGAACTTACTGCGGCACATGATTTTTTAATGGCGAATGGAGGGATGATGTGATTGAACTTAAGAAATTGAAGGAAGCCTATTATTCAAAAGAAGAGGAAAATTATGCATTTAGGGCATATTTAAAAGCCAATGCCGATTCAAAGACTCTGGATGCTCAGTTTTTGGGTCTCCATAATGAACTTTTTTCGGAATATGATTGTAACAGTTGCAGGAATTGCTGCAAAAAGTATGAGGCGACATTTGAAGAAGATGAAATGATTGAAACTGCGGACTATTTAGGTATGACACTTGAATCTTTCAAGGAGAAATATATCATTGATAGCTTTGGTGATTACCAGATCAACACCAAACCGTGTGTGTTTTTGGGAGAGGACAACAGTTGTGCCATTGAATCCTGCAAACCTGCAAGTTGTAGAAAATACCCCTACACGAATCTGCCGGATCGATTGTCGAGTTCACTGGGCATTATAGAATCAGCACGTGTCTGCCCTGTGGTATTTGAAATGCTTGAAAGATTGAAAGAAACCTATGATTTTCACATTTGAGGATTGAAGTGGATCCATAAAAAAAGGCATCCGAAGATGCCCATGTGAAATAGTTATTCATGTTCCAACAAAGCTTTGAGGTTGGATAGTGTTTGTTCGGTGGAATTTTCCTGCATTTTTTCAACGACCAATTTATTGGCTATTTTTCCTAAAACTTTTCCTGGTACGGTGTAATCAATCAGAGCTTCAACCTGGGTACCATTGTCTTTTTTAGTGTAAGTGAATACTTGGGTCCCAGAAATACCGCCATCGAATGATCCTTTCCAAACACATTGTTCGGTGGAAGAAGTGACCTCTTCCACTTTTATTGTGATCGGAAGACGAAAACCTACCATTGAGTAATGAAATTCTGTTACTGTTCCGGACCCGCCGTCACCACTTATTTTTTCTGGTCCGCTCAATCCCGCATACCATTGGTCCCATTTCATTGGATCAATGGCATGTTTAAAGACTTTTTCAATAGGAGCATCAATAAAAACACCTTTTTTGACAACTGCCATTCTACTCATCCCCATTCCGTAAAAATCAGACGCCTCAAACAAAATACTCCGAGCAAAATAACTAGAGATTTTCTTATACCCGATTATTAGTTTATATAACAAGAAGTGTGAAAATATAGAATCTGGGTATAATATATGTAGCCTAAAAGGGCTTTTTAGGTGAAAGGAGGGGCAATAATGAGAAGAATCATTTTGTTCCTGATGATTTCGACTATGATTGTCTTTGGTTTTGGCTGTGAAAGTGATGGAAGTGAGGAGCAAAGTTCCGAACTGCCCAATCCGGTGAGGGTGTCCAGCTATGATGAGATTCTTGCAACATTGGGGATGACATTAAAGGTACCGGAAGATGCTGAAAATGTTGTTTATCAGATTATCGACATTGAGGAAGGGCCTGATATTGCCGAGGCAAATTTCAGTTTGGATCAGGTCGAATGCACCTATCGAGTCCAGTCTACAAGCACACCAACGGATATCTCAGGTGCCTATTACGATTGGACTGTCACAAAAGAAATTGAAATCAGTTATTGTAGTGGCGAAATCAGTTATATTGAGGGACAAGAAGGTATTTGTTTATGGTATGACACTGTTCCTGGATTGATGTATTCCGTATTCGTAGACAAGGATGCATCTGAAGAAATGCTGCTGGAAATCGCAAACGAAGTTTACATTCCCGCTGAAGACGCAAATTAAATAATCTACATGTGACGCCCGTTTCCATAAGGGCGTTTCATATTGTATAGATGTGGTATAATCTTTGAAAGGACCACAGATAAGGAGAATACTTTATGAGACAAAAAAAATACATATTCCTAGTGATTGTACTCATATTTTTTGTTATGACAATCCTATACGATGCAAATTACGCTTCAACTTATAAAAATATTCTAATCATAAATTCCTATCATCATGGTTTGTCATGGACAGACGACTCCACAAAAGCCGAAATTGAAACAATAAAGACCGGGTATTCAGGAGATGTGAAATTTTTCGTTGAGTACATGGACTGGAAGGAACATCCTACAGATGAGACATTGATTCTGTTTGAAGAGATGCTGACTTATAAATATGAGAATTTGTCCGTTGATCTGATCATTGCATCAGATGATGCGGCTTTTGAATTCATATTGAAACACCGTGAAAAATTGTTCGGTGATGTTCCGGTGATCTTTAATGGCATCAGTGAATCCAGTTTTGATGAATTGGTCACTGATGAAAAAAATCTGACCGGTGTGTTGGAAATCGTCGATATAAAAACCACACTGGAAATGGCGCAGATTATCAATCCGGATCTAGATACGTTTTATATCATTTATGATGAGACTGAAAGCGGACGTGCCATGGGGGAAGCCGCTGCAGTGGAGGTGCATAAGACGTTGACTGATATTGAAGTCATCAAGTTATCCAATTTGTCGATAGAGGAAATCGTATCATTTGTAGCGTCACTGGACAACAAAGACAGCATTTTGATGACCGCATATTATACGGATGTCCATGGAAAAAACATCAATTTTGAGGATATGATTGAAAAAGTCAGTGCATCCACATCCGCAGCAGTTTTTTCACTATATGACTTTGCTCTCGGAAAAGGTGCGATAGGGGGCAATCTGCTGAGTGCCAAGCTGATTGGTGAGCGTTCCGGGGAACTGGCCATAGCAATATTAAGCGGTGCTGATGCAGATAGTTTGGAATTTGTAAGGGATGGTATCCACATCAATGCGATAGATTATGCCACAGCTGTCGAGTATGGTATTGATTTTGACTTGTTGTCCAGCGATGTGATCATCCTAAACCGACCGATCTCAGTCTTTGAAACTTATCGAGGGTGGATTTTGTCCGCTATTTCCATAATGATTGTCATGGGTGTATTTCTGGTGATTTTGGGTTATTATCTGAACAAGAACGTGAAACTGAAAAATGAACTTGCCGAAAAGAATATCGAACAAAAAATGTTGAATGATGAGATCATGGCGTCAGAAGAGGAGCTCAAAGCTCAGTTTGATGCCTTAAATGAATTGTTTGACGAGTTGCAAGCGTCCAAAGAAAAAAACGAGCTCATTTTGGATGCCATCAAAGATGCGATCATCGAATGGAATATCAAAGATGATATCATAACAGCATCGGGAAGTTGGAAGGAATTGATCGGATATCCATCACATCGGATCACCAATTCAAGTGCCATATTCAAACATGTTCACGAAGACGATCTCGAACACATAAAACCCTATTTTGATCAGGATTTCAATGAGGGGATAAAGGATTTTGTAAGTCAGATCAGAATAAGAACGAAAGACGACATTTTCAAATGGTTTTTAGTCAAAGGTGTTATCGCGAGAGATTCAAGTGGAAGCCCGACCCGAATAGTCAGTTCATACACGGATATCGATGCGATCAGAAAAATGGAAGATCAGATCCGTTACGCAGCATTTCATGATGAAATGACAGGCTTCTCCAATAAGAAAGCTCTTGAGACTCAAGTTTCAAAAGATCTGAAAAAAGGGATCAACCAATATGGAATCATGTTGATCGACATTGATCACTTCAAACGGATCAACGATACCATGGGACATAGATTTGGCGATAAGTATATCAAAGAAGTGGGTTCGATTCTAAAAAACCACCTTATTCCGGAAAGTGAAGTTTTCAGAATCAGTGGAGATGAGTTCGTCGTTTATCATAGAATGCATCACATCAATGAACTCGATCAGCTTTCAGGCAGATTGATCCATGCGCTCAATAATGTCATTCAAGTGGAATACAGCAATTTCTCAAACAGCGTCAGTATTGGAACAGCTGTATATCCACATGATGGAGACACACTGGAATCACTGCTGACTAGGGCTGATCTTGCAATGTATAAAGCCAAGGAGGATGGCCGGGGAAGAGTGGTCAGATATCAGAGTGCGATGTTTGAGAAAAGGATTTGGCGGATTGAAAGAGAAGATGCACTTAAGACAGCTCTTCAACGCGGTGAGTTGTCACTCGTCTTTCAACCTCAAGTGAACTGCTTGACCAATGACATTGTCGGGTTTGAGGCATTATTAAGATGGTATCATCCAATCCTCGGACAGGTTCCACCGCTGGAATTCATCCCTATCGCTGAAGAGACGCAATTAATCATGCCGATTGGGAAATGGGTGATCGATGAGGCGCTGAGTTTTCTTTCCAATGTAAACAGACGATATCACAAATCCTATCATATGGCAGTCAATGTTTCCGTATTGCAGTTGATGCAAGACGATTTTGAAATCGTAGTCGAGGAAGCTCTAATAGCAAAAGACATCCCTACAGATCAGTTTGTGATTGAAATTACCGAGTCTGTCGTCATTCAAGCGATCAATACGGTTTCATCAAAACTCGAACGTCTTCAAAAGAAGGGAGTAAGGGTCGCACTGGATGATTTCGGCACAGGTTATTCGTCACTGAGTTACCTCAAGACCTTGCCGGTGGATATTCTGAAAATCGACAAATCATTTATTGATGAGATGGTCATAAGCAAATCACAGGAAGAACTGGTGCAATTGATCATACAAATCGGAAGACAAATGACCATGACACTTGTCGCGGAAGGTGTGGAGTCACTTGAGCAATTGGAACTGTTGAAAGACATGAATTGTGATTTCATGCAGGGATATTATTACTCCAAACCATTGAACGAACTCGATTGTATGAAACTGCTTGACAGTGTTATGATTTAAAAGGACAATTATAGTGATTTACTGGAGGATTTATGAAAAAACCGAACTGGAAAAGTGAGAAGAACTTGTCACTTTTGGTTGATTTTTATGAGATAACAATGACCAATGGTTATTTGATGAACAATGATACTGACGTAAGAGTCTATTTCGACTATTTTTTTAGAAGAGTGCCTGATGGCGGTGGCTTTGCGATCACAGCGGGACTGGAACAATTCATTGACTATGTAATGAACATTGAATTTTCAGATGAAGATCTTGAAATGCTGCGCAATATGGATATGTTTAGTGAGGCGTTTTTGGAATATTTGAGAACTTTCAAATTTGATGGAGATATCTGGGCGATTCCAGAAGGGACACCGGTATTCCCGAACACGCCTATAGTAACGATCGGTGCATCCATTTTGCAGGCACAACTCATAGAGACCATGTTGCTTCTGACTCTCAATCATCAAAGTCTGATTGCGACAAAAGCAAACCGTATAGTACGCTCGGCGGGGAAGAAACCCGTTGTGGACTTTGGCGCTAGGAGAGGTCATGGCATAGATGCGACCCTTTACGGAGCAAGAGCGATGTATATCAGTGGTTGTATAGGCACATCCAACGTACTCGCCCACAAAATGTTTGATATCCCTGTCGTTGGAACAATGGCTCACAGTTGGGTGCAATTTTATGGTGATGACCGAACCGCATTCAAGAATTATGCGATGGCTTATCCGCATAAATCCGTATTTTTAGTGGATACCTATAATGTCTTGAACTCTGGCGTTCCAGCTGCCATCGATGTGTTCAGGACCATGGAAAAGGATGCGTACATGGGCATCCGCCTCGATAGTGGTGACCTCAATTACTTTGCGGTGAAGTCGAGAAAACTACTTGACAATGCCGGGTTCACAGATGCCAAAATCACTGTCTCCAGTTCTTTGGATGAATACAAGATCAGAGAACTTGAGATGCAAGGTGCGCCTATAGATTCCTATGGCGTCGGCGAAAGGATGATGACATCATCCTCCGAACCGGTTTATGGTGGTGTATACAAACTTGTTGCTGTAGAAAAAAACGGAAAGATTGAGCCGCGCATAAAGTTGTCCGAGGATATCATCAAAGTCACCAACCCCGGATTAAAAGATGTTTGGAGATTTTACGACAACAATACAGGTAAAGCGTTTTCGGATTTGTTGACTTTCAAGGGAGAAACGGTCGGTCAGACCTACGTTCTTTTCGATGAGGCGATGCCATCAAAGAAAAAGACTGCCAAAAATTTCACTGCCAGAAAATTGCAGGAAACCATCGTTGAAAAGGGGAAAATAGTATATGAATTTCCTACGCTTGATGAAATCAGGGAATACTGTCAAAGTGAAATCAACAAATTGTGGGATGGGCTCTTGAGATTCGAGACTCCAGACCAGTACTATGTCAATTTGTCATTCGATCTTTGGAATGAAAAAAGATCACAGATAGAAGAGAACTATACAAAACTGGAGTCAACTTCAAAGTAGGAGGGGTCATGTTCAAGAAAAGAGCAAAAAAAGAAATTCCCACACTTGAGATTCAGACCGATATCGCCACAGATCAGGTAGAATTGAACAATCATATTGAAGAAATCGAATATTTGTCGAAAATCAACAGCCTACTGAAATATGTCACTGAACTCGACTATATCAAAGACATGTTGATCGGTGTCAACAAACAGGCGAGCATGATTGAAAATGTGGCTTCAGGAAGCGAAGAGATGACAGCCTCCATTGAAGATATCTCACATTTTGTTCAGGATTCCTCAGAGAAAGCGGGTAATTCGATTAAAGTTGCAAACCAATCGCTGAAAGACATTGATCGAGCATTCGAGGAAATTGTTTTCAGCTTTGAAGAATCCAAAAAAGTCCAAGCGACGATGGCCAATGTCAAAGCGGAAGCAGAAAAAATCAACCAGATGGTTACAATCATCAAAGGTGTCGCCGATCAAACCAATCTTTTGGCACTAAATGCCTCCATAGAGGCAGCCAGGGCAGGGGAACATGGAAGAGGCTTCGCGGTTGTCGCTGATGAAATAAAAAAACTTGCTGAAAACACAAAACAGCAAGTGGAGTATATCAGAGCCACTGTAGACCGGTTGACTTATGAAATCGGTAGCACCAGCAAAGCTCTTGAGGACTCGAACTCATCTTTCCAAAAGGGCAAGGAACACCTCACCGAGGCTGTGGGGGCGCTGGATGTAATGCAAACAGACCTCAATCATATCAATGGCACTTTCGTGGAAATCAGCGCCAATATCCAGGAACAAACCGCCGCTTCAGAGGAAATGTCCAGTGCAGTGACTGTAATCAATGAGGAAACCAAAACTCTACACAAGGAAACCGAGAAAACGGGAAGAGCCATTAATTCCATTTCAACGATGATCAATGATATTCGTATGGAACTCATCAAAAAAGACTACGATTTGGACATCAATACACAAATAGAAATCTGTATGACAGATCACCTGATCTGGAGATGGCGTGTGTATAACATGATTCTTGGATACGAGACCTTATCCGAACAGGAAGTCGGAACACACCACACTTGCCGATTGGGAAAATGGTGCGACAACACACATTTTGACGATCATAACATGTGTGACGCCATCAAACAGATGGAAAAACCTCATGAGGAATTGCATGATTACGCAAAAAAAGCAATTCGAGCCTATAATAGCGGAAACACGGAACTCGCGGAGAAGATTTTGCTCGATATCGATCATTCATCGGGAAGGGTTATTGAACATCTCAAAAAGATGAAAAAAATCAATCGAAAAAATGGGAAGTGAGTTGAAATGACTAAAAGTTGGGGTAATCCCAACTTTTTTGTGTTATTCGCTTGAATTCGGGACTTTGGTTGACATATCGGGACTTTGGTCTCTTGACGGTGTTTGGGTCATGATGTTAAACTATCAATTAGTATCTGAAATACTTTTTCTAAGGAGAATTATGCGAATGACACTAAAAATTAAATCGAATTTAATGAAAACAGTCCTGTTTTTAATCATAGGAATACTCGTAATGGGAAACTTCGGCCCTTCATATGCGGCATCGGAAGATCTGAATGTCAATGTTTTGATGACACTGGATTCCGAATGGGCTATGATCAACTCTGAGCCATTCAGATTGGAGCAAGCTCCAATCATTATCGGTGGCAGGACGATGGTGCCACTTCGCTTTATAACTGAGGCTTTGGGTCTAGGGATCACTTGGGAAGCTGAGACGAGAAGCGTTCTTGTTGAAAAGGATGGTAATTTGATCAGACTTTTCATTGATCGCCATAAAGCTGAACTCAATGGTAAAATTATTGAGGTGGAAGTGCCTCCGACAATTTTAAATGGCAGAACACTTGTACCTGTAAGATTTGTTAGTGAAGTGCTTGGATATTCCGTTGGATGGCAAGGGCTTACCAATGAAGTGACAATAACAGGATCAAGACCATCGGTTGAAAATGTGGTTAAGCCGATACTTGCCATTGAATATGAATATGCTCTAGAAGTGCTACGTCTTGTAAATATTGAAAGAGGGAAAGCGGGAATTTCATCTTTGAGCATGTCCAATGAACTGCTTCATGTGGCAACAGTAAAATCACAAGACATAGTGGATCACAATTATTTTTCTCACACTTCACCAACTTTTGGCGGATTGAAAGAATTGCTCGCATATCACTCCATTTCTTACATGAGAGCGGGAGAGAATTTGGCCACTGGACAGAAAACACCTGAAATTGTTGTCAATGCTTGGATGAGTTCGGAAGGGCATCGCGCCAACATCATGAATCCGGCATACAACAAGATTGGAATTGGAATAGTCGCAGGTGGAAAGTACGGCGGTTACACTTGGACACAAATTTTCACCAATTAGAGATCATTACACATCATATTCAGACTCAACATATCCCATTGGAGTGTTGAGTCTGTTTTTATGGTATAATCAAATATACGCGATAAAATAGAAAGAGGTCATTAAATGGAAGTACTGAATGAAAGCAATGAAAAACAGATAGAAAGTTTCAAAGATTTTCCACTGGACAACCAGATCAAAAGGGCAATCAGCGAACTTGGATTTCAAAAACCACTAGAGGTACAGGTGAAGACCATCCCGATGATTTTAGAGGGGAAGGATCTAATTGTAAAATCACAGACAGGCAGTGGAAAGACAGCCGCCTTTTCCATTCCCCTTTGCGAGAAGGCAGATGCGGAACTTGACAGACCACAGGTATTGATATTGACGCCTACGAGAGAACTGACAGTCCAAGTCAAAGAAGACATCTCGGAAATTGGCAAATACAAGGGCCTCAAATTCTGTGCATTATACGGGAAGCAACCAATGGAGCTTCAAAGGAAAGAGCTCAAACAGAATCCACATGTGATTGTTGCAACTCCGGGCAGAATGATGGATCATATCTTGAACAAGAATGTGAAACTTCAAGATATCAAATATCTCGTCATTGATGAAGCAGATGAAATGTTTTTGATGGGCTTCAAAGAACAACTTGAGACCATCATCAATAAATTGCCATCCGAACGGGTCACACTTCTATTTTCGGCTACAATGCCTGACGAAGTGAAAATTTTGAGTCAAATGTACATGAAGAACCCAGAAAGCATTGAAATTGAGTCAGAAGTTCTCAATATCGATAAGATCGAGCAGATCTACTATGCCGTCGATGGTCTTAAAAAAGTCGACTTCATGAAAAAAATGATTCGACATGAACAACCTGAAAAAACCATCATATTTTGCAACACCCAGGAACAGGTGGACAATTTATTTGCCATCATGAGAAAGTGGAATCATTCCGTATGCGCAGTCCATGGTGGTATGGATCAGGGGATGCGTATGGAGATGTTGAAAGGATTCAAGAAAAGTGTCTATAAAATATTGATTGCAACCGATTTGGCAGCCAGAGGATTACATGTCAAAGACATAACACATGTTATCAACTACGGCGTTCCGTTTGACCATGAGAATTATATTCACAGAATCGGTAGAACAGGACGTGTGGATCAAAAGGGTATAGCCATCACTTTGGTGATTCCTAGCGAGATGGACCGTTTTGAAGAGCTTCAGAAGTTTCTGGGATATACGATTCCATGCAAGGGCGGTCATGTCGACAAACTTGCGAAGGCATCGATAAGAAAGAAAGTTGAGCAGGGAACTGGTAGAAGACGATATAAGGATGAGATGAAAAAAGGGCAGGCGGTTGTGCTTCAAATCAATGCAGGTATGGCAAACAGTCCACTCAAACCCAAAGATATCCTTACAGTGATTCGAAGTATTCCTGGACTAAGCATGGAAGACATAGGGAAAATCGAAATGATGGACAAGATCACCAAAGTGAGCATTGCTGGTGGCAAGGAAAGACTTGTCATCAAAGGTCTTGAGACCAAAAAAATAAAAGGCAAAACGTATCGCGCGAAAAAAGGATAATCTGATCTATAATAAAAAGTCCGGCATTCTCATTTTGCAGAATACCGGACTAATTTTTTTGATCAACTGTCAGCTTTACTGACACGTCTCATTCTGCCCTTGATGGTTCTGTTTTGTAGTTCATAGTAGACCAGTTCGCCTTTGTTGTTGAGAATCTCGACGAAAGTGGAAATGTCGAGTATGTTGATGATGCCGATGTCAGAAGCTTCAACACCTTCAATGCCACAAATGGTGCCTACGATATCAACAGCCCTCATTTTTGTCTTTTTCCCGGCGTTGATATGAAGTTTCAATATACTTTCGTTTAAAAGCAAACTTTTGGAGTCTTTTGCTTCAGGGGTTGTATTGGATTTTTCGATGAATGCGGCCTCTAGACCGGATATGGTTTCGGAATCAGGCTTTTCTCCGAGATCGATCTCGTTCCCCAAATAAACATGCAAATCCGCCAAACTTTTCTTTTCTGAAGGTGTAACGAAGGTGATTGCTTTTCCTTTATTGCCGATTCTACCGGTTCTACCGATTCGGTGTACATAATACTCATTCGTGTTTGGAACGTCATAATTGATTACCAAACTGATTTGATCGATATCAATCCCTCGAGCGGCGACATCAGTGGCCACCAAATATCGGAATTTTGCCTTCTTGAAAGCCTCCATGACCTCGAGTCTATGTGATTGTTCCATCCCGCCGTGAATACGGTCACATGAATAGCCGAGTTCATCCAGATAGTCGTGGACGTCTTCAACTTTGAGTTGCGTGTTACAAAAGATGATGGCGCTATCAGGATTTTCAACAATCAGCAAGTCTTTGAGCAATTCGGATTTTTGATTTTCGTTCAAATCATATCGCATTTGTTCGATACGGTCCGATGCTTTTTCCTGATTTTCAATGGTGATATGGACAGGAGCGTTCATATATTTTTCGCAAAGTTTGCGTATGTCTTCTGGAATGGTTGCAGAAAGCACAACTGTAAGGTGATCATCAGGTATCGCGCGGAGTAAGGTTTCCACTTGATCGACGAAGCCCATTTGCAGCATCTCATCCGCTTCATCTATGACAAGATATTTGATCTTGGACAATTTCAGTGTGCCTCGCTCCAAATGGTCGATCAATCTGCCTGGAGTGCCGACAACCACATGTGTCTTTTGTTTGAGTTCTTTTTCTTGGAAACGAATTGGAGATTTTCCAAATACAGCTGAAACTTTGATCCGTTTGAATCTGCCGATGTGAAAAAAATCTTCTTTGACTTGAAGGGCGAGTTCTCTTGTGGGGGTGATCACCAAGACCTGTGCCTGATTTTCTTCCCAATCCAGTTTTTCACATAGTGGTATTGCAAAGGATGCAGTCTTTCCGCTTCCTGTCGCCGAACTGACGATAATGTCTTTGTTCTCTAGGATTAGCGGAATCACCCGCTGTTGAACATCTGTAGGAGATTTGAAGTTCAAAAGCTCGATGGCTTTCAAAAGATCATCACTCAGTTCGAAATCTTTAAATTGTTCGTGAATCATATTCAGCTCTTTTCTAATAAACAGGGTTTTGAACAGCAACTACTAAGTATACGATAAATATGTGGTTTGCGCCACATTTATTTAATAGATGGGTAAAAAAGAGGGTATAAATGTATAGGGAGGTGATATCATGAATAAGACCATTCATGAACTCATCAATATGAAAGCAAGGAAAGAGGAGCTCGAAGTCGAAATGGGCAATAGGCGGGTTGAAGATTCCCATTTGGCTTCCATTCAGAAAAGGCATATTGAAGAGGATGCCAGAAGAAACGTGGATCCTGAAATCGTTCTCGACGCAGTGAACGAAAGAATCAGAGAAGACGAGCGGCGCATCAGGAATCAACATTAGTTTCAATCGAGACCACTTTTGTGGTCTTTTTTTATTGTTGATTTTCTTATCTGGCACTTGAAGCGATAATGTATTAAAATAGATAGGGGGTCTAAATAATGGAGCTAATGGGAAACAAGTATTTTGATAGAAAAGCCATCTCAAAGATCTGGCGCTTGGCTTGGCCGGTAATGGTGGGACAACTCCTTCATACGGTATTGGTCATTGCCGACATGTGGTTTATAGCGAGATTGGGTAGCGTTGAAGCTGCGGCTGCCGGGACAGGTACATCACTGCTTGGCGTCATACAAGTATTGCCTGCGCTCGTATCCGCTGGTGCGATTGCGCTCGTTGCCCGTTTTACCGGTGCCAATGATAAAGAAAACATAAAACGCATCACCTCCAATAGTATTGTTTTGTCCATATTGGCAGGAATCATTGTCATGGTCATCAGCACTATTTTCATTGATCAACTGTTGATGATTTTTGGAGATGCTGACTACCAAGTTATGGATATGGCGAAAAAATATGTCGTCATCGGACTCATAGGATTGCCTTTTTTCTTTTATAACGCAACATCAAGGTCTGTTGTGCAAGCGACAGGAGACACAAAGAATCCAGTCAAAGTATTCATTCTGGCCAATGTCATCAATATTGTCCTCGATTATTACTTCATCATGGTCCTCGGCAAAGGCATCGAAGGGGCTGCTGTAGCCACTGTTATGGCAGAGATTGTCGCATTTTTGCTAATGAGTCTGTTGGTGTTCAGGAATATTTATGATGGTGTGTTAAAGACTTTGATCGCTTCCATTACCTTTGAAAAACTGGTGGCTGTCCGCATACTTAAAATTGGTGGTTTCGCGGTCATGCAAATGATCACAAGGCCCTTTACAGGACTCATCATGTTCAGACTTGTTCTGGCACAAGGCGTTGAAGCCGGTGCGGCATTTGGGGTCGGTGGAAGGATGTTCAACTTTGTGTTTATATTCTTGGCGGGACTTGGCACAGCGATGTCTGTCATGGTCGGACAAAGTCTTGGAAAGCATGATGAGGAGGGGGTCGATCTTCTGATCAAACAGGGATTGGTTCTCGCAACAATAAACATGGTGATTTTTGCCATACCATTCTATATTTTCCCCAAAGCATTGATCGGTGCATTCATTGGGGATGCCGAAGTCATTCGGATTGGGGCGAATTATCTCAGAATCACCTACACTGGAGTTCTACTAGCGGTATTTTCCACAGTGTTCGGATCGGCGTTTTCTGGTGCCGGGGATACTTTTCCACCTATGGTCGCATCACTCATTGGCAACTGGATGGTTAAAATTCCACTGGCGTATTTATTGACACAGTATTTCAACATGTCTGAAAACGGCGTCTGGTTGGCGATTTCCATATCCGTTGTCGCTGAAGCGGCCGTGATGTCTTTTTGGTTTAAAAAAGGGAAGTGGAAAGAGAAAAATATTTAGCAAAGCATGGTATAATAAATGGGTATAAGAATATGGAATGGACATTTGAAATACAAGAACAGGGAGGAATAAATTATGAGATTGGTAACACGTTCTGATTTTGATGGATTGATCTGTGGGATGTTGCTTAAAGAAGCCAAAGTCATCGATGATTGGATCTTTGTGCATCCAAAAGACCTACAAGATGGTCTTTTTACGCCTAATGAGAATGATGTGCTCGCCAATGTGCCGTTCGTACCTGGATGTGGCATGTGGTTCGACCACCATTCCTCGGAGAAAGACAGACTGGGATGGGATCAAAACGTCAAAGGTGAGAGCCGTTTGGCACCTTCTGCGGCGCGAATAATATTTGAATATTATGGCGCTGAAAAAACTTTTCCCCTTTACGATGAAATGATAAAAGCTGTGGACAAAGTCGATTCCGGACAACTGACGAAAGATGAGATATTGAATCCGTCCGGATGGATCTTATTGGGATTCATTTCAGATCCAAGGACTGGTCTCGGTAGGTTTAGGGATTTCAGAATCAGCAATTATCAGCTGATGGAAGAGTTGATCAACCATTGTAGAAATTTGAGCATCGATGAAATTTTAGAACTTCCGGATGTGAAGGAACGTGTGGATTTATACTGGGAGCAAGCTGACAAATTTGAAACCATGGTCCGGGCGCATACTCACCTTGTTGGCAATGTCATTTATACGGACCTGAGGGATGTGTCGCCGATATATACCGGAAACCGGTTTATGCTCTATAGTCTCTATCCGGACCAAAATGTGTCCGTATGGATGGTGGATGGCAAACAGAAACAAAATGTCAGTATCGCAGTGGGATACAGCATTCTAAATAGGACCTGCAAAGTGGACATCGGCAAACTCATGCTCCAGTATGGTGGCGGAGGTCATGTGATGGTCGGAACGTGTCAAGTGCCATATGATGAGGCGGATAAAACCATTGAAGCCATAATCAAAGCACTACAGACCGATTGATTCTGTGAGTCCGATTATTTACGGTTATTAATAGCCAATTGCATCGCCCGAACCCGTTTCTCATCGATACTGTAATTCTTGTATGAGATACTGGCAAGAATGAATGTGAGCAAGCTCCCTGCCGAAAGAAGTGACCCTAGTGAAAACAAGGTGCTTTGTCGTTGAATCACAAGCCCCGCGTCAAAGCCGATGATGTCGAGGGCAACGCCCAACATCAACACAGCTAGGGATTGAGAGAGTTTGTACCCGAAGTTCAACATGCCGAAATAAACGCCTTCATTTCTATGGCCGGTATGAAATTCCTGTTGGTCCACCGTATCCGCTAGCATCGAAAGCGGCAGTGAAAACAGGCCACTTGTCCCGAAACCTACAACAGTGGCGTAAATCAACAGGTATAAGTAATTGCCATGAACAAGTTCCATTTGAATGACAAAATAGAAAAGAATCACACAGGCAGCCATGCAGATTTTCAATCCTGTTATGACTGCCTTTTTTTTGTCTATTTTTTTCGCCAGTGCAATCCAAAACGGTTGGCTGGCAATACTGAAGAAAAACTGAACGCCGAAAACGACTCCAATTTCATAATTGTTCATATTGAAAGTGTAAGTGAAGGTATGAAGTCCCACAACGCTTACAATCGCACTGGCCAAATTGGTATACATATAGCCGAAAAACACATGTCTGAAATCCTTGTCTTGCAAACTGTATTTGGACTCGCGGATAAAGTTTCCAATCGATAGTGGATTTGAAAACTCACTTTGAGGATCACCTGAGGCAATGAAACGTTTGGTGCTGAGGTGAGTGATGATCCCGGTAAACAACATGATCAATGAAGACATCACTGCTATGTTCCGATAGGCCAGTGGATTGAGTTGTCCGATCGGATATGCCGAGGTGGGTCTGAAGAAAACAAACATGCAAACAGCAGTCACCATCACGAGAGCGGTCAAAAAATACACCGTTTTGATGCCTTGAATTTTTGAACGTTCATGATAGTCATTGCTCAACTCAGCACCAAGTGCGTTATAGGGGGTGATGAAGATGGTGATGAAAGTTTTTATGATCAGTATGCATGAGAGAATCCATAGAAACTTGATCGGATCTGATGCATCCGGGCTGACTTGCCATAGAATCAGATTGGAAAGTACAATGCCTAGGGTTCCGATAACGATATAGAGATGTCGTTTTCCATACCTGGAGTTGGTATGATCCGAAAGATAGCCCATCATCGGATCACTGACAGCATCCCAAATGACGCTTAATGCGAAAACCAATCCTACGAGAGTACCCGGCAATTTCAACAAGACGGTTGCATAAAAGACAAAGTAGGAAGTGATCATTTGTGTAATGAAACCGTATCCGAAAAAGCCCGTACCATAACCTGTCATTTCCAAAAGAGTGACTTTGCGATTTCGCCTATCGCTTTGCAGTGCGTCAATAATAACGGACATAAGGCTTCCCCCGATATTCAAATGATTTTATTATTAATAGTATATAGTAGAGTTCCTCATTTATAAAGCGAAATGTTGTTTATGTTTTGCTCTGCTTCATGTATGATATAGATAGATGAAGAAAAATTCGAATTATTGATATTGGAGGATGAAATGCTGAAAAAATGTGAAAAATGCGGACGATTTTTTGGTGACGAAATCGGGGGCAACGTTTGCACGGCCTGCAGATTGTCTACCAGAAATTTCAAGAGCTCAGGTGATCCGGAAAGAGACAAATATACTGCTGCGAGAGAGCTTGTTTATGACAATCCTGACATATCACCTCAAGGAATCATAGATATTATGCTTGAAATGGGGATCGACATTTCTGTTCGCGATATCATGAAGTATGTCGATGAAGGCAGATTGACCCTCAACACAGCGAAAGTTGGAAATCATTGCTACAGTTGTGGAACCAAAATTCCTGTCGGAAAATTTTGTGAACGCTGCAGGACCAAGCAAGAGCTTCAAAAAAGAGCTGAGAAATCAAGTGAAAAACCGGACAACGATTTTCAATCGGATCATAAAGTCAAAATGCATATTACGGACAAGTCCAAATAGGGGGCACCATGAGATCATATGCCAATGAAGCACCCAATCGAGTGAGAAAGTTGATTTCAGAAGAAAAGATTACAGGTCCGACCTCTGGGATGTGTAATGGTTTCGCCCAAGCGAATCTTGTCATTTTGCCAAAAAAGTATTCTGATGATTTCAAACGGTTTGCAAATCTAAACAGTAAAGCTTGTCCTGTACTGGAAATTTTAGAAGCTGGTGAAAAGCACACTAAATATTTGGCGAATAATGCAAATATTGCCAGTGAATTGCCGAAATACAGAATTTATAAAAATGGAGCATTCCATCTCGAGACCACCAACATTGAATCCTACTGGCAAGTCGACTTCGTGAGCTTCCTTATAGGGTGCAGTTTTACATTCGAAGCTGCTCTCATGGCTTCAGGAATTGAAGTCAGGCATATTGCGATGAACAGAAACGTGCCTATGTATAAAACGAATATCATGACTGTGCCGGCAGGTCGTTTTTCAGGTCCGGTTGTCGTCAGTATGAGACCCATCAGGAAAGATCAAATAGATCAAACGATTGCAATAACGTCAGAATTTCCTGAGGTTCATGGTGCACCAATTCATATTGGAAATCCCCTGGAAATTGGAATAACCGATTTGAACAGTCCCGACTATGGTGATGCCGTAAGCATCAACGAGGGTGAAATTCCAGTGTTCTGGGCTTGTGGTGTGACTCCACAGGCTGCAGTTGAAAATGCCAAGCCGGAATGGATGATTACCCACGCACCAGGGCATATGTTCATTGCAGATCTTAAAAATGAATCTCTCAAAGGGATTTGCTCCAAGGAGGACTCCCAATGGACAAGTACGAGACCTTAGGTGATAAAATAGAAGCGATAATCTCTGAGAATCTTGAGTTTAGAGGGATGGCGGGGATAAAACTCAAAAATCAACTGTTGAATACAGCAGTTGATCTGAATAAAAGTGAAGTCATTGTCATTGTAACCGGTTTTTATATCCATAATGCACGAATTGGTGAAACAGATGGTCCGCTTGGTGCGTTATCGATGGCAAATGCGCTTTGTCGACTTGGGAAAGAAGTTATTATCGTCACTGATGGTCATTCGTCCAAATTCATTGAAATTGGCATCGCCCTTTTGGGAATCGATGTCAATCTTTATGTGGTGACAGTTGAAAATTCAGAAATGATTTGTGATGAAATCATATCAAAGTATAAACCGCATCATGTGATTTCAATTGAAAGACCAGGTAAATCCATAAATGGGAAATACCATTCCATGTCAGGAGAGGATTTGACAGACTTCATTCCGGATTTGGACTATATGTTCGAAATCGCACGAGAAAATGGCATAAGAACATCTGCGATAGGAGATGGGGGCAATGAAATCGGGATGGGTAAAATCACGGATTACATAACTTCAAACGTTCCTTTGGGAGATAGGATTGCATCCGTCACTGCTACAGACAACTTGATTATAGCTGGTGTTTCCAATTGGGGTGGGCATGGGGTAAGTGCTATGCTTTCCATTATGGATGAAAGGGATCTGATGTATGACGAAAGCGTAGAATTGAAACTTCTAGGTGCGATCGTTTCTGCCGGTGCCGTAGACGGTTGCACCAAAATCGCGGAAATGTCTGTTGATGGATTCAGTCTTGAGACCAACTTGGACATCATCAGGCGTTTGAAAGCTTTAGTGGATCAATAGAAATCTGAAATAAACCATGAGCAGGAAATAAGAGAAAAAAGGGATCCAGATATAACGGGGCAGTGAATTCCCGATCTGATGTCTTTTCAACCAAAGCCAAAAGAGCAACAGGGGCACCAAAATCAGTTTCACTAGTGGAAATTCCAATGTGTTGACGATGGTCAACAGCAAAGGATTGGCTTCAGTATATCCTTTTTCAAGCGCGTCAAGCGTCAAAAAATAATCAGTTATGTTGAAGGCACCTATACCGATCAGCTGCCATCTTAAGAGCCTTTCTTTGGAATTTTGCATGGATTCACCTCCAATTGATATTTATCTTTACCCAGTGAAAAGCATCAAAAACCATTCAGAAAAAATTATGTTGTCAATTGGACGGATTGCGATTAGAATTGGATAGTGAATAAAATTATGTAAGGATTATAAGAAAGATTGAGGCTTGATTGGTCAGATGAAAAATAGAATATTGTTCGTGTACAATAGCGTTCCCAATGAGGAGAGAACCGGTATCTATGGTGAGTGTGCAACAGTAAAGACGGTAAACCAATTGCACCAGGCATTGCTGGCCGGTGGAAATGAGGTCGACCTCTTGAATGCCCGTTCTCCTGAGCAAGTGATTGATGAAATCTCAAAACTCGAAAAAATCGATTTGGCTTTTGTCATTGCGGAAGGTTTTTTGGATGTTCCAGATACACTTTATGATGGTTCGGGTTCGCAAAAGATAAGAGAAGTGATCCAATCACTTGGCATTCCCACATCCCATACCGGAATCCATGGCATGGAAGTTTGCAGAAACAAGGATCACACCTATGAAACATTACGTAGACGTGGCATCAAAGTACCAGGGTTCTTTACGATTCTTAAGGGGGACGTGATAGAAAATGCCTATCTTCTTTCGGGTATTGAATTCCCACTTTTCATCAAACCCGCAGGCGGTGGCAACAGTGTCGGAATCTCGATCAATTCCATTGTAGAGGATATGGATCAGCTCAAAGCACAAACATCAGCCCTATTTGAGGAGCTGGGAGACGTGACACTCATCGCGGAAACCTATTTGTCAGGACAAGAGTTCACTATAGGCATCATGGGCGGAGCGGTCAAGACAGTACTTCCAATCATAGCGTTTCCGATGCATTACAGAGTTCGCAGCCATGCGTCAAAAGGCAAGGAATATAAGGATAGAGAACAGTTTCAAATACTGACCAGTGAAGATCCAAGATTCTGGCAACTCTATGATATCGCTTCAGCCACATTTGACGCAGTAGATGGAAGAGATATCATAAGAATCGAAGTCCGTGAGGATGCCCACAAGGAACTCTATGTAATCGATGTCAACGGCACTCCATCATTGTCTGAAAGTGCCAGTCTGACCTATATGGCTGAATATTTGGAAATCTCATTCAAGGAACTGATCAATG
Organism: Firmicutes bacterium UBA5201; assembly: GCA_002412775.1. GTDB lineage: Bacteria > Bacillota > Clostridia > Peptostreptococcales > Acidaminobacteraceae > Fusibacter_D. The sequence goes on along the minus strand of DHVT01000010.1, from coordinate 12,849 downwards.
TGATTATTTATGGAAGCCTCAAAGAACATGGTATTAAGCCAAGTCTTATTACTGAAGAATATATTTTTGGAGCAAAAAATAAACTTAGAGCATATGGACGTATTGTCGATGAAGCTATGTGAAAAAAAGCGGATCCCAATTATTAAGGGACCCGCTTTTTTTTCATTTGATTTCCATGAAAGTGTTTATATCATAAACTTTGATGTTGTCGTCTAAAATGTAGTAGAGCAATTCGTCGATATAAATGACTCTCTTCACCATTGAAGCGTACAAACCATCTGTGGACAATTGCTTCAAGAGTTTGATTTCGCCGGTTTGAGAGACGTCTAGAATCATGGCTCCATAAAAATAGGTGCTCTGATAATCGCCAGTCTCTTTTCTGAGTGTGGCATCGAATGCAATCATATTTTTGGATGGATTCAGCATCAGTGCCTTGTGGTTGTTCAGGACTTCAGCGTAACTTCCACTGTCACCAAGGATCAGGTGGGTGATTTCTCTTGGTTTTCCTCCGTCGGAAACATCAAATGTTGAAAGCTTGATGCCGGACTGGGCACCAGTGAGTTCATCAACATTTTGACCAATTCCGAGCAATACGTTTTCATTGATCGGATGAAGATAATTTGAAAATCCAGGTACTTTCAGTTCGCCTATGACTTTTGGAGCAAGTGGATTGCTCAAATCGAAAACGAAAAGGGGATCGACCTGTCTGAAAGTGACGATATAACCTTTTTCACCCATAAAGCGCACTGAAAATATTCTTTCTCCGGGTGCAAGGTTGAGTACTTTTCCAAGCGGATTGAGATTGGCATCCAGAATGAACAGTGCATTAGTGCTCTCCATTTGCCAGTTTGTTGTTGCGACCCTGAGGTTGCCACCAAATTCATCCATTGAAAATTGATTGAGAATGGAGCCTTCCACCATTGCGCCACCCGCGAATCCGACTTTCATGCCATCCACATTGAATTTAGCGATATTGGTGATACTGCCAAAGAAAGAACTATAGTCATTTCCTGCGACATAAAGCGCTTGGTTGCTCATGTAGACTGTGCTGCCACTCCCCAGGAAAGCATTGATGGAAGATGGCGAGGTTTCGCTTCGGATATCAATAGCGGCTACAATCAGATAATTTTGTGCCAAGCGTCCGGGATGATACATGATTCTGTCCACGGACAGTTGTTTGTAATCGTCACTTAGGGTTGAATCTTTATAAGTAGGGATTTCAACATTACCATCCATGAAGTAGTAATTGAGATACTTGTTGACGACTAGATAAAGAGTATCATCTTTCTTACGGCTGGATAATAGTGAACCTTCTATCTCGAATTCTTTGATCAAACTCTTTTTGCCGTTGTCATCGATTTCATAAACACCACAATAGGTGTAACTTTTGCTCGGATAACGTGGCATGATAGCGGCATCAAATTCATTTAAAGTTGGCTCTGGAATTGGACGGATCCAATTGTCAAAACTGTTTCTAGCGCCGAGTATGACCAATCTGCCATCGGCAATGTATAGTTCATTCAACTCGACATATTGTCCTGTAATCTTGTCCACTTCCAAAACGATCTCATCTGTCAGTATCGGTTGACCGTCATTGGAATCATAAATTTTTATGCTTTTTCCTAGAGCGACATAAATGAATCGTCCATCTGTTTTTACGATATCAGCTTCATTGACACCAGCAACTTGTTCATTCGTTGAAGCATAATCATTGGACCTTTCCGATTCATCTACTGATGACGCCGGTGATTCGGTTGGCGCTTCTGGAGAAGGTGAGGGCTCAAGTCCGATAAATTTGTCATCTGGGTATTTTGGTGTCATTTCAGCTATGATTTTTTCAAGTTCTTCCATTGAAGTTATTTTTAGGACTTGCCCGATTTTAGTCTTAAGAGCAGTCACGGTTTCTTGATTAAGGGCCACGGGTCCATTACCGATTGTGATCACCTTATCGTCATACCCTACGGTTTTTCCCAGTATTTCTTCAGAAATCAGCCTAAGTGGAACCATGGTGCGGTTTTCTATGATCAAAGCTTCCGTGTCGTAGTAGATTGTTTTTGGTGCAGCTCCCACTTTTTCGATGCGATAATGATTTTTGTCAATTGGGAAATAGTACATTACACCGTTTAGTTCGATTTTTGCTTCACGGGCAACGGGGTCATATGAGACCACTGCGCCGAAATGCTCGCTTATTGCCCTAAGCGGCACCAAAGTTCTTTCCTTATGAATGATGGGCACGACATCAGGGTTATCGGAATCCAGAGCTTTCATGATATTGTCCGAGAGAATCAAGGGACTTCCGATATGAAGGGCGATGGTATCCTGTGGCAATAGATCCGCGGCATACGAAGTGCCGGCAACTTGTATCAATAACACAAGAAATAGCAAAGCCATAATTGATCTTTTCATTGGATTACCTCCTTATAAGTGTATCTCTTCTTTAATTATACCACTTATTGGGAGGAACCCTTCAAAATTTTACCTTACAGCTTTTAGAGCGCCACTCCATTTCACCACTTGATCCAGCATTGTATTCACGCTATTCTCATGTCTTGGATCCGGTTTGAAAGTGTTGAAATTTTCGAAATCGGCGAAGAGGGATAGCATTACTTGAGCTCTGACATCAGCGATTTGAAGCTCTGCCATGACTTGTCTCATATGCTCAACCGATCTCGACCCACCTGCTGAACCATAACTTACAAATCCTGCAGCTTTGTTGTTCCACTCGGCATATATAAAATCGATTGCATTTTTCAGTGCCGCTGGAATCGAATGATTATACTCTGGTGTCACAAATACAAAACCATCCAGGTCAGCTATTTTTTCCGACCATTTTTTGGTATGTGGTTTGCTGTATTGTCCCATTGAAGGTGGAACTGGTTCATCAAGCAGTGGCAGTTCATATTCTGCTATGTCAATCAGTTGATATTCTGCGTCAGTTCTCTTTTGTGCTATATCATTGACCCAATTTGCCACTGTTATTGATTTTCTTCCCGGTCTTGTGCTTCCTACTATAATTCCAATTTTGATCATAATGTTGCCTCCTTATAAAATCATTAATTAGTGATATAATTTACAATTCAATATTATCACTATATAGTGATAAATGTCAAGCGATATTTTCAATATATATTTGGATATCTAAAAGTGATTAGACACAGGAATTGATTTATAAGTTATAATATGATTATGATGAAATGATGAACGGAGGTCTCTATTGAATTCAAAATTAAGAAAGACAATTTACTCAGGCATAGTCTTTGTTTTAGTGTTTGGAATGTTCGCACTCATGGCGAATTTCGAACATCAACTTGCTATTGAACGTCACAAGCAAGACGCGAGGGACGCACTTCTGATGACCCAGACCAATCTCGAGAGCATCATCACATCCAGAATGATCAGCATGGGGAGTATTGCAGCCTATATCGAAATTGACAATAAAATCACACAGCTGGAATATTCCAGTTTTGCAAAAAACATATACGCATCATCCGATGATATCGTAAAAAGTATGACGTTCATAACCGACACGACCATCACTCACATTTATCCGTACGAGGAAAACAAATCTGCAATAGGGATTGATTTGGCTGCTGAAGCTTCACAGAGAGAACTGATTCTGTATGCGAAAGACAATATTAGGCCCGTATTTGCCGCGCCTGTGAATCTTGTCGAAGGCGGGATTGGGATTATAGTCAGAATACCAGTGGTTTTAGATGATGCATACTATGGGCAGGTTGCGATTATTTTCGATTATGATAAAACGATTGCCTCAAGTGGTATTGAAAGTTTGTCCGGAGACTATATTGTCGAACTTGCGGGTTTCGATCCGTTGAATGGTGACAAAGTGATCATTTGGAACAATGGTGGTGATCCAACAGGTGATACAATAGAACAGGAAGTCAATTTGTATGGTTCCGCTTTGGTGCTCACTGTCATGCCTCACGAGGGATGGCAAGGTAAAACAGTTCTTTATCATATGCTTTTTTTCATAGGTGTCATCGTGTCTTCTTTCGCGTTCATGGGCATGTATAAAGTGGTATCGTTCAATGACGATTTGAAAGTCGCCAATGAGGAACTTGAAAACACTATTGGCCGGCTTCAAATCAGCGAGGCGTATATTACCCACATGGCCGAGCATGACTCACTCACAGAACTTTACAATCGTAGAAAGTTTGTCGATTTTTTGGAATCGCAACTGACTTCCGGGAAAACGGGATCGGTTTTGTTGCTCGATATTGACAACTTTAAAAATATAAATGATACATTGGGTCACGTCTATGGAGACAAAGTTCTGGTCAGTGTATCAAAGGGACTGAAAGATGCGGTTGATGACAATGTCCATGTTTTTAGATTTGGGGGCGACGAGTTCATAGTGATCCTAGTGGACGAGACGGATACAGATTGCATCGATAGATGCATTGAAAGCATTGTCTATCATTTGGAGCTCTGCAACGAGGTGGAACACATCAAGAACCACATAACAGCCAGTATCGGGATATCAAGATATCCTATCAACGGCAACACTGTCGAGGAACTTTTGCTCAAGGCGGATATCGCCATGTACAGTGCGAAGAAGTCCGGAAAAAACAAACGACAGTTTTTCTATGATGACCTGATCTCAAACTTTGAAAATCGGATCAATATTGAGAACCGTTTGAGAGAGGCTCTCGAATCAAGTGATTTCATGATGTATTATCAGCCTATTATTGATTCCAAGACTGGTGAGATCTCATCATTCGAGGCACTGATCCGACTTGGAGACCTGTCTATGGCACCAAACGAGTTCATACCGATTGCAGAGGAAAATGGGATGATCATTCCAATTGGAAAGTGGGTGATCAGTGAGGTTCTTGACCAGTTGCAAAATTGGGAAGCGAATGGTTGTGAAATCAAGCCTATCGCCATCAATCTCTCCGCACGTCAAATTTATGATGTGACAATAGTGGATTATATCAAAGAGGAACTTTCCTCAAGGGCAATCGATCCTTTCATGATTGAGATAGAAATCACTGAAAGCGTTCTGATTGACAATAAAGAAGAAAATATGAAAGTACTGGCCGCGCTTAAAAAAATCGGTGTGATCATTTCGCTTGATGATTTCGGGACAGGGTATTCCTCGCTCAATTATTTGACCTATATGCCAGTGGATAAAATCAAACTGGACAAAAGTCTCAAAGATAGATTCATAGATATGGAAGACAAAAAGATCATGAACGGTCTCATTTCGATAGCACATGGTTTGAATTTGAAGGTTGTGATCGAAGGCGTTGAAGAAGCGAGTGAATTTGAAAAACTTGTTGTCACCAACTGTGATTATATGCAAGGATACTGTTTTGGAAGACCTTCACCAGCGGATCAAATTCATGATTCAAATGGCCTATTTCTCTATCGCTCTTTGTCAAAATGGGTCAAGGAAAGCATAAGAGATGATTCTGCAAGACAGTTTCAAGAATTGCTTATCTCAGGCAAAAATTTAGAGGAGTCAATAATCGATGAATACGATTCGTAAATATGTTGGTCCTAGGACACTAAAAACAGTGATTGGTGCGATCATCGCAGTATATATATCACAAAAGCTGAATTTGGCATATGCGGCCAACTCTGGAATCATTGTCATATTAAGTGTACAACACACAAAAAAAAGATCGCTGGATCTGGCAGTGATGAGAATCGGATCCACAGTCCTGGCGCTTACCATTGGTGCGGTTGTGTTCTCAACTATAGGTTTTACAGCGCTGGCTTTTGGTATATATCTATTGGTATTCATCCCCATTGCAGTCAAGTTGAAATTCAATGACGGGATAGTGCCGTGTTCGGTACTGGTCACTCATCTGTTATCCATACAATCTGTAACATTCGCGGCACTTTCCAACGAGATGATGCAAATGCTCATTGGAGCCGGCATTGGATTTGTGCTCAACATCTACATGCCAAGTTTAGAAAATAAGCTTGACCAAGATGCCTATGAAATCGACCAAATGATGAAAACCATTCTGAAAAACATGGCTGAAAGACTCAGAAAACATGATTTGCCAACAGATGAGAGCTTATATGAAAATCTGGAGTTGAAACTCAAAGAGGGCTATGACAGGGCGTGGAAGGAAGCAGAAAACCGACTGAACAAAAAAGTCACATTTTATGTCAAATTCATGGAAGCGAGAATCGTTCAATTCGAGATTCTGCACCATATGAAGAGATATTTCAATAGGCTATATGCGACCTGTGAGCAAACCACCATGGTGGCTGAGCTTACAGAGTATATAGCGGATCAATTCCAAGGCATTGGAATGGGCGAAGAAATCTTTGAAGTCATTGAATCCTACAGAAAGTCATTCAAAAAAATGGATCTTCCCACAACAAGGGAGGAGTTTGAGAACAGGGCAACACTTTATGAGTACATCAATGACCTGGAACATTTTCTAGAGTCGAAAGATACTATCGTTGAGACATTGGTATAATGGATTGGAGCATAATATGGACATAAACAATGAAAGTTTAGGAGAATGGACTTGGCATCTGAAGACGAATATCATTGACGTCGAACCTTTGAGGTATTCATGTCTAGGATATGATGGCAATGACATGCCTAAAATAATCACCACCGAGTTTTTCAATGAAAAGATATATGTCGAGGATTATTCTGAGGCGAGAGATAAAATGCTTGCGATGATCCTAGGTGAAACTGATGAGTATGAGGTCATCTATAGGATCAGAAAAAAAGGCAGTGGGTATAGATGGTTTTATGACAAATGCGAGATCGTAGAAAAGGATGAACTGGATAAGCCGTTGATTGCCCGTGGATATACTCTCGATGTAACGCAAAGAATGATTGGCATGGAAAAAAATGAGGACTTTCATTCAAAAAGAAATCTATATGACATATTGACGCAGGTCAACAATCGAAATACGATGCTCGAACATCTGGCCTCCGAAATCCAGAAATCTCATACCACAATGGATTTCATTGTGACTTGTATAATAACGATTGAAGATTTTGAGAAAATCAACGAAAAAGAAGGACATATTTTCGGTGATCACGTGTTGAGAAGAACTGCTGACATTTTGAGAGAAACAGTAGATGAGGTAGATATAGTCGGCAGGTACGGTGGCGATCAATTCATGATCATTTTTATCGGCAAACCTGTAAATGTCGTGGAAGGAAAAACGGATGATATATTAAAGGAAATCGATGCCTATCATTTTGGAAACGAGTATCCGATCAAGCTGAGCAGTTTTGTGGTCGGTTATCAAAACGAAACGTTTAATGAATATATCAATGGTTTTTAAAAATAATCAAAGGGGACAACAGCAGATGAATCATGAATGGAAAATCGACAATATTCTATACCAAGAAAAAACACTTCAGTTTGATCGTTTCACTTTTGAAAATGCCTATGAAATAGGGTCAATGCTTTATGCCATTGCATTCAAAAGAGGACTTCCGATAGCCATCGACATCACTCGAAACGGACACAGGCTCTACCACACTGCACTGAGCGGTTCCAGTCCTGACAATGAGGCCTGGATAGAAAGAAAAAAGAACGTTGTCAATCGATTCTCACACAGCTCATATTACATGAGCTTGTTTCTCGAAAATGAAAATACGACAATAGAGGATCAGTTCCTTTTGGATTCGAGTGAATTTGCCGCCCACGGTGGTAGTTTTCCGATTATCATCAGAGGAACAGGTGTGATTGGAACCATAACAGTATCCGGCTTGCCTTCCGAGGATGATCATGCGCTGGTTGTGGAAGTATTGACAGATTATTTGGGAGGTAGTCATGAAGTATCACAGCACTAGAGACAAGAGCAAAAGTCTGACAGGTGGTGAGGCAATCATCAAAGGCATATCAGAGGATGGAGGATTGTTCGTTCCAGAATCATTTCCAATGTTGCCCGACTTGAAAACAATGCTTGAGATGTCTTATCAGGATATTGCACAATTGATTTTGGAATTGTATTTGACGGATTTCACTTCCGATGAAATCAAAAGAGCCGTTGCTCAGGCCTATGATTCAAAATTTGAAACGGAGCAGATTGTTCCTTTGGTTGTCAAGGGAGATGCGGTTTTCTTGGAACTTTTCCATGGTCCGACATTCGCATTTAAGGATATGGCGCTTTCCATTTTACCTTATCTGCTTAAAACAGCACTAGAAAAAAGTGGAATCAAAGAAGAAATCGTCATTCTGGTTGCAACTTCGGGAGACACTGGCAAAGCGGCACTCGAAGGATTCAAGGATGTCCCCGGAACTAAAGTGATCGTTTTCTTCCCTGAAGAAGGTGTGAGTCCGATCCAGAGAAAGCAAATGCTGACTCAAGAAGGGGACAATACTTTCGTGGTCAGATTGAACGGGAATTTTGATGATGCGCAAAATGGCGTCAAAAAAATGTTCGGTGACGATGGTTTCAATCAGTTACTGTCCGAGAACGGATTTGTGCTGTCATCCGCCAACTCCATCAATATCGGTCGGTTGATCCCACAGATCATCTATTATGTTTATGGATATCTCCAACTGATCAAAGACGATGTCATCAGAATGGGTGATTCCGTGAACGTGGCAGTGCCCACAGGAAATTTCGGGAATATTTTGGCGGCATATTACGCCAAAGAAATGGGACTGCCTATTTCAAAATTGATCTGTGCATCCAATGACAACCGAATTCTCACTGATTTCTTCCAAAGTGGAACATACGACAGAAGGAGAACGCTGAAGACGACATCATCTCCTTCGATGGACATTTTGATTTCCAGCAATTTGGAAAGGTTCATCTATCACACTTCAGGTGAGGATGAATCGTTGATCAGGGAAAAAATGGATGCGCTTTCAAATGACGGTGTCTATCGTTATCAACCTGAAGGCGATATCGTTTATCCGGATATGGCCACTGAAGAAGAGATTTCATATTGGATAGAGTTTCTTCATAAGAAGGAAGATTACATTATGGATCCTCACACAGCTGTAGCTTACTGTGCCTATAAAAAATACTGTGACCAATCAGCGGATCGTAATGTCACTCTGATTGCTTCGACTGCGAGTCCCTACAAATTTTCAGATAAGGTGTTGAAGTCCATCGGTGTGGAGTCTACAGGAAATGACGAGTTTGAGAAACTGGATCTGCTTTCTGAACAGATGCATGCGCCTGTGCCGGATAAACTCGCTGAACTCGAGTTGTTGCCGATTATACATGATCATATCTGTGACACTGGAAATATGAAAGAAGTCACTCTCAAATTGTTGAAAGGTGGTGCATAAAATGATTGAGATCAGAGTGCCCGCCACTACCGCAAATCTTGGTCCGGGGTTCGACGTGCTTGGGCTGGCCATTGACAGGTACAACACTTTTACATTTTCAGCATCCGAAAAATGCAACCTTCCAGAGGATCATTTGGTGTATAGAGCTTATAGACATGCTTTTCAGGCTCTTGGCCAACCTATTGTCGAAGTCAATATCGGAGTCAAAGGAGAAATTCCAATTTCAAGGGGACTTGGTTCATCCGCAGCTTGCATAGTTGGTGGTATAATGGGTGCCAATGCTATGCTCGGAGACCCACTGGACAAAAATGAGATTTTGAAACTTGCCACTGAAATGGAGGGTCATCCGGACAATGTATCGCCAGCGATATTTGGTGGTCTCATGATTTCCGTGATGGTCAATGATAAAATTTTGGTCAACAATATGCCAATACAGGATTCGATAAAATTCATCGCCATTGTTCCAGATTTCGAACTATCCACTGAAATGGCGAGAAGTGTGTTGCCAAAGGTGATTGATCATAAAGACGGCATTTACAATGTCGCCAGGGTAAGTCTCTTACTTTCCGCTTTTGCGACAGGAAGAATGGATTTGATCAGAGAAGGGTTGAATGACCGTTTGCATGTGCCTTTTAGAAGTGAGTTGATTCCAGGTTATCAAGAGGTTGTGGACAGGGCATACAAGGCTGGGGCCATAGGGTGTTTCCTGAGTGGTGCAGGACCGACGATCATGTGCTTGGTTGACGGGGATGCGATTGATATTGTCAAAGAACTTAAGGCATTTTTGAATTCTGATTTTCCGGGATGGAACATCTATGAGCATAAGATGGATCAAAATGGTGCCATCAGATTATAACGAATAGGATGATACTTATGAATTGGCTCGTACCATAAAACTAATTTATAGTTTAAGTCAATCTCCTTATGATGTTGTATAATCATAAAGATTATATAATAAGGGGGATTCGCGTGAAAACTGAAATTGATATTCAAAAGGTGAGAGACGATGCGGAAGAGTTGTTCAAAACTGGTCAGTTCTACTGTTCAGAAGCTATTGTAAGTGCCATAAGAAGTAATTTCGACCCGAAAATGCCAGAGGAAATGATTGCCATGGCAAGTGGTTTTCCAGTTGGAATAGGGAAATCCAAATGCGTATGTGGTGCCGTTTCAGGTGGTGTCATGATGATCGGATATTTTTTCGGAAGAACAAGAGGATCAAGTCCCACTGATGAAAAAAGTGTGAAGACATTGAAACTGGCCGCAGAACTCCACGATTGGTTCAAGGAACGCAACAAAGTGCTTTGCTGTAGAATTTTGACACAAGGGATGGATATGGCTTCTGGAGAGCATAAGAAACAATGTGTGAGATTCACTGGGGAAATCACAGAGACAACCGCTCGAATCATTGTACGCGAGCTGGATGAACGATTCATTCAGAAAGCAGGGGAAGCGCAATGATCGGTTTCTTGAAAAAAATGCCTCTTCCCATTTCCGGTCTTATGCTCGCTCTGGCATCTCTAGGAAATCTTCTCGGATCATACAGTAATGAAGTCAGGTGGTTTTGTGGCAGTCTTAGTGGAACCCTATTGTTCTTTTTGATGCTAAAAATTATTCGTTTTCCCGAGACTTTAAAAGAGAACTTCCAAAGTCCTGTAACAGCAGGGGTGATGCAAACCATTCCTATGACGATTATTCTCCTGGCTGGCTACTTAAGGCCGAACTTTCCAAATATCGCATTTCTGATATGGATTATCGGTTTGTTGGTTTCTGGCGTTTTGGTAATTCTTTTCACAATGAAACATGTGATGAACTTTTCTATGAGCAAGGTTTTCCCCACATATTTCGTATTGTATGTTGGAATTGTCACAGGGAGTGTGACGGCTCCGACTTTTGGCCAAACCATAATTGGACAAATATTGTTCTGGTTTGGACTCTTGGTTTATCTACCCCTGATTCCAGTGGTGTTGGCTAGAGTCGTGAAATTCAAGAACATACCAGAACCTGCCGCCAATACTATATTGATATTTGCGGCTCCAGCCAGCTTGTTGCTCGCTGGTTATTTGAGCGCATTCACTGAAAAAAACATGGTCATGGTGGCCATTTTGATGTCTGTCGCACTATTGATGACTGGTTTTGCAGCGCTTCAGATGCCAAGGCTTTTCAAACTGAAGTTCTATCCCAGTATGTCCAGCTATACTTTTCCATTTGTCATTTCCGCACTGGCACTTAAAATGTCGAATGCATTTTTAATTCAATCGGGAGTTGAACTTAAGGCACTATCTGTTCTTGTGACCATAGAAATCATTTGGGCAATCCTCATGGTACTTTATACATTTGTGCGATATGCAAAATATATGATGGATTGAATTATAAAGACTTTGATATTATTAGGGGGTGAATCAATGATAAAGCTGAATCACAAACGATTGCTGCTGATTATTTTGCTTCTGACGATTGTCGTCTATTGTTCGAGTTTTCTCGGAACTGGTCCAGATCCGACAGCAATCGACGGTGATCGGATTATGGCGACGATATTGGATTTGACTAACGAGGAGATGTTTCCACATCGAAATGTCAGCCTTCCTGGCAATAGGGAAGCGGCGGAATACATAGCGGAAAAATTCAAGTCCTTCGGACTTGAGGCACCACCTGAAGCGCCAAATTATCTTCAAGAATATGATGGACAAAAAGCAAATGTGATTGGAGTCATAAGAGGAAGTCATCCCAAACTAAAAGATGAAACCATAGTAATTGGCGGTCATTTTGATACAAAAGCAGTATTCGAAGGAAAGACATTGGTTCATGAGCCTGGAGCTCTCGACAATGCTTCAGGTACGGCGGTAATGATGGAAATCGCACGAGTGATGGCTGAGGAAAAACCCAAAAGGACGCTCATTTTCGTGGCATTCAATGAGGAAGAAGCTGGATTCATTGGATCGGACTGGCTTGCTGGGAATCCTATTGGTGGAGTGGATCCCGTGGCAATGGTCAATCTTGATATGGTGGGATCCGAACTCGATCATCCAATATACATATGTACAATAGGGTATGGTGATGTCATATATCCTTTGCAGGAGGCGTTTATGGCCAGTGGTGAAAAACTTGGTCTTGAAGTTTCGAGGACTGCATCGGGAAGAACAGATCACAGGAGCTTCGCGACTAGAGGTATACCGGCCATCAGTTTGTTTTGTTGGGATGACCGTTTCTATCACACAGCAGAGGATACGCCAGAAAAATTGAGTATAGTGAAACTCAGTGAGGCGGGAATGCTGGTGATTCAATGGTTAAAAAAAGCGGCTTACTAGAGGCAATTCGCAGTCAGATGGTATTGTCAATTTTCAAATATAGTGTAATATAAAGATATACACTAGTCAGAGGAGGGATAAACATGTCAGAAAAGGCTAAAGAAGCAATGAAAAAGATTCTTGAAAAGAAAAAAGAAAAAGAAATCGAACAACAAAAATATAGACCTGATAAGAAATTAGGTCACGCTCAAAGCTCTAAGAAGAATCAAAAACCAGGCGGTTCTAACAACAAAGTTTAGTCAAAAGCACGAGCATTATATTGAAAGGGGCTGTCGGGAAAATACCGAATT
>DHVT01000006.1 GCA_002412775.1 Firmicutes bacterium UBA5201 | reverse complement strand
TGACAACTACCTTAACACATAGGGTATAGTAAATATCATCAATACAATTAACCTTTAGCAATGATCTTAAAATATAATATCATAAGTTTTACCGTTATCAAATGGTTCTGTGTTTTTGTTGTTAGGTCATCTTTCAATATTTAGTTTCATTGGTACTACTGCTTCTATTCTCCTTACCAGTTCTCCTTTCTTTCAACACCTCAATTAAGTAAATTTCCAGTTTTATTGTTTTATTGCTTTATTGTTTTAACAATTCAATTTTCTTAATGATTGTTCTCCTGTTAAAAAGAATTATTCCCACTACCATTGCAATTATAAAATACCTAATGATATGAAGTTCGTATGTCAGCATTATTAATAATGCACTTCCAATTAAAACTGTTCCCAATACGATTATTTTATTAAATTTATATATCGTTTCCTTAACATTGTACTTTAAAAGAACTTTACACATAAAAATATAGTGAGCAAAACTGTATATTATATAACTAATCAATGTTGTATATCCAGCTACAAGATATCCAAATATTGGTATCAACAACAAATTCAAAATAATATTTAATAAGGCTGCCATTACTGATGCTAACATGATAAATCTATTTTCTTCAAAATAGAACTCAATATTTGCAAATAAACCATATAAAAAAATAAAATATATGCTTAGTGTTATGGGGGGCACTACCCAAATTGCTTCACTGTACTCAGGTGGAGCCATTAGTATAATAATTTCAGGTGCAAAACTTATCAACAATAGAATCAAAGCAGACAATAAAATCAGTAAAAAATAAGACGTTTTTTCTATTGCTTCATATGATTTTTCTTTTAACTTTTTATATGTCCACGGAGTAAAGGTTGAGTTTATGCTTGTGACAACAAATATAAAAATCATGCCAACAGAATATGAAACACTATATATTCCTGCTTTATCTGTTCCTACCATATTATTAATCATAATTCTATCCGCTTGATTTAAAATTGACTGTGACAGGTAGTGCGGTATTAAAGGAATATTAAAAGTTACAGCATATTTCCAATAAGGTTTATGAAAAAACTTCTTTCCTGATTTCAAATTTTTTATATATAAGATAAAGCCTATAGAAATTTGAATCAAAACAATTGAATATATTCTAGCTATCCCTCCATTTTCTGAGATAAGAACAAGAATTATTCCTAGTATTGGATTAGCTATACTCATAATTATAGTTATCAATACTAGCTTTCTGTATTTGTAATCAAATCTTTGTTTTGCAGACCATAAATTAAGTGAAGGGGTAAACATAATTTGAATAAACATTAACGTAATAAGTAATATTGGAAGTTTAAACAACTTGCTGATTATGTCTGAAAAAATTAAAAAAACTAGAAATAAGCTTATTGTAAGTGTTGTTGACAATCCTTGCAATGAAGACAAAAATACATCTCTATCTTTATCATATTTCACCATGCCATTATTAAACACGCCACCCCATAATGTTAAAGTTGCAAAGATTGTTAATATACTCAGCCAAGATTGGTATACATTTATCAATCCGAATTCTTCAGGAGAAAGTAACCGTGTAAAAAATGGTACAGTAATAAATGATATGCCATTTTGTAATATACTGGTTAAGATAAACCATAACGATGCTTTAGCTGGAAGGGGTAACTTATTGTACTTATTAAATAGTTTCATTATGTTTTTCCCTACTTATTACATTTTCAAACTTTTCTCTAGGTATAGTGTCAATTACTGATTTAGCAGAACAGTTAACTAACTTAATTTTTCTTTCCAGACAATAATTATATAATCTTCGATATCCTGCAAGAGTATCGGTATAAGAAATACAATAATCTTCCAAAGTTTGTTTATCCAACAGATTTTCCATTCTTTTTTTCTCATTCTCCGATACTTGATAAGCATAGTCCATATCAGTATTTTCTTTAAGTACAGAATTTATCGTCACAATAATTCCTGTATTATCACAGCCCAGCATATAAATCTCTTTAAAGCCCATATATATAGCCATGGTAATTGCCCATTGAACAACTGTGCCAAATCCAGGTGTGATTTTAGTATAATCAATTTTTCGGCTATAATTATCGTGAAATACATATTTTGATCTATAATAATTCACTTGGAGAAATTCATCTAATTTATACTTAGAAATAAAAGATGATTGATCTATTGGAAAAAAACACTCAGGTTTATTGTTTTGTGTATTTAAATTTTTCATTACTTCTAATAATTCTAGATCTTCTTGTCTATTTTCATCTATTTCAAAAAACATTGGATCTGCCCAAAAATGATAATTTGTTCGAATCTTCTCAAAGTCTGGGTGCCTCATAATTTGATTCACTGTAAACACGTATTCATCCGACAATAAACTTAAGTCTTGGTTTCTCAAAGATGGACCATTTCCCAAAATAAAACATCTTTCTCCAAGATGCAAATCTTTGAATTTTCTATTTAACAAGAGCTTTTCATATAAGTTTCTTTGCTTAAATCTGAATTTCAAGAAAATCAAATCTTGTATAAAATTAAGTAATTTATGATATATTTCTTTTTTGTTCATATATTTTCACCCCAAGTTTATTTCCTATAAGCAAAACATTTAATCAATTCTTAGTGTTTCTTTCTTTAAAAAACTTAATGATATCATCAACAATAAAATTATCTCTAAATTTTTAAATAAGACTTATTTTATTACAATTTGTCATTTTTATTTTTTTCAACAGTCACCTTTTTTAATCTATTTCCAATCCAATGTTTAAACCTAGAAAATCTATAAACTACCTTTCCAAATTGGTTCTTAATAATATCCTCATGTTCCTTTTGAATAATAATATTGTTACTTGTGCTTATTCCACTCATATCAAAATAACTAATTACTAGAGGAATATACTTAAGTTTAACACCTGCTTTGAAACAAGATATAAACCAGTCATAATCTGCAGATATTTTATACCTAATATCAAACAAACCATGATTGTTAAAAATACTTCTCTTAGCAAATATTGCCTGATGACATATCATCCGATCTAATAATAAGTGAAACTTTGTTATTTTCTTTATAGATTTCTTATAAACTTCCTTCTCACCATTAACTTGACAAATATCACCATATATTATTTCATCATTTTTATCAATTAAGTGAAAAGTTTTTTCCAAAGTATCTGAATCATAAAAAGCATCGCCGGCATTCAAGAAAAAAATATATTCTCCCTTTGATTGTTTGATTCCCTTATTCATAGCATCATAAATTCCATTATCTTCTTCACTAATCAGAGCAATACTTTTATGATTGTTCTGATATGATTTTATTTTAATTAATGTCTTATCAGTCGATTTGCCATCAATAATAATATACTCATAGCCTTTAAAGTTTTGAGAAAGTACGGATTCTATTGTCCCCTCAATAAATTTCTCACTATTGTAACATACGGTTACTATGCTGAAAAAAACACTACCTTTTTTATTGCTATCCATTTTTTATACCTACCTATTCATTATTACTAACAACTAAATGATATAGATCAACATATGCTTTGTTAGTATTTTTCTTATCAAAATTCTCGTGCACTTTTCTTATGCAATTCTCTTCATATTTAGATCTTTCTTTATTTAGTATATCGTCAATAGCTTTGTAGAATAAATCAACACGTCCCTTTTCTACCACAATTCCAACTTTTTCATCTACTAATTCTGGAGATGCAGTTGCATTATAAACTACAACGGGAGTGCCGCATGCCATAGCCTCAACGGTAACAAGACCAAAAGTTTCTTCTACAGAAGGATTTGCGCAAACGTCAGAAATACTATACCATTTTGCCAGCTCTTCTATGTTTTCTGTTCGTCTTATTCCAATAATATTATTAGGTAGTAATTCAATTTGTTTTTCTGATAATCCGATTAAAACGATAATATAATTATCATCTATTAGCCTGGATAATTCCAAGAATGTACTAAAGCCTTTTCTTTCTTCCCATACATTTGCAACTCCAAGTATAATTTTCTTATCTTGGATGTTAAATTTCTCACTAAAATAACTATCTCTTGGAAAAAATGTATTCAGATCTATGCCATTGTTAATCACATGGACCGCATATTTGCTTAAAAATGATTGCTCAACCATTCTTTTTAACCAGTTCGAAGGAGTTACTATCGACATGTTTTTAAGCCCATTAAAAATTTCTTTTTTATTCAAATAGTTAGATTCAGAGCCATCGAATAAAAAACTAGCTGGATAACTTTTTTTTTGAGGGCATTCGTAACATCCAGTCTTCCACTTTTCACAACCTACATAGTCAAAATACGCACAATGCCCCGTAAAGCTCCAGCAATCATGTAGTGTCCATACTACAGGCTTGTTTGCTTCTTTTAAATAATTAAATAAAATTTCAATATTTACATAATATCCATGTATATTGTGCAAATGAATTATGTCTGGATCAATCTCTCTTACTTTTTCAATAAATCTATGAGTAGCGTGAACTGATCCAAAACCATGTCTATCAAAAACTCTGGTTTTTAACGCATGCGTATAGTTGTCAACTTTAGAACCTATTCTTATAGCATTATTACAATTCTTGGGCAAATCTCTGCCATACGCTATATAAGATTCATGGCCTTCATCAAGTAAAATTTTATGGATATCCGTTGCAATTCTTCCAGTACTGCCTGTTCCGCATACAGTATTAATCTGCAAAACTTTCATTGTTTCACCTCAATTTATAAATATTCATGAATTTTCTCTTTTAAATGCTTCAATCTACCTAAAGACTCATCATTGTTGCTTCCAAGAGCAGAGTAATAGATCTTTAACTTGGGTTCAGTACCAGACGGTCTAACAGCAAACCAATCTCCATTCTCAAAGTGAATCTTTATTACATCCGCTGAAGGCAAGTCAATAATCTCATTATGAGAAGTCTTCACGAAATATTTTGTTGAATCTTTATAGTCCTCAATAGTATTTATGTCAGAGAAACCTGCAAGAAGCTTGTCAATATTTCTAAATTTCTCCACTACAGATTTGATTTTTTCTTGACCATCTATGCCCTTAAATGTATAGCTTTCTAGAGAATCAGAGTAATAACCATATTCTTTATAGATATTGTCCATTGCTTCTATTAATGTCATATCCTTTAATTTGTAATAAGCTGCCATTTCAACAATTAACACAGATGAGATGACTGCATCTTTGTCTCTTACAAATGTTCCAGCAAGATATCCATAACTCTCTTCATATCCAAATAGGAAATCATAATTATTCTTTTCTTCGAACTCATTGATTTTTTCACCAATGAATTTAAATCCTGTTAATGTATCAAAAACTGTAGCTCCGTATGCTTTTGCAATATTTGCACCCAACTCTGATGTTACTATTGTTTTTATAACAGCATCTCTGGAATTAATATCCTTCTTATTTGTTACAAGATAATGTGTTAGTAACGCACCAATTTGGTTGCCTGTTAACAGTTCATAATTACCTTCTTTATTTCGAACCGCGACTCCTACTCTATCAGCATCTGGATCAGTTCCAAATACAATATCAGCATCTATTTTTTCTGCAAGTTTAATGCCTTCAGACAACGCTTCTCTTTCTTCTGGATTAGGTGATTTAACTGTCGGAAAGTCACCATTCGGCTCCTTTTGAGATTCCACAATGTGTAAATCGTTATATCCAAGCATTTTTAATGCTCTTTCAATGGGCATAAGTCCTGATCCATGTAACGGAGTATAAACAATTTTGAAGTCACTAAAATCTTTAGCGATATTTGGATTTAAAGACAACTCCGTTACCCTATTTAGATACTCTTGATCAATATTTTCTCCAATATATGAAAAAAGCTCATTTTTGATAGCAACTTCTTTATTGCAAATCTTAACGTCTTTAAATATATCGAATTTGTTTATTTGTGAAATAATCGCATTAGCCATTTCCAAAGTGATTTGTCCACCATCTGCTCCATACACTTTGTACCCATTATATTCAGGTGGATTATGGCTTGCTGTGACTACTATACCTGCGTCACAATTCAAATGATGGACTGCAAAAGAAAGCTCTGGCGTTGGTCTCAATGAATCAAATAGATATGCTTTGATATTATTGGCTGCAAGCACTAATGCTGCCTCCTCTGCAAAAACGTCAGAGTAATGCCTTGAATCATATGCAATAGCCACACTATTAACACTCTTATTAGAGCTATACAACTTGATGAAATCCGCTAAACCTTGTGTAGCTTTCCTAACTGTATAAATATTGATTCTATTTGTTCCAGCTCCTATGATTCCCCGAAGTCCTCCTGTCCCAAACTCAAGATTCTTATAGAATCTTTCTTCTATTTCAGCATTATCATCTTGGATAGCTAATAATTCTTGTCTGGTTTTTTTATTTATAATTTCACTTTCAGACCATTTTTTAAAGTTGTCCATATAGTTCATAATCATAATCCTTACTTTCTACCGTATTCATCATCAAATCTAACAATATCATCTTCTTCAAGATATTGCCCCATTTGCACTTCAATGATTTCTAATGGGGTTTTTCCAGGATTCTCGAGACGATGCCTTTGTCCTTCTCTAAAGAAAATACTTTCACCAGAGCGGACAAATTTCTCCTCGCCATCAACCGTGACTTTTGCCATACCTCTAACCACAATCCAGTGTTCACTTCTATGATGATGTAATTGGTAGCTGAGTCGTTTTCCTTGATTTACGGTTATTCTTTTAATTTTAAAAGTATCTTTTTCCTCTTCTAATACCTTGTAATGTCCCCAAGGTCTATAGTCTTGAACATTGTATTCAGTTCTAAGATCATTTCTTTCCTTTAAAATATCTACTACTTCTTTAACCTTTTGTGATTGGTCTTTTTTGCAAACCAAAAGTGCATCTCTATTATCTATGATAATTAAGTCTTCAACACCTACAGCAGCAACTATTTTGCCGTTATATGATTGAATAATATTGTTTTTTGAATCGATGATGATATTTTGTCTGTCTGAAATATTCGCATCTTTATCTTCTTGAAATACATCATAGAATGAATCAAAACTACCTAAATCATTCCAGCCAATATCTACAGGGACAACTGCTACCTTATCGCTTTTTTCCATAATTCCATAATCTATTGAAATCTTTGTATTGATTTTTGAAAATGCATCTCTAATATTATCACTTGTCTTAAATGCATCAAATATTTCTGTAGAGTATGTTTCAACTTCATTAGAAAATATGGATGAATTAAACATAAAGATTCCCGCATTCCAATAATATCCTTTGGAAATGTACTCTTCAGCTTTTTCTGGCGTTGGCTTTTCTTTAAATGAATTTACTACAAATCCGTTAAGTTTTTGTTCACCTGGTGATATATAGCCATAACCAGTATTGGGGCCATCTGGTTGAATGCCAAAAGTTATTATTGAATCTTTCGTTAATGCTTCCGATTCCTTAATAATAGTAGCAAACTCCTCACATTTTGCGATCGTATGATCAGAAGGGAATACAACAACAGAATCATGTCCTTTTTTTATAATCTCGTTAACTCCGGCATAAATAGCAGGTAAAGTATTCTTAGCTTCAGGCTCTACAAGAATGTTTTCTTCTTTATAATCATAACCAAGTTCTTCAACGGCTCCCATAACTAAGAATTTGTACTTCTCATTTGTTACAACATAAATATCATCTATATTTGAAAGCAATAAGCTTCTATTAAAAGTCTCTTGAAAGAGAGAGTCTTCCTTCCCCTGAAGCTTAATAAACTGTTTAGGGTATCTTTCTCTGCTTAATGGCCAAAGTCTTGTACCACTACCACCAGCTAAAATTATCGTTTTCATATCCTACCTCCCATTAATAATGCCTTAAAAGAATTTCAATAATTGATTTAATATCATTCTGAACTTGTTTCAACTTGTTAAAATCTATATATTTCATCGCTTGAGTATAAATCTCGTTAATATCTGGAGCGAGTAGTTTTTTTTCATCAATTGAAATTGCAAGTTTTTGCTTTTTTAGCTGATTTATCATGTATGTATCTTCGTAAACATCAGGTCTTTCTATAAGCACGAGAGGTACACCTGAAATTAATGATTCAGCAATCGTTCCCCATCCAGCTTTACCAATCACTAGACTACTTGCAGCAATATAATTTTGTGTATCAACTGTTTCTAATGGTAGTTTCGTAACATGTGGAGCGAAAATCTCAACTCCATCAAATACAATTATATTACCTTGATAATCATCGGCATTAATCTGATTTAATTCTGCTGACTGCCCAAAAGTAAATAAAACATATCTACCACACGTTTCTTTTATTTCCTTGACTCTGGAAAAATCTATTTCTCTTGATATTAATCCAACACCTACAGACTTACCAAACCTATGAATTGAGGGCAATCGTAATGAGTATTCAATAAATTCGTCAATATTTTTATACGCGCTTATAAATTCATCAATTATTCTCTCGTTTACACCTAATTTTTTATAAAGCTCTACCCATGTGAAATTAGAAATAGCATAACATTTTATATTCAACTTTTTCGCCACTAAAGCGCCAATTGGGCTTATGTCTGTAACAATCATTTTGATATTAAAGTTCTTTAGCTTATCTAATTCGTTATCAACTACTCTATCCCATGATTCAATGAAGTCGCATAATTTTAACTCTAATGCCTCTTTGTCTATACTTAGTTTATTCTTGTGATTGATTAGTCCTATATCAGTAGTAAGTTCACTTACACTGAGTCTATCTAGATATTCACTAAGATATAATTTAGCGAACTCTAACTGTTTTGCACCTGATACAATATAAATTTGTGCATCTGTTTTTTTTAAAAGCTTTTCAATGATTACTAATGAGCGAGTGAGGTGACCAAATCCATGAGAAGATATATAAAATCCTATTGTATCCATTTCATCACCTCATTCGCCAAGCTAATTTTTTGCCGAATCTAAATACCACTCATATACTTTTGTAATACCATCTCTCAGCCTTGTACTATACTTCCATCCAGTACTCTCTAAAAGACTAACATCTAATAATTTTCTTGGTGTTCCATCTGGTTTGCTTACATCATTAACGATTTCACCATCATAACCAACTACTTCTTTTATTATTTGTGCAAGCTCTCTAATTTCTACATCTTCTCCAGTTCCGACATTTACATGAACTTCATCGCTGTAATTATTCATTAAATGAACACAGGCATCAGCTAAGTCATCAACGTATAGAAATTCTCTTTTAGGTTTGCCAGTTCCCCACATAACAACTTCTTTAGTACCATTGATTTTAGCTTCATGAAATTTTCTAATTAATGCAGGCATTACATGTGATGTCTCCAAATCAAAATTGTCATTAACACCATAGAGATTTGTTGGCATAGCAGATATAAAATCACACCCGTATTGTCTTCTATAAAACTTACACAGTTCAATCCCTGCAATTTTGGCTATTGCATATGCTTCATTAGTCGGCTCAAGAGAATCCGTTAGCAAGTATTCCTCTTTAATCGGTTGTTTTGCCAATTTAGGGTAAATGCATGAAGATCCCAAAAACAGTAGTTTCTTTACCCCGGACTTGTAAGCACTATGAATAATATTTGATTCAATCATCAAGTTATTATAAATGAACTCAGCAGGGTAGGTATTATTTGCTTGAATACCTCCAACCTTTGCTGCGGCTAAAAATACATAATCAGGTTTTTCTAATTCGAAGAACTTTTCTACCTCTTCCTGCCTCATTAAATTTAATTCTTTTGAAGTTTTATCTATTATATTTGTGTAGCCTTTTTCTTGAAGGTTTCTAATTATTGCTGATCCTACCATACCTCTATGACCAGCCACATAAATCTTTGCATGTTTATTCATCATAGTAGACATCTCCTAATCAAATTCTCTTCGTATTCTTTCTTCCCGTTCTACAAGCTTCATATCACTCTTTACCATTATCTTCACTAGCTCTTCAAAGCTTGTTTGAGTAGGGTTCCATCCTAATATAGTTCTAGCTTTAGTTGGATCACCTAACAATTGCTCAACCTCAGTCGGTCTAAAGTATTGAGGGTCAACTTCTACTAATATTTTTCCATTTGCTTGATCAATGCCTTTCTCATCTACTCCTTCACCTTGCCACTTAAGTTCAATACCAGCTTCTTTAAATGCTAAAGTTGTGAACTCTCTTACTGAATGCATCTCTCCAGTAGCAATGACAAAATCCTCTGGGGTATCATGTTGAAGCATCAACCACATACATTCAACATAATCTTTTGCATAACCCCAGTCACGCTTTGCATCCATGTTTCCTAAATAGAGTTTTTGTTGTGTTCCTTTTTTAATCCTTGCTGCAGCAAGAGTAATCTTTCTAGTAACAAAGGTTTCTCCTCGTCTTTCCGACTCATGGTTAAATAGAATCCCATTTGCAGCAAACATATTATAAGCTTCTCTATAGTTTTTAGTAATCCAATACCCGTAAAGCTTTGCAACCGCATATGGACTTCTTGGGTAAAAAGGTGTTGTTTCCTTTTGAGGTACTTCCTGTACCTTTCCGTATAACTCTGAAGTTGAAGCTTGGTAAATTTTTGTTTTATTTTCATAACCTAAAAATCTAACTGCTTCTAAAAGTCTGAGCGTTCCAACGCCGTCAGTATCTGCTGTATATTCTGGGACCTCGAAAGATACCTTAACGTGTGACATAGCAGCTAAATTATAAATTTCATCTGGCTCAATTTCTCGAATAAGTCTGATTAGATTTGTTGAATCTGTCATGTCGCCATAATGTAGTTGAACCTTTCTTTTAGTATGCATATCTTTCAACAACTCATCTATGTAGAGATGTTCAATTCTACCCGTATTAAATGAAGAACTTCTCCTAATAATGCCGTGTACCTCATATCCTTTTTCCAATAGAAACTCTGCTAAAAACGAACCATCTTGCCCTGTAATCCCTGTAATTAATGCCACCTTATTCATAAGTAACCATCTCCTTTTTGTTTTGTAATGTTTTTTTATTAAAGTATAATAATGCACCTAGCAAATAACCTATAAAAGGTGTTGCTAATGGAATTGCTGTAAAGCAGATTAAATTAATCGAAAATATTACATACCACCTATTTCCTATATAGTGTTTAGACTTCAGAAACCTAATCAACCAAACATTTAATAATAGAGGTACTATTAAGCCTATAATTCCCATCTCGTAAATAATTGCTCCATACATACTCATAATACGGGTTGACCTACCGTACCAAAAAAAATTGCTTGATGCTTTAGCTAAAGACTCATAATTCTGCCAACTATTAAACCCATTAGGTATGAAATAATTCTCAAAAGAACCTCTGAAAGAGAGAACTATAGCAGAAAGTCTATCATTTGCACTAGCATCTGTCCTAAAATACAGCATCGGATCATCTATTATTTGTTGAAGTGACACTACAATCCTTAAATCGCTAATCGAGTTATTAATAATAATCACAGAAAATATTGATATCCCAATAAACAATATCGTGATTATTAATCTTTTTACATTCCATTTTTTCAACAAATTTTCTAGTATAGCAACTATAATTATAATTCCAACGACAAATGCTATCATTGCTGATTTTGCTAGAAATATAATTTGTACTAGGCAGATTCCCACCCATAGTATCTTCTCTTTTTTTTTCTTAGAAAACAAAATAAAACTAATCGCAATAAAGAACATAATGGTCGCATAGAAAGTAGGTTCAGGAGCTAATGATGTAACACCTCTGTTCTGTGTAGTACTCATACGTGCTACAATTGAAGATAAAAAAGATGGATATACAGTTTGAATTATTCCCACAATTCCCCATATAACGATAATTTTTTTTAGTAATGAAATATTGATTGACTTTTCATTCTTCATAACAAAATACGTCGCTAGAGTAATCAAAAAAGCACTTATATAACCTGTTAAGCTTCTTATATCATTATTCGAAATCCCTCCAAATAAAGTAACAGATGATGCAACTAGTAAAACAAAAATAATTGGATATATCTCTTTAGGAATTTTCTCATTCCTCACAGTTATATACACGAATGCAATCATGAATGATATAATCAAAGCATTTGGTTGAGTATCAGAGTTAATTGGTAAAATTCTAATATAAGGAATAAAAACTGTTAAATATAACAACAAAGTGGATATCCTAACCTTTTTAATTTTCATTATAATCACCTGATTTTATAATGAATTCTTTATATTTGAGTCCTTTGTAAAATAGATACTTAACTATGTTTAAGTGATTCCCGTTATCTTTAAATGCTTTAATCATTTCCTTTGTAATAATGATCGTACTTTTTATGCCGCTACTGCTTACACCGCCTTGCCTCATCGTTACTAAGTATCTATCTAGGTAATAACTTGAAACGTTATTTTTTTCAAGGAACCTATACATGAGTTCTACATCTGCAGCAATCTTAAAATCTGTTCTATATAATCCATATTTATCATAAATTGATTTCTTACAATAGAAAGTAGGATGGGCTGGTGTCCAGCTTTTTTCAAAGAGACCCTTCTTAAAAGGTTTTGATTTCCAATCTCGTGTCACTTTTTCAGTATTTGGATCTATATACTTAAGATTTGCGTATAAACACTCACATTCTTTTTCATTAAAGGTTTCTGTAATATCTGCTAAGACAGACCTGTCTGCATAAAAGTCATCTGAATTAAGAATTCCAACTACATCACCTGTTGCCAACATAATGCCTTTATTGATCGCATCGTAAATTCCATTATCTTTTTCAGATATCCATCTAAAATCAGTATTTGTATTCTCAAATTTTGACTCGTACTCTTTTACGATTTCAATAGTTTTATCCGTAGACTTACCATCAATAATAAGGTATTCAATTTCATCATGCGTTTGATTATATACCGATTCAAGGGTATCTCTAATTGTCTTTTCACTGTTATAAGAAACAGTAACTACACTTATTTTCAAGCTCGTATCCACCCTTCCTGATTATTTCTCCGTCAACTCAATAGATTCCATAAAAGTTCTAATTCGGTAATTTGCCTTATCGTAGTCACTCATGGACTTCTCATAAACCAAATTACCGAATACCTTATTCACTATCCCAATCCCAAACATCAATCTCAAGACCGGATTAAACAACTTAGTCATCCAAATCTTCTTACCATGGACATCTGCTATAGTCTTTACCAGTTCACTGGTCTTCACATACTCTTTGTTCTGTGGGAAATACAACCCTGTCTCTTCATGATCAATCATGACCTTAATGAACTCACAAAGATTATCTATATGAAGCATACTGCGCTCATTATCGATGTCAGGAATTATCGGTATCTTCTTAGCCATGTTAGCTAGCCTTGGGTAATTCCCTTTAGAACCTTTTCCATAGATCATAGGTGGTCTAAGCACAACAATCTTAAAATCATCAGTTTCTAAATCCTTGATACCTTCCTCTGCCTGTAGCTTACTATTTCCATAGAAGTTACTTGGTGTCGGGACTGTGTTTTTATCAATAACTCGCTTGCTACTGCTACTATCGCCATAGACAATAATGCTACTCATAAAAATGAACTGCATCACACCTTCTGCCTTGGCCTTCTCAGCAGTTTCAATCGTTAGGTCTCTATTCACTTTGTAGTAGAGGTCTTCCATCTTTGGATCAGATGAAACGTGAGCAATCCCAGCCACATGAAACACAACATCATAGATGCTGAAGTCCTTCTCTTTCCACGATCCATCTTTCATATCAACCGTATCTACTTTATATTGATCAGGTTCTCTCATGAGCCAATTCTCTAGAGATGTACCTATGTAACTGTTCTTACCAGTAATTAGAACATTTTTTTGATTTTTCATTTTGCCACCTCTTATAAGTTGGAATGACTTGAACCCTTACTCTCTTCTTTATCTTTAGTCATCTTTGCAATAACCCCGGTTCCACCTTCGATGACACCTTTACTCTTAAGAACAGCTGTGAAAGTTCCAATGAAGCATATAAGATCAAACCAAAGACTTCTCTTCTTTACATACTCCCCATCCAACTTCGATTTTTCTTCTATCGGTAATTCATCTCTACCATTAATTTGCGCCCAGCCTGTAAGGCCAACCGGCACGTCATTCGCACCATACTTGTCTCTTTCCTCAATCAGATCATACTGATTCCACAGCGCAGGTCTAGGGCCGATGATGCTCATCTCACCCTTAAAGATATTGATAATTTGTGGCAACTCATCAAGACTTGTTTTCCTTAAAAACTTACCAACCTTAGTGATCCACTGATCTGGATTCTCCAACAGATGTGTTGGCGTGTCCTTTGGCGTATCAATTCTCATCGTTCTAAACTTCAATATATGAAAATGACTCTTATGGATACCGACTCTCTTCTGTTTAAAGAGAACAGGTCCAGGGGAGTCAACCTTAATTGCTATAATCAGTACTAAAAAAACAGGAGATAATATGATAAGTCCGAGTGTTGAAAGTATGATATCTATTAATCTTTTGATTTTTAAGTAAACCATGTTTAGTTCCTCCTGCTCTATGTAAATGTATATTTGAGGTGGTTAATACACCTTAATTTTCTTCTCTATATGTTGTATGTTTCATTAATACGAGTACCATATCTTGCATAAATCAGTCTCATGATTGGATGAGACTACCTGTAACGCTTCTGTAACATTAGCACATTTGTCAGTTATGCTAAAACACTTGCTATCACTGCCTTACAGCCCCTTTATCCTTTCACCATACTCACGTCGCTCATACCATACAATCACAACCAAGGCACATCAGGATCTTCAGCTTCCTCTTCATCCCCATCATCATGATGCGCACTACATTTAATATGTCCTTCTTCATAACTAATCACGCCATAACTTGGACACACAGCACCAAAATTCTCAATCAGAAACTGATCAAAACTCACTTCCAGTCCTTTATTTTCACTAAGAAACGTATCATACAACCGTTCAACAGTCTTCCTATTCGACTCACAAACCCGTTCTTCTGCCAAGGCCGTGAACCCACTCAATCTTGGCACTGCAATCGCAGCAAGAATCCCAATGATTGCAACTATAATGATCAACTCTATATAAGTAAAACCTTTCGCTTGTTTATTTTTCATACAATCACCTGAATACAACAAGGTGATTTTAAAGATACGAAAATGAGTATATTAACATAAGCTCCTGTGTTTGTTACCAAACACTACGTTCGCCGTTATTTCAGCAAGCTGAAAAACGCATCTAAGCAGCTTCATCCAGTCTTAGCATACTATGTTCCATTTGAGTACCCCGGTACAAAACACCCTCAACTATACTACCACCATCTATCGAAATTGTCCTATGCAAAATGCATTAATCAGCTCAATAACTTAAGAATAAATATCCCATCATTCCCGGCATCCTGCCACTGAACAAACTTCATCCCCTCAGCCGGCTTAACCACCCACTGATACTTGTACCCATGATGTCTCAGCAAATCTGTAAGAATCTCACCCACATCATCATCCATCCCGTAAATATATACCATTTCATCTTTGGCATAGTTTTCATCCAGAACACTGAGCATATGGTTCTGAATCTTGAGCACTGCCTTATAAGATCTTGAGATATAGTCCACTGTCTTTTTTGAGAGATAAGTAAACCCTGATGCTGTGAGCATATACTTTACTTTATTCCCACTCAGTCTTTCCGCCTTGATCAGTCCCGTCTTTGCGAACTTCTTGATCAGCAGGTTCACCATCCCGAGTGAAATACCTACCTCACTGGAGATATCTCTCTGTGATATATAATCATGTTTTTGAATCACTTCCAGCATGTTGATTTCATATAATTCCATCGTTACCCCTCATTAACGTTCAATCGTTGAACACTCTTCTACAATAACACTTTGGTGTGTTTGAGTCAATGGATTTATCCAACAAAAAAAGCCGCAAATTCATGCAGCTTCAATACGCATTTCTATTCACAAATCCCTTAATCACTGTCAATATAACAATCTTCACATCCAGTGACATCTTCCAGTTCTCAATATAATGCAAATCATGTTCAATTCTTTTCTCAATGCTCGTATCTCCACGCCACCCATTGATCTGTGCCCACCCGGTTATCCCCGGTCTAACTTGGTGTTTGATCATATACTTTGGAATGGTCTCTTTGAACTGTTCCACAAAATATGGTCTTTCAGGTCTCGGTCCTACAACGCTCATATCTCCCTTAAGAACATTAAAGAACTGTGGCAACTCATCTATACTCGTCTTTCTCATGAAATTGCCCCAAGGCGTCTTGCGCGGATCATTCTTTGTTGTCCATCGAACAACCTCTTCTTTATCATCTTGGATCACCATAGAGCGAAATTTGTACATCATGAATGGTTTTCTATCCAGTCCAATCCGTTCCTGTTTGAATACAACAGGACCAGGTGAGGTCAACTTGATCATAATATAGCTCAAAAGCAAAATTGGAGAACTCAGTGCTATAGCAACTAATGAAAAAACAATGTCAAAAATTCTCTTACCCATCGACTTTAAAAAGTTATCCAATGGTACATGTCTGGTATCTATAACAGGAAGACCATCCAAATCGTCCATATAAGGTCTAGCCGGGACATATTGATAATAGTAAGGTACAATTTGAGTCTTCACACCCGCTTGTTCACAAGTGCATATAACGTCACCAAGTCGGTCATACTCTTTTCCTGAAAATGCGATCATCACAATGTCCACCGGCAGTTCACTGAGTTTCACTTTCAAATCTGCAAGCTTTCCTATGACAACAACACCGTTATTCAATTTGCCACGAGAGCTGTTATCGTCCAAAATTCCAATGACTTGATACCCCCAACTCGGATTAGCCTTGAGACTTTTTAAAAGTCGATCAGTCATTACATTGTCCCCAAGTACCAAGCAGGTTTTTATGAACTTACCTTGCTCTAAAAGATTTAAGAAGATTCGGTTCATCACCATACGTTCTATGGTCGTAATCACAATGTTGATGCCATAGAATAAAACCAATGTCCATCTGGAGAAATCTTGAATCTTAAAAACAAACAACAAAGCTACTACAATAAGAATTGTATAGGTCATTGCTCTCGTAATTCTAGTAAACGATTCATACATCCCAAAATGCCTCTTGGGATTATAGAGTTCATAAAGGTTATAAAAAACAAGCAAAATAGGTACACCAACAATAAGTGGTATCAAAGTCTCGATAGGATCCAAAATTTGAATCCCTCTTGAAATAAGTTCGGTATAGAATCGAATGTAATATGCCAGCCCAAATGAAATAAAGCTCATAAGGACGTCCAATATCAATTTAAATTGGATCAGACTCTTTTGATTGCTACTGTTCACTTCAATTCCCCCAACTCAAGTATGAATTAATTGTTCTTCCAATACTCTTTAAAAAAGGCTACAAACACACCAAGCATACCACCTAATACCATGGCTATCGCCAGTGTCAACGCTTTTCTCGGTGCAATTGGACTCTCTGGATAACTCGGATGTGCAGCCAACTGAATTTTAGACTCCATTACATTGAGCATATCCGGAGTGAGTTTTGAATCGTCTCCATTGAGAATATAATTTTGAACTGCACTTTGCTCACTTCTCAACTCTATGGAGTGTCTGGAATTTTTTTCAATTTCAAGTTTTGTATCCTGAATGGCTTTTCTAAGTTCGATAATTGTGCCTTCGAAAATCAAGTAATTTTCATTGACCACTTCTTCAAGCATCATCTCATCAGTTAAATCTTCTATCCTAATGCCTCTTGATCTTGAAAGTTCCGCCGCATAGACCGGATTGCTCGTTACTAGTTTTTGAAGTGTAATTACTGGAGATACATTTTTAAATTCTTCCTCTAATGCCTTCAACTTAGCTTCTTGGTTGAGTAGTATCTCCTCGAGTTGTTTGGATTGAACGTGATTTTCCCTGATAAAATAACTTAGGGCACTTTCTTTATACATTGTTACGATTTCGTCCACATAATGCTTCGTAAGAATATTAATTCGGTTTTGAGTCTCTTCAGGCGTCGGTCCACTTAAAGAGAATGAAAATCGATTGAGCTTTTCATCTGCTGTTATTTTTATTGAGTTTCTAAAGCCAACAACTGTGCTATCAAGCTCCAATTCTTGAATTGTCTTTTGTATGACAGAATCTGAAAGAATCACGTTCAAATAATCCATCTTGTTCGCTGATGGAAAAGTGTAACTACCATAACGCGTTGTTGTAGTTTCAGGAATACTGATCATCCCATCTATGGATGACTCATACACTTCATCAGCAATGATGAACACATAACCCAATGCCAAGACAGCTGCGACAACAACGAAGATCGTTATGAGCTTCCAATTCTTCACAAGTGCCATAATCAATTCCTTTAACGATATCTCATCTTCATAATTTTTATCTTCCATTTTAAGTAAGCTCCTTTTCATTTGTAGTACCATTAACATTATACACTATGGATTCTGTAAAATCAAAGCTTCAAGGTTTATATTTCACATCCATTATGTTACAATTGACTTACAAAACATTAGAGAGGTTGTCCTATGAAAAAAAGTAGAAAAAAAGAGTCGCCCTTGGATGCAATTCCCAAGTGGCTGACCATTTTATTTGTTGCTGTAGTCCCATTGTTGGTTCGAGTTAGTATGGTTCAATACAACATGGCAAAGTACGATTGGTACCCCAATGAAACAGTCTTTTTTGACAGTTACTCAATCTTCAAATCAAAAGTTATAATCACCATCGGATCGATAGCACTAGGATGGCTAATCTTTCAACAGCTGAAAAACAAATTGTTATCCATTAAGGATCCTGTGGTCATTGTCACTTTAATCCTTACCTTCTTCACTCTTTTGTCTTTCATTACGTCAGTTGACAAGGGAATGGCCTCACGAGGTTATCTTGGAAGATATGAAGGCGTCTGGGTCTGGCTCAGCTACTTTGCAGTATTTCTTGCAGTATATAGTCACAAATGGAACAAAAAAGAGTTGAACCAAGTTATACTATCCTTCGTAATATCAAACACCATACTGTCCATCATTGGTATATTTCAGTATTGGGGCATAGAAATCCCACATCACGAATTATTGAGGCCTTTCACAACAGCATTCAATATGCAAGGCATTACCTTTACAGCTGATTACAGCATCAACTATAAAGTTATCGTTCAAACTCTTTATCATTACAATTACGTCGGTTTCCTAGCTGCTCTTAGTCTCCCCTTTGTGTTTTCACTGGTTCTACACGAACACAAAATGCTCTACAAAGGTTTTTATGGCGTTTTGGGAGCAGCCATATTATTCAACCTTCTGGGATCTTCAGCCAGAGGTGGACTGATTGGAGTCGCAGTGAGTATTCCTTTTATCATCGCCCTAAACTACAAGCTTATATTCAAACATAAAAAGGTGGCCATATCCGCTTTCTTGATTCTCATTGTCATTTTCGTAGGCTTTGAAACATTGTCGAATGGATTCGTCACCAAAAGGCTCCAAAGCATCTTTACTCAAGTGGGAGCACCAAACAAACTTCAAAGCATTGAAATTGAAGACAACAAAATAACTGTATTTCTTGAAAATCGGAAATTTGATCTACTTGTAACTGATACAACCGGTTCTGGTTGGGTTATTGAATATTATTTGGACAATGAACCTACAGAGACTACTGGGGTAGATGAAGAGAATAAAGTAAGATTTGAAGATCCTTTTTTAAACCACGTCAAGAATTATATGGTTCGAACAGAGAACGACTTCTTCCTTGCCTTAGATTTATATGGTACCCCTTGGTACTTTGGTTATCAAAATGGTGAATTAATGTTTCGAAATCCATACAGTAACTACGTGTCCATTATATCACCAGAAACAATAGGATTTGAAGGCCGTGAGCAACTTGGTTCAGCACGAGGCTACATCTGGTCAAGAGCTCTACCGCTCATCCTAAATAAACCGATCACGGGATACGGAACAGACACCTTTGCATTGGCATTTCCACAACATGATTATGTAGGCAAGTACAACGCTTACAACACTAACAACATGGTCGTGGACAAAGCACACAATTTATATATACAAGTCGCCATAAACAGCGGGCTAATCGCACTTTTGGCATATTTTAGTTACTTTATCATATTAGCCAAACGGATCTTCTCATCTATCAAAACAAATGGATTTAACTTCACATCAATTTATCAGTCTGCATTCATTACAGGATTAATCGCATATTTCATCGCATCATTCTTTAATGATTCCACCGTACACGTATCTCCTGTATTTTGGATGTTCCTAGCATTGGCGTTTGTAGCAACAAAAAAAAATAGAGAAGAATAAAATAAAAGTAGCTCACACCAAGTTCGCGTGAGCTACTTTTATTTTATTCCAATCATAAAGAAAAACCCTTGTGCACGCACAAGGGTTTAATTCTTATTGTATCAACTACTTGATTATAGATGAGAACTCGAAGTTTGCAAGCTTGTTATTAGCAGCATCTGCGTAGTTAGTAGTTCCGTAGAAGCTAACTTTGAAAGGCAAACCTACTAAAGTAGTGCCTTTTGTTGTGATTGTCAATCTAGCTGGAATCGCAGCAACAGTTGTAGTTGCAACAACTGCTTCTGTATATACTACATCTACATCTTCATCATCGATTTTCACGCCATTAACAACAATGATAAACTCAGTTGTAGAAGCTACGGCATCATCTGAAATAAGATCTAAGTTTTCAGAAAGTTCTACAACAGCAGTTAATGTTCCTCCTGGAACCGTTGTGCTAACAAGCCCAGTTGCTACTGGAACAATCCCATCTGCTACAACAGGGTTACCAGGTAATGTTACAGAAGTTTGAACACCAAAGTCAACTTTGTTGCCAAAGATGTCAGCCAAGTTATTAGCAACAAGTCTTACAGCAACAGACTTTGAGTTGAAAGTCGCAACATTTGATAAATCAGAATTGAGTGTTAAAGTGATAGTTGTTTCACCATCGTATTCAGCATTGATTACAGAAATTAAAGTAGCTGTTTCGCCAAATTCAGTAACAGTGAAATCAGACGCAGTTACAGTGTAAGGATTGATATTTGATGGAACTGTTACTTCAATTTTGTTCACAGCAACTGCTACAGGAGCAGTGACTTCGATCGGTGAAACATTTGGAGTTGCAAATGGAACTTCAAGTGTAGCAAATTTAACTGTAGCATCAACTATATTGCCAACTAAATCAGTCACATTTACAATTGTAAAGCTTGTTACAGGACCATCAGCAGTCATAGGCAAAGTTATTTTTACAGTCTTGCCATCAGCCAACAATGATATTGTGTGAGTAGTACCTAAGCTTACATGCTTAACAGAATTAAGGATGTAAGAATAGTTTGCTTTGTTAAGTGCAGTAGTAGCATCAACTTTTTCAGAGAATTCTATATAAGCAACTCCATCAGTTGTAGCTAGTGGATGCGTGACAGCAACCTTTACAACAGTTGGCAGTGTCAAATCTGGTACTGTGATTCTTGTCACAGAAGGAATTACTGTATTTTTGAGTGGAGTCAAGTCTTGAACACCAGATACTTCAAGTGTGTAATCGCCTAATTCTAAATCAGCATTATCTGTCAAAACAACTTTAGTTTTAACAACAACACCATAATCATCTTTGAAGTGAACTGGAGCATTCAAAGCTATTGTTACCGGCTCAGTTGCAACAGTATTAAGTACATAAGTACCATTAAGATCTACTTCTTTAGTAAATTCTACTAAGATTGTATTTTGAGCAGTAGCAGTTACAGAAACAACTTCAGGTCTAACAAGGTCAAGTGTAGGAACTACGCTGAACTTGATAGTCGCCATGTTTCCGTAATAATCCATAACGTCAGTCAATGTAATTTCAGTTCCTGACAGTGGAAGTGGATCTGCAAAAGTCAATGTGTACTGTACATCACCTGTTGTAGGAAGTGATGAAGCTACTGGATAAACAATGAAATTATTTTCAACTGGCTCGTTGAATTCGATAACAACTGTAGTTTGAGAAGCAGATACGACTCTAGCAAGTACTGGAGCAGTTGTATCAGAACCTACTGCAAATTGAGTGTTGTTAGCTACAAGTTTGAAGCCAGCAAAATCAGTTACGTCAGTGCTTACACTAAGCGCGTGAACGCCTTCTGGCAATCTGTTTGTAAGTGTGATTGAAGCTGTTCTACCTTCAACAACGATCATACCACCGAATAACAAATCGTTGATTCTGTAGTTGCCAAGAATTTGACCTGTAGTTGGATTAACTGGCTCAGAAAAAGTTACAACCAATTTCTTGTTGCCAAATACTTGTACGCCTTCAACAACTGGAGCAGCAAAATCCGTAGCTGTGAACTGAGCTTCAAGATCTGTTAATATTGATCCGTTAACATCAGCGATTTTAGCGATTTCCAAAGTGTAAGCAGTTTGGTTTAATAATGTAAACCAAGCAACTACAGTTTTTCCATCAGCGGAAAGATTTACTGAAGTAGCTTCAATAGTGTCGATTGTGAAATTAGCTTTGTCTAAGGTATCAACATCGATTTCGTTGTTGAACTCCACCATAACTTCTCTCAAGTTTGTAGCAGATACTTTAACAAGTGCCAAGTCTACAACAACTGGAGCAACAGGAGCAATTTTGCCTGTCTTCTCGCCGATTGTCATGCCTTCGCCGTTGATTTCGATTGCAGAAACAGCGATCCACATAGTTTCAAAAGCAGCGCCTCTTAAAATAGGGCCTTCAGTTGATACTGTTAAACCTACTGCAGCGGCGTCAGCTACTACCGTTTCCCAAGTGAACTCATAACCAAGAACTTGCATTAAAGCTGATAATAATTCTTTACCAGTTACAACGTTCTTAGGTTGGTAAGTTCCATCTGGATAACCAACAATCCATTCACTTGCTTGTGCAAATGAGATGAAGTTTGCTGCCCAACCAAATGTGTCAGCGTCTGTAAAGTTTGCAGGTGCAACGAATGCTGCTGCCTCTACTTCTTTACCGTACATTTGTGCGAATAATACTGTCATTTCATCTCTGGTTAATACTTTCTCTACCATGAGGTTCCCGTTTTCGTCTCCGACGATGAAATTGTGCTCGAATAATAATTCGGCGCCAGTTTCACCCGCTGCGAAAGTTGGGATCATACCCAGTACGAGCACGAGTGCTAATACTAAAGATAATACTTTTTTCATGTGCGAATTCCTCCCTTTAATTAGGTTAATTTTGCTTCCTTTTACAGAAGAGAGTTTTGATCAATAACCCCCTTCTGAGGCTTAAAAAGCTTTGCCTCAGAATCGCATAACCCGCGTGGGTATATTGCAAAATCCTAGTATAGATTATACCACTTCTGTAGAAGGTCGGTCAATCAAAGTTTTTTTATTGTAATAGAACTGTAAAACAACCAGTCCGTTACCGTGTCTTCATTATACAGTAATTAAACTCATATGTCTGTTACACGGTCATTACAATTAGTTACGTTTGCATGACATAAGATATATACCACGTGAGGCCTCCAGTTAAACAAAGAACTGTGTTCTTGCTTACTTCAATGCCTCAATTGCCTTCATCAGTTGCACATCGCCACCGCCTGTGGGACCTTTCAAAACTGCCGAGATGATGGTTTCGATGGTCTTCCTGTCCAGTGTTCCCGTCTGTGCGATGCCTTGGTCCGCTTGGAACCTTTTCACAATCGCCTGACTGATCGGACCGAAGCTTCCATCCGCCTGGATGTCGTATCCCAGTGCTGCGAGTCTTTGCTGTGCGGCATAGACATTGAGCGATGTGGTGCCTCTTTCAGCATAGAGTGGTGCGAAACTACCCATGTCTGTACTTTTGATGCTTTCTACCTTTATGTCGGGAATGATCCCGACGGTGTCCACCTTATAGTCCCCCGCAAGTTTGTACTCTGCAATGGTGACCTTCAGGCCTCCGCCATTGGTGAGCGGTAGAATGTTTTGAACCGTACCTTTGCCATATGAATTCTCGCCTACAATGATGCCGCTATCCGTTTTCTGGATGCTGCCTGCGAAGATTTCAGAGGCGCTGGCCGATCCGCCATTGATGAGCACTGCCACATCAAAGGGTGCCTTGTCTCTTGTTGCTCTGTATGTCCTGTCGTTTGTGCCTTTGTAATCGATGATCACGATTTCCTTACCCTTGGGCACGAAGTAATCGCTCACATAGATGGCTGTGTTGAGAAGCCCACCCGGATTGTTTCTGACATCCACAATCAGTTTTTTCACATTGTTCTTCACCATGTGCGCCATAGCTGCGTCGAATTCTGAATTCGTCTTTTGGCTGAAATCGGAAAGTTTGATGTAACCGATATTGCCATCGAGGATTTCGAACTCCACTGACTTGACGACGATGAGCGCCCTGACGATGGTGACGTCAAATGGCTCCGCCTGACCTGGTCTTTGGATCCGCAGTTTCACGGAAGTGCCGATTTCCCCACGGATGAGCGTCACTGCCTTCTCCGTTGTGAAACCTGCCGCGTCCTCACCGTTGATCTTGATGATCATGTCACCCGGGAGCAGTCCCGCTTTTTCAGCCGGTGTGCCCTTAAGAGGCGCTACCACTTCCACGTAACCGCTTTTGCCTTCGGTGATGGATGCGCCTATGCCACCAAACTCGCCTTCAATGGAAGTGTTGAATTCCTTGTATTCGGCAGGGGTGAAATAGGTGCTGTACGGATCCAGTGCATTGAAGAGCCCTTTGTAGGCGCCTTCAATCAAACTTTGGCTGTCCACATCTTTATAGTAGGATCCCTGAATGGTTTCAATCATGAAATCCAAATAGGATTTGTAATCCTCACCGGATGTGGTAGTGCCATTATCGGTGGAAACCGTTTGTAAACTGATTTCCTTGTCCGATACTACTTGTACGCCTTCTGCGAAGATTATTGGTGATACTGCCATGAGCAGGAACAAAAATACAAGGAAGAGAGCGAGTATCGTCTTCAGCATGGCTTTCCTTTTTTGTCTTGCGAGTTTCTTTTGTTTCCTTAGTTCCATTGATTGTGCCTCCTATCTATTTTGCCAATCGGATGATTTCCATATAAAGATCTCCCCCGACAATTTCTGCTTTCGCACTGTCGATCATGGCACTGATGAGTGTCAGTTCATCGTCTTCGTCGGTTTCTCCGGCAAGCTGCCAGTAGTACTCTTCTATCTCAGACTGTCTTTGTCTGTTGAACATTTGGCAGAGTTCAGCCACTGCCTTTTCACTGAAATGCGTGTTGTAGTCCACAATCCTTATGATGGCTTGCTCTGGACTGGTGATGATTTTGAAATCCACCTCGTTGCTGTCTTCTTTTAAGAAGAGTGTCGTCAGTTCATCTACGATACGGCAGATTTTTTTTATTTCGTGTCTCATTATTAGTGGTCTCCTTTTTTAAATGCGTCAATGATCGGAATCATGAAGCCCGCCACAAGTCCACCGGCAAAGCCGTTGTTGTACAGGTTGATGCCTCCGTGGATCACGCCGATGTTCGTCACCACTGTAATGTGGAGTATTCCGGCGATCACACCGACCACCGGTCCGAAGTGGCCCGCAAGTGGTGCGATGGTGGTTGAAAACAGCGCGGTTATGATGAAACCCGTACTGGAAAAGTCGTATCCGAAAAACAATCCTGCAAGAAACACACCGAGTACAATCGGGTAACAGTTCTTCGGATGTTTACCAAATGCGGCAAAACCGACTATGGTCAGTATTCCGGCGAGTACCGGTCCGTTGATGACGCCTCCAAGAACCAGCACCATGGTCAATGCCAAGAGTCCCATGATTCCCATGTTGATAAATGTAATACCGTAACCTATAAGTCCAGTGAAGTCGGTGATGGTACGTCCCTTATATTTGAGTATCCCTCTGTACTGAAGCAGTCCGCCTTTGTTGATGACAAGTCCGACTACTATAAGGTAGAGGAACATGACTATGAGCAAAATGGCGATGCTTGTATTGTGCTCCGTGTAAAGGATATTCACAGGCTGAACTTCAATCTTAAAGTTTCTCAGAAAACTCGTGAACACTGTACCGACGATGCCTGCGGTAAACCCGATGTTATAAAGGTTGTAACCGTCATGGAATCTCAGCATGTGCGACGAGAGCGGTACGATGATAAAGCCGATGAGTGTGCCTATGGCGATGCCCATCACATAGTTGAAACCATCTGAAAATATGCCGCCATAGGTGATGATGCTCACGAGCGGCGCGAGGGCCGTACTGAACATGATGACCAGAACGACGTTCATCATAGGAATCTTTTGATATCTGGCGTACAAATACCCGCCTAGATAAATCGGCAATATGTTGATGATGTTCTTTCCGAAAAACGAAAAACCAATTACTGTCATGACTGCCGCTATGAGCAGTCCGTTGATCCTCATTTTGAATCTTTTCAACAAATAGATATTGAAAAAGCCCACCAAGGCGGCGTTGACAAAAGATGCCCCTACGCCGCCGACTTTGAGGAAGTCGGTCAGTAGTATAGACGGAGACCGCGTGATGTCATAGAGCCCTTCAAGCACATTGATACCTTCTTTGAAACTGGTTAAGATACCAAAAATTAAAAATGCGAGCGGGAAGGCACTCAAGATCAAGAGCTTCTGCTCTTTACGCAGTTCACGTTCTTTAAACTGATTGTATAGTAACACTGATTCACCTCGATTGTTTTGAATTTTCCTTTATTATATAGGATGTGGTGAGAAAAAGGAAGAGGATGGACGGTAGGATTTCTATGTGGAAGTTGGAATAATGGAGGAAAATGGTGGTTTTGCGCCTGAAGGCGCAGTAGTTGGCGGTTGGTGGTTGGTGGTTGGGAAAGTCAAATTCGAAGGATTAAGGGCAAGGGATTAACTTCGATTGGGGACAGGTGTTTTTGGGTACATGTGCGCCTTATGGGGCAGATTAAAAGGATTGGTCGCGGACCAATCCTTTGTGTACAACGAAAGAGTAAGAGGATGTCTCAATCTTGATCTTGATTTTCCCAACTGCTAACCGCTAACCGCTGCGCCCACAGGACGCAAAACCACTGCGCGTTCACGCGCAAACCACTGGGGCGTCAGCCCCACACTACTGCGTCGACTCATTTACTTTAAGCATATTCTCCAGTGTGACAAGAGCTGCTTTCTCATAAGCGAATTCCATGGCTTTGAGGGTGTCGTCTGATATCAACGAAAGTTCTGCCTTTTGCTGGCTGATCAACAGTTGCTCTTGCATCAACTGTAAATATTTCAGTGACAATTCATAGTTGTTCTGTTGTATCAGATAGTTGTTGTGTTGGTTCTTTTCGTTTGCGATGATGCTATTGGCGTATTTCTCATAGTTGAGTTGACTTAAAAGGAGCGCCAACTGGTCATCGACCCTTTCACTCTCATAAGGCTGGAAAAAGGACTGTGAACGATCGATTGTCATCTGTGCGGCTTCCAGTTTTGCATGCAAATATACCCTTGTTGGGTCTTCTTTGACTTCAAAAGTTTGTGTCTTGAGTACCATCTCGTAATCTATTGCTATGGTTTCCTCAGGATCAATCGCAAGCAGCACTTTTAAATCGTCAAATTTTCCCTTGAGATTCAATTCTGCTTCGTTGAGGTCAAACTCGGCCTTTGCCAGATCATATTCAAGCTTTGACACATCATAGGAAGAGATTTGATTCAACCGAAACCGCAGCTTCCCTTTTTCCAGTGCATCCTCAGCTGAGGCCAACATATTTTTCAAATAATCCACTGCGTACTCCTGAACATAAATCTCCATAAACGTTTTTTCAACTTCTGTCCTTTGTGCTTCAATGTTCAACGATCTCGTGGCGATTGCCCGGTCGAGTTCCGCCTGGGCCAAAAACGGTTTTATGGTCTGCGTGATTAATTTGTTGTATTCCGATTCGAAATTGTAGACATATATATATGCTGAGGCCAGTTCCAGCACCTCATCCAAAGCCAGCTGCAGCTGACTGATGTTTATGTCGTCCAGCTCACTTTGCAAAGTGGTTTCCGGGAGCATGGCATAAGCCTCTTCCAGTGTTATCACGGTTTCATCCGCAAAAGCGAGGCCAGTTGCCAAACTCAGCAGTAATACCAAAATGATTATTTTCTTCATGATTTTCACTCCCTATTTCAAATAACCGGATCCGGTCAAGTTCTTAAATGTGACAAACGATTTCAGTATTGACAATTCTGAGACTGTAAGGTCCTGCTCCATTTGCATGCGTTCCACCTCACTTTTCAGATATTCCACCTCGCTGATCCATCCATTTTTGTAATTCAATTCAGAGTTTTCGAAAACCGGAAATTGCTCCGAGGCATATCGTTCCAGTCCACTATGTCTTTCCATACTAAGAATCAGTTCATTATAAGCTTTTGTGACCTCATCGATTATCGCTCCCTTGATCTGTTCCGATTCGAGCTTTAAGAGGTCGATCTCAAGTAGGATATTTTCATAGTCATACTGTGTTGCAGTATCGTATTTAAGGGCCCTTGTGCCCTCATACAATTCTTTTTCAAGAGACAAGTTGTCGATTTCAATCCGATTGACCACAACTTCCAGTCTGTTTTCAAGTGCACCGGCAAGATAAAAATCAAGTGGCTCCAGTGAAATTTCAGCGGACGCCCAGGAATTGATGGTATAAGAAGTCAGGGATTCATCCAGGCCCATGCTCACATTCAGATCCCTCAAGGCATTTTCATATGTCCATTCGGCGTTTTCAGCACTAACCACAGCCAGTTTGAATTTATAATTCGCCATCATGAGCTGGAATTCCGTGAGTCTTCCTTGATTATAGTTGTCCAACGCCACCTTGTATTCATAAGACGCTATGTCCTTTTTGAGTCTTTCAATCTGTAGATCGCTTTCAGCCACGTAATGACGGACAAAAGCATCCGCCGATTCCCGTCCGAGCTTTTGGATCAAAGCGTTCCGATCCGCCTCTAAAACAGCAACTCTCGATTCAGTCTCTTGTGGCAACAATTCTTTTTTCAAAAGCATCGCAAGAGAGGTGACATCATCAAACTTTATAAATTCTGTGCTGCCATTCTTCTTTGTAGTGGTAGTGCCCTCAATGTCTATATGAGGAGCTTCATTAGAAGCTCTGTAGGCGCTGTCCTTGGCTGAGAAGATCGATTGATCGATCAGCAGCACATCAGGATGGTTTTTTTCAACGTTGAACGGCAAAGAGTACATATTGACGACCTTGGGTTCCAAAGTGGCATAGGTGCTATTTGCAAACACCACCATAAGCGCTATGAAAATCGCTACTTTTTTCACATTCTCACCCTCTCTCACCTTCATATATCAGACCATCCGAGATGCGTATGATTCTTTTGGCCTTCTCTGCGACGTGTTCATCATGTGTGATCATGATGATGGTGTTGCCCTCTTCATTCAACTTTTGAAACAAGGCAATGATCTCCTGGCCTGATTTCTGGTCAAGGTTACCTGTCGGTTCATCCGCAAGCAAAAGTTCCGGTTCCCCGATCAATGCCCGAGCAATCGCCACACGCTGTTGCTGTCCCCCGCTGAGTTCAATGGGTTTGTGATGCATACGGTCTCCCAATCCTACCATTTCCAGGTATTTCTGTGCGGTGATTTTTGCGGTCTTTGTGCTTTGTCCCCTCACCAGCAGTGGGATTTCCACATTGTGAAGTGTGGAGAACCTAGGCAAAAGATTGAATTTCTGAAACACGAAGCCGATCTTGTCATTTCTGATGGAAGCCAGTTCATCTTCGTTGAAATGCTCTATATTTTTGCCATCCAGAAGGTAATCGCCCTCTGTCTTGGTATCGATACACCCGATGATGTTCATCATTGTGGATTTGCCCGAACCGGAGGGACCTAGTATCGCAACGAATTCGCCTTCCTCGATGACCAGATCAACGCCTCTCAGAACCTCAAGGACATTGTTTCCCATCTTATAGGACTTGGTTATTTTTTTCATTTCAATTATTTTTCTCATCTATTATCGGGTTAGAATCTGAACGAATTCGGCGAGATTCGTATCCCCTTCCCCTCCTTTGACAAGCCAGATTTTAACACTCAT
Organism: Firmicutes bacterium UBA5201; assembly: GCA_002412775.1. GTDB lineage: Bacteria > Bacillota > Clostridia > Peptostreptococcales > Acidaminobacteraceae > Fusibacter_D. Next base: position 67,088 of record DHVT01000006.1, on the reverse strand, counting down.
ACCTCTTTGCACATCTGCGATGTCCAGTTCGAAAAACGCACCGGTTCCAGTACTTTGAAGGATTTTAGTTCCTACCGGGATAACGATGTCAATCGTCTCACCTGAGAGTTTAAGATCTGCTGACGCAGCACCCGTTCCTGTTTCACCAGCAGCAGCTTTGCTTTGATTCTCAGCTTTTTTTTCTGCCTGCTTGGCTGCTTTCTCCTCCTCGGTCAACTCAACTGAGCCTTCTACAGGAATTCCTTCTCCTGATTCGTCTTGATTGACACTATCTTTTAAAAGCAATGAAATGGTCACTTCATTACCGATAATACTTTTTACGATGCCAGTCACCTCGGCTTTACGCTCTGGTATGACTTTTTCATTGACCGTTTGACTTACCTCTTGCACTTTTACTGGTTCATCTACTGTTGTTACCGCATCGCTGTCGCTACATCCTGCCATAGACATTAAACCAACCACCAACATCAATCCCAAAATCCATTTTTTCATAAGTTCCACCTATTCATATCTCAAAGCGTCGATAGGCTTCAGTGAAGCCGCTCTCGTCGCGGGGTAATAGCCAAAAAAAGTACCAGTCACTACGGAAAATATGAGTGCCAACAAATAGCCCTCCATGGTCGGAATCACATCCACCTTCAAGTAATCCATGAGTGGAAGCATGGCAAAACTGAAGACTATGCCCACAATACCACCAAGGAAACTGATCAAGATGGATTCAAAGAGAAACTGCAATAAGATATCTTGCCTTCTGGCACCCAGTGCCTTCAAAATGCCAATCTCCTTCGTCCTTTCCTTGACGGACACAAACAGAACGTTCATGATGCCTATGCCACCCACTATCAGAACAATGATCGCCACTGATATCAGCAATACCGACATCGTATGTGCACTGTCCTGTGCGGCGACAAGTTTGCTTCCCGCATCCTTGATCATGATGCTGGCGCCGCCTTTGTTTTGGTATTCTATCCTGAACAACTCATTGATTTCAAGCAAAGCCATTTCAACGGAATCAATATCGTTTGCGACCGCTATGATCTTAGGTTTACTCGAGGAGCCAAGGACATAACTTTCCGCGGTTGAGTAAGGCAATACCACAGATTCATCTATGGCAATTCCTTGTATCGCATCTCCCACACGATTGACTATACCGATGACCTTATAGCGTCTACCGCTTATGGTCACATCCTGCCCCAGTGCGTTGTCCACATTGTCCGGAAATAATATCTCAGCCAAATCATAGCCAATCACTGCAACTCTTTCCCTGCGCAGTTCATTGGAGTCCTCTATGAAAGTCCCTGCGTACATGGTCAAATTGCTCATTTCATCAAAAACACTTGTCACACCGGATACCGATCCACTGCTCGATGCGTAGTTGGAACTCACATCCGCTCTTGCTGTGAGGACGATGGTCGATTTCTGTAAATATTGAGACTGCTCATTAAGCATGTCCACATCATCTTTGCTCAAGATAAATTTCGTGCCCGATGCGGATTGAACGTATAAAGTTCCGACATTTAACATTGCAAACTGGTCTTCCACTGCTTTTTCGGAGGCCTTACCAATACCTACGACCATAATGATCGTCGCAGCTCCTACTATGATGCCCAGCATGGTCAGAACCACCCGGAATCGATTGGCGATGATATTGACGAATAATGCCCTGAATATTTCTGATAATCTCATAGCACCACCTTTTATTTGGAAGACTTGATCAGGATTACGTCACCTGCAGTCAAGCCGTCAATGACTTCCACGTTGACGCCGTCTGTCAATCCAGTGACGATAACTCGATTTTCACTTCCCGTTTCAGTTTTCACCTCTACGATTTGCTGACTGTCGACTATTTTAACTGCTGCGTTTGGAATCGCCAAAACATCGTTTTTTTCTTTTATTATGAATCTGAGCAATGTCGTCAACCCGGCTTTCGTGCTTTCCGGATAACTTTCCAGCGTCATCTCAACCTGGTAGGTGACGATTCCATTGTTGTCTATATTCGGTACGGGACTGATGTTTGTAACAGTTCCTGGATAAGGCATCCCAAAATCACTTTCGAATTCGGCATAAATCTTCTGACCGACGTACACTTGATGAATATCCAGTTCAGAAACCATGGATACTATATAAGGGTGATCCTGATCTTGGACGATACTGAAAGTCGTGGTAGTGCCAACTGAAGTCTGCGGGCTTCCACCAATCTTCACCACAACGCCTTTAATCGGCGATGTCAACGTTGCCGCAGCTATGTCCAGGTCCATAAGTGCCATGGTAATCTGCAGGTCTTCAATGGAGAGACTGTCCAGATAAGATGAATTGACTACTACGTTGTTGAGTTTGAGCGTCTCAAGCACGAGTTTTTCTTCCAGATTATAGAGCTCATCCTTTTGCTCCTTGATCTCCATCACCGAATAAATACTCGGGTTGTTTTCCATAATCATCAGTGTTTCTTTTTCATATGCGATATCTTTCTCGAGCGAACTTATCGCTGCTGTCTGAACCGCCTTGTCATAGGTGTAGTCTTTTGTGGTGAGCGCGATTTTTTCGTTCAGCGCTTTCATGTCGATCTCAATCTGCTTTCTTCTCAATTCGAGTTCAGAGGTATTCAGCGTTGCAATCACATCACCCGGATTCACTACCTCACCCAATTCGACATCCACAGTTTCCACCACGCCACTCGTTTTAAAACTCAGCTCATAGTCATTCATCACCAATATACCGTCAGAAATGAAATCAATCACAATATCCGATTGTTTCACGGTAAATTCTTTGACGGTTTCTGTTTGAACAGCATCAGTGTTTTGATTCAGAAACAATACACCGGCTACCACGATTGCCGTTCCAACAATTGCACCACCTAATAGTTTCTTGTTAATCATATGTTTTTTCGCTCCTTCAGTTTTTAAAATTTAACTTTGATTCATTATAATCTGTAAATATGATGAAAGTGTGATGGTGTGTAAGGCGCGAACGAGGTGGTTTTGCGCAAAAACCAACGAAAGCTAACACGGGGGTGACCCCCTGTTAGCTTTTTAACATTCAGGGTATAAACTAACCACCTATTAATGAAGGGAGTTGATTATATGCCAAGTGGTCATAGCATCAAATGGATTCTAATATTCATAGTTGCGGTTATGGTTGTGGCTTTTACGGGGTGTTCCAAAAAGGATGAGGCAATTACAACCGTAAGGATTGCGCATTTTCCCAACGTCACACATGCGCAGGCGTTGGTGGCGAGGGAAATGAGGGCATTTGAGGAGAAACTCGGACCCGATTTTACTGTGAAATACTTTGTATTCAATGCGGGGCCGTCGGAGATCGAGGCTTTCTTCGCAGGAGAACTTGATCTCGGTTACATCGGTCCGGTGCCTGCTGTGAACGGAAATATCAAATCGGATGGCGATATCGTCATTCTTGCCGGTGCGACGAATGCAGGTGCGATCATGGTCGTTTCCAAGAATTCGGACATTCAGTCCATCAGTGACCTTCAAAACAAGAAAATCGCCATCCCACAGATCGGCAATACCCAGCATCTCTCTTTGTTGAGCTTACTAAGTGAAAACAACCTGTCGGACACCACGAAAGGCGGCAACGTGGAAGTGGTTCCCGTGTCCAACCCGGATATCAAGACACTGCTTGAAAATGGCGGGATTGATGCGGCATATGTTCCCGAACCTTGGGGCTCCAGGCTGGTTCATGAAATAGGCGCGCGAATTCTGCTCGATGAAAAGGAAGTTTTCAGAAACGGCGAGTATTCCACAGCTCTATTGATTGGCAGAAAGGACTTTGTCGAGGCGCATCCTGACATCGTGAAAAAAGTTCTGGAGGCACACTACGAAATGACACTTTATCTCGAGAACAATTCCGAAACCGCAAAGACTATGCTTAATGCACAGATCAAGGCATTGACCGGTCAGGAACTTTCTATCGACGTCATCGATTCTGTGTTTGAACGGCTATATTTCTCATACGACCCGATCAGTGAATCGGTTATGGATTTCATGAACATTTCTAAAGACGAAGGGTTCATCGACAAAACCACCACCAAGGAGAAACTCTTCATGTTCGATATCCTCAATACCATTTTGGAGGAAAAGAATCTCCCGATTGTGGAATGAAAATTCAAATTTGTGCAAAGGCGGTGTTCAGATGGTACTCGAAGTCAACAATGTCTCAAAAGTATTTAAATCAAAAACTAAAGAGACCGCTGTGTTTGATTCGCTTAATCTAATAATTAACAAAGGTGAATTTCTGTGCCTGATCGGCCCTTCAGGTTGCGGCAAATCCACACTTCTGAACATCATCGCTGGTCTTGAGAAAGCCACTGAGGGCGAAGTGCTTCTGGAGGGCAAAACTGTCACCACTCCCGGACCCGATCGAATTATGATGTTCCAGGAGTCTGCGCTTTTTCCTTGGCTCAAAGTGATCGACAATGTGATCTTTGGACTCAAAATCGCAGGTGTCGACAAAAAGGAAGCCTACGCCATCGCGGACCGCTACCTTCACATGACACATCTGAGCCAATTCAGGAACGCCTATATCCATGAACTCTCAGGTGGCATGCGCCAAAGGGTCGCACTCGCGAGATGCCTATGCATGGACGCCGAGATCATGCTCATGGATGAACCTTTCGCCGCACTGGATTCCCAGACCCGTTTGATCCTCCAATTGGAGCTTCAGAAAATTTGGGAGGCCACCAAAAAGACCATCATATTTGTCACGCACAGCGTGGAGGAAGCCGTCTTTTTGTCGGATCGAATCGTGTTGATGTCCGCCAATCCCGGAGGCATCAAGAAAATCTACGACATTGATATCCCGCGACCACGGGAAGTGGATTCCGACGCCGTGGTCCATAAAATGAGCTTTGTTTTGAAAGATCTCAAAGAGGAGGTGGAGAAAGTTGCAAAAGCTGAATTCGATACTGACTGGCATCTTTAGTAAAATAATATTTTACCTGATCCTGATTCTGATCTGGGAAGCGGCCTATCGCATCGGTGTCCAGTGGCTTGAGATCTGGAAGCCCTACACCTTCCCTTCACCGGTTTTTGTGTTCAGAAGTCTGGTTAAACTCATCCAGAACAACGTCCTCCCGATTGCGATCGCCACCAGCATGAAGCGTATCTTGATCGGGTACACCACCTCTATTGTTATAGGCGTATTCATCGGCATTTTCATGGTGTCTTTCAAGTTTCTCGACAAACACCTCAGCCCATTGGTGCTTGGGCTTCAAACTTTGCCTAGCATTTGTTGGCTCCCTTTTGCCATATTGTGGTTTGGACTGAATGAACACGCCATAACTTTTGTCATCGCCATCGGTTCCACCTTTGCCATCGCCATGTCCATCGAATCGGGCATCAAGAATGTGAACCCGCTGTACATAAGGGCGGCAAGGACGATGGGCGCAAGTGGTTACAAACTGTACCGATCCGTGATCATCCCCGCTGCAATGCCGAACATCGTCATGGGTCTGAAACAAGCGTGGTCCTTTGCTTGGAGAGCGCTCATGGCGGGCGAAATGCTGACAGCCACAAAAGGCCTCGGCCAAGTGTTGATGTGGGGGCGCGACCTCGCAGACATCAGCCAGGTCATGGGCGTGATGATCATCATCATCATTCTCGGACTGGTCGTGGACAAACTCGTCTTTTCGGCTGTGGAGAAGAACATGCGACATAGATGGGGACTGCTGCACAAATAACTAAGGAGGCCTGATCATGAACAAAGCCAAAACTTTCATTTTGATCGTGATGATTGCCGCCTTAGCATTCACAGGATGCGGTAAGAATGACGATACGGTTAAGAAAATCAGAATCGCCTATTTCCCTAACGCAACGCACGCCCAGGCACTGATCATGAAGAATCTCCAATTGCTGGAGGCAAAGCTGCCCAGTGATGTAGAAGTGGAATATATCCCGTTCAATGCGGGTTCTTCCGAGGTGGAGGCCTTTTTCTCCGGACATGTCGATGTCGGTTACATCGGCCCCGTCCCCGCCATCAATGCCAATCTCAAATCAGGAGGCGACATCGTCATCATCTCCGGTGCAGCACATGCCGGTGCGACACTAGTAGTCTCTTCAAATTCAGAAATCACCACGTTCAAGGATTTCGAAAACAAACGGATCGCAATCCCCCAATTCGGGAACACCCAGCACATCGCACTGCTGAATCTCCTCACAGAGAACGGTTTGGTGGACGCACTTAAGGGTGGCAACGTCGAAATCGTGCCCGTAAAAAATGCCGAAGTGGAAGCAATGATGCTAAAAGGTGAACTCGATGCGGCCTTCATCCCCGAGCCTTGGGGCAGCGACCTCCTTCAAAAGGGCATCGCTACCCGTTTCAATTATGAAAGCACATTGTTCGGTGCGGTTGACGATACCACAGCTCTGGTCATTTCGAGTCTCGAATACCTGGAAGAACACCGGGAACTCGTCAAACTGTTCCTGGCCGCTCATATCGAAGCCACCGAATACTTGAGGGACAATCCCGACAGCGCAAAAGCCATCATAACTGAGGAGATTGAAAATGCCACAGGCAAAGCTTTGGCCCCCGGTGCACTGGATCAGCTTTTCACTTATCTCGAGTTTGATTATGAACCTTTGAAGGAAAGTATAATGATTTATGCGGGGATATTTATGGATGAGGGGTTTGTGGACGGAGTAGTGGAAGAGGATGAGTTGTTTTTGGAAATGTTAAGTGATTAAGTGGGGCGGCTGGTGCCTGTCGGCTTAGCCGAGTGGTTTTTGGCTGACGCCAAGTGGTTAGTGGTTGGGAAAATCAAAAGATAAAAGTCAAAGGATGAAGATTCAATTGGGGACAGGTGCTTTTTGGTACCTGTGCTCCTTATGGGGCAATTTAAAAGGATCGGTCTGCGACCGATCCTTCCTTTGTGCACAACGTTTTAGTAAGAGAATATTTCTCTCTTGATCTTGATTTTCCCAACTGCTACCCGCTAACCACTGCGCTAATAGGGCGCAAAACCACTGGAGCGTCAGCTCCCTCAACAGGTGATTTTTGGTGCCACAGGAAATCAAAAGCTATTTCTAACTATTTGACTTGAACTTATTTACAAATATTCCCTCGAAGTGTATAATTTTGTTATCAGTTGGAGAGTCCCTGCCAATCAAATGGGAGATTTAACAGTATGGGCGGCTATTAATTAGCTGCCTTTTTTATGAGGTTTTATGTGAATAACCAGAAAGTGTAATCAATTTTAATTGCACTTTCTTTTGTTTTCCTAACCACTAGCCGCTTGGCATCAGCCAAAAACCGACTGCGCATTTTACATGCGCAAAACCACTTTCGCTCTACGAGCGATCCACAAAATAATCCCTTACTCTTTTTATACTCTCATAGCTTGGTGCGGTGCCGTCAATATAATTCGATAAATAGATCTCACTTTTTTTAATATCATTACGTGATATCAAATCAGAATATCTTTTAATGTCGCTGACATGTTGATTGTTTCTTACAAGGACATATATATTGTCTTTTCTATTGATGTAATCAATTATTTCTGCATAGTGTGTTGTGAAAATCATGGTAGCTCCATTTTTATTGATGCTCTCATCCGTAAAAAAGTTCATAATCGTTTGAACCAATTTTTTGTGCATATGGTTTTCAATTTCATCTATAACCAGATAACCACCATTTTCCAATGCTCTTTTTGCTTGATCCAACAAATTGACGCCTTTGATGGTTCCTGAAGATAACAAACTGTGGCTACCTATGAGAGAATCTGATTCATAAGCCACATCGTCTGATTTAAATCGCACCTTTATTTCCTTGTCATTACGAGTAAGACTTTCAATGCTGTCATCGAACAAGTTGATACATTCCAAATGGGCGCTGCCATTAATTTTTAGAAAATTAAAGTTGGTGTCAAAGATCATGTCATACAACCTTGTTGTATTTCCTTTGGTAAAAGGTGTGATGATACTATCTTGGTCCTTCAAAAATGAACTGCCTTCACCAGATAAGCCATCCCTGTTCAACTCAAGGACCGCATCGCTAAAATCAAACAATGCTTTTTTTGAACCAACAGATGACTTTAATTTACTGCTAACGACTTCACTCTTAAAAATAAATTCTTGGTTTAATGAAGTGCCTATAGTGGATTCAATCTTATATATTTTGTCGCTATGAAAATAAACAACTTCCAAAATTGTGCCATCAACTATGATACCTTTTGGAATATCAATATCATTGAGTCCTTTATTCAATAAGACGATATCCATCGCCATTCTAATTAATTTCAATGCCGTTGATTTACCAGTTGCATTGATTCCAATGATTCCAATCAAGTTTTGTGTATAGATTCGATTGAAAACATTAAACACATGCTCATCGTCGACCACTCTATCGACTGCAGTAAAATCAATGGAGAAACCGTTTGAGAACAAACCAATATTCCTATAATCAATTTTCAATATCTTCATGAGTTCAACCTCCGTATTCCTATTATACCATCCTGATATGTAATGTAAACAGAAAATCTGGTTATGTTTAAGGCTTGAGCCAAGTGGTTTTCGGCTAGAGCCTGTCGGCTTAGCCGAGTAGTTAGTAGTTGGTAGTTGGGAAAAGCAAGAACAAGTGTGTAATATTCTCTTACTCTTATATATACAGAAAGGATCGGTTAATGGGGCGTCACCCCTTAACCAATCCTTTTAATATGTCGCAGGTACCAAAAAGCACCTGTCCCCAATCGAATTTAATCTTTTGACTTTCCTAACTACTAACTGCTCGGCGTCAGCCGAACACTACAAACTACTCGCGCTCTCCGAGCGCAATTCCATTGAAATTTTTGCTACGCAAAAATCACCGATTCAATATCTTCTCCCTATAATCATAACTGATCTCGTCTTTAACATGATTGATGTAATTCACAAGCATTGCGGCCGCCTCATCTTTTCTTACCCATCCGTTTGGATTGATATTGCCTTCTGGGGTGCCGTTTACGAGGCCGACTTCACTGGCCATGTAGATGGCGTCTTTTGCCCATTCCGGGATGGAAGCGTCGTCAGCGAAGTGTGTGTTATAAGGGGGTGCGGGTGCCATGTACTGGATGCCGAGGGTGCGGATCATGATGGTGATGGCTTCGGCGCGGGTGAGCGGTTCATCGCCCTTGAAATAGTAATTTCTGCCGTACATGATGCCGTTCTTCTCGATGTATTCCATGTAGTGGTAGTTGGGATCGGTCGGAAGCACGTCGAGGAATGGGGTTTCCACGCCAGGACGGAGTCTCTTCGTGATCTCGGTGCGGGTCGGTTCTGGCAAAACGCCGTTGATGACGTTGACGATGGCTTTGCCGAACTCTAGTCTGGAGATGGAGGCGCTCGGGACGAAATATTCCTTGTCGATATCGAAAATCTGGAGCGATGTCAAAAGGAAGATGTAATCTTCAGCCCAGTGGCCGCCGATGTCCCTGATCCGAGGGGTGATGAGCGCTTTGGACTCCTTGATGACTTCTTCACTCAGTCTGAGTTTGTCCGTGTTGCGTCTGAACGAGCCGTCTACGATGGCGCCATTTGCCGTTTCCGGCATGTTGTAATCGTAGGTGAGGACGTTTTCTTCGGTGGTGATTTTGAAATAGTTGCCTCTAAAACTGATGTTTTGAGGGTCTGTGTATTGGTAGTTGAAATTCACTTTTCGTGTGGTCGCCATGCCGACGTTCACATAGCCGTCCCACTCCGGGACGTAAGTGCCGTCTTCGAACGTGTACGCTTTGATGGAATGTTGGATCACCTGCGTTTCACTGTTGCCCCAATTGTGGTCGTAGCCGACGATGGGTTTGGCGTCGATGATGTAATCGATTTTGCCCGTGTTGGCGGTGAAATTGCCATTTCTGTAGTACGTGCGCTCGGAGATGATGTTGCCTGAATGGTAATCCACGGCCGGCGTGTTGTCGATGATCCGGCTCTCGAGGAAGGTGAACTTCCCGAGAGTGAATGTTCCCGCCGGCGTGGTGATTTCTTCGGTGTATTGGGTCAGTTTCTTTTCATAAGTGGTCTGCATGATGCTCGTGGTTGGCACCTTGGTCACCGCATAAGTCGCGTTTCGCGTCAAAGCGATTCCTTTTTCAAGGTTCTGGAGATTGAACGTGTATTTCAGCGTGTAACTGTCCGAATTTTCGGGAACGACCGGCAATTTTACAAGGCCCTTCAGCACCACAGGTTCGCCCGTGATGAAGGTCACTTCCCGGTACTCGTTCGAGCCGCCGATCTGGAGGTCGCCGACAATCCCGCCATCCATCCAGATGACTTCCCCGTATGAAATTGTTCCAAGTGTCATGAGGGCGATGAGTGTAATCGCTAAAATCATTCGTTTCATCTATAAGCTCCTAGTTTTCAATAAAGATCACAAGTGCGCCGTCTTTGATGCGCATGATGTAGAGATAATCTCCAGGTTTGATGTCGTCGACGGTTTTCACTGCGTTGTTCTTGATGATGATGGCGTCCGTGTGACGGATGAAAATGTTCGCCTTGTTTGCCGTCCATTGGCCCGTGAAATCGGTCCAATCGTGTGAGTCCGTAATTTCGATCCTGTCCCAGGTCTCGTCGAATGATGTGACAATGCCCCTTGAGAGTACTGCGCTTTGGAATGTCTTTTCGAGTTCCGCCTTGATGTCCGTTTCCTTGTACAGCGTGTCGTCGATGTTCTGGCCTGCCACGAGCCCTTTGTGCCTCATGTTCATGGCGATGACGGAGCTGTCCACCGGATTGACGACCATGAAAGCGTAGTACCGTTCGAACTGGAGTCCCTGGGTGTTGATGTTGTAATCCGGGTCCACGTTCTCAGTGCGGGCGTAATCGTTGTGCCACAGGTCGGCCGGTTTGAGTGCGATTTTGGCATTCGGGTCGGTGACGTCTGTGATTTTTGTGTTGGTGTAGAATTTGTACTCGCCGGACACGTTCGGGTTCACACCGCTTAGGAAATTGTTCTGGTACTGGGCGTGGTTCGCGATCGTGAAGGTCGATGGATTGACATTTTCGATGGCGCCGATGCGGATGCCGTTGAAGATGTTGTCGTATGGTGTGACGACTTTCACGACCATGGCATTTTTGTCATACGTGCCAAAAGGGCTTTCCGATACGACAAAGACGGTGTCGCGTAGATTTATTTTTTCATTCGGAACCACCAGACCGTCTTTGATGACGATGGTGCCTGCCGTGAGGTTGAAGTTCTCTTTGGTGTTGATTTCAAAGTTGCCGAGTGTGTGGTCCACATCTTTGACGACGCTGGAGTAGGTCATCTCTCCACCGGTCATGACGGACATTTTTACGACGGTCGGCTTGCCATAGACGCTTTTCACGACGGCGTACACGGGATAATTCGTATACTTTCTGCCGAGATCGGTCATGGTGAGCTTTTGATTGCCCGCGTAGATTTCGGTTTTCGTATCGAGTTTGAGATCCAAAGTGAAGGTCTCGGCCTGGAGCCAATCGTTGTTCGAGATGTACTCCGGTTTCGAGATGCCGTCTGCGCCCACGAGCTGTACTTCGCTGCGTCCGCCGTTGACATTTTTGAGCTTGCCTTTGTAGATGATCTCAAACAGGATCTCAGGCGCTTCGATTTCCACTTTGGAAAGTGCGTTCGATGCGATGTCGTCAAAATATAGTTTCACAGGTATGCCTGTCTTGAGTGTGGTTTGGCTCACGGGGTTGCCCTCTTTGGTGAAGACCGTGCCCGCCGTGATGGTGTACATTTCTTTGACGCCGTTGGACAGTTTCACGGAGAAACTGTTTTGGTAGACCGTGTCCACGGTACCGATGCGCATCTTGCCGAATGGCGGGATGTAGCCCGGTTCACCACTGTAGGACTCGCCTTCCGCGACGAGGATGTAGCCGTTGGTGATGGCGACATTGATCGGCATGCCATATACATAGTTTTTTAGTGCGGCGAGTCTCGAGTTGATGGTGAGGTTCGCATAAGGTGCGAGAGGAAGCGTATAGACTTTGTCGTCATAACCGAATATGGTCATGGTCGCCGGGGTGTCCTCTGTGAGTTCCGTGACTTTTCTGACGGTGCCCGCAATGATTTGCTTGGTGAGCGGTGCCACTCTGATGTAGACGACTTCACGTTTCTCATTGACGAGGTATTCCATGACGTCGCCGATTCTGAGCAGTTGAACGCCCGCGACATTGCCACCTTTGTAGGTGATGATGTCTTCCCTGAGTCCAGTGTAGGTGTCTTCGTCCACGATGATGTCAAACACGTCGCCAGTGATGTCTGTGATGCGGTAGATTTCCGTGATGACGCTTTTGCCCTTGTTCATACGCGTTTCCTGTCGGATGTCCGAAACCGTTCCGAAGTGGAAGGTGCTGTAGATGTCTGCCATAGCGTTTGCGTTGATCTTCTCAAGTACGAGGTTGTGGTCGAGCACCTGCACGTAACGGAGTTCTCCGTCAAGTGTGATGTATTCCACTTCGTCACCGAGTTTGATGGTGCTGCTTCTCGAGGTGATCCCGTCCTTGTAGACGATGTACTCACGCTGGGTGGTGCCTTTTGAGTGTTTCTCTGTCACGAGGTTTGTGACTGTGCCATCGGTGTTTTTCACCGTGACGGTGTTGCGGGTGATGGTGTTGCCGTCGTTGTAAACGGTTTCCGGTTTGACACCGATGACGATGCCGAAGCCTGTCGCTATGTTTCTCGCGCCATACTGCGTTTCCAGTGCGGCTTTTGAGATGATGGCGAGTTCGCCCCTTGAGACGGTGCTCTTAGGTCCGAACGTGCCCGTATTTTGAAGTTCCATGATGCCATCTGAGACAAGGTCTTCGATGAGCGATCTGTAAACAGGGTTTACCGATTGCCAGTCCGAGAAAGCAAATGTGGTGCTCTGGACAAAGTTGTCAGCAGTGCCGATGGTTCTTGCGACCCATACGGCGAGTTGTTCACGGGTGACCGGATTGTTGAGGCCGATGACCTCGTTTGCTGTGACGATGCCGGCATTACGCGCTTCGGTGAGCGCCTCTTGTTTAAGAAGGAGTTCAAAAGCGGTGTTTGTGGTGCTGGATCCTGTCTGCGCATAGACCCGTTGCATCATGGCGTCCTCGCCACCTTGTACTCTGACGAGCTGGGTGAGCGCATCATAACCTGTGGCGGCCACTGATGGATTATAGCGTCTATCGCCGTATTCCTTGACGACGCCAAGTGCAGCCATACGTACGATGGCTTCTTTGCCGTAGGCGCTCGAGATGTCGATGAAACTCGCGTTGATCAGAAGATCGAGCCCTTTGGCCGTGCCTGTGAGGACCTCTGGTGCGCTCACGTCGGTCTTGAGTGCCGTGAACTGGGGCACGAGTGTGTCAAAAGGCGAATAGGCAAAGCTGGCTGGAGCGATCAAGAGACTTAAGATGATTGTGAATGCGATGATTTTTTTCATGTTCCCCCTCCTTCGCCTAGTAGTTGGTGAGCAGGACGTAGTGTCCGGCTTCGTTTATTCTTGCGCTGACTTTGTTCCCGTTTGTGTCCAGCGTAGCCGGAACGACTTCATAGGTGCCTGTGCGCGTGTTGTATTTGTAGAGCTGGATCTGCATTTCCTTTGCCAGGGTCATGCCTGTGGCGTTGTAGTTCAGCGTGAAGTCGAGCGAACCCGACAGTGCGGCGAACTTCTCCACCACTTCGTTTGAGCTGGCATCGAATCCGATGCTGTAGACTTTCGAGACTTGCCTTTTGCCTCTGATGTTCGGTGTGAGGTAGGCGCGTGCCGTGGTCATGCTGCTGTCTTCTGTGATTCGAGCGTATGCGTCGTTATAATCCGCGACGGTTCTGAAAGTCTGTGTATTGAGGGCAACCGGAGTGAATCTGTAAAGGGTTGTCCCGAGATTTGCGGTGATGCTGGTGAGGCCGGTTCTGACGAGCGACTCAGGCAGTACGATGCGCTTGTCCGTTGTGGTGGCTCCGATTCGGCTGGTGAGGTCCACTGTCAGAGACGGTTTCGTGATCTGTGTGGCCATGTTGAGCTGAACGGTGTTGCCCGATTGCACCACTGCGTAGTCCTGTCCGGCCGGTACGCCGAGTCCGCCGTCTGTGTCCGTCGGTCCGAGTTCTTTGATGTCCTTGAGTTGCTCATATCCGAGTGCGGCAAGGTTCGAGAAGCCGGATGGTCCGAATTTGTTCACCGCTTTGAGCACGAAGACGACTCTGTCTGCTGAATCTCTTCTATCGAGGCCCGGCAGTTCGGTGATCTTGTACGGTTCTATGTTGGTGATGCCCAGGTATTTGAAATCCCTGTGGCCTGCGCTGGTGAGCTCCGCATTGGTTTTGGTGCCCATGTAGACGTAGATCTCATAGTAGTTCGTATCCAGCGATTTGTAATCGTAGATTTTGATGTACTTGTTGTCGACGACCGCCACTTTGAGTCCCGTTGGATCTTTCGGGATCGGTACGGTGTACTGGAGTTTCGCGCTGTCGTCGGTGGTGCCGCCGTCTGCATTTCTTACAACGACTTTGATGTCGCCTTCGAAAGTGACTTCCGGTGTGGTGACGCGCAGTGTGTTCTCATCCACGAATACGACATTTGTGGCGAGGATGCCCTGCTTCACATAGTGGAGCGTGTCATCCCTGAAGATGCCGTGCTCGGTCGCTGGAATGTTGTCCGATGCCAATATTGGTAGCCATTCGCCTCCAAAGTACACTTTTGCACCTGTGGCGAAGCCGGTTCCTTTAAGGAGGATTTCCTGACCGCCTGTGACGTTGATTCTGGAAATCGGATTGCCACCTGAGTCTCTGACGACCGGATCGATGGTCGGTGCCGAAACCACTGTGATGCCATTGTCTTTGATTGCGACGCCGTAGTCGTTGTTGATGACCTGAACGGTCTTCGATCCAAGCGTCATGTTCGTCGGTGTCTTGAATGTGATCTTTGTGCCACGGTCCGAGATGGTGATGTTTGTGATCGGCACGCCTGCTCTGGTTCCGATGATGACGTATGCGCCCTCACGGAAGTCGCTACCGGTGATGGTGACTGTGTTGCCGCCAAAAATGGAGGTCTTTGCCGGTGTGACGGTGTCGATTCTCGGTCCTGAAAGCGGTTTTTTATAGACGAAATATATCGGTATGGTCGTGTTTTTGTAATTCGGTCCGATCAGGTCGATGAGGTTGCCGGATGTGGCGAGCCCCTTGTCTGCGTTCTGGATCATGATCGGGTATTCCTGGTCGACGTCGTTGACGGTGGCTTTTGGAACGTTGGCCACGATCAGGTCGTAGACGATGCCGTTGATGGTCTTGGTGGAGATTTCCTTCACGGTGGCTTTGTAGGAGCCGATGTAGACTTCCACATCTGCTCTGAAGTCGCTACCGACGATTTCAATGTCGATGCCGCCATCCACGGAGGTCTCGACAAGCCATTTGCTCTCATCGAATGAGATGATCTTCGGTTCGACGGTGAGAATTTTCGGCTCACTGGCCGGATTGGTGAATGTGAAATCCCTTGAGACCCTTCCGCCGTCTGTGTTGATGTAGGTCATCGGTACGGTGCCAACGGTGTAATAAGATGGCGTGTAAACGGTGACATTGTTTTCGTTGTTGTAAGTCACGCGCGGTGAGTACCCTCGCTCGACGATCAGTCGTCTGTCCGAGATTTCCAGTTTGACGTACTCGTAGACATTGCCGGAATAAGTGCTTGCGTTCACACCCTTGAGTCCGTTCGGCACATAGTACTCGCCTGCGGCGTTTTTCAGCATGTCCATTGGCACGTAGACCAATTGGTTGGTGTATGTGAATGTTCTCGAATAGATGATGTTGTTCTCAGTGAGGGTGAAGCGCACTTCGTTCAGGTCGCCGTAATAGCTCACCTGAAGGCCGCCTTCGAGGCTCACGGAAGTTCTTTGGTTGTTGATCAGACCCGCATTTGGTGCGGTTCTTTCGATGTTGCGGTTGGTGATGTTTCCGAATCTCACGAATGCCTGGACGTTCGGAAGGAGTTCGATGGCACTTGAATTGTCGTTTCTGTAACCGTAAAGTTCGGAACGGTACATTTTCGAGCCATAGAGTTCTTTCGGTTCCTGACCTTGTCTTCTGCCGAAGTTCGGTACGATTCTGGTGATGGTCGGATTTGTGGAGGTGTATGTGTACTTCACTTTGTTGCTCACACCCGAGTCGTTGTTGATGACAT
Source organism: Firmicutes bacterium UBA5201 (assembly GCA_002412775.1). GTDB lineage: Bacteria > Bacillota > Clostridia > Peptostreptococcales > Acidaminobacteraceae > Fusibacter_D. The sequence goes on along the minus strand of DHVT01000006.1, from coordinate 50,983 downwards.
AGACGTCCACTACGCCGGCGGCGTGCGGTGGTGTGATGACTTTGATGAAGCCTTTGGAATACTCCACTATTTTCGCTTCGTTTTCCCCGAAATAAATTTTCGGAAGGATCACGGATTCATAATATTCACTGTAGTATGGGTTCGATGTCTCAGGGAGCGCTTTGATGGCGTTCGGGTCCACGCCCGGTGCCAATAGATCGTCCCATTTGCCATTTTTGAACAGGTCCTGGAAGGGGTCGCCGAGATCGTAGTTCGGGCCACCGACAAGGTTCTCATAAGGTTCGTAGAATCTGAACTCATAACCGATGATCTCCACGATTTCTCCACCGTTGGACGATCCGCCTGTAGGCAGGATGCGGTCGATGACCGGATCCGAAAGTGGGATGATGTAGGTGAATCCATTCACTCTGTGCGCGTTTCCGCCATCCGGGTTCACAAGGACCACAGGGACTGTGAGTTCGTCGACGCCATAGTCTTCATTGAGTTTCTTGATGGACTTCGGCATTTTGAACTTGATCCAGCTGCCGTCGAGTGCGACGTAGGTGTCAGCTTTCGGCACTTCCACGGAATCGACGTAGACTTTGACGTCATCCTCGAAATCGCTGCCCGAGATCATGACGTAGTAACCGCCGTCCACTGAGCCTTTATCCGGCACGATGCTGGTGATGATCGGGTTCGATGTGGCCTGCGCTATATAATAGAAGCCATTGGTGCCGATCTTGCTGGCACTTTTGGTGTCCGGGTTCATGACTGTAAGGTCTTTGTATCCTTTTCCTGTTGTGAGTGTCGGTACGGTGAACAGGATCTGGTCTTTTGAAAGTACTTTGGAAAGATTGCCGTCAATGCGGCCGGTGGTCGGATTCACGATATATGGCGTGATCATGTTGAGCTGATTGCCGTCGAGTTCGATGCCTGCGTCGTTTATGGCGATCGGTCTGGTGAATCCGAGTGCGTCCACTGCGATGACGCTGTTCGGTGCGAGATATCTCAATGTGTAGTTTTTGTCTCTGCCGTTTGTGAGGATCGGCGCGCCTTCAAAGTTGTAGCTGAGTGTGAATCGCTCGGAGTCCCCTGATTTCAGTGTGATGGAATCGGTGTAGTCCGCGAGGAATACTCTCATCTCTCCGTCTTGGTCTTTCGCGATGCGCACCAGATGGTTGTCCATTTTGGCGGTGAATGTCGGGCCGCCTGCGATGGCGATGGTGGTGACGCCTGTCGCCTGGACGAATGTCACTGTGGCGTTTCCGACGAGGGCGCCATTTGACGCATACGCCTGATACCCTGTTTCCGTGGCTCTTATGGCGTAGGTCTCATTGCCCGATTCAAATGCGGGGTTGCCGCTTGCGTCGTTGGTGAGTTTGACGACATCACCCGAACCGCTTAACACTTCCGTGTTGTTCCTGAACTTCGAGTACACTGCCTTGCCGGCTTCCTTTTGGATCAGGATGTCGGTGGCAGGTGCTGTGTAGAGTTCAAAGGTGATGGTGCCGGAAGGGTCTCTTTTGTAGGTGTTGACTTCCTTGCCGTCCATGATCATGCGCGATCCGATGAGTCTGAAGGCGTCGATGCCTTTTTCTGTGACGGCTGTCGGGTCGGGCTTGAGGAAATTGTCACCATTGACGATGACGAGTGTGCCATATGTGCCGAGTTTCGGCGAGAAATCCTTGAATACCGGATTTTGATTGAATGTTTTGACATAACTGAAATCGGCAACGTCAATACCACCGCTCGGATTGAGGATGGCCACTTGTGTGGTGCCTTCCCTTCCTGGAGGTGCGGTGAATGTGACGAGCGTCTTGTTGCCTGTGGTGTCGAGTGTGCGCGTGAAGTTCGTGAGTTCCTCACCGTCGAGGAACAGGCGCATGCCGTTTTGGAGGTTGGATCCCGTGATGACGATCTCGTCCCCGCCTTCTACTGTGATGATGTTCGGTCTGACGCTCTCTATGACCGGAATGTCCGATGTCTTGATGAATTCGACGAAATCGGACTTGATGCTCGATTTTCCGAACTCTTCGGATTTACGTGTCGGGTTGGTGACTTGGATGTGCTTGATGCCACCATCTGCGATGAGTGCTATGCTTGGAATCCTGATGAGGATTTTTGTACCGAGCTGGTTGCCGCCTGTTCCGTCCACAATTTTGCCGCTCGCGTCGAGGATGGTCATGTCGAGCTGGATGGCTCTGCCGTTCGCGTCGGTGAGCACGTTTTCGACTAGTGCGTCTTCTGTCGCTTTGTATTTAATGATGCCTCTCACTTTTACACCGTCTGGGGAGGTGTGTTCCTCATTTGGGAAAAAGCCCAGTTGGTAACGGTTGTTGAAAGTGTTGTTGTCGTTCTTCTTGACGAGCACGGTTGGTTTTCTGGTGATGACGTTGCCGCCTGCGTCGACGAATCTGTCCACAAGGAATAGACTTCCTTTGATGGAAATCAGTGTATCTTCTTTAAGCTTGGAATAGATGCTGGCCGTATCTTCGATTTGAATGACGTTCGGCAGCATGGTGTTGATGATTGGTGTGTAGGTGCTCGGTTCGAATTCGAATCCGTTCTTTTTCACGATGATCTGGTTGAATACGAATTGTTTGCCCATATTGACGCCACTTTTGATGGTCATGACGGTCTGCATTTCGATGATGACGTCCTTGAACGGATCGGTCTCTGCGTCTGTGACGCTGTCTGTGGTGACGATGAACTGGTCTGTGGTGCCTTTGATGAGCTGGAACTCTCCTGTGGAGTCCCTATAGAATTTCACTTTTTTTCCGATTTGGGCGGTGATGGTTCTGACGATGCTGACCGGCTCGTTCTTGTAAGTACCATCCTGATAAGTCAGGACGAGTTTTTCGTCTTGTTCCTGTCCTTGTGGCAATCCCAAGAAGTTGCCCGAGGCGTTAAGGTCCGGTATGTTGAGCGATAATACATAGTTCGCTTTGATTTCAACGTTGCCGCCGGTATCCGGTCCCTTTTCGGGATAGATGCTGACGATGGAAGGTTTGTAATCTGCCTGGATGACTGTGAACTCGTCTGGTGTGCCGTCAAGTCTGAGAACGACTTGCTCGGCTACAACCTGTCCGTTTTGGACGTCTGTGAGCACGACAAAGTAGCTCCTGCGCTCGAAGTCTGGATGACTTGGCACACGAACTGTGAGGACGTCCTCATTGCCGTTGACGTTGAGTCCGAGCGATACGAACTGCGCGCGGTTGACTTCTGTGAATTTGTCCGAGCCGTCAAGCGCTTTGAGGAAATAGACCTGGTAGTTTTTCGTGTCGGAGAAGTTGTCGGCTCTGAAGTAGACTTCGTCTCCGAGGACGCCTGTGGCGGTGTTGCCTTTTGTTCCGGTGTTCGGGAACATTCTAACGTCTTGTAGCCCCAGATTCTCTATGATTCTGAAGGCGTTTTGGTAGGTGTATTCGATTTCTATGTTGGGCGCTCCGGTGACCGGATTTGCCGATGTGATGGTCTGTCTGAGGATGATGTTCTGGAATCCGAGCGCTCCTGGATTGAGGGGCTGATTCAGTGTCAATTTGGTCGGTGTCTCGCCTGTGCCGATCGAGGTGTAGGATAGGCCAGAGCCGTATGTTCCTGTGATGTTGCCTGTGTTGATGGTATTGAGGTTGTTTCCTGAGAAGATGATGAATCGGGTTGGATCGTCTTTGTTGACGGTCTGTTTATCCGAACTTTGAATGTTGGGAAAGGAGCCTGTGTTGAGATTGAGTGTCTGACCGCCTATGCGGATTCTCCCCGTAAACGCTTGTGTCTCTTCTCTTGTAAAATTGTATTTGACGAAGGTTTCGGAATTGATGACCCGTGTGCCAAGCGCAACAAAGCCTTGACCATATCTTTCGAAGAGGACTTCAACGTCTCTGAGGTTCGACCCCAGGATTTCGATGAATCCCCCCGAAATCTGGAAGACTTCGTGGTTGATGGCGTACCGTATATCTGTGACGACGATGTCCGCATCGCCTTTGTTGCCAACGACGAGCGCATCCCCCGCCAAATGTGTCATGGGAAGCGATGCCAGTAATGTGAACAGTGCCAACATAAGTATCAATTTCTTTTTCATATACACCTCGCGCCGATTTATTTTAAGTGGTTTGTTTGTAGAAAGATAGTTGTATTATATCAAATATCTGTGTTACTTTAATATTAAATGCACTTTACATTTATTTATCGGCACATAATGGAAATGACTTTATGTCTAAATGATTACATTGGGTGGATTGTGGATATATATTCTAGATGATGCGGAGGGTTTTCTGCGTCCATGTCGCATCTCAGGAGGATGACTATGGTTTACAAATTGATCAAGGCGCGGGAGTCCGAGTCGGTCTACGAGATCAAGGGCAAGGGTTCGAGTATTGTGAAGAAGTACCACGATGATGTGCTTCAGGTGTCGATGTACAACCTGTCTGAAAATCGTGTGCTTTACATCGATCCTGTGGAGAGCGACGACAGCTACAAGACGTACTATATTTTGTCTGGGAGCTGCTTGATTTTTGAAACTGAGGAGCGCCTTTATCCGGGCGATCTGTTCATATATAAGCACCGCAGTGAGGTGCAGACGCTGAAGACGCTTGAGCCGTGTACGATCATGGTTCATGCGACGAAGTACGATGCCTACAAGACGATCCAAGATACCCAGGACACGGTGAACCGTTTGCTCGGGGATATTCAGGCGAAGGACCACTACACGGGCGAACATTCGATGCGCGTCTATGAGCTGGTGAAGAATCTGGCGATCCGGATGGGCTACAAGGCGAAGGATCTGAACAACATCACCAAGGCGGCGTATTACCACGATCTTGGGAAGATTTTCATAGAGGATGCGATTCTCAATAAGCCGGATCTTTTGACGGCGGATGAATTCGAGTCGATCAAGCGCCATGTGACGCTTTCGCGCGAACTTGTGACGGAGCATTTCAACGATAAGGTTTTCGAGATTATCGAGCAGCATCATGAGCGTTTGAATGGCAAGGGTTATCCTAAGGGATTGACCGGCCAGGACATTTTGATGGAGGCTAAGATTTTGGCGGTGTGCGATAGTTTTGATGCGATGATCACGGACCGGGTCTATAAGAAGGGCAAGTCGGTGGAGCATGCGCTTCAGGAGCTCAAGGAGCTTTCTGGGATTTATTATGATCCGGTGGTTGTGGATGCTTTTTTGGAAATGGTTTTGGAGTAGGTCGCGCGGAGCGCGGGCTACTCCAGTGGTTTTGCACTCTTGCGAGTGCAGTGGTTTTTTGGCTGACGCCAAAGTGGTTGGTGGTTGGGGAAGGTCAAGGGATTAAGGTCAAGGTCAAGAGATAAAATCAAGTCAAAAGATCGGCGCTCCAGAGAGCGGCCGGAGGTCAAAGGATAAAGTGCTGATTGGGGACAGGTGCAAATTGGTACCTGGGTTGGAAATAGGTTGTTTAAGGGATCGGCGCTCCAAGGGAGCGGCCGGGAAAGTCAAGGGATATAAGCAAGTGATATAAAAAACGAGATACCTTCTGTGAGGTACCTCGTTTTTTTCATTAACTGGGTAGTTTGTTGATTAAACCATTATCCAACTGTGAGAAATAGGTACCCCTCACAATTAAGTTATGAACAATAAACGGTTTTTAGGATTGACTTCACAATCATCATATCTTGAATACCAGCATTGATTTGTCTTAATACGTTACTTTTGTCATCGACTGATTTTAAAAAATCAGTAATGTCTTTTTTTATCATAGGAGGAACTCCAACAAGTGGTTCATTTGTCAGTAATGCAGTAAGTCTATAAATATCATTCCTATGTTTTTTGATATCATCACTATTAATCGCTTCACCATTAATGCGCCTTTCAGTCAAATCCAAATATGCCCTAGCTTTCAGTGGAACAATTACATGTTCATCGGCAATAATAATGCCATTCATTTCCTTCTTGTTTGTAACTAAGAACTTATAGTACTCACGATTTAGGATTATTGCAGACAAACTTAGCATCTCATCGTCGATTACTAAAGGCATTGTCACTTGATCAATATCTTCAAAAAAATTAACCTGATTTGCAAGAATTTCTATCATGAACGGATAATTTGATGTCTTTGGTTCTATAAAACGATAGTAACGCTTTTCTCCATTCGCTTTACGCCACACCTCATAACCACCAGTTCTGATGAAATCCCAAAAATGGATCACAAACTCTTTTGAAAGTGCTTCGACACATAAAACTATATCGAGGTCGCGTGTTGCTCTAGCCCCAAATCCAGCATCATCAAGAAGCAATTTTGCAGCACTCCCACCGATTAAAATATATTGTTCACGATACATCTTGAAGTGTTCTCTAAATGTTTCTATTTGTTTAGTCTCAATCGAATATCCTTTACCCATTCTTCCTCCCAAGCATCAAAATATTTATTAATCATATGCCTCATTTCTGAAGCAACTCTTTCATCAAATTCATTCATAAGAACTACTGCTATTGCCAGAGGATGTAGTGCACCATTCATTGAAAGTAGTTCATGTCTGAACAACTGAATTGTCACTGAGTTTTCATCCTTATAGGGCACGGTCAGAACGTCAATGAAAGAAGACTTAAAACGTTCATTGCTGATTCCATAAACCTCTTGTTCTGGTCCAACTAACATGGTTAATCTTGATAATGCCGACTCACCTGAAACTGTAAGTTCATCAAATTGCGAAGGTTTTATTGTTTCTCTTCTGACAAATACAGTTTTCATAATAGGATTAAATAGAAACTTTTGAGTATATTCCCATGTTTCTTTACTACTTCTTTTGAATCTATATATGCACTTTTCATTATTACTATCTTTAACAATAATTCCCTGAGCATTTAGTTCGTAAAAACCTCTTGAAACTGACATTTTTGATATGTTCAGATTGAGTGCAATCTGTTCCATGGTCAATGAAAAGTCTAATGTGGCCATCAAAAAAAGAAACAGCGATTGAGCAGTAGGAGTCATTTTTTCTTTGGAAACCATCTTACTCCCTGAGAACTTGGATATCTGCCTCTCGTTATAGGCAGTGCCAAGCTCTGGTATGAATATCTGTTTTCCAGGAATTATAAATGAAATGTTGGTTTCAATCAGTTGTTTTCTTAAATAATCACTCGCTCGATCAAGCACTAGTATTAGAGCTTCATCAAATTGATTATTCTCTTTAATTTTTGAAATGTGTTTTCTAATTAAGTCAAGATTTACATCCTCGTCATTATCTCTTTCAAATAAAATAAATTCTCTTTCAAGAAACTGAACTTTTCTGAATTTATAATTTACACTTATGTAGGCAGGCAATTTTAATACATTTTCCCATTCCATTGCCGTTGCTGTAATACCCATACTATTCTTCACATAATGGATTGCAGAGTCAAGATTCACTATTGACACCTCCTTTGTAACAATCTAATTTTAGTAACATTTTAATTGTTACTCCAAACTTGATGTTACAACAATTGTAGCACATCAAGTTTGAATAAACAAGGGCATGCGCTTAGCCATAGGCCTAAGGCGACTCAAGTAAAGAGATTTGCTGTAAGCACCCAACAAAATCAGATTCGTACTTTAGATGATACTTTTTACTAAATGACATTGATCAATCAGGATATTTAGTGCTTCCATCATAACCACAAACTCCAAAACGTGGTGAATTGCAAATTTTCAACAACATTTCTTCGCCACAGTCATGATTTTCCTGGCAATCATCACAAAAAAGGCTTTTGTCCTGATATATGCATACTGGACAAATTGATGTGGCTATTTTCTCTCCACATTCATCGCAGATATATTCAATTGGATTATTTCTTGACAGAATCGTAAGCTTCTCTTTTTTCGGACTACCTATTCTATAATCAAAAACACTGATTGTCAGCGCTGTTGTTGAACCAAAATCATACTCATAATCAAAGCGCATCCCTTTTTCAGTGATACTTTTTAATTTACAATTCATACTTTTGACAGGTTGCCCCCATCCCATTGACGGCGCTGGATTACTATCGTATAGGGTTCCATCGATTTTAAATGAACTTAAATGATCACAACATTCAAGCCATATATCCCTGAGAAATTTGTCTATATCCTTTAAAGTAGCTTCTTCTTTGACTTCAATTAAAAGCCAATAATCTTTATTGTATTTTCCTGTTATGCTAAGACCAAAATACCCAGATTTCTTATCATTTTCTATGATGTCGTGTCTGTGTTTGCGTTCTTTGCATGCTGATATGTGTTTTTGCATTGATGTTTTTGTATATTCTTTTTCGCAAAAATTACATTTCCCTTTACTTTGTGTGCTCATTTTATGCTCCTTCCTAGAATTGTACATGGACTTTTTAAGAATATTGTACTTGTTTGAATTAATCTTCGCAAATATTTTGTAACCTAGATATGACTGAGATGTTTTGACATGTCACAAGACCAAACAAATGGGAAATTATTACATTCTATTGGTGCCTTTCTTTTTGATTTGTTATATGATAGTAAGTGTGCAAATCATTTCGTGGAGGTGTTCTCTTGTTTGACGATAGCAAATTTATAGTACTTAATAAATCACATAGTATGGTTCTTAAAATCTATGAAATGACTATGACATTTCCGAAGTCAGAAACGTTTGGTTTGATTTCACAAATCAGAAGATCTGCTGTTTCGGTACCTAGCAATATTGCTGAAGGTAAGGCAAGAGGTTCAGCTAAAGAATTCATCCGATTTCTGTATATAGCTCGAGGATCACTTGAAGAAGTGAAATATCAAGTCCTATTGTCAAAGGATTTGAACTACATATCCAGTGAAGATTATAAGGAAATTGATGGGCTCATTCATACCGTAGGTCGGTTGCTCAACGGTTTGATCAATAAACTTTCTATTTAATGCAAAACAAACGAGGTAAACTTTTTAGGTTTACCTCGTTTGTTTTATCATCACCTGATCCTATCACTTGACCTCCGGTCGCTCCCTCGGAGCGCCGATCACTTAAACAAGCAGTTCTACTCCAGGTACCAATTTGGACCTGTCCCCAATCAGCACTTCATCCCTTGACCTTCCCAACCACTACCCACCAACTACCAACTACTGCGCCCTTCAGGCGCAAAAAAATAAAGACTACACTCACGAGAGATATAGTCTTCAACCTAAAAAAAGTTAAGAAGGGGGGGAATCTAACGAGTGGGCAAATTTGGGGGGAGCCCACTCGGATTCATTTTTGGGGTTTTGTTACATTTGGGGTAAATATTTTGGGGGTTTATTGTGTGCTAAGTTGCCTTAACATGGTTTCATTATATAGGTGAACTATGTATAGCTTATGGCGCCTTTGTTAATAAAATGTTAAGTTGAAAAAGTTTTCGTTTTTTGTTGTAATGTTTGTATGGAATGATTTTTGGTATAGATTAAACATACTTAAAACAAGGTTGAAAGGATTACATTATGACTGGCGAATCTTCTGTACTATACAATATAACAACGCTTGGGCAATTTGATGTTGTCAAAAATAATGACTCGCTCGTGATGTCCGCGTCTTCGTCGAAGAAGCTGTGGGAGCTGTACAAGTTTTTGCTTGTTCATCGCAGCCAGAAATTTACGCCGGATTCTCTGGCGGATCAGCTTTGGGTGTCGGAGTCCTATAGTGATTATAGAGGGACGCTGAGAAGGCAGATGCACAGATTGAGGCAGATTCTCAAGGAAGAGTCGGCGGATGAGAATGGCTGTACTATTTTGTTTGCGAGTGGCTATTACATGTGGAATTCCGGGGTTTCCATTAAGGTGGATTCGGATATTTTCGAGGCTGAAGTCGCCCAGGGCGACCTTTGCATGGAGATTGATTCCAGTGAGGCGCTGAGGCATTATCTGATGGCGATTGCGATATATAAAGGGGATTATTTGCCGGATCTGCTCAATCAGCATTGGGTTTTTTCGGTGCGGAACCATTACAGGCGTTTGTACCTCAGGGCTGTGGAGGTTGCGGTGAAGCTTTTGAATCATAAGCATGCGTTTGATGAGATTATTCGGATTTGTCAGGCGGCGATTCGGATTGATGTGCATGAGGAGATGTTCCACATTCATTATATGCGGGCGCTTGCGGCGAAGGGGCTGAGGAAGGATGCGCTGCTGCATTATGAGCAGATTACGGGGTTTTATTTCCGCGAGATGGGGCTGAAGCCGTCAAGGGAGATGCGTGAGCTTTATAATATGCTTACGACGGAACCGGTCAGCGCGCCTACTTCGATCAAGGATCATGTGGACAATGCGCATTTTTGTGAACCGGATGTGTTCAGGTCCATTTGCGAACTGGAACATAAGCGGCACGAACGGTCGGGGGCGGATTACAGCATCGGGTATTTGACGATTGATGGTGATTCCGAGCCTACGATGCAGTTGATGAAGAGTCATTTGTTCAGTCATTTGCGCAAGGGCGATTGTTTCGCTCGGTGGAATGAGAGGCAGTTTGCGGTGCTTTTAAGTGGGGCGAACCGCGAGCAGATGATGATGATTTTTGATCGGTTGCTTGGGCGTTTTGGTGAGGGGGAACGGTTCAGTGCAGGGGGCGCCGAGGGCGCAGGGAAGTCAGGAAGGTCGGGAAAAGAGTAGGTCAAAACATTTGATATTTAGAATATAAAGGGTTGATGCATTGTGATGATGTGTCGGCCCTTATTTTGTTTAAACATTTCTTTTTAAAATAATTTTATGAAAGTTTTTTATATTGGTTTTTTCCTGCACTATCTGCATTTACTGGTTTCCCTGCTCCTCCCTACTTTGTATCCATTCCAATATTGTATATATTTCATATATGTAACGCATATGTAACGGAGATGTTCCTGTCATGTCACAGGACCGGGTATATAGATAATATCAAAATAAAGGAGGCGCTGATTAATGAATAGAGGAAGCAACACTTCATCTACTCCCAGCGCAATGGGTGGACAAAACTTTCTAGTTACAGTCTATCATCAAGAGAACCAATCATGGCAAGGCGTGATCCAATGGCTTGAGACGGGTGAGAAAATCCATTTCAGAAGCACACTGGAGATGCTGCACCTGATCGATAACGCTACACAGAAAGTTGGTCTTCCTCATAGAAGCTGGAGTGAAGAACCGAAATCAAAGGCAATCTGACAATCGATTTGTTTCGATTTAACCAAGGGGAGCTATGAAACATATTTTGTATACTGGGCACTTAAAATATGTGGAGCCACTAGTGCAACCGACCTTTCTAATTTTATTAGTACAGAAAGGATGAACTATTATGAGAAAAACATTAAGACTACTTACAGCAATAACATTATCATTATTACTCGTGTTTGGAAGCAGTGTGGCAACATTTGCCGCAACATTTGTTGAAGGAAATGACCCGAGTTTAGGAACAGATTACAATTTGAAAGTTGACCCTCCTGTAGACGGCTCCTATTCCGATAGTGAAGGTCCATTGACAGTCAGTGTAACTTTTACAAGCGATGGGAATGAACAAATTTCCGTATCATGGACTTCCAACGTTTTTGTTGAATATGTCTTTGTAAAAGGTGGAAACGGCGGAACTCTTTATCATTATCCAGGTGGTTCGGAGGGCGACAACAATTTGGTTGCTCCATTAAATGAGAATAACAATAAAAATTTTGGTATCAGTCATGTAACGTTCTATTATAATGATGAAGAACCCAATCCCGATCCTGATCCAGATCCAGAACTTGGCTCTGTAACCGTCAACAAAACTTTATCAGGTGACACACCAGAAGTAGACGCAACATTTGAATTTGAACTTTACATTCCTGGTGAAGTGGATGAGATCATTGCAACTTTCACAATTGAAGGTGCAGGATCATTTACAGTACCAGAAGTATTACAAGGCAGCTACAAAATCAGAGAGATCAATTTACCTGAAGGATATACTGTAACTTCTACAAATCCACAAGATATTACAGTTACTGATGAAATCGAAGGCGGACTTGATCCTGAAGTAACATTTGATAACGCATTTGACGCACCGGATCCTGATCCTGATCCAGAACTTGGCTCAGTTACCGTCAACAAAACTTTATCAGGCGACACACCAGAAGTAGACGCTACATTTGAATTTGAACTTTACATTCCTGGTGAAGTGGATGAGATCATTGCAACTTTCACAATTGAAGGCGCAGGATCATTTACAGTACCAGAAGTATTACAAGGCAGCTACAAAATCAGAGAGATCAGTTTACCTGAAGGATATACAGTAACTTCTACAAATCCACAAGATGTTTTGGTTACTGACGAACTCGAAGGTGGACTTGAACCTGAAATAACATTTAATAACGTATTTGACGCACCGGATCCTGATCCAGAACCAGAACCAGAACCAGAGCCAGAACCAGAACCAGATCCTCAACCGGAACCAGATCCACAACCTGAACCAGATCCACAACCTGAACCAAATCCAGTTGATGAAGAACCAGTAGATGAAGAACTTGTAGAAATATCAGTTGAAGATATTCCTGAAAGCGCACCAATCATTCCTCAGGAAATCATCTTTACACCAGATCCTGAAACTGTACTAGAGCCAGAACCAGAAGAAGAAATCCTCATCGAACTTGATGAATCTATTCCACTCGGAAGCGGATTACCACAAACTGGTCAATTGCCAGCAGGCGCATTCTATGGAGTTGGATCGTTGATTAGTCTACTAGGTGTTGGACTTAAGAAAATTATTAAGAAATAGGAAGAGCAGGAAATGCAGGTAGTGCAGGTAGTGCAGGTAGTGCAGGTAGTGCAGGAGGCGCTTAAAGCGCCAGGAAGTGCAGGGAGTGCAGGAAAGTCAAAACATAAAGTCAAAACTTTTAAACCACTTGCATTGATTGTAATTTGAATTAAATACTAATAAGGGCTGATGAGATTTAAAAATCATTAGCCCTTATTTTATATTTTTGAACTTATGTTTTCCTGCCTTTCCTACCTTCCTTGGCGCATTGAGCGCCCCATGTACCAATTTGGACCTGTCCCCGTTAATAATTGTTTTAAATCATTCACATAGTTGGTATATATAAAACTACAAGGGGGAATTGAAATGATGGAACTTGATTTATTTGAACAGTTCAAGCAAATGGAATATATTTTTGAGCAGGAAACTGCGGAGTTTTCGCCTGAGAAGCGGATTTTGTTTCTTTCATTTTCCGATGGAAAGTCAAGGGCTTATGTCGTCAAGGGCAAGGGGCAGACTTGGGAGGACAGCTGGCAGGAAGCCAAGGAGCATTTTAGGATCAAGGCGAAGAGTGTTGGGATTGTGCCGATATGACTCAAGCTGGACTGGGTGACGGAAGTGCACGAGCATGCTTATCCTGAGTTTTTGGATTATGTTTCGGGTATCAAGACCAATTATTTGCGTGAGGGGATCGCTTTTGATCCGAATTTCAATATTGCGTTCATGGAGCAGGAAGTCAATGCGAATGTGTTCATTCATGAGCTCAAGGATTCCGGCCGGAAAGTGATGGCATGGAAGAACATCAACTTTTATATCAAAAAGAATACGGGTCACAATTTGATGCTTGATGACAAGGTGATCGGTAAAGTGTTTACGTTCAGCACCAAGAGTGTTTTTCATGATGGCGCGAATTGTTTTCTTTTGGATAGCGAACCGCTTTCCAATGGCCGTAGGATTGTGCCGGAGTTGACTCGAAATACTGTGCTTTCTGTGATTGACAATGCTTCGGGGTATTTGGCCGGTCAGGTGAAGGCAAATGGAGAATTCCATTATGGCTATTTCCCTTGCTTTGATAAACCAATTGACCATTATAATATCTTGCGGCATGCGAGCTCGACTTATTCACTCATTGAATCGTACGGGGTGAACAAGGATGAGCAATTGGTGAAGCCGATCGGACTTGCTCTAAAGTATTTGGTGGATCAAGGTGTGGAGACGCTTGAGACGCCGGATGGCGTTCAGAGGGCATTTGTGGTGGAGCATTCCAGCGACAACGAGATCAAGCTCGGTGCGAATGCGGCGGCGATTCTTGCGATTACGAAGTACACCAGTGTGTTCAAGGATGATAAATATATTGCTGTGGCTGAGCTTTTGGCCAGTGGCATTGAGTATTTCCAGAATGATGACGGTTCTTTTGTGCATGTCTACAATTATCCGGATCTTTCTGTGAAGGAAGAGAATCGCATCATTTACTATGATGGTGAGGCGGCGTTTGCTCTGATGCGCATGTATGGTATGGATCGCAATCATAAGTGGCTTGATATGGTGAACAAGGCTTTTGATTATTTTATTGCGAATGAGTATTGGAAAAACAGCGACCACTGGTTGAGTTATTGTTCTTATGAGTTGTTTGCGACAGAGTCGGATCCGAGGATTTTGGAGTTCAATCTCAAGAATGCGAATGGCATTCTGGATTTCGCTCTTATGCGCGAGACGACGTTTCCGACGCTGCTGGAGTTATTGCTTGCGACGAGGAAAGCGCTGAAATACGCGAAGTCGCTTACGATCACTTGTGATTACATGGCTCAATTTGACGAAGTCAAATTGCTTCAGGCGATTGAACACAGGGCCAGGTACCAGCTCAACGGCCTCATGTACCCTGAGGTGGCGATGTATTTCAAGGTGCCCGAGCGTATTTTGTGGGGCTTTTTCATCAGGCACCATGCGTTCAGGGTGAGGATTGACGATGTGGAGCACAATTTGTCGGGATATTGCGGGTATTTGGATGTGCTTTGACGTTAAATAAATGTGTTTCTATTTCGCAAAATTTGATATAATGTATAAATATGAGGACAAGAGCGAGAGGAATTTCTTATGGGCATCATTCAAAGCAACGATTATACTATTAGGGCACTGGGGCAATTTGATGTGGTGAAGGGCGATGTCTCTTTAGTGATGTCTGCTTCGTCGAGTAAAAAATTGTGGGAACTTTACAAGTTTCTGCTGGTTCACCGCGACCGGAAGTTCACGCCTGAGGCTTTGATCGATCAAGTTTGGGTTTCCGAATCCTATAGCGATCCGCGCAGTACGCTGAGAAGCCAGATGCACCGTTTGAGGGGCATTTTGAAGGAGGACGGCGTTGAGTCGATTTTATATCTGAATGGCTATTATCAATGGAACCCTGAGATTTCGGTTTCTGTGGATTTGGATGCTTTTGAGGAACATGTGAGAAAAGGTGTCGAGGCTTCTGAGGATCCTGAGGTGGCTTTGGGCCATTATTTAAAGGCACTCGATCTTTATGAGGGCGATTGTTTGCCGGATCTTGTGAGCCAACACTGGATTTTTTCGATTCGGAATTATTATAGAAGGCTTTATTTGCAGACGGTTGAGAGGGCTGTTGCTTTGCTGTCGGCGAGGAAGGATTACGATACGATTGTGTCGGTTTGTCAGGATGCGGTTCAGATTGATGTTTATGAGGAAATTTTCCATATTCATTTGATGAAGGCGCTTTTGGCGAAGGGGCTGCAAAAGGATGCGCTTGTGCATTATGAGCAGATTACGGGCTTTTACTATCGCGAGATGGGGCTCAAGCCTTCCGAGGAGATGCGATCACTATATAAATTGTTGCTTCAGGCGCATCCGACGATTCAAACAGAGTACGGTCTTATGGCGCTTTTCGAGACCGATAAGGTGCTTGAAAATGCATTTTACTGCGAGCCTGAAGTGTTCAAATCGATATATGAGCTTGAACGTCGCCGCTGTGAGCGGTCTGGAGCGGATTTCAGTATTGCCGTTCTTACTGCGGACCCTATTCCCAGGTACACTTTCGCTCAAAATGAACTTAGGATCAACCAACTCAAGCAACATTTGCTGACCCAATTGCGCAAAGGCGACAGTTTCACACGTTGGAATGACACACAGTTTGCGGTGTTGTTGCTGGGCGTGAATGATGAATTGATGAAAAAAGTGATGAATAGGATTTTGAGTGGGTTTAAGGATGGGGAAATGGTGGTGCTCTCTAGCGATCGCAAGTAGTTTTGCGTCCATTCGGCCGCAGTGGTTTTGCACTGGGGAACGTGCAGTGGTTTTTGGCTGCGCCAAGTGGTTGGGAAAAGATGAAGTACAGATTATTAGTTAATACAAAGGATACAGACATAGTAGTAAACTATTTAAAGGGTCGATGCGTTTGCATCGACCCTTATTATTTTTGTAAGACTATTTTTTTAGGGGGATAATGGATTTTGGGTTTTGTTACTCACAGGCCGTTAGGCCTTAATCTTTTACGCTCTTCCCAACCACTTTGCGATAGCAAAATACTGCTTGGCACTAGCCAAAAACCACCGCGCTCGTCAGAGCGCCCCCCTCAGGAGCGAGCATTTCGCACCGTTTCCACATGTACCAAAATGGACCTGTCCCCAATCGGTATCTACAGTCCTCTATTCACGAGCTCCTGCACAATAAACGAAGCCACATGTTCAGCGAACGAGCCAGTGCCGAAGCCCGCGTCGTAGCCGAGTTCTTTGGCGAGTTCGTAGGAGATTCTAGGTCCGCCGGCGCAAACGACGACTTTGTCGCGGATGCCTTCGGATTCGAGAAGCTCGATGAGCTCGGTCATGTTGGCGATGTGAACGTCTTTTTGTGTGACGATCTGTGAGATGATGATGGCATCGGCGTTCAGTTCGATGGCTTGAGCGATGAGTTCATCGTTGGGGACCTGTGCGCCGAGGTTGTAGGCCTTGATGCCTTTGTAACGCTCGAGGCCGTAGTGGCCGTCGAAGCCTTTCATGTTCATGATGGCGTCTATGCCGACGGTGTGGGCATCTGTGCCTGAGCAAGCGCCGACGATTACGATGTCGCGTTTGAAGTTGGCTTCGATGAAGTCTTCCACGCCGTGGATGTCCATGACGTCGGAGTCCACTTTAGGGACTTCGATGGTGGTGTAATCGATGGTGTGTGTACATTTGCCGTACATGGTGAACATGGTGTAGCCGACGCCGAGATCTTTGGCGTCCACCACTTGAGGTTCGTCGATGCCCATTTTGATGAGCAGTTGTTTGGCGGCTTCTTTGCTTTCGTCGCAGCATGGAACGGGAAGCGTGAATGAGAATTGCATCATGCCGTCGTTCATGGTGTCGCCGTAAGGTTTGATTTTGGTTAAGTCGAGTCCGGTGTTGTTTGTTGACATCACTTTGCACCTCCAAGCATCATTGGAATAAATGGATTGAAGTATCTGTCGCCCTTTTGGGTGACGCCGTCGAGGCCCTTGCCGCCGTCCATCTTACGGGTGACGCCTGCGAATTTGCCTTGCTCGATGGTGGTCATGATTCCGGTGTTTTCGATTTCTTCCAGCATGTCCGCGGCTTCTTTGAGAACGCCTTGGGCACGGGATTGGATGATACCGCCGCTTTTGAATTCGATCTCATCACCGAGGTGACGTAGGTTGTTGAAGACGTATTTGGCGTTTTCAATGGAAAGCGCACGGTCTTGTAGGAGCGGTGTGTGGATTGCTTCAGTGAGCATGCCGAGGAGCTGCAAGCCTTGTCCCGTCATGATTGCTACTGCGTTGAACAGGGTGTCCTGCACATGGCCTCTGAAGATGTCGCCGGTTTTGAATTTTGTGGGCGGCATGTATTTGAGCGGCGCTTTGGGGAAGATTTCTCTCGCCATTTGCGCTTGTGATAATTCGAGTAGGAAACCGTCTTCTGTATCAGGGTTCATTTCGAACGCGTGTCCGAGGCCCATTTGTTCTTCTGGGAGTCCGGCGAGGAGTGCGAATTGCTCATTGATGAGCTGTGATGCGAGCACTGTGTGTGCTTCCTCGATCGCGTCTGAAGTGGTGAGGTAGTTGTCCTCGCCGGTGTTGATGATGATGCCCGCGAAACCGTTGATCACTCTTGAGAAGAATTGGTCGACGAGCGTTCTTTGCATGTTGATGTCTCTGAAGAGGATGCCGTAAAGGGCGTCGTTCAGCATGACGTCGAGTCTTTCGATGGCGCCCATTGCAGCGATTTCAGGCATACATAGGCCAGAGCAGTAGTTGCAAAGACGGATGTATCTGCCGACTTCGGTGCCCACTTCGTCAAGCGCGGTGCGCATGATTCTGAAGTTTTCCTGAGTCGCATAGGTACCGCCGAAACCTTCTGTTGTTGCGCCGTAAGGCACGTAGTCGAGAAGACTTTGTGCGGTGGTACGGATGACGGCGATGATGTCAGCACCTTGACGTGCCGCGGCTTGCGCCTGGAGAACGTCTTCATAGATGTTGCCTGTTGCGACGATGACATAAAGGTAAGGTTTTGGACCTTCGCCGATAGTGTTTAAGTACTCGTCACGTTGTGCGCGGTTCCCTCTGATGAGTTCCACCATTTTTTCAGCTTCGGCTTCGATGACTGCCTTGATTTTGGATTCGTCTTGAACTGGTACTTTCGTGAGGTCGATTTCGCCTGCTGAGATTGCCAGTGCGATCTCTTGGGCAGTCTTTCCGGTTGCCACCATGGCGTTGCCCATCCAAAATGCCGCGCCCTCTGCAAGTCCGCCGCCTTTTTTGATGTTGTCCACCACCACGTTCGGAAGTGGTCTTTCGATGTCGTCAATACCATCTACGCCGAGCAATCTTACGATTGTACGTTCAACGGTGACGGTGGTATGACGTTCGATAAATTTTTGCGTGTCTTCAGCGATCACTCTTGCAGAGTTGCGCGCTTTTTCCACGACACTGAGATCAAGATTTAATTTGCTCGTCATGTGATCCTCCTAATATTTCTTTGGCTCTCTCTATAATGGTTTGGGCCAGGCCCATCATTTCGGAAATCCTAAGGGCTTCCTTCGGAATTTCCTTGTCGCCGCTCACCTCGGTGAGCCTGTAATCCATGTATTCATGCAAAAGGCCGATGCCCTTTTCTTTAAGTTCCGTTCGTATGTCTTCAAAATCGATGTCTTTCAGTCCGTTGACCTGATAATGCGATAGGTTGGGGCCCTGAGTGAGACCATCGTAATGGGTGGTGATGAGCGTTTTGCTGCTTCCGGTCTGAAGATGTTCGATCAGCGCCTTCGATATGGCATATCCCTCTTTCGGGTTGGTGCCTCTTGCGAGTTCGTCGATCAGGATGAGTCCCCTGTCGGAAAAGCGCCTGATGACCTGCCCGATTTCGACGATTTCCGCGCCGAATGTGCTGAGGCCCATATCGATGGATTGTGAGTCTCCAACTGAGATGAATAAGAAGTCGAGCGGGTAAAGTGTTGCCTGTTTACAGGGCACGAAAAATCCGTAATGCGCCATGGCGATCACCTGTCCGATCATTCGAAGCGAGACGGTTTTGCCACCCATGTTGGCACCGGTGATCAGCGTCACTGTTTTATGGATATCGATGTCAACAGGTGTGAACGACTTTCCTACCCGGTCCAGACTGTATGCGACTTTCAGGTGTCTTCCACCTATGATGGATAGATTGCCATCGCCATCGCCTTCGCTTTCACTTACGAATTTCGGTCTGACGCACTGGAATGCCAATGCGAACTGCCCTTTGGCGATCAGCAGGTCCACCTGTCCGATGTGCGCGCAGTTGGCTCTGAGCATTTTCAGATACTTTTTGAGCTGTGCGGTCAACCAGATCCTGACCTTGTATTCGGCTTCTTCCTCTTCAATCAGCAGCTGGTCGTGCCACTCCTGATACTTGG
The DNA here is from genome assembly GCA_002412775.1 of Firmicutes bacterium UBA5201. Taxonomy (GTDB): domain Bacteria; phylum Bacillota; class Clostridia; order Peptostreptococcales; family Acidaminobacteraceae; genus Fusibacter_D. The sequence goes on along the minus strand of DHVT01000006.1, from coordinate 31,459 downwards.
GATCGGGTTTGATCCTGAATAGGCTGTAGAGCGGAATGTCCATACGGTAACTCAAATGGGGATGTTGCTTGGCCCTTTCAATGTTATCGCGATCGATCTGCTGAATTCTGACCTCGCCGTTGGCGTTGACTTTGAAGCCTTCGGTCTCAATCTGCAGCGCAATCGCCCTTGTCTGCCTCTTGATTTCCGTTTCCGTCTCTAGTAGTGCCGAGCGAATGTCTTCAAGGTCTTTGGAGTAGGTGCTGTAGATGTAAAAAGTGCCGACGCCTGAGTTTTCTGGGTCGAGCAGTGCCATCGCGGGCTCAGCGGAATGAAGCAGGAAATCCCCAACGGTCTTCTCCCAGCTGAGTTTTTCCATCATGGCCTTGACTTTCGCCATGTTCATCACAAGGTGTTTGATTTCAAAGAGTTCAGTGACGGAAAGTGTATCCCCTGCCTCGATGCGGTCAAAGGTGTTTGCCAGCTGTTTGATCTCCTTGAATGTCGACTTCAGTTCCAGCACGTCGTGCCTTTTGTTTTCCAGTCTTTCCATGATGCGTTCGGTCAGGTCGAAACTGTGTTCAAGCTCTTTTAGTGCTGATGCACCGAGGGGCCTGAGACTTTTTTTAGCACTTTCCCCGTAAGGCGTCACCACCTGCAGTCGGTCGAAAACGAAGCCGAGATCGAGATCTTCGAAATTCTTTTTGCTGAGAAATTCCTGCTTCATTTTATACCCCTTCCAGAACATCGACGATCGGAACGCCGCTTATGCGCTCGGCGAGTGCCGCTTTGAAGATCGCCCCATCATAAAAATAGCCGGCAGGAGCGTATGGGTTGACGGTCACAGCGAGGAGCCTGATGCCGTAACGCACTTTGATGTCAACGCCGATTCGCATGAAATACTGCCAGTCACTGTGTTCGATGAATATTTTAGTGGCATCGCCAACTATGAATTGAATGTTTTTATAGTACTGCGACGCGTGTACGATTTCCATGATTGTTTTTGTGGTAAGCGCGCCCGGAAACAGCAGGGCGCGAGTGTTTTCGTCTATGAGTTCTCCAATGGAGCGGCCCGCGTTCAGGGCGGTTCTGAAGCCGTCCATGACCATGTGCGATCCATCCGAGTCTATGAGTATGACGTTTCTTGTCTCTTCGGCGACCTCCCAAAGTCTCAAACTGCACTCATCAATATCATGAGACAGTGCGAAGAGTGATGCGCGGTGAGCAGTCTTTGCAACGGCTTTAGCCATATCGCGACTGAGCACTGCGCCGGTTGCCAGGATGCAGGCGTCCGTTATGGCGGGGGATGCGGAGGACGATCTGTCCAGAGCCCCATCCACGAGCACATAGCCGGCGCCTTTTTCCAGCATTTTTTCCGATACTGCGTTTACCGCAAGGTTGGTCGAAGGGCCTCCGATTTGAACATAGCCATCTGTGAGTGTCCGTCCGATGATGACTCTGCCCATTGCCGTGTGATGATCCGTGACCTCTTCTACCGCCATTTTCGCCTCAGAGAGGTTGAACAGCATTTCTGCCGTGGCGATGTAGGTTCCCTTTTTCACGTAGATCATCGGCTTGTCGGTTTTGGTCACGATGTCCTGGCGCTCGCCGTCCCTCCCAATGGACGTGAGACCAAAGGATACATGATTTGCATCCAGCACCTCGATGAGGTGGTTGAGCGTGACCGTTTTGCCGGCATTTTTGGCCATACCAACGATTGAAATGATGCGATATTGATTTTCAAACAATTGATATAACCCCATGATGCCCTCCGATTGCCTTAGCTTTCATTCCTTATCTAGTGTCTTGTTTTCTCTATATTATTCTTCGTGATGCGATCTTATTGTTCTTTCGAGTTCTTTGAGTTCAATGCTCACGCGGTTGCCTTGTAAGAGTCCGCCGACGCCTGCGGTTTTGTGGGCCTTTTGAGCTTCAGTTTCCACTGCGCCTTCAGTTTCGAAGTCGTATGAATGCGGTTGGGTGTAAGTTGTGATGACGCCTTCGTAGTTTCTGAGAACAACTCTATCAGGAGATTGTGAAATCAGGTATTGTGGCATTACCGGAATCTTTCCGCCGCCGCCCGGTGCGTCAACTACGAATGTAGGGATGCAGTATCCGGAGGTGTGGCCACGTAAGCCTTCTATGATCTCGATGCCTTTTGATACAGGCGTTCTGAAGTGCTCGATGCCTGTAGAAAGGTCACATTGGTAGATGTAGTATGGTCTAACTCTCATCATGACGAGATCGTGTACTAGAGTTCTCATGATATGAACGCTGTCGTTGATGCCTTTGAGGAGAACGGACTGGTTCCCAAGTGGTATACCGGCGTCTGCCATGAGGGCACATGCTTTTTTGGTCTCTGGTGTCACTTCTTTTGAATGGTTGAAGTGTGTGTTGAGCCAGATCGGATGGTATTTTTTGAGCATGTTCACGAGTTCCGGTGTGATTCTTTGTGGACATACGACTGGAGTTCTTGAGCCGATTCTGATGATTTCAACGTGTGGAATCTCTCTGAGTCTGCTGATGATGTACTCGAGCAGATCGTCGGAAACGAGTAACGCGTCACCGCCTGATAAAAGAACGTCGCGAACTACCGGAGTGTTTCTGATGTACTCGATTGCAGCGTCGATTCTGTCTCTTGGAACGCCACCGTCGTTGTGTCCTGCGAATCTTCTTCTTGTGCAGTGACGGCAGTACATGGAGCACATGTCAGTGATCAGGAAAAGAACTCTGTCCGGATATCTGTGCGTGATGCCTGGAACCGGAGAATCCGCATCTTCGTGAAGTGGATCGTCCATGTCAGCGGCACTGAAATAAGTCTCTTGGATGGTTGGAACCGCTTGCATTCTCACTGGACATTTTGGATCGTCTTTGTCCATGAGGAGTGCGTAGTAAGGCGTGATGCCCATTCTAAGGATCTCAAGCGATTTCTTGATGCCTTCTTCCTCTTTTTCTGTAAGGTTGATTACCGCTTTGAGAGCGTCGATTGTCGTAATGCGGTTTCTCACTTGCCATTCCCAAGAATCCCACTCTGCCTGTGTTGCGTTTTTCCACATTTCAATTTCTGTGTAGTGTCTCATTAAAGTACCCCTTTCAAAATTTTATATTACGCGTAAAGTGTTTCGTAAATTTCACGCAGTGTCTTGCTTTCTCTCATGATTTGAAGCGTGATCTCCGCATGGCCCTTTGTGTAGCCGTTGCCGACGATCATTGTGACGTCCTTGCCGACGCCTTCTGCGCCGAGTGCCGCTTTTGTGAAGCTGGTCGCCATGCTGAAGAAGTAGACCATACCGTCGTCTTTTGTGGCGAGGATGGAGGACATTTCAGTGTTTGGAACGTTGACGCAGTTGATGACGAGGTCGCACATGTTTTCATTTGTGATCTCGCCGATTTTCTTGAGGACTTCAACCGCATTTGTCGCGTCCGCCACCACGAAGTGATCCGCGAGGCCTGCGTTCATGACGCGGTCTTTTGCTTTGTCGTCGTGCTGAAGACAGATGATTTTTCCTGTGACGCCAGCACGTTTTTTGGCTTCGTATAAACAGAGCATGCCTGATTTTCCAGCGCCGCCGATGACGAGTACCGTGTCACCAGGTCTAACGAGTTTCGCTGTTTGTGCAGGTGCACCAGCTACGTCGAGTACTGAAAGCGCGAGGTTCTCTGGAATATCTGAAGGAATTTTGGCATAAAGACCACTTTCGAATAAGATGGCTTTGCCTTTGATGTCCACTTGGTCGATATTGATTCTGATTTCAAGAATTTCTTCGATTACGAGCGGTGTCAATGAAAGTGAAACGAGTGTCGCGATTTTGTCGCCGACTTTGAGGTCCGTCTTGCCTTCAAGTGCAGGACCGATTTGTGCCACTGTACCGATGAGCATGCCGCCGGATCCAGTCACTGGGTTTTTGTGCTTACCATATCTTTCTACGATTCCGAGCATGATCTCTCTGATCTTTGCTTCGTCGCCACCCGCTTCTTCTTTGATTTGTGTGAACGATGCGGAATCGATATTGAGTGTTTGTACGTCGATCAGGATTTCATTATCATAGATTTCCATGTCGTTTGAAATGATTTCAGCCGGCTGTGGTAAAATGCCTTCTGGCTGGATAACGCGATGTGTTCCGAATTTGCAACCTTTTTTCATTGTAGATGCCTCCCACTTTGTATAAGTTTATCTCACATCACTAATAGGTGCAAGTTCTGTGCCAAACCTTTAACAATCGATAAAATTATTATTCCACTATATGTTGTGGTTCGTGATAAGACATACACAATATACAATTTAGACACAATTTGCTTGCGCCGAATTTCCGGCACCTTTGGATAAAGGAAAACCCAACAGCTCGGGTAGAACTGTTGGGGGTATATTTACGATCAAAGATTATACTTCTTAAGTTTGTACTGAAGCGTCTGTCTGGGTATTCCCAAGACTTTCGCCGTTTGTGTGATGTTGTGGAAACTGTCCTCATACGCTTTTTCAATTGCTCTTTTCTCAGCGTTTTCCACAATCTGGTTGAGGTTGAGGTCAAAGTCGTCGCTTTGCTGTATTTGGTGATTTTGCGTGTTCGGTTCATGGATTTGGGGTTCAACATGCAACTTATAATAGTTTTTGAGATTCGGAGGCAGATCCATGAATCCAATAGTGGTGCCTTCCGCAAAGTTCACTGCCCCTTCGATGACGTGTTCGAGTTCCCGCACATTGCCTTCCCAGCTGTAGTGCAAAAAGAGGCGCATGACTTCCTCAGAGACGCCTTCGAAGTTTCTGTAGAGCTGATTGTTGTATTTGTCTATGAAGAATTTCGTGAGTAAAGGGATATCCTCTTTCCTGTCGGAGAGCTTGGGAATCCACAGTGTGACGGTGTTCAGCCTGTAGTAGAGGTCCCTTCGGATCAGACCGTTTTCTATGGCGACGTTAGGATCGATGTTGGTGGCCGCGATGATCCTTACGTCCACCCGATGTTCTCTTGTGTCGCCCACCCGCCTGATGATGCCGTCCTGGAGCACGCGGAGCAATTTGGCTTGGAGTTCTTGTGGCATGGAGTTGATCTCGTCGAGAAACAGTGTTCCGGTGTCGGCAAGTTCAAAGAGTCCTTTTCTGTCCACGGCACCTGTAAAACCACCCTTGACCGTACCGAAAAGTATCCCTTCCAGGAGTGAGGAAGGCAGGGCGGCACAGTTTTGAGCGATGAAAGGTCTGTTTTTCCGTTTGCTACTGTTATGGATCGCCTGGGTCAGGAGTTCCTTTCCCGTACCCGTCTCTCCATAGATGAGGACAGGAATTTCAGTACGTGCGGCTTTCATGGCCACGGCTTTTACCCTATTGAACTCCGAGTGATTGGTGATGATGTCTTCGAAATTGTAGACGGCGACATCGGTTCTCGTGGCTTTGTTCCTGCCTGTGGCGTCGCCCCCCTGGACCATGGATTGAAGGTCCAGATAACGCTCGGAGAGCTCTTTGTATGGGGTGATGTTTCTGGATATTTCTATGGCGCCCTCTATTTGTCCATTGTTCAGGATTGGAAGTGTGCTGTTGATGGTGGCGATGATTTTGCCTTTGTATGTACGATAAGTCTGCTCGCGGTTGAAGATCGGTGTCTTCGTCGCAAGGACTTTGAGCAGAGTGCTTTCCTCCTCTTTGAGAGATGGATAGATTTCTGTTATATGTTTGCCTATGGAGTCGGAGATGTTGATGTCATCGAGCATGGCGGAGTTTCTGTTGCAGTAGATGAGATTCCCTTTTTCGTCGACGATCTGTACGCCGTCACTGATGTATTCGAGCATGAATTTCACGTGTTCAAGTGTTAAAAAAGGATGCATATCGAACTTCCTCCTCTATGCCGGTTTTTGGGCATGTGCCGAATTTCAGGCGCTAAAGTATGACACCTTTACCATAGTCTTTTGCGAGTTTCAATTTTTCATAGGCGAGCAAAAGCAACTTCTCTTCTGAGAGCCATCGGTCGATGGGAATGACGACAAATCTGCATGTGACCTTCTCCTCGATCTGAAATGGAATCTCTTCCACCTTTTTTTTGAGCTTCGAAGCGAAGTCGTATGCGTAATTCTTGTCTTTCCCCGAGAACATGACAGCAAAAGTATCGCCTTTGATTCGGGCGAGCTGGTCCCCTTTTTCAATAAGCAGTTTGGATAACAGAATCAGTTCTATGATCACCTGGTCTCCGACATCGTAACCGTATTTGTTGTTGATGAGCCCCAGGTCGTCCACATCGAAAAAGAGTATGGAGGATTCCGTCATTTGATTCGAACAGCGTTCGATTTCCAGTGACAGGATGCTCTTGAGTTTCTCTTCTGTGTTGATGAGAACGAGTTCGCCGTTGATCAGGCTCTCCTTTTGTACAAGCGATTTCAGTTGTCTCGCTGTTCTTTTCGTGAAATTGCGATAATAATGATAACCGACGCTCATGACCGCCATCGTGTAAATGACGCTCACAATATAAAAGGCCGGATAATCATTGCGATCTAAAAGTAACATGGTTGCCACCGGCATCACACTGATGATCAGACTCATGAACACAAGTCTGTAAAGCAGCAACCTGTTGTCATTTTTATTGTTCAATTTTCATCTCCTCAATTTCAATGGAAATCTCAGTTTGAGTGCCGTCGCCTTCTATGACGAGTTGGTACCTCATTTGTATGCTTATGCCATCTTCATCGTTCCAGTGTATCTGTTTACCGACCGTATGCATCACAAAGACTCCGTACTGGGTCTTGTAAATGTTCTCGATACTTTCATCCATGACGATATTAAGGTTGCTGTTCACACTGCCGTAACGTTTGATGTTGACCGTCTCACCATCGTAGACGAGAAGGGTTTTTGTACCTTCGAGTCCACTGAGTTCACTTTCTTCATACATCAAATAGGCCTTGTCGGATTTGCTTTGGTAAGTGGCCTGTGTGAAAAGCGTCATTTCATTGACTTCACCTTCAGAGTCCTTTATTTTGGATATGATCTTTACGTTCATTCCGTGATCCACTTGTTGACCAGTTCGCGTATGCTTTCCACGTGATTTTCCGCTTCCTCTTTGGCTCTGTCGGCATCGCATTTCAGGATGGCATCGAAAATTCTTCCGTGTGATTCCTGGATTTCTTTGAAATTGTTGAACTCGCTGAAGTAAATCAATCTGAATCGTTGAAATTGATCGTGAAGGTCATAGATGATGTTGATCAATCTTTGATTTTTGGTCGCCTTGAAAATCATGGAATGGAACTCGTTGTCGCTATCGATCATACTTTTTTTATCCATATGGGCAAGTGACAGGTTGAACGATTCGACGACGTCACTCATGGCCTCTTTTTCCTCGTCAGTCATTCTTTCAGCTGCGAGCGCGGCCGCAAAACCTTCTAGTTCCTTTCTGATCTCGAGGACTTCAAGGATGTCATTTTTCGTCAGGTCGGCAACATATGCGCCTTTTCTTGGAATCATGATGACAAAACTTTCCTTCTCGAGTTTTCGGATGGCTTCCCTCACAGGTGTCCGGCTGACCCCCAGCTGGTCGGCGATGGTGACTTCCATCAGTCTCTCACCTGGCTTGAGCTCTCCGCTCAAAATGGCGTTTCTCAAATATTCAAATACAACTTCTCCAAGTGGTTTGTAATTTCTAATCTCCAATTTGTCAAAATTGACGCTCATGGGACCTCCTATTTTCATGTTTATTATAAGTCGTTACGACAAAACTCTGTGAATAATGTTTCTTGATTTTTTTCTGGGCGTTTTTTGCGCGCTCATAACTTTTGTAAAAGCCGAACACTGTCGGGCCGCTCCCGCTCATCAGAACGCCTTCAGCCCCATGCCCGGCCAGAAAACGCTTGGCCTCCTGCACGCCTGGATACAATCTGAACGTCACTTCCTCAAGCACATTGTAGACCCGGTCGATGATCTCGTGTCTACTTTGGGTTTCAAGTGCTTTCAGCATACCGTCCGTGTCCGGATGCCCTTTCAGGGTTTCATACTCCAGTGCGGTATAGACCTCTTTTGTCGAAACACCAAAATTCGGTTTGACCAAAACCAGCCATACGTGCTCAAATCCTCTGATCGGTGTCAGTTTTTCTCCCAGCCCTTCAGCCAGGGCACACCCTTCCATGATGCAAAACGGAACGTCCGCTCCAAGTTCGAATCCGATCGCCATCATGGTTTTTTCAGGCAATCCCAGAGCGCACAATCGATTGATGCCCCTTATCACTGCGGCTGCGTCTGTGCTGCCTCCCGCAAGTCCGGCGGAGACCGGTATGTTCTTTTCTATATGGATCTCAAAGCCGTGTGGGATGTCATACTTTTTTCGCATGGCTACAGCGGCTCGATAGGCAATATTCTTATCGTCAACGGGCAAGAAATCATCCGTGCATGAGAGTCTGATCTCACTTTCAGGAATGCACCTTATTGTGACCAGATCATAAAGGTCCACCTGCTGCATGATCATTTTCACATCGTGATAACCGTTTTCTCTTCTTCCGATCACATCGAGTGTCAAATTGACTTTGGCTCTTGCCTTGATTGTAATCGCTGTTTCCTGAGTCATAAGGTCCTCGTTTCATGAATACAAAATACATAATAAATACATTCTAATTATATGATATTTCAATCAAATAATCCAGTATAAAGGCAAAATATCTCACAGCCTATTGGTCTCTGGCTGTGAGATATGTGTTTTTATCGATTTTCATTTTAATGAAACGGGTATAGAGTGTGCCTTCGATCAGGTCGAACTGCTGCGGGAAGCGATCCATGATCAGATCTTTATACCCTTGTTCCTCAAAAGGTTCATAGGATTCAGCAACCTGACGAAATCCCACCTTACTGTAGCTTTTTTGTGCCCTTGTGTTGAAATATGAGACTTTGAGATGCATCTCCTCGATGGGAAAACGTTCGAATACGTGATCCAAATACATTCTGAGCATTTTGGTGCCATATCCTTTGCTCAAATGATTGGGATCCACTGCAATGCCGAGTTCCGCGGTTTTTTTGAAGTAGTTGATATGTTTGAGGGTTATGAATCCGACAGGATGGTCATCCAGAAAAAGGCCATAGACTTTTCTGAAAATCCATCGCTGTTTTGAATAGTACCATGCGTCATACTCCATTTGGGAGTCGTATCCGAAATTATATTGAAAGAATCTTGGATCGTCGTGCTTTCCCCAATCTTTGAAACGTCGCATGTCCTCTTTTTGTATTTTTCTGAATGTCACTTCCATCTCGATCACCTCATCTGAGAAGTGTTTGCGAATTTAGTGTATTTGCCGAGCCATGCAAGATAGATCTTGCCTGTTTCGCCGTTTCTTTGTTTTGCGATGATGACTTCTCCGATGCCTTTGAGTTTCTCATCCACGGTATCGGGATTGTAATACTCGTCCCTGTAAAGGAACATGACGATATCGGCATCCTGCTCGATGGCGCCCGACTCTCTAAGGTCGGATAGGATCGGTCTGTGGTCGGCTCTGAGTTCCGACGCACGGGAGAGCTGGGACAGCGCGATGACTGGGCAGTTCATTTCCCTTGCGATGCCCTTCAGGGATCTTGAAATGGTGGAGATTTCCTGTTGACGGTTTTCCGTCTTGCCACCACCGGACATCAGCTGAAGGTAGTCGATCATGATGACGTCCAGTCCGTGGTTCATTTTGAGACGTCTGCATTTGGAACGTATTTCAGCCACTGTGATACCAGGTGTGTCATCGATGAAAATCTTGGATTCGGCGAGTTGCGCACTGCTCCTGGCCAGTTTGATCCAGTCGTCGTCCTCGATATTGCCCGTACGGATGTCTCCGATCGACACGAGTGATTGTGCGGCCAGTAGTCTTTGTGCGAGTTGATCCGCCGCCATCTCCAAACTGAAAATGGCAACGCTTCGCTTTTCCTTGACTGCGGCGAATTGACAAAGGTTGAGTGCGAAAGCCGTCTTTCCCATGGATGGACGTGCGGCAATGAGAATCAGATCGGACCTTTGAAGTCCGTTGGTCTTCTCATCAAGTGCGTCGAATCCGGTGGATATGCCGGTCAGCGCAGCCGGGTCGTCGTGGAGCATGACGATTCTGTCGTATGTGGTCTGAAGTACTTCCGATATCTCCTGGAAACCTTTTTTGTTTCTGTTTTGAGAGATTTCAAAAATACTGGATTCAGCCGTTTCTATGAGTTCTTCCGCATCGACGGATTCATAACCTTTTTCCACGATTTCCGTGGAGGCTCTGATCAGTCTTCTGAGCATGAACTTCTCGTGAATGATTTTTGCGTGGTTGCTGACATTGGAGATCAATGTTCCGACGTCGGAAAGTTCCGTCAGGTACTCGAATCCTCCGACCGCGTCGAGCAGCTGATTCTTTGTGAGATCATCCGAAACCGTGATCAAATCCACCGTTTTACCATCTCCGAACAACCGCTTGATGGTCCTATAGATTTCACGGTGCGCTTCGTTATAGAATTCCTCTTCGCTATGGATGACGTCCATGACATCACCGATCAGATCGCTGTCGAGTAATAATGAGCCGAGGACGTTCTGTTCGGCGTTGATGTCATGTGGCATGGTCTTTATGTTCATAAACTTTCCCTTCCTACTGCAATTTCTATTATTATAACATGAAATCCTTGAATTTAGTCTATGAGGCGAACAATCTTTATGGTTCTCATATGCCAATATTTGATGCGCCCTTTGCGCTGCTTGAAATATTGTATTTCTGGTTTCAGATGTCTTCCGGCGGCGTCGATGCTTCTGACGATCAATGCTTCTGTCACATTTTCCTTACGGTCATACAGAATTCTCATCCAGTCGTCGATCTCACTTTGAGGCAATCCGGCGCCTATGAACAATGCTTTTGGATCTGTCTCCGTATGAGGATGTGTCTGCTCGATCAAGTAGGCGAGCACATAGATGATCCTTACCGCAAATGCGTGCGTGTGTCTCTTTTTAAGGAACATGAACGGTTTTCTGAGCAACAGGATGATCAAGACAAGCACTGTCATGCCCAAAATGATCCACACGACCTTGAGTCTTCCACTTTGGACTTCGCCACTCGCAGGTGTGAAATCCTCAAAAAAATCGCCTCTTCCGCCGTCGCGTTCAATCAGATAATCGTCCAGATTGATGTTTGGATCCGTGGTGCCGTCTACTGTGGATGTTTCATCATCAACTGGTTCCTCATCCACAACTTCCTCTACGGTCGGTGTATAATCATCACCGAGTGCGACACTGTAAGGTGGTGTGCTCTCAAAGATCACCCAACCCAGATCCTCAAAGTACACTTCGGTCCATGCGTGCGCATCGGCTTCAGTGACTTTTGCGACGCCGTCTCTCGTGTCAAAAGCTTTGACATCCACCCGGAAACCTTCCACGTATCGTGAAGGGATGCCATTGATTCTGGCCATGACGGCCAATGATGAGGCGAAGTAGGTGCAATAACCGGACTGCGTCTCAAACAAAAACGTGGAGACGAACTCTTGATTGTACCTAAGTGTGGGAACGGACAGGTTGTAATCATAGTTTTGAACGAGAAACCTGGTTATGGCGACGACCTTGTCGTAATCCGTCTCACCGAATTCTCCGAGTCTGAGCGCGAGCTCATAGGTACGCTCTTCAATTCGATCGGAAAGTTGCAAATAATCGGCATCCTCAGGATACTTGAAATCCTTTTGAGTCGCTTCAAACCGATATTTCTTCAGGAATCTGACAAACATGCCCGCTTTATAAAAAGCGTCGTTTTCAGAGGACACATAAACACGTTCATGATCGAGGTCCGTGTCGTAAAAACCCATTGGTGCAAATATGGTCACCGTTTTCAGGGCTTCCAAACGGATTTCTCCGCTAATTTTTTTATAGTCTCCAGATTCAAGGATTTCACGATTGCGTTCATCGCTCAAGTATTCCCTGAAAGAGTTGCTGAAAAGTTGAGTGGGATTGGACCAACGTTTGCCGTCGTATTGATCTTTGATGTTGGTTTTCAAATAGATCGGTCCGCGCACTTCCTGATCGATGTCCACATAAAAAAGTGCATCTTCACTATTGATCGGTCCCACAGGACCTCCAAGGTTTTGAGGGTCATTCTGATAAGGGGTTTCCCTTAACGAGTAAATGCGCATATTATCTGTGGAGTAACCAGTTCTCGCTCCCCAGATATTTGGAATCACAGTATCCACCACGGAATTGATTGTATTGAACGGTATGATCACAAAAGCGAGATTGGTGAAAAGGATCAATACCACACTCAACATCACGCCCCACAGAAAAACACCGCCCGATGAATAATTGGACTGATTATGTCCACTAAAACGGTTCTTGAACCCTTCATGCCTGTCGAGGATCAGAAGTGCGAACACCCCCGCAAAATAAAGGAGATAAATCGGCCATGGGAAATCCACATACTGGTACCACATCCAGACGAAGAATATAAGCGGCGCAACCAACAGCGGTTTCAGCCACTTCGCCGAGAAAACCGGTTGAATGAGCAGCGCAATCAATACCGCGTTCATGAATGCGAATAGGATCTCATAGTCCCTATTCGTTTCAATCTGACGCCCTTCGATCCAATCGCTCATCACTTTGTCACGGACTACCCATTTGAAATATGGGATGGATTTTTTCAGGTCCACTTTGTCACGAATGACGTGAATGAAATCCACACCATGACGCTTGCCTTCGACTTCCACCGATGAAGCCCTGTCCACACCATCTTCCATCATCATTTCCTGGGTACCGATTTTGGATGCCGCCTCGAGGACAAAGTCCACCGAATAGATCAAAACCAATCCTAGAAGCAGTATGAGAAACACTTTTGTAAACGCTTTACGGAAATGTATGACCGACACTGTTCCCAGATAACTGAGCAGACCAATCACTATAAAATTCGGAAGCGGTATATCATAATTCACAAATTGTCTTGCCACCAAAAAAACGGACAAGAAGATCAAGCATCCCGGGAGCCATTTGTACATTTTAAGCTTGTTCACTGGACACCCCCAAAATCTGATCGATGAATTGACTGGTGATCCGTTGAGGTTTCAGCTTCGAGTCAGAAAAAGTGAACACTGAAACACCGGAGTTCGTATAATCCACCCTGTCCAACAACGCTTGGGTCAAAGCTGGCGTTATGAGCACATAGCTTTCATCCCTGTTCTCACTCTGAAGATGATTCCTAATGAAATGATCGAAAGGCATCTCGCTGGAAGATTCGAACTTGGTGAGGGCTTCCATGCATCCCCCAAAGTCGGAGGCGCTGCTGGCTTCTATGACGGTGCCTTCGGAATCGTTCATGATCAGTTTGATCTGCATGCTCTCATCCATGGCCATTTTCACCAGGGATGCGACAAATGAAACCAGGTATTCTTCCTTATCAAGGGTGTAGCCCGTCTCAAAATGTCCTTTGCTGCCGTCGACAAAAATGAGCAGTTTGGAACTGACAGTCTGCTCAAACTCCTTGGTCAAGAGTTCATCCCGTTTGGCACTGAGTTTCCAGTGGATGTTCTTGAGCTGGTCGCCCTGTTCGTAACGGCGAATGTTGACTATATTGGTTCTATCCTCAAGCGTCTTTTGATTCGATTTGAGCGTTCCATACAAGTCTTTCGGATGGAACTTGATCGGTGCCAATTTCACCAATCGGGGATATACCGTGATATCGATCTCCTTGTCGAAAAACACAGTTCGTTTTTCAAGCAAAAGCGGGTCGAAAACATCCACGGTCACTTGGCCGATGCTGTAATACCCTCGATATCTGCAAATGATCTCCTTTGAGAAGTTGATACGTTGCTGGCTTCCGAAATATGCCATTTCCTTAAGTTGTGTGGAGGCATTCATCTTATTGTCCATCTTGAATTCGATCAACGAATGGGTGATCGGCAGGAAGCTCGTGTTGGATACCTTGTATTCCACTTCAAGCGCATCTCCGGTATGCACAGTGTTCTCACTGGCATAATAAAGGACATATATGTTCTTCTGATGATGTCTGACCATCAACACTGCCCCGATTCTCACTGTCAGTAGCACTATGAGAAAGTAGTAGAGTGTCGTTCCACCTGATAAAAGCGCAGCAAGAAAAATCACCCCGAGGAGGATGTTGAACGCTCTTTTGAAATTCAGTGTCATGATGGACCTTCCTTCATCTTTTGACTTTTGGGACTTCGACCATCTGAATGATTTCATGAAGGATTCCTTTCGTACCAATACCTCTGAACTGAGCTTCCCCTTTAAGGATGAGACGATGTGCGACAATCGGTTCAAAAAGTTCCGAGACATCTGAGGCGATGACGTAATCGCGATCGCTTAATAACGCTTTGGCCTTGGCACCGTTGAAGAGATGCACGGATGCTCTCGGACTGGCCCCAAGCTTGATACTGGCATGCTCACGGGTCGCCTTGCACAGCTTCACTATGTATTCTTTGATTGCTGGGTCGACATAAACCTCGTTCATTTTACTTCTGGCTTCCATAAGTGTTTCCTGGGGGATGACCGTTTGGACTTGTTCATTCTTTTCCTTGAGGGTCAAAATTGACATTTCCTCATCCAGTGTGGGATAACCAAGAGTCACTCTCATCATGAATCTGTCCAATTGGGCTTCAGGGAGTGGAAATGTGCCTTGAAGTTCGATGGGATTTTCAGTGGCTATGACCAAAAATGGCGCTTCCAGGATATAAGTGGTGCCATCGATGGTGATCTGATTCTCCTCCATGGCTTCCAGCAGGCTGGATTGGGTCTTTGGAGAAGTTCTGTTGATCTCATCCGCAAGCAGGATGTTGGTGAATAGCGGTCCTCTTTGGAACACGAATTTCTGTGAGGATTTGTCATAAATGGATACTCCGATCAGATCGGAAGGCATAAGGTCCGGAGTGAATTGGATTCTACTGAACGTGCAATTCATGGCTTTTGAAAAAGCTTTGGCCAGTGTTGTCTTTCCCAGACCGGGCAAATCTTCAATCAGGATGTGTCCCCCTGAGAGCAGAGCGATCATGATGCCCTCTATGGCACTCTCTTTTCCGACTAATGTTTTTTTGATTTCACTTTTGATTTGATTAAGCATATTTATCCCCTTATTCTGATTTTTCTGAAAAATCCAGTTTTATAAAAAGGCGCTTTTGCGCCTCATTATTATTCTTCCACCACGTGAACACTGATTGTTGAAGAAATCTTGGGATAGACCTTGATTTGAACTTTGGTCGTTCCGAGATTTCTGATCGGCTGATCCAGTGAGATCTTCTTTTTATCGATATCGAGATTGTGCTTTTTCTTCAGTTCTTCCGCTACGTCTTTGTTCGTGATCGAACCGAAAAGTCTTCCACCTTCTCCTGCTTTGGTCTTGAATGTGATTTCAATTTTGTCGATTTCGGCCGCAAGCGCTTTGGCTTCATCGAATTTCTCTTGCTCTTTTTTCTGTTTTGAAGCGGCTTGATGCTCGAGTTCCTTCACGCTGCCGTCTGTTGCCTCTTTGGCAAGTCCTCTTGGAATCAGGAAGTTTCTAGCATGCCCATCACTTGCGTTGATTATGTCACCTTTTTTACCTGTGCCTTTTACATCTTTTAACAATATGACTTTCATTTTATGTCTCCTTCCATATAATATTCATCAATGGACTTGATCAGTCTTACTTTGACCTCTTCAATATCCGTGTCAACAAATTGAGCGCCTGCAACTTCAAGGTGGCCCCCGCCACCGAGTGATTCCAGGATTACCTGAACGTTCACATCTCCGAGCGAACGTCCGGAAATGATGACTATGCCATCATTTTTCTTCGCTATGACAAAGGATGCGTTGATCCCTCTGATGTTTAAAAGGTCGTCTGCTGCCTGTGCCGCGATCAACTGAATACTGTCGCTTGCGACATCAGAAGTCGATATGGCGATGGATTCCTTGTAGCGAATTGCGGTTCCCACGATATTGGCCTTCTCTATGAAGGTCTCCAAATCGTCCTGGAAGAGCTGTCTGACTCTTATGGTATCCGCGCCTTGTCTTCTGAGATAAGCCGCGGCATCAAAGGTTCTGACGCCTGTCTTGAGTGTGAAGTTCTTGGTGTCTACCGTAATGCCTGCGAGCAAGGCGTCCGCTTCCTCTTTTTCAATCTTGGGCTTGTTTTCCATATATTGAAACAGTTCGGCAATAAGCTCCGATGTGCTCGAAGCATAAGGCTCCAAATATTTGAGTACCGCTTTTTCAATAAATTCCGTGCTGCGTCTGTGATGATCGATCATGACGATGTTGTCCGCTCTTTCGATCAGATCGGGACATTCCGTCAGGCTGGGTTTGTGTGTGTCCACGACCACAACCAAAGTGTTCTCGTCGAGCAGTTCCAGCGCGCGCTTTGAATCCACGAATTGGTAAAGGGGTTTGCCTTTGAAGTTCTCAAAGACATTGACAATGGCATCGGTCACTTCGTTGAGGACGATATAGGCTTCTTTTCCTCTGTTGATGACACTTCTATAGACGCCTACCGCAGCACCGAAAGAATCCATGTCCGGTGAATGGTGTCCCATGACGATCACTTTGCTGCTTTCATCTATAAGCGCTCTGAAACCATGTGCGATGACTCTTGCTTTGACACGGTTGCGTTTTTCCACCGCTTTTGTCTTGCCACCATAGAACTCAAATGTGTTTTTCTTTCGTATGACAGCCTGGTCCCCGCCTCTTCCGAGTGCGAGTTCAAGTGAAGCGTAGGCATCTTCCTCAAGTGAGGCGGGCGTGTTGCCGTTGATGCCGATCCCGATGCTGAGTGTTACTGGAATCTTGTTGCCCGCATCGATTTCACGGACTTCGTCGATAATGGAGAATCTTTTGGCCTCTAGATGCTCCAGATATTTCGATTCAAATATGACCATGTATTTATCGTTTTGATACCGCTTGATCATCCCGTTCATTCGGGTTGCCCAGAGGTTGATCTTCTTTTCGATCTCTGAGGTGACAAACGGAATCTTGTCTTCTTTCGTCTCGTTCATGACGTCCTCGTAATTGTCGACGTTGATCATGGCGACAATCGGTTTTTCGTCATCGTATTTCATTTTGAGTGTGGAGTACTCTGTGGTGTCGAACCAATAGAGCATGATCACAAGGTCCGTCGGATTGTCATCATCCAGCGATACGATGTTGGCATAGACGTTGAATATCCTATCTCCGACTTTCACCCCGGTCTGCTGCTCCTGATCCTTGAGTTGCTCGATCTGGAGATTGCTGACGAGGTTCCCTATGCTGTTGCCCACGACACTCTTTTCTTCGACCATATCGGTGAATTTTGAGTTGTACCAGTTGATTTTCCCGTCAATATCCACTACCACGAGTGGTACCGGCAAATTGAAAACGGCATAACGCGCCGCACTGTCTATGCTTGTTGAGATGTTTTCGATGTATTTGCGCCATTTTTTTGATCTGGCACGATCGGTTGTCCAGTTGTAGAAGACCAGACCCAATAGTGCGAGAATCCCAAGTAGTCCCCACAAAGTATTGTAATACGATATCGCCGCGACCAGCATTCCAATGACAATCAGATAAAGATTCAATGTCTCTTTGAACGGACTGGTCATTTTGTTGTTGCCCATAGTATTACCCCGCTTGTTTTCCAAATTTTCTTATGTTGAAGATCACGTCAAAGAACCCTATGAAAGCGATGTACTGAAACCCGCCAATGAACAAGATCAGTGCGAGCATCAACCTCGACAGCCCTTTATTGAAATATTTGCTCATGAAGAAATAAATCAGTGCCGAACCCTGTACTGCGAAGATCATAAAGAAAAGATATGAAAAATTCGCTGTGAGGAGAACCGGATCCACCCATCCCGCCGAACCGATGAGATATGCCAGCACCATCATACCGGCGCTGCCATAAGCCAGATGCTTTGGATATGTGAAATTCGCGAACGATCCAAGTGGTCTGTGGTCAATGCGCATGCGCTTGAGAATCTGATGCGCCATGAGCATGTTGATGAGTGTGTAGAACATGGAAAATACAATCAGTAAGGAAGGTAAAATCAATCCCATCAGGTAAAGCATATCCTCAAGGGTCTGTTTGGACTGTGCAAAAGTCTCCGAGACGTTCTCCGCTCCCATATTTTGCATGGTTTTTCCGAAGGATTCCTGAAAATCCATGGACATGGTGAATGACCGCTCAATTTCCTCAGTGATGGATACTCCGGTTGTCATGTCCAGAAGTAAAAAGAATAAGAAGAAAGCGATAAGCGCCCCCAATCCACCAATCAATACGACATTGAGTGCCGGTTGCTTTTTCTTCATCATGCAACCCAGTGGCAAGCCTACACCGACAGCCACTGCGGCCATGCTGAGTCCGTAGACGATGGTCACAAGTGTGCTGGAAATGAGTCCGGCTATGACAGCCGCTATGAGTGCATTCACAATTTTATTTTTCATGGTGAGTATGACTATCGGCAATGGTAGAAAAAACACCATCACGTTGCCCAGTATGGGAATATAGAAAGATCCCACGATAAACAACACCAATATTGCCGCAAATAATCCCGCTTCTGTAATTTCTCTTGTCCGATTCAAGGGTATATTCCTCCATTTTGCCTAGTCTCTCATACGATTATACACTATTTGCCCTTCAATTTAATCAGTTGTTACAAAAAATATAAAAACGTCCTTTTGATCCCTACGGATCCAAAAGGACGCTTTACATTATTTATTCGCTTACAAATGGTAAAAGTGCAATGATTCTTGCTCTTTTAACAGCGCTTGTTACCATTCTCTGGTGCTTAGCACAGTTGCCAGTAACTCTTCTTGGAAGAATTTTGCCTCTTTCAGTAAGATATTTCTGCAATTTTTTTGTGTCTTTGAAATCGATTGATTCTACTTTATCTTGACAAAAAGAACAGCCTTTTCTTTTTCTACGTCTTTTGATCATTGTTATTCCCTCCTTCTATTAGAATGGAACGTCATCATCGTCTTCGATGGATTGGTAATCATCAAAGCTTGAGCTTCCGAAACTGAAATCATCGCTTTTCGGTGATGACGGTGTCTTTTCTCCCCATTCGAGGAATTCAACTCTATTTGCTAAAACTTCTGTCGTATAACGTGTTTCACCAGTCGTTGTTTTGTAGCTGCCCGTTTGAATTGAGCCTTGGATTGCAACGAGCTTGCCTTTAGCCAAATATTGTGAACAATTCTCGGCCTGTTTGCCCCAAACGACTATTCTTACGAAGTCCGCCGTAGGTTTGCCCTGGCTTTCGAATTCTTGTTTTTTTTCTCTTGTCAGCCCTTTGTCGATCGCCATTGTGAAGTTCGCAACAGCCATTCCGCTTCCGGGAACAAATCTTAGTTCTGGGTCTCTTACCAAACGTCCAATCAGTACTACACTATTCATGTTGAGCTCCCATCCTTAATTACTTTTCTTCTAAATTAATTACGATAAAACGAATGACGTCGTCAGAAATTTTAAAATTTCTTTCGAGTTCTTTTGGAAGCGTTGGGTTCGCTTTGAAGTTTACGTGTACATAGTAACCTTCTCTAAGCTTTTCAATTTCGTACGCGAGTCTTTTGTTTCCCCATTCTTCCACTTTTTCTATTTCACCGTCTGCTGCAATGATTCCTTTGAATTTCTCAAGGATCTCGTTGCGCTTTTCTTCTTCAAGTGATGGTCTTAAAATAAAAATAGTTTCGTATTTTCTCATCTTCTACACCTCCCTATGGTCATAGTGGCTCTCATATCTTGAGAGCAGAGAAGTAGCGACATCATTGTCGCACTTACAACATATGAATTATATCACTCGTCATCCTATCTGACAAGGGTTTTTTATTTATCAATTTTTTCTCCAGCGCGTTCGATGGTCTTGATTCTCTTTTCGAGCTTCACTCTTGGAATCCAAATTTCCTTTTGGCACTTCATGCATTTTATCCTGAAGTCCATTCCCACCCGGGTGATCTCAAATGAGTTGCTTCCACATGGGTGCGGTTTTTTTGTCGTAATGACATCTCCCATTTCAAGTTTGATCGGCATGCCTTCACCTCCACTCAGACTCAACAGCTCTGCTGTTTTTTTCTTTCTTGTAATAATGATAAAGTCTCAATCCGGTCTTGTCCTCACCTTCAAGAAATGCCATGATCGCTTGATGGTCGTCCGTCTCATACTTAAGGGCCAGACCACAGCTCGCTGTGACTTCCCTGGGAGTCGGAATGAGTTCTATCGCAAAATGACTCATCAAAAGCCTTTCGAAATGAATGGCTTTGTGTGTCGAGTCAAAAGCGATGAACATGAAAGTCTTTTCGTTCAACTTTACCTCCAATTATAGTGTTATGGTGTTGTTGGCTTCAGCCATTTTTTCAACGATGGCATACATGTTTGAAACTTCGCCGACCATAAGAAATTCCTTCAAGTTGTAATAGTCTAGGCAAGCACCGCAGCTAATGACTTCGGTACCGAATTCGACCAGTTTTTTCAGATAATCAATAGTGTTGGTATTGACCGTGCTCAATTTGACACCGGAATTGACCAGTATGACCGTCTTTGGATACGGCTCATGTTCCGACAGGGCGTAAAGATAGCTCTTCATCAAGGTCGCTCCAAGTTCTTCAGAGCCTTTGCCAAAATGTTCGCTTCCAATAAAAATGACCAAGTTGGAAAGATCGGGTCTCTTTTGAACCATTTCCTCGACGGATTCCGCATAGGATCCTTTGAAGATGCTGATCTCGTAGTAACCGTTGCTCTCCGTGACGCTGTAATGCAACTTCTTGCTTTTGGCGAACTTGGATACATTGTCTCTGGCGACCGCATTGTCGACTATGGTGATGATGTTGCCCTCGTTTAGTCCATCGAGGGCTTTCTTGGTTTCTATAACCGGTTTGGGGCATGAAAGCCCACGTGCATCTATTTTGATTTCCATATCCATATCCTCCATCATAGATTGAGACTTCCGTTGATTATTACGGTATTGAACACATACTGCAAAATGTTGTATTTGAAAAAATAAATGGCGAACTGGGATTGTTCAATGGCTGAAACCGTATCCCGCGACCATTTGAATGTCGGTATGTAGGAAAGTACAGCCATGATGAAATATACTGTGACGATGCCAATCATCGCACCGAGTATAAGCCCGCCTCCATGGTTGAGTTCTTTGATGATCGGTAATTTGGCAATCATGTTGCCGATGAACTGCGCGAATCCGAAAATGGTAAGCAATATGAGAATCAATACGAGAAATCCCATACCATTGACGATCATCGTCGTCATATGGGTGGCGACTTCTTCCACAAACTCGACTGTTGTGCTGATCACTTTCTCGTTCACGGCATTATATATGGTTTTTTCAAGCACCTCAGGCAGTTTCAATGTCTCCAGTGAAGTGTTCATCTGATCGCCGGTGATGCTTTGGCCCGTCATCGGATCAAAACCCAACATGTCATACAAAAACGCGGTGACATGTTTGCCCACACTTTTTGAGGGATCCCAAAACTTTTTAGTGATAAAAGCCGTGAACTGCACATGGAACAATCTGGCGATCACGATGGCGGCAATCCATTTTACAAATTCGATTGCGGCGACAATGAAGCCCTTCTTCCACCCGAAGTACATGCTAGACCCTATGATTGCTATAACAGCGATATCTGTCCAATTCAAATCGCCCACCCCCGATTCACTTCTTCACATATATTTCCAAACGATTGTTGTACTCCACACCAAAGCTCTTGTTGTCTATGGAATGGATCTTTTGAATGTCGTCTTTTCCAATATACCGTTCCAACACTTTCCCCGCCGCATCGATGACAGCAATATCCCTGTTTCCGAAAACGATGACCAAATCACCGAACTCCGCAAGACCTGATATTTCATCAAATGGAGGTTCAAATGCCGCAACTGTGTTGCCATTGCTATCAAAAATCAATATTTCATTCCCTTTTTGAGGTGAACTGAGATCGTTCACTGAATTCACCACATAAATCCAAATCAGATCCGATTTTTCGTGAAACAGGAATTGGCTGATGGTCCGTTCAATAGGGATCCTTGTTTCCAGTGTGCCTTTATAGTCGTAACTGAGCAGGGCGCTGTCCACCAGGACGTTGATGCGATCCTCGTCGATCACCATCTCATAGGCGATCTCCTGTGTCAGGTTGCTTCCACTGCTGATGTTGCCGTTAATGGAAGCCAGCACCAGTTTCGTATTGAATTCCTTTCGGCTCAGATCGAGCAATATGGCGACGATGTCCTGACTTTTGATATTCAGGTCAAAATCCAGGATCTCACCTTTGGGGAGTTGTGTCGTACTCACCAGATTCATTTTTGTATCCAGCAAAACCAGCGAACTGTCCTCTTTCAGAACTCCGACATACTTGTCATCGAACACCTTGATTTGTCTGACCGTTCCGAGACCCATCACTTTTGCGGTGATTTCACCTTTTGAATTGAGCACGAAAACATCTCCCGCTTTACGCTCGCTGAGGACAATGATTTTCTTACCACCTGCGACAGCAACGTTCTCAGAAGCCAAATCTTTTTTCCATACTGGATTGCCCTGGGAATTGATATATTTGATCTCCGTTGGATCCACTATGACATAAGCATCATCCATGGTTATGATCTCTGCCCTATATTCAAAATTGTTGTTTTGATTAAATACGAATTCCTGTGTCTTGACATAGTCCTCGTTGATCCATTTGGATACCCCCGCTATGACCAAATCAAATTGAGTCACAAGCAAAAGGGAAAGTATAAAAATGGTCAGG
Organism: Firmicutes bacterium UBA5201; assembly: GCA_002412775.1. Taxonomy (GTDB): domain Bacteria; phylum Bacillota; class Clostridia; order Peptostreptococcales; family Acidaminobacteraceae; genus Fusibacter_D. Next base: position 8,834 of record DHVT01000006.1, on the reverse strand, counting down.
GACAGAGCACTCCCTTTTTTCATGCGAATTCATCCTTTACTGATTTTCTTTGGGTTGTCTCGGTGGTCTTTCACCAAAGTACATATAGAAATGCGTCTTGATTCGACCGTTGTAGAGCTTTCTGTTTTTGGTGGACTTTTCACCATAAGCATTCTCAAATCCATCATGTGATGTGATGACGAACTTGGACCAAGTGGTATAGGGTTTGAACACCTTGCCCATCAATTTGTAAAGTTGCTCCACTTCCTTGACTTCGTTCAGTCTTTCTCCGTATGGCGGATTGCAGATAATCGTTCCATACTGCCTGGATGTGCTGAAGTCCTTCACGTCGCGCACCTGAAAATGAACGATGTCTGCGACGCCTGCAAGTTCGGCGTTTTCTCTTGCGATGTAAATCGCTCTTGGATCCATATCATAACCTTCGATTTTGACATCTATGGCCTCTATGACGGATTCTTTAGCTTCATTTCGCACTTTTTCCCATATTTCAGGATCCATCCATCTCCATTTTTCGGAGTCAAATTCCCTATTGAGCCCTGGAGCGATGTGCTTCGCCATCATGGCGGCTTCGATGACTATGGTTCCCGATCCGCAGAACGGGTCGATCAGCGGTCTTTCCGCTCTCCATTTGCTGACCAGGAGCAATCCCGCAGCAAGGGTTTCCTTAAGCGGAGCCTCGTTGCCTTTGGCACGATAGCCTCTTCTGTGAAGCCCCGAACCTGAAGTGTCAATGCTCACTGTCACCTCATCCTTTAAAATGGAGACGAGAATTCTATACGTTTCCTGTGTCTCCTCAAACCATTCCACTCGATACAATTTGGTCAATCGCTTGACGATTGCCTTCTTGGTCAGACTTTGTATGTCCGACAAACTGAAAAGTGTCGATTTCACAGACTTGGCATCCACCGGGAATGCGGCATCCTTTGCAATATAGACTTCCCAAGGAAGTTTGTTGATTTCATCAAAAAGCGTCTCAAACTTGTTCGCTTTGAACTGACCTACACAAATAAAAACGCGTTCAGCGGTTCTGAGCCACATATTTGCACGCGCAAGGCCAAGCTCATCCGAGTCGAAAAGAACCCTACCGTTCTCCACAACCACATTTTCAAATCCCAAATCTTTTATCTCTTGTGCCACAATGGCTTCCATACCAAAAACGGCAGTGGCGATCAATCTCAATTTCATACTTTCACTCCATTCGATAAGCGTGTGATATTCTATATGATTATACCACAAATGGGCGCCTGGGCGCCCATTTTTAATGTATGCTTATCAAATTTATAAATATTTGCCCACAATCTGTTTGAAGTTTTCGCTTGTCAGTGGTTTTGGGATGTAATCGTCAAAACCGTAATCCTGCATGAAAACGCGCTCGTTGTCTATGAGTTTCTTGGACATGGAGACAATAGGCCGATGTGTTTTTCTTCGTCTCTCGATTTCGTCAAACACCTCGAATCCGTCACACTGCTCCACACTCACGTTGATGAGCATCAGATCGGGTTCTTTTTCAAAGTAAAGACGGATGGCCTCATCCCCTGTTTGGGCAAAGTAAAGCTCATACTCCTCAAAAACTTCAAGTGCGATGTCCGGTTTTTCAAAATCGACAATCAGTACCCTGTTCACTACATTGTTGACCGGTGTTTCTGTTTGACTTTCCAAAGGGGACAACTTGTCGAATCCCAGTACGACATTGGCGTAGATTTCCTGATCCAAACTGCTTGCGATTTCTATCGTTCCACCAAAAGCCTCCACGATTTGCCTTGCAAGGTGAATTCCAAGTGAAATGGAGTAGGCTTCAATGGAATCATAATCCATTTTTCTTTCGAGCTCAAAGTAATCCAACATTTTGCCTGCATCCACGGATTCCCCCTGTTCGGCGGAGTAGGTGAATTTCAGATTGATTTTGCTTCTTGTCTGCGAAATTTCCGTTATGGACACATGGATTGGGTTGTTTTCACTGAAATGCATCACGATTTCATAAAGGTATGAAAGCAGCAATTTGAAATTCATCGCATCGCCCTTGATCACCTCTGGTATCGTAGGGGCGCAAAGCAGATGAATCGGACCGGCAGGTCTGTAAAGACGCGCTTGATCTGTCGCTTCGGAGATCACATTGAGCAGTTTGAACTCTTCTTTCCTGAGTACAATATTCCGTTCGTCATATTTTGATGCCATAATCATTTTATTCAATGTCTCATAGAGTTGTTCAGCTGTGTCCTTGAGCGTTTTCAGATAGATTTCGTCCTTCTCTTTATCCGATAGGAGAAAGTAACCGTTGAGCGCACGGAGCGGTGTTCGAAGCGATTTTGAAAAGCGTTCAATGAATTGTGACATGTTTTGGTTTTTATGATACAATTCGGCGTTTTCAAGCTTATAACGCTCCAATAATTTCTGTTGCGCCCGGAGTGTTTCGAAAGCTTCTCTTGCGTCATACTGAAACTCGAGAACCCCGATATAGTCTCCTCTGACAACAGGCATTTGATAAACCTCTTTGAAACTGTCCTCCTTTTGTATACGATGAATGCTGATTTTATTGTCCTCAATGACTTGCTGCAATTTGCAGCCTTCACATACGTCAGTGAATCCGAAAAAAATCTGATAACATTTTTGATTGGCTATATTGTGGTGTGTCTCCAGACAAAATCGATTCGCCCAATAGACACTGTAGTCGGATTTGACCCAATAGACTGGCGTTTCAATTTCATCGAGCAGATTATGCACACCGAGTTGATACCCTTTTTCAACCATTTTCGCTTTTTCGAAGGATTGGTTGAGTTGCTCGATTTCGTGAATCAATGATTCTCTCGAGAGTCTGCTGTAATCCATAGACACTCCTTTCAAACCGTTATTTGGTTCAATTATATCATTTAATTCACTTTTCATCACCTCGTTTTAACAGTTCCATCTGACCGCTTTCACGGTGAGTGACGATATTTTCGATTGTCTTTCTGGATCCTTCCACCAAAACATACACAGGCACATCCGAATCCATCAGATAATTGTCGTATAAACCCTTTACCGTAACCTCGCCCAGATCCCTCAAAACAAGCATTGAATCCACCAATACCACATTGACGGGTTCTCCAGTCGACAGCGTCCAGCAAAGCGCCTCTTCCGGAGCCAGTTTGATGGTGGTCAAGGCGTTGCCACTTTCAGGAGATGCATAGGCATTTTCCTTCAAACTCCCTTTGGTGACGACCGAATGGCCTTCCATACCAACCAGCAAAGTCTTTCCGGCGACATCCTCAAGCTTGCTCACGTAGCCTTCGCTCCATAAGGACTTGTCGATTTCCTTTATGGCCAGATCTGTTCTTTTGATTGTGCTTCCCGCTTCAACACTTTTGGTCAATGCCACCACAGGGACTGTATCCATTTTTTTCTCATTCTGGATCCAGTTGATTTCCATTACGGTCAAAATGAGCCCCAGCAGCAAAACCGCCCCAACTGTTATTAATCTCTTCAAAGCTCCCTCCTAAAAATCCATTGGCAGTTCATATTTAAACTCAACTTGCATCACTTTGGACAGTTCCGGACTACGCATCAATTGACTCGTATAGATGTACGTATATCTAATGTCTATTGCGGGAATTCTCCCATCGGGATTCCAGGTGACCTCAATATTTTCTGGTTCGATCTCGCAAGTGAGATGATTCAGTTTCCTTCTGAGCAGCATCCCATAGGCTTCCCTCGTGTCACTCCGCCAACCGAGAGCGCCCTCGCTGAGTGCCTCAGGCGACAAGTCGAGGACCAAATCGATGGCGGCCAGTTCGGATGCCAACACAACTTTCTGATTCTGAACATCATACGCCTTCATTTCCAGTGCCATCATTGATAACGGAAAGACTGCAAATATGACGAAAAAGAATATTGAAATCACCCAACCTATAGCTGCGGAGCCACTTGAACATTCAATTGACAACGCGCCTCGCATAGACCTCCGACTCGAATTTGAACGACATGGTCTTGTTTTCCCGTTTGAATAGCCCCGCAATCCCACCAACCACATACTGTCCTTCCACCTTGATCTCAATTGTTTCGTTTCTTTTGACTTCATTGATGTTTTGAGCGGTGATGACGACATCCTCCACTCCAAGTGTCAATATTTTCTCCTTCAGCCGATTCTTCTTTTCAGTGGATAGCCCATTTTCGGATTCGGCGATCAGGACGTAGGTTCTGCATAAATTCTCAAATTGTTGTTTCGCGTAAAGTGGCATCAGAAAATCGAAGAACACCAAACATATGGTAATCACGATGATGATGACGATTCCCGCCACAATGACCTGATCAATCCCCATGATCAGTTGGGGAACAGCTGTGAACTGATCGCATTGGCCCACCAATTTTGCATGTCTGTCATGATTTGTGTGGCAAATGCCTGTATCCCAGGAATCAATATGAACGCAGCCACAATAAGGCCAATGGCCACTCCAATGATTGCACTCATCCCAAATTCTCCTCTTTCGCTTTTTAGCCATTCCTTGATTTTAAATCTCTTTTTCTCCATTGTTTTCTCCTCGTGAATAGATTATATGAATATTTTTTTTGCCGAATAGAACATTTGATGAAGGATTGGAAACAACAGCATACACGTGGTCACAGCAGTGAACGTGACCACCGCCGCCAAATACAGTTGTCTCACTTTGTCTGTTCCGGCCCTGATCCCTGACAGATACTTTTGAAAGAGCATGTGATCAAGCCTCATGAACGCATCCGCAGATAATCCTGTTCCCGACATGCTTTCCAAAATGCCGACAAAAATCTGCCCCTCATCAAAATCGAATCGCTTTTTGAGCCCTTCCAGACTTTGTTTGATGTCATGGCGCTGAGTGAGTATGACTGAAAATTGAAGCAGCTCCGCCTTTAGTGCTTTGGCATGAACAATCTTGTAAAGCGACTTGTAAATGTCCTCGGGCCTGGATCCCGCTGTGATTTGAATGGTTATGTACTTGTAAAGCCTGTAAAAATTCTTTGAGAGTTCAGTGTTGTGTTTCCGTTTGGAATGTATTCCGATGGTTTTTCCTTTAAACCTGCGTGGTCGCTCGTGCTGAAGCGGTAGAATCCGGTTCATCAGCCACCGTTTGCCTAGCCCGTCCAGGACGAGCGCGACCATCACCACATTGACCAACCCAACTATGATTTGCATGCCACCCTCCTATACGCGTTTTCTGGATGCGATTATGACGATGCCCAGTCCTATGCCCATTGAAAGGACAAGCATGAAACTTAAAACTTGGCCCAAGGCCGAGTTGAGATAAAAAGTGATGATATAATCGTGTGTTTTGATGATTCTAAGCGCCGTCAACACTACCAGCACAAAACTGAACAATGTGAGGTTCCGGTCATGTTGCAATTCGATTTTTCTTTTATTGAGTTCAATCTGTATGGCCGTATACTCATTCTCCAGTGCTCTTAAAAGTTCAACGACATCTCCTTGTCTGAGATGCACTTGCTCCACATTGAGGTAAATATACCTCAGGTAATCATGATGTGTGGCGTCCAGCAGCATGGTGAACGCCACTTCCGATGAGACCCCGGCCCTGATAGCCGTATTGAACACTTTCAGACCCTTCCTGATATAGACGTTTGTGTTCGATCTTTCCACTTCGAGCAGAGCATTGATCAGATCCTCGTTTTGGATCAGACATGCGTTGGCTTTGGACAGGAATGCAAAGAGCGTTTTGTCGATATTGTTATCAATCCACTCCAGACGCCATTCCAAAAGCACTGCCGGCAGACACATGGCCATGATCCAAAACAGGATTTTCAGTCCAATAGGCAAGTTGATGAAGTAAATCCCGGTTGCCAGAATCAGTGCCCAGCCCAGCCAAAACTTCGCGAGTCTTCCTTGGCCCAACCATTCCTCCAGAAACGTTTGTACCACGTAGCGCCTATCCATTTTGTATAACCACGCTCTTGGAACCATGAAGCTCTGATGATGCACCCTCAGTGGCCTTTTGACAGGAAGGATCGTCTTTTTGATTTTATGTTCTTTTCTGAAAAGAACCGTCAAGGCCAGCACATTGATCAACGCTACCCAATACATGATCATCCCTCCTTCCTGTAAAGGACTTCGTACTCATAGGCTTTACGGGCTTTGTCATAACCCTTCACACCTATGATTTCATGCACTGAAAAATGCCTCAGATAAATGATGATTTCCATGCTGTTTGCCAAAATGCATTTGAGTGCGGTTTCTTCAATCCTCGTCTCATTTTCCATGAGCATGAGCAAACGTTCCAGTGCGTCAAAACTCGACTGAGCATGCAAAGTGCCCAATATCCGATGGTCGGTATACCCCGCTTTGACGAATGGCCAAGCTTCGGATCCTGTGATTTCCCCAATGCAGTATGCGTCGAGTGACATGGTGAGCCCTTCTTTAATGAGCGATTCAAGACTGCCAGAACCTCGCTTGTTTCTTCTTTTTTCGATGTGTTGAACGATCGTGTTTTTCTTCTGTGGATAAAGTTCCGTATCCGACTCGCATATCAACATTCGCTCATACTTATCCCCGTTTTCGATGAGCGTTCTGAGCAATGTCGTTTTGCCCGATGCGCCTTTTCCGCAAACCAGAATATTTTTGCCGGAACGATTCATTTCTTCAATGATTTTTCGGGATTGCCCATCCAAAAAACCAAGGTCCTCCAAAGTGTCATACTCATAGGCTTCACGTTTATGCTTTCTGATATTCAGTGACGTTCCTGTCGCATTTCTCGGCGGGATGCTTACGTTGATTCTCAGACGGTTATTCTTGTCGCTGACTCTACAATGCGCATCTACGGCGTTGATCACACCGCCATGGCGAATGATCAACAATCTGCAAAACTGTTCAAAGGATTCTTCACAGGAAAAGGTTTCCTTGATATGTTCGAAGTTTCCGAACCGTTTGATGAGTATGAAATCAAATCTCGGGATGTCAATATCACTCACATCCGGATCCACAATGAAACTTTGAAGCAATCCATACCCATAAATGGTATCGAAGATTTCTTTTTTGATTTGCTCCGCTTTGAACAGCCCTTTTTGTTGGTCTACCTTTTTCTCGATTTCTTTTTTTAGGTAGGATGGATCGACTTTTCCATCCTCAATGTCCGCAATCAGTGCGGCATATTCATAAACAATCTCATCCAGGAGTATGCTGGCCCATTTGGACGTCTTCTGATAGGAGGAGGTATCGTAATCCACCATTGGATCATGTATGCTGTTGACTAATCCCATCGCTCACACCTCGCCTCCACTTTTCTCATGACATCAACGGTTCTTTTCGTACGCTTCCTGCTCTTCCCTTCAATCCGTCCAATGTACATTTTTTTGAAAATGCCTTTCATCAAATTGTCACTTATTCCGGAACTTCCATTGCCTTTCACATGGAGCACACTTAAGAATTTCGTTTCAGGAATATTTTGTTTTGACTTCAGTATTTCTATGACGTTGTTGCAATAACGGATGCTGACTTCTGAATTGTCACATATGAACAAATTAAGCTTGCTGTGATGCAATCCCAAAAGCGTCAGACTGTCATACGGCATCTGTGACACGCTGAGAATGACCAGATCGTAGTGCAATTTAAGTTTCTCAAGCAATACCTTGAACTGGACGGTGTCATAGTGTTCATAGTTGTATAAGTTGTAGTTCCCGAGCATCACATCCAGACGCGGCTGGACCTTATGAACCATCTTCTTCAGATTGCTGTCAAAATCGGCGTTCTTCGCAATGGCATCGAGCCCGATGTTGATCCCAGTGTTGTCAATGCCCTTTAAGTGACTGTCGATTCTGGTCTGAATGTTTTGGATGTTGAAGTGCACATCCATGGACGGACTCAGTAAATTGCCATCCAAGAGCAGAACCTTCTTTTTGCCGTAGTTCGCGCAGATTCGCGCAATTTCCGCTGCTGCTTCTCCGGAACCCAGCACCGTCAACTGACCCCTGATCTCCAGTTCATTTTTGCCTTTTTCACCTTTGGACTTTTTAAAAAGCTTCTTTTCACTTTTTTTCTCCAGGTTTTCACCGGATAGTTTTTCAAGATATCGTCTTTCATCTTCTGTGAGCACTTGGAGATTTTCGATGTTTTTCTTGTAATCGCTCTTGATCCGCTCCTTGAATTCTCTCTCTGTATTTTTGATGACCGCATCCAAATCTGTCGTGTTTTCAACGATTATCGTTCCAATACCTTCTGTGCGTACACCTTCGAGTTTAATGATCTTCAAAAATAACAATTCCGAGATGAATTTCTGTTCTCTCTGTGAGGGCTGGGAGACGATGATCAAAATATGAGGGGTTGTCACCAAATCCTCCTTTTTCAGTCTATGAATATTATGTAGTGTTTCTATATCGGGATATAGCGACTTTAGCTCCATTAATAAGTCGTTTTGTTCAGAACGGGCATAAGCGATAATTTTCAATACGGTTCTCCTTTTCCAAAATATGTAAATAGTATATCATTAATGTAAATATATGTAAATAAAAAATGTAAAAAAAAGGAAGCCCAATGGACTTCCTTCAATGTTTGGTTACTTCATCATTTATTTTTTTCTTTTGAGGAATGCGCCTGCTGCTGTGATCAAACCACCAAGACCTACGAATAATTCTGCTGGCAATTGACCTGTTTGTGGCAATCCGCTTCCTTCTGGAATCGCTTCGTTTGGAATATCAAGTGTGATTAATTCTTCTTTTGGTTCTTTCTCTTCTTTAGACTCTTTCTCTTTTTCTTTTTCTTCTACGATTGCTGGACCAGCTGGTAGTTCTTCTTCTTCAAGTTCTACGAGTTCGAATGTCTCTACGGTTGATGATGCTTGTGGAGCCGAAGATTCTACTGGAGCTTCTGGAGCTTCTGGAAC
>DHVT01000026.1:175928-199816 GCA_002412775.1 Firmicutes bacterium UBA5201 | reverse complement strand
GGACATTATCACATGTGAATCATATACGTTCGTTTTTTTTATTTTTTGGCTTGACAAAGCATCCAATCCACTATAGAATCTATTTTGGTAAGCAAAAAATACACTTTTAAATTGGTCCCGTGAGGCCAGAAAGAGGTATGAGATGAATTTGACAGTTAAACACAAGGGACCACTGGGTCATAATCAAAATATAAGGGAAGAAGCAATGCCGGAACTGGGCGTTGCCGCTTCCCTTTTTTGTGTGTCCATTCATCGAATACTGATGCTGAAGGAGGCAATTATATGAAAGCAGAACTGATTCTTGAAAACGGCATGAGATTTGATGGTGAGGCATTCGGTTACCTGGACGCACAGGTGGGGGAGGTCGTTTTCAACACTGGAATGACAGGTTATCAAGAGATTCTCTCCGATCCGTCCTACTATGGACAGATTGTGGTGATGACTTTTCCGCTCATCGGAAATTATGGCATCAATTTTGATGATTTTGAGTCTTGCTCACCCAAAGTGAGCGGGTTCGTCGTCAGAGAGAAATGCCATGAATCCAGCAATTTCAGAGCGGAGATGGAGCTTGACCATTATCTGAGACAACATGAGATCATAGGCATTCAAGGCGTGGATACGAGAGCGCTTACACGAGTCATAAGAAAAAACGGTACAATGAAAGGCATCATCACAACACTGGAGATGACAATTGAAGAAGCACTTGATCGTATGAACAATCTGGATTTGTCAGATTCGGTATATAAAGTGACTACCAAGGCAGCGTATGAACTTTCAGGGGGATCAAAACGCATCGCAGTGATGGATTATGGGGTCAAAAGGAGCATCTTGAACCAATTTGTCGAAAGAGGCAGTCACGTCAAGGTGTTTCCAGCGGGTGCCAGCGCTGAGGAAGTCATGGCATTCAAACCGGAACTCGTCTTTCTTTCCAACGGACCGGGAAACCCATCGGATTTGACTGAGATCGTGGGTGAAATTAAAAAGATGATAGGAGAAGTTCCGATAACGGGGATTTGCCTTGGTCATCAGCTGCTTGCCATCGCACTTGGCGGAAGAACTGAAAGACTTAAATTCGGACACCGTGGATGCAATCATCCTGTGAAGACCATCCATACCAACAAGGTCACCATCACTTCGCAGAATCACGGCTATCATATATCGGAATTGCCGGAAAACGTCGAAGCGACTCACATCAGCATGAATGATGGTACTGTGGAAGGCATGAGACACACACTCTTGCCAATTTTCTCTGTCCAGTTCCATCCTGAGGCGTCACCAGGACCGTGGGACAACCATCATCTCTTCGATCACTTTTTAGCTTATGCCAACTAGGAGGACATTATGCCATTGAATGAAACCATAAAAAAAGTATTGGTCATCGGTTCAGGACCGATAGTCATAGGACAAGCGGCGGAATTTGATTATTCTGGAACCCAAGCTTGCCAAGCGCTCAAAGAAGAAAATATCGAAGTCGTACTGATCAATTCCAATCCAGCGACGATAATGACGGACCAGTCAGTCGCGGATAGGATCTATATAGAACCGATCACCGCGGAGTTCATCGAGATGATCCTCAAGGAAGAAAAACCGGATAGCATACTTGTCGGTATGGGGGGGCAAACCGCCCTCAACATGGCGATTGAGCTGAAAGAAAAAGGTATCCTCGACAAGTATGGTGTGAACGTGCTTGGTACGCCAATTGAAGGCATCATAAAGGGTGAAGACAGGGAACAGTTCAAAATGGTCATGAATGCAATAGGCGAACCTGTAGTGGAATCCACTATTGTCAAAAGTATAGGAGAAGGGCTTGAGTTCGCAAAGATCACCGGTTATCCATTGATCATAAGACCGGCGTACACACTTGGTGGCACCGGTGGTGGCATCGCGGATGATGAATCGATGCTCATTGACATTTTGGAGTCCGGACTTGAGGCAAGTCCGGTCAGCCAAGTGCTCCTTGAAAGAAGCATCAAGGGATGGAAAGAAGTGGAATATGAGGTGATGAGGGACTCCAGAGGCAATAAGATTTCTGTTTGCAATATGGAAAATCTCGACCCGGTAGGCATCCACACTGGTGATAGCATTGTTGTAGCACCCAGCCAGACACTTTCAGACAAAGAATATCAATTGCTCAGGCAGTCTGCCCTAAATATCATTGAGGCCATCGGAATTGAAGGAGGGTGCAATGTGCAGTTCGCACTTAATCCACTCAGTTTTGAATATGCGGTCATAGAGATCAATCCTCGTGTGAGCAGGTCATCTGCACTGGCATCCAAGGCGACTGGTTATCCGATAGCGAAAGTCGCGGCAAAAATCGCATTGGGGTACGGATTGGATGAGATCAGAAATGATGTCACTGGTGTGACGATGGCCTGCTTTGAGCCAAGCCTGGATTATGTGGTCGTCAAACTGCCAAGACTACCTTTCGACAAATTCACCACTGCCAGCAAAGTGCTTGGAACCAAAATGATGGCTACAGGTGAGACCATGTCCATCGGAGCAAATTTTGAATCCGCGCTGCTGAAGGGGATCCGTTCACTCGAACTTAAGATCCACACTCTGAAAATGGAGAAGTTTGAATCAGTGACTGTGGAAGACCTTAAAGAAAGCGCGAAAAATGCGGACGATGAGCGGTTATTTGTACTTGCTGAACTCTTGAGACGAGATTATAGAATCGACAAGTTGGTTGAGTTAACAGGAGTAGACAGGTGGTTCATGGATAAGATCCATGTGATCGTGAAGATGGAAAGAGCACTAGAGACATTGACATTGCAAGATCTCGATGAAAATATGCTGAGGGCCTACAAGAAAAAAGGATTCTCCGATGAGGGCATTTCCAGTCTCATGAAAGTGGATGCATGCGAAATCAAAAGAATGAGAGAAATAGGGTCCATCATTCCCAGGTTTCAAATGGTGGACACCTGTGGAGGAGAGTTTGACGCCGTTTCCACATACTTTTATTCCACATATGAACAGTATGATGAAGTAGAGGTCTCAGACAGACCAAAGGTGATCGTCATAGGATCCGGACCGATCCGAATCGGACAAGGCATAGAATTTGACTATGCTTCGGTTCATACTGTAAAGACTTTGAAAAAAATGGGATATGAGACCATAATGATCAACAACAATCCCGAAACCGTCAGTACGGATTTCAACATATCGGATAAGTTGTATTTTGAACCGTTGACTGAGGAAGATGTCATGAATATCATTGAAAAGGAGAAACCCATCGGAGTGATGCTCCAGTTTGGTGGTCAAACAGCCATTAAACTTTCAGCACACCTATCGAAACATAACATTCGTATCTTTGGCATCACTGAAGAAATTATCAATAGAACTGAAAATAGGGACGAATTTGACGTCTTTTTGGAATCGATAGGCGTCAGCAGACCCAAAGGTGTGATTCTCGGCAACAAACAGGAAGGGCTTGACTCCATAGACACAATAGGATTCCCCGTGATTGTCAGACCAAGTTTCGTACTTGGAGGACAAGGTATGAAAGTTTGTTATGACCGGGAGATGCTCAACCAAGCACTCGATGCTATTTTCATACACGATTATTCAGGTTTTGTTTGGATGGACCAGTTTCTGGATGGCCAAGAAGTGGAAGTGGACGCCATATCAGATGGCGAGTCGGTATTGATTCCTGGAATCATGGAGCATCTGGAAAGAACGGGAGTCCATTCCGGAGACAGCATAACGGTTTATCCGGCTCAAACCATAAGTGTCACTGCTATAGAAAAAGTTGTTGAGACAACCAACAAAATCGCAATCCAACTTGGAATAAAAGGGGTCATCAATATCCAATACGTTCTCAGGGGAGAAGAACTTGACGTCATAGAAGTCAACCCTAGAGCTTCGAGAACAGTACCATACATCTCAAAAGTCAGTGGAGTACCCATCGTCGAGTACGCAACGAGAGCCGCAATGGGAGAGTCGTTTGAGAGCATGGGCATCCAGGCGGGATTGGTCCCATCCGGCAACAGGATCGCAGTCAAGATGCCGGTATTCTCCACTCAAAAGTTCACCGGTGTCGATGGGGCTGTCGGACCAGAGATGAAATCGACTGGTGAAGTGCTTGGGATAGGAAGCACACTTGAAGAAGCGCTTTACAAAGGTTTTATCTCAGTCAATGCTCTTAGGGGCATGGAAAAACCGAATATATTGATGTCTCTCAGTGATTCCACAAAAACAGTATTGCATGAGTTGACCATGAACCATGCGTTCGACTGCTTCAGTCTCTATGCGACCCCTGGAACGGCAAATACTTTGAACGCTCTTGGAATCATGGATGTAAAAGTGATAGAGGAATATGAGGTTTTGAGTCAGACTCATTTTGACATCGTGATCAACACCGTGACGATGGGGAGCAACGCCCTACGGTATGGTTATTCCATCAGGGAAAATGCTCTTAAGAGAAATATACCGCTGTTCACTTCATTTGAGACTTTTAAGGCTTGGCTGAAAGCGTACTCGTTTGATGCTGAAAAGTCACAATTATACGTTTTATAAGAATTGTCATATTTATGTCATAATTTCGCTCTATAATGAAAAGTAATCAACACAAAACGAAAAGAGGAGTGAAGTTTATGAAAAAGATTTTATTGCTACTAGTGGTAGGGGTGCTGGTTGTGGGTTCCATGACTACAGCTTTTGCAGTGCCAGGATTTATGATGAGAGGCAATGATACCGAGTTCGATATGAGAACGGCAACACTTGAAGACAGAATCGCATTTATGGAAGAGCAAGTGGAAAAAGGTTATTTGACTAGTGAAGATGCCGATTGGATGATTGAAAGAATGAAAGCACGTGAAGAATCAGGATTTTCTGGCAAAGGTTTTGGAAGAGGCTATGGAAGTTGCCATGGGAATCGCAACGGATTAGGACAATCCAACTCCAGTAATCCATGGGGTCAATAAAACATCATGTGGAGGGCATGACTTGTGAGCACTGTGAAAACAGTGTCAAACATGCCCTCAAAGGTATGAAAAAAATCAAAAATTTGAATGTGGACCACGTCAGAGGTGTATTGAGTTACGAATCGAATGTAGATCTGAGTGATGAAATCAAAAAAAGACTTTCATCGACTCCCTATAATTTGGTCTCAAAAAATGAAGTAATGATGAAGACGGCACAGTTTACTTTGATTATGATTTTAATTTTGGCGTTGGGGGGATACTTTTACAACAAGTTTTCCTTGAACGCTTTTTCCACTGAGATTGGACTGACAGGTGCCTTTATCTTCGGTCTGATCACCAGTTTTCATTGTATGGGAATGTGCGGTGGGATTGCAGTGACGCAAATTCAATCTGAAGTGACTTCGCAAAACATTACAAAGTCTCTGATTTACAATTTCTCAAGAATATTGACATATGCTTTGATCGGAGGTTCAATCGGGGCGATTGGCAAAGGTCTCTCGCTGTCTTTCCAGACAAGAGGAATAATTTTTTTGGCCATCGGGGGATTCATGCTCATGATGGGCGGGAAAAATTTAGGGTTGATCAAGTTTAAAATGCCAGTTATAAATTTAGGATTTTCAAAAATAGGGAGTAAGCGTTCTTCGGTTTTGACGGGTGTCTTGAATGGATTTATGCCATGTGGACCACTTCAGACGATGCAAGTCATCGCTTTATCCACCATGAGTTTCATGGGCGGATTTTCCATGATGCTCGCTTACGGCCTGGGTACGGTTCCTTTAATGTTTCTTTTTGCAAACGTCGGCAGCTTGATTGGAAAGAAGTATCATGGTCAGCTTGTCAAAGCAAGCGGAATTCTTGTCATTGTCATGGCAATGTCAGTTATCAGCCAGGGTGTGAACGCTCTTGGGCTTACAGTTCCTTTGGTTGAATCAAAATCCGTAGGTTACGCGGCCATTGTCGATGGTGTTCAGGTTGTCAATATGGACATCAACGGTTATTATGACATTGAAGACGTGAAAGTCAAAAAGGACATTCCTGTCAGAATCGTCATGAACGCCACTCGATTGAATGGATGCATCGATACGATCACGATTCCTGAATACAATTTGGGATTAGGCCTCGTTCCAGGAGAAAATATTATGGAGTTTACACCGACTTCAGCCGGCAATCTCAGATTGACTTGTTGGATGTCTATGGTATCCACTTCACTGGAAGTGACGGAATAGAAAATGGGAAGTTGTCATTAGTCGACAACTTCCCATTTTTCATTCAGATTTCAGCCCTGCACCACATAGGGGCAAGACAAATCTATCGTTTTCAAGCTCTGGATGTTTTTCGATATAGTCAAAGAAACCTGCGAATGTGGCTGCGGTAGTGGTCTCCACGAAAAATCCACGATCGGCGAGTTGCTTTTTGGCTTCCAGAATCTTATGCTCAGGTGCCAAGTGCACATCACCGCCGGTTTTTCGAATAGCCTCCATGATCTGATTGCCACGTTTTGGATCGGCGATCGCTATGCCTTCGGCCAAAGTATCTTTTCCCGATGATGAATAGGGAACAGAACTGTTATGAAAAGCATAATGGATAGGGGCACAATACTCGGATTGAATGGCTATGATCTTTGGCATGTGCCCGATCAACTCAGCAGTGTGAAGCTCACAAAGCGCATAATAGACTCCCAAAACCAAAGTACCGTTTCCAACGGGAAGAACAAAGAACTCTGGCATTTCATCCTGGAGTTGTTCGAACACTTCATAACCAAAAGTCTTGGTGCCTTGATAAAAATAAGGATTGTAAACATGACTGGCATAGAATGCATCATTGTCTGAAGCGGCTTCATAGGCCGCTTTTGCTGTATCTTCGCGTGAGCCCTGCACAAGGACCACTTTTGCGCCATGTGCTTTGATCTGTTGGATCTTTTTTGGTGATGTTTTGGCAGGCACAAATATTTCGCAAGGTATACCTGCTCTGGCTGCATAAGCGGCTATCGCTGTACCGGCATTGCCACTGCTGTCTTGGATGACTTTTTTCACTCCAAGGTGCTTTGCAAGAGTCACAAGTACTGCCGCACCACGATCTTTGAAGGATAGTGTCGGCATCATGTAATCCATCTTGAGCAACCAGTTTGGACGCTTCGAGTCATAAGGGACAAGAGCTGTCATGCCTTCGCCCATTGTGACCACTTCATCCGACCCTTTTAGAGGCAATACACCAAAGTAACGAAATATGCTCCAATCGGTTGAATCTTTTTTGAAATCCAAATCGAAGGGCTCGAGATTGAATAATCCACCACATGCGCACTTGAATTCCAAGGTGTCGTGTGGATAGGTCCTATCACATTCATTGCAGATGTAATTGATCATGTTATGCATCTCCCTTATTTCCAACGTTTGTACTGGACAGGTGTATAATCGATCTCAACACCAAGTGTTGCAGCCGCTTTTATTGGAAAATAGGGGTCGATCAAGAGTTGTCTTCCAAGAAAAATAAAATCGGCCCGTTCATTCTTGATGACTTCTTCAGCCATTTCCACCGATTTTATGCGTCCACCTGCGATGACTTTATAACCGGTGATTCCTTTGACGGTTTCAGCCATTTTGAGCTGATAGCCATCATATGAGCGGACTCCTGCCGGAATGACCCCGCCGGAACTGACATCAATGGCATCAATATCGAGATCGGATAGGGTTTTTAGTGCTGTGGCAATCTTTTCGGGTGTATTGCCTTTGGCATCATAGTCACTTGCGGATACCCTGATTTGAAGTGGCTTATCCGATGGCCATGCATTTCTGACCGCTTCGACGATTCTTCGAAGGAAAAGTGTGCCATATTGATTGTGATACCCATAATCATCGGTTCTTTTGTTTGTGAGCGGAGATAGGAATGTGTTGATGAGATAACCATGTGCTCCATGTATTTCAATGAGGTCAAAGCCTGCTTTCAAAGCTCTTTCCGCTCCTACGCCAAAAGCTTTGACCACTTCGTCTATGGTTTCGAGATCCATTGCTTCAGGCAATTTGTAATTGGCATCGGCTTCATCGAAATGAAGTGCAGAAGCCGCTATCACTGACTCGTCTTTGACAACGCATTTTCGGCCCGCATGGGCGAGTTGAATGCCTGCTTTTGCTCCGTGCTTCTTTATCTTTCTGACGATGGTCTTTAGACCATCCATATGCGAATCGTTCCATATTCCAAGATCGTTCTCGGAGATACGGCCTCTGCTTTCAACAGCTGTCGCCTCGATGATCACGAGTCCGGCACCCCCGATTGAGCGGGTTTCATAATGTGAGTAATGCCATTCGTTGGCGTTGCCATCAAGGTCGGCGCTATACATGCACATGGGTGCCATCACGATACGGTTTCTCAATTTCAGATTTTTTAGTGTAACTTCCTCAAAAAGTGTTTTCATAAGTCCTCCATATTCTTTTCATTTCTTCAAGTATACCAAATTGTTCGTGGGACTAAACATTTTTTCTTGGCTGTTTAAGTGAAAAATGCTAGAATTAGAGTATCAAAATATTTTTTTATGGAGGGTTTATGAAAAATTACAGCAAAGAACTTGAAAAATATGCTGATTTGGCTGTGAACGTAGGAATCAACCTAAAACCTCAAGAAGGTCTGATCATTGGTGGAAATGTTTCAGGTTTGCCACTTGCCAGAGCAATCATGAAGAAGGCATATGCCGCAGGAGCAAAGCATGTGGAATTTATGCTCGGGGATGATGAGATGGTGCTCGCACGCTATGAAAATGCCAAGGATTATGTTTTTGAGCATTATCCTGAATGGAAAGTCAACATGTTGGTTGCCATGTATGAAGACAATTATCATCATTTGTTCATCTCCGCCCCAAATCCGGAACTTTTGAAAGATATCCCTGGCGACACTGTGGCAAAAGATCAAAAAACAGCATCCATGGCCATGGCACCTGCAATGAAATATAGAATGACAGGCAGGACAAAATGGTCCATAGTGGCTGTTCCATCGCCGGATTGGGCTCTGAGCGTATTTCCTGAAATGGATGTGGAAGAAGCCACCGATGCCTTGTGGCAAAAGATTTTCGATGCGACGAGAGTCAGTGAGAACGATCCTGTCGAAGCATGGAAGATTCATGATATGAATCTCAAGAAATACAAAAATTACTTGAATGAAAAACAGTTTGATAAAATTGTGCTTAAAGCACCAGGAACGGATCTTGAAATTTTCCTTGCAGATGAACACTATTGGATGGGAGGATCAAAGGAGAGTTTGGGTGGAGACGACTTTGTCGCAAATATTCCAACAGAGGAAGTGTTTACTACTCCTCATAGATTGAAAGTCAATGGAACGCTCAAAGCAACGAAACCACTAAGTTTAAACGGCAAGCTCGTCGATGATTTCGGGTTCACGTTCAAAGATGGCAAAGTGGTGGACTTCTATGCCGGTAAAGGCAAAGAGGTTCTTGAAAGATTGATGGACAATGATGAGGGCGCGAGATATCTGGGTGAGATCGCACTTGTACAAGATGATTCACCAATCTCCAATACTGGCATTTTGTTCAACAACACTTTGTTTGATGAAAACGCTTCGGTGCACTTGGCACTTGGTAGAGCTTATGCTTATGCGATGCAAAATGGTTCGGACCTGACTCAGGAGGAACTTGAGGCAAAAGGTGCGAATTTCAGCTTGATTCATGTGGATTTCATGGTGGGTGGTCCAGAAATGGAAATCACGGCTTTTGAAAAAGATGGCCGTATGGTCAAACTATTTGAAAGTGGCAATTGGGTTTTTTGAATACAATATAAGGGCGTTCGCCCTTATATTGGGCGACGTGGTGTTTGCCTGCAAACACAGGAGCCTATGTCTCTATGTTCTGAATGGAAATAGAGAATCAACTCCTCGAGACATCTTGCGACGTCAATTGAGAACTTTTTATCGCAAAAAAATCAAAGATACATGAGTGCCAAAACACTTATGTATCTTTTTTACTCTTTCAATAGGTCACTTTAGGTTTTATATTTTCCATCAAACTGCCACACAGCACCTTGAGTTTCGAGTGATTCTTTAGTCCAATCGGATGGAATTTGTCATACTCTTTGTAGAATGGTTTTGGAAACTTGGATCGATGGTTATGGATGGCATCGCTGATCAGAAACTGCATGCTCCTATTGATCAGGGACATAATCTGCGATTTCAACC
This sequence comes from Firmicutes bacterium UBA5201, assembly GCA_002412775.1. Classification (GTDB taxonomy): domain Bacteria; phylum Bacillota; class Clostridia; order Peptostreptococcales; family Acidaminobacteraceae; genus Fusibacter_D. Next base: position 189,719 of record DHVT01000026.1, on the reverse strand, counting down.
AAGAGGATTTGCAGGGCATGAATCTTAGTGTCTGTCTGGACAACTGAATCAACTTTTGGGTGTCATGTGATAGTGTCTCAGGATCCAAAGTACTTGAGAATAAGGTTTTGTGGTGGTTTGCTTCATCTTCGGCCATATCTTGAAGATCATCCGCCAGCTGAAGTACAATGCCATAACCACACAAGAAATCAAGCCATTTTGAGTTCAAATCCCCCATGACCAGATAACCATCGGCGATGACCGATGCGGCGCCTTTACGAAAAGTCGTATGGATCAGATCGCCAATCTCCATTGGTTCGTATTGCTGTTTCAAACTCTCGCTTTGAGCATAATGGATCTCCAGGATGCTATCGTAGATCTTGGGATGGGTATGTCTGTCGTATTGAGCCTCAATCAGGTCGATCATACTGTAAATATCGATTTCTTCCGGCAATACAGGAAGGATGGATTCACCTTTGAGACGCTTTTCCAAACGTTCCACAAAATCCTGTTTTTCGGATTTTGAAATGGCGACACTATCCATGATGTTATCGGTGAGAGGATAAAGCATGGAATAAGCGAACATTGAATCTGTCAAAACTACGGAAGTCTCTGCAATCACCTGAATCAGATTCATGATCCAGACGTTTCGAAGCGCCTGGAATATATTTTCATCTGTCATATCTGGCCATCTTGACTTGACCCGATTCACAAAATCCTCGGTTGAATTCACGTAACTGCCCTGGATGGATGAGCTGAATTCGCTGGCATTGACACCCAGCCAAAGGTCCAATAACCGCATGAGATGATGATCCTCAGATAAATCTTTCAGATTGACTTTCGGTTGACTGGATAGATTTTTAAAGAATTTGTTCACCCGATGTCTTAGCCTCCAAAACAGGTTCAATTTGTTGTAATAGGGTATCTTATTAGAGGAAAGCGGTTCAAATTCTTTGTTGTTCCATGACTCTATATAGTATTCGATTTTTTCTATGTAAATACTGGATTTCATATGTCCCCCCATTTTTTTGTTGCTTTTATCATAATCTCATAGAAACGTTGGAATTGGGTTAAAATCTTATAAATAAATGGAACTTTTCCTTATTTTTTTTCGTCTTACTGATATACTGACTTTGGTGGGTGTTAAAATGTTTGAAAGGAGAATTGAATTATGAAAAAAAGAAAATTGATTATAAGTGCTTTAACGATGCTTTTAATTGGCTCGATGGTGTTTGCAGGATGTGCAAAAAAAGAGGAGCCGATAGTCGGTGAAGAGCCGATGGATGATGAAGAACCGATTGGGGAAGAAAAACCGGGAAATGGAATAGCGGTCAACGAGATCGAGTTTGAAATTATTGGGTTTGATGCCTTGAATGGCGAACTTCAAAACGAAGTCGACCAGTTGAAACTGGAAAGAGGTTATAATTATTGGGAAAGTGATGGCGGTTATATCCTATTGATCGCTTCTGGTCTGAAAGCAACGGGTGGATTTGGAATTGAAGTGCTTTTGGTCGAAGACAACGAAGGTAAAACCAATGTATCTGTGAGTGAGACATCACCAGATCCCGATGCAATGGTCACACAAGCCATTGAATATCCATTTGTTCTGATTCAATTTAAAGGGACAACAGATGATTTTTCAATTGTGAACCAGGATGGCGAAGCATTTGATCGAAAAGAAGTTGATCTTAGCGCACAGGAAACTGTTGAAGGAATATATGTGGGTCAAATCGACAACAACAGTATTGAAGTGACCGTCGGTGAAGATTTTATGGTATTCAGAAATTACATTATGGGTGAGCTCATAAGTGGAATTGAATCGGGAGATGCTGTCAAAGTCACCTACCAATTGACGGAAGAGGGACAATATCAACTGATTAGAATCGAAGCGCTGGAATAACAGTTAAACAACTTAAAAAAGTAGTGACATTGCACTGGGTGCAGGGTCACTACTTTTTTTCTTTTATTATTTGAAGGAAAGGTACAGCACTGTCATGGCTTCGGCCCTTGTCGCACCTTGTTTTGGCAGGTAGTAACCCTCGGGAGTACCCTGGATGAAGCCCAGTTCAAAGGCGAGGCGCACAGCGCGGTTGAACTCAGGATCGATCATGCCTTCATCTTTAAAGACGATGACTTCTTTCAACAGCAATGTTTCTGTGTCTATGCGATTTCGAATGCCATAGGCATTGACCAGGAGTTTTGCCATCACTTGACGTTCAATGGGTGCATCGGGATCAAGCGTTCCACTGTAGGCATCGGTCAAAAGACCATGAGCCTGAGCTTTTCTGAGTTCTGGCATATACCAGGCACCTGGATTCAGATCACTATAGGGCAGAACAGATACCCGGTCAGGCAACGCAAGCATACGAGTGAGCAAGGCTATGAACTGCGCATTGGTTACTGGTGCATTGGGTGCAAATTCAGTTGGGCTTACCCCGCTGGTGATCCGCCTGGAGGCCATTATTTCTACAGTGCGTTTTGCCCAGTGGTTTGTGATGTCAGTAAAGGTGATATCGAAATTTTTTACCTGATAAGTGGAAAAATGCGTGGCACTGAAAGTGATTCGGCCACTGCCAGTCACTTGACCGCCTGCATAAGTCCAGGAATTGAGTTTCGGGTCCAAGTAGTAAACGGCCAGTTTCTTAATATCTCTAACTCTTGAAGGGGTATACCGCAGTTCCAACTTGATGGCATCTGTGAATTGCTTTACTTCATTACCGTCCCGCATCAATTTGAAGGTATAGGGCGATGAGGTATCGGTGATTTGCAAGCTGCCGGTATTTTTAGTGGTGTAAGTGAATCGAAGTTCGTTTTTAGCGCTTTTTATAAGGCTGTAAGGCAATTCAACCCGTAATGTATTAAACGCCAATGTAATATCTCTGTTGGAACTGCTAAGAAGTTTAAGTGTTGATTCATTCAAAATCAGTACTTGCTGATCAACTATAGCAGTCGGAGCTTTTACATCAAAGATGGTGGTTTCATTTGCATGTGCCGCTTGAATACTTTGCTCTGTCGGTGTGGTGGTGGAGGAAATAGTACCATCGTCTTCCTCAACAATCACCGTTTCTTCTACTGGCGGCGCTGGTGTTGGTGCAGGAGCAGGAGCTGGTGCAGGAGCAGGAGCAGGTGCCGGAGCAGGAGCTGGAGCTGGAGCTGGAGCAGGAGCCGGTGCTGGTGCAGGAGCTGGAGGTGGTGCATCTGCACGTGTGACGGTCAAAGTTGTAGTCTTGGTCGTTAGAGCATCTGGATAGTCTGTGATATTCGCTCTAGTAACGAGGTTTATGGTGTTTGCACCGACATTAAGTGGTACGGTTTTAGTGTTGCCCAGAACACCGTTAATATGAACCTGCGCCCGCGGATCCACTAGAGTGGTGGTGACCGTTATTTGGCTTGTACTGTTGGAAACAAAGGCTGTATAGCCAAGTGTATCGCTACTGAATGCAGGTGACAGAGTGCCAGATGACAAGGCAAGGGCGGATAGGTTCAAATTTGTTGTGGCTTCGCTATCCAATGTTATATTGTAATTGATTTGTGAGTCCCCATTAACCAGTTGCAAAGCAATAATATTTCTCATGCCATTGAGTTCAATGGTGCGTTCTCCTGAAGGCGTGCTGATGGGATCAGGGGAACCCACTGAAAAGTTGTAGGGTATGATGTATTGGTCTTGATTGTAGGTTACTTGGACTTTTCTCGCGTTGATTGGGTAAATGTAACGCAATGAATTCTCTACAAAGTCATTGGCGGAGAGCACCAATGGAGCTTCAACTATTGATTCTCCAACATCTAAGAATTTAAGTTCAAAGATTTTCAGGGCAAGGTCAGCGTTATTGGATTCTGCAGTACTGATAAAGTGAATAGTGTACTGCTCTTCATGCCCCGAAGTAGAATGGGTTTTAAAAGTGACTGGAAGGGTTGTGCCATTGAAAGAAATCCAGTCAGAAATGCCGTCGGTTGCGACTAGATCTTCGACGAGGATGCTATCAATCCGGTCGTTGCCTACGATTTGGAGCTGTACTTGATGGATACTTTCCTCCAAGGTGACTGTATACGTATTGATCAGTGGATTGAATGTAAAAGGAATGTCTACAGTATTTGTTGCATTTTTGCCTTTGAGGATCAGGCCATCAGTCAGATAATACTTTAGGGCCTTATCTATTTGAATCAGCCCTGCACCCCTCAGTTGAGTATCACTGATGCTGTCGTAAACTGGAAGAGTCATCGCGGTGCTTGCAGTTTTTCGGATGGCATCGTATATGGCACTAGAACTGATCGATGGATATTGGGCCCTCATCAAGGCCATAAGTCCAGCCACATGAGGTGTGGCCATAGAAGTTCCGGATTTGACTTCAATGAGCGATTCTTGAGTGGATGTACTCGTTATGGAGGACCCAGGTGCCACCACATCGAGAAAAGCAGAATTATTGCCGACATTGCTTATGTCGGAAAGGGCCAATTGGTCAGAAAGGGCCAATTGGTCACTTCGATACTGCACAGAACCAACTGAGAAGACGGTATCGTGATAAGCGGGATAGGTAAGAGTAATAGCCTTTTGTGCGTCTCCGGTCACTTCATCAAAATGACTCCCGATCAGCCAATGGTTTGAATCGTTACCGGCAGCGGCAACTATTAAAACGCCTTTGCCTTCGGCGTATGTCAAAGCTTGCTCTACAGTAGCTACATAGCTTTGATAACTTAGGCTCATATTGATGATGTGGGCGCCATTGTCTGCTGCGTATCGGATGGCAAGCACCAGGGCTTCAGTTGTTCCACCACCTGAATCACTAAAGACTTTAAGGGGCATCAGTTTTACTCCAGGGTACACCCCAGTGATGGCTTTGCCGTTATTTCCGATAGCACCGACGATTCCCGCAACATGATTGCCATGGGAACCTGTGGGATTTGTATTGTTGTCATTATCAGCGAAATCGTATCCGGAAATGACATTAAGATCTGGGTGTGAGGTGGTAATACCATCATCAATGATGGCGACAATGACTTCTTTGCCTGATTTTCCAGGGACGTAACGATCAAATACTTGTTGCCAAATGCCGGTTAGTCCTGTCGTGTCAAATCGCCACCTGTCGGCTGCATTTACATCATTCGGTTCAAAAGCTTCTTTTCTTAAATAGTAGACCGGTTCAACAAAGACAATATCAGGTTCTGACAGTGCATCTATCATGGCAAGGTCCAGAATCTCAAAAGGGTTTGCCGTCGAGGAAAGCATCAGAGGCAATCCCAATTGGTCCAAAGGTTTTCGATCATCTATTGCTCTTGTCTCGAATCGCCCGTCACTGTAGCGAACAGTAAAGACGCCGGGTACCCTACCTGTGGGCAGTTCTTCACTATACGCATACGTGTTGCCGCTCACCAAAAAGGCAACCAGTAGAAGAAGCAAAGTGGTAATGAATAAGGATTTATGTGATAAACGTATATGTGTCATCAGTAGACCTCCATTTTGGTTGACATAATGTAACTAAAATTATACCACCAAGCTCAAATGAATACAATAATTAATTCGAGATAAAGTGACTGTAGTCGTTGTATTTTCAGTGTATATTTTTTACGGTGGTCAAAGTCTGAATCGGACAAATGCCACACCATGTCCTTGGCTTATAGATCAAACCGAGTCCCACACCTATGATTGTGGATGTAAACATGATGGAGTACAGGCGATAGCTCACATGAACCAAGAATTGAGGCAAGTTCAACTCCAAGAGTTGAGGCAGATCAAATGGCATCGGAAAGGCCATCAAGAATCTCACGTAAAGCATGGGCTCGAGCCGTCCCAAATAGACCATCAAAGTGGACATGCTGGCAAAAAAAAGATTGATACAAAATAGCCTGAGGACCAGTTGCTTTGTCTTTTCTGAAAACAAACCCTCAGGTGCTTTCTTTTTCAATGAGTAACGATTCAGAAATCTGGTGAAAAAGTGGGCTCTGGGACAATATGGAGTTGTACACCATGGTTTTTTCCCCGAGCGTGCGGCCATTATAAAAGGCGTCACCATACAAATGACACCGAGCCACGAGAAAATGATATGAACCATTCCTAAAGAGAAAAAGGCCAAGGTGCCTATAAAAAGCCAATCGTATTTTTTTTGCGAATTAATCATAAAAGCTCCTTTCACCCCCCTCGTTATGGGGGTAAGTGCATTATAACAGAAATCCAACACATTTTCATCACATTTGTAACGAAATATGGATGAAGCAATCAAATTTACGAGGTGATGAAATGACAATTATTCAAAATGCTCTAAAAAGTATCACTAGATCCAAAGCAAGAAATATCTTAATAGGCCTCATTATACTATCTGTGACTTCCGCCAGTGTCATCGCACTATCTATCAAGCAAGCCGCAAATGATATCATCGAAATTCAGGAGCAACAGTTTGAGATTCAAGGTGCGTTGATCTTGGATCGTAATCTCTTGAGAGCGAATTACAGCGGGAGCAATGAAAGCATGAGAACAATGATAGCAAGTGTACCTCCACTGACGGCTTCAGAACTGGAACGTTATTCCGATTCTGAATATGTGACGAATTTGAGTTTCAACCTATCGGTTGAGGTCAATAGTGAGTCTCTGATTCCAGTCGGCGCAGAGGAGAGTGACGTCTCGAAAGAAGGGTCTGGCGCCATGAGAGCGCAGTTTACAATGATAGGTTTGACAGCGCCCGAGTCTTATGAGGCATTCAAAACTGGAGATTATAGGATGATCGAGGGTGATGTGTATAGCCTCAACGACTCGGCGGACAACGTGCTGATCAATGAAGAACTGGCGATCACCAACAATCTGGGAATAGGTGATTCCATCGAAATGATCAGTCCAATGGACCCGGAATTCAAAATTGGATTCATCATATCGGGAATATATGTGGACCAAAGTGAAGATTCCGAAAACTCGATGAACTGGTTTTCTAAATCTGCAAATCAGCTGATTGCAGGTTACGATTATGTCTTGAACGCATATGAGGGGTCAATGGAAAATGGGTCAACGGGTATGACTGGAACATACAATCACACATTCTATTTGACGGATTATGATGTTATTGAAGCATTCGAAAATGAATTGACCGCTGGTGGACTCAATGAATACTATCTGCTCAGGACCAATGCGAGTGAATTGGATAAAATCATGCAGCCTCTTGAAAATCTCAACAATTTCACTACCATTTTCTTTGGATTGGTTCTGGTGGTTGGCGGGGCTATCCTTTTGTTGATCAACATGATCAACATCCGCGAAAGGAAATATGAAATCGGTGTGCTTAGGGCTATTGGGATGAAAAAGCATGTTGTCGCCTTTCAATTTTTGACAGAACTCCTTATCGTGACACTGATTGCAATGATAGTCGGGGTAGGCATCGGACAGATCTTGTCTGAGCCTATAGGAAATCATATGTTGAGCAAGGAAGTGGAACAGGCGATGATAGAACAAGATCTCATAGCAACAAACTTAGGCGCTGGAAATGGAGCGGGAAGTGGATCGAGAAATGTCGTCGAATCACTATCAAGTGAACCTCTGGAATATATCGAAGAAATCAAGACCACACTGGACAATTGGGTAATCATACAGTTGTTGGTCATTGGCCTCAGCATCGTATTTGTGGGGAGTTTGATTTCGTTGATCACCATATCAAGATACGAACCGCTGAAAATTCTAAGCAGCAGATCATAGGAGGCATGGAAAATGGATTTACTGACGATTGAAAATTTGAATTACACCTATAATGACGGCAGTTTGCCTGTTCTTGAAGATATCAACCTTAATTTCGAGGAAGGAAAGGTATATGCCATAATGGGGAAATCAGGAGCAGGAAAGACGACATTGCTTTCGTTGATTTCAGGATTGAACAGTTACAAGGAAGGAAAAATCCTTTACAAAGGCAGTGATATCAAAACACTGGATAAAGAGAACTATAGAAGCCGTGATATTGGAATCATATTTCAAAGCTTCAATCTGCTGCTACATCTCAATGCCCTGGAAAATGTCATGCTATCGATCAATCTTTCCAAAACGAAGGTTGAAAACAAGAAAAAGCATGCCCTAAACATGCTCGAGAAGGTCGAATTGACTGAGGAAAAAGCAAAGCGAAGAGTGCTGAAGTTATCCGGTGGCGAACAGCAACGCGTTGCCATCGCAAGAGCATTGTCATATGATCCGGCACTGATCATCGCAGATGAACCCACAGGAAATTTGGATGGAGAGACGGAAGAGCAAGTTCTGAAAATACTGAGAAATCTGGCTCATGTGGATAACAAATGCATCATCGTGGTGACGCATTCCGAAAAAGTGGCAATGTCGAGTGGCATAGTCTATAGACTATAAGAAAAAGCAGGCAAGTCCAGAAATCAACTTCTGGATCTGCCTGCTTTTGTATATTCGAAATACTTGGAATCTTCCTTGATCATATGCTCGTAGACGACCTCTTGAATGAGAATCATGCCTATTTTCATGATATCCTCTGGGAGGATGTTCTCTTTACTGCACAATCCTTCGATTCTATCCATGAGACCCTTGTGCATTTCGGCATGGGCTATTTGATCAACTTGTGGATAATCTGTGTTTCTTAGAATATACTCCTCATCTTCAAAGTGTTTGCGTATATAGCTCACAAAAGCCATTATGGCATGATTTTGAGCATCGTCGGATTGCAGCTTCATTCCACTGGAGATCAATGAATTCGCAAGACTGAAGAGCTCTTTGTGCTGTTCATCGATTATGGTGTTGCCTGAACTGAAATTATGATGCCAGGTCAATTGGATGAGAGGATCGATTGCCGGCTCATCAGGATTGTATCCACTGACCTGATTCCTGCCGTGCTCCTTGGCGTAATAGAGGGCACGGTCAGTCCGTTCGAACCAATCGTAGTAACTCTCATTGATATGATGTTGTGATACGCCGAAGCTGGCCGTTGTCGTTTTTACTATGGGATGGATGTATTCATTAAGCATCGTCCGTATTTTTTCGGCCACTTGATAGGCACCGCTTAAATCGGTCTCGGGCAATAGAATCGAAAATTCCTCTCCGCCCCATCTGGCCAACACATCTGAAGCACGGATACATTTACTGGCCATAGTGGTCACTTCCGAAAGAATCTCATCGCCTACGATATGACCGTATTGATCATTGATCAACTTGAAGTGATCCAGATCAAATATGACCAGAGACAGAGCGTTTCCATGTCGATTGGAACGCTCGACTTCTTTTTTTGCCATTTCATCAAAATGGCGTCTGTTGTACAAACTGGTCAGAGGATCGGTGGTCGCCAGATTGATCAGTTCACTTTCATATTCCTTTTTGAGTTGGATGTTCAACAATATGCCTTCATATTCGAAGGAATCTTCCTTGATTACTTTCGTCAAATGGAGCTCAGCCCAAAAATGCCTGAAATCAGCTTTTCTAAGTTCAGTCTCAAACACATATAATGTGAGATTTTCATGGATGGTTTTGATGAACACCTCATAATCATTTTTATTTGAGAATACCGCTTCCAGAGTGCGACCATATCTATTGACGAAATCATCAGTGCCCTCGAGTCCGAACTGATCCAAGAAATATTTGTTTCCAAAAAGAAAATTACCATGTCTATCCAGTAAAAACAAACCGACGGGTACCGAACGGACGAGCCTGTCGGTCAAATGGTTGATGGAACTTGCCAACATACCGAACTCATCTTTTCGATCCAGACCATAAATTTTCGCTTCATAATTGGATTCGTTTTGATCGAGACTATTGATCAGCAAAGTGAAGGGTTGCACAAATAATTTTCTGACACTATAGCTGATGATGCCACCTACAGTCACTATGATGAACATAATGAACAATGTCACCAACAGAAAACGGTTGGGACTGAAAAAAACGCTTGGTTCCATAAAAGAGACCACGTGCCAATTGGTGCTCATTATAGGTGCGAGCACGGCATAAGCATAAGGCGCATTTTTGAGTTTGATGACCGTGGCTGCCTTGGGCGCTTCAAGATAGTTGTCCACTTGCTCATGAAAAGCCTCACCGGTCACATATTTTCGTAATGTGGGTTGATCACTGACAATTGAAGGCCTATGGTCATTGAGATTCTCTATGACATCCGAATCTATTTGTATGATGCCTTGATCGTCGATAATCAGAGAACTTATGCCGACGTCGCGATAATTCAAAGTTATTTCTTCCAAAAGGGCATCCAGATTGACACTGGTACCGATGACCCCAAGCGTCGTATCGTCTTTTACAACTTTGACATTGATCCAAACAAGGGATTGGTCAATCATTTGATCTTGGCTGATATTGAGCAAATAGGGTTTGTCCGTTTCGAGGGCTTCATAATACCAGAAATTGTCTTCAACGGTTTCTTCCAGAATGCCGGAGGGTCGGAACTCATATAATGTGGTCTCCGAGTTATGATAATAAATGTTGTTTGTGCCAGCGATCGCTATGAAAGAGTCGCCACCTTCATAGGAGGCGTTGAAATTCATAAGTTCGTTGTATGCGTGAAATTTTGCTGTTGAATCGGATTCATCGCTCATCCAATTGACGATATCCTGTGTCGTGGAGGCTTTGATTGCAAGTGCCACTTCCCGATTCAATTTCGATTCAATGTGTCCGATCAATTCACTGGAGTACAGTGACGAGTATTGCTTGGATAAATCGGTGGTGATTTTACGGAGCTCATAGGTCATGACCAAAGTCGTGGCTATTATGGCAAGGATCATCATGACAATCAAAATGCTTTTATATTGTTTGAATATGCTTTTTTGATCTGACATGGCATCACCTCCCAAACTTATATTATATACTTTACCCATTATTATGGGTATAGAACACTTATCAAGAATAGCATCAGATGTAAAAGTTTTCAACTTTTAAATTTAGGTATATACTATAAATAAAAAGGAGGCACTATTATGACAGGGTTTATTGTTTTCGGTGTGTTTCTGTTACTGGTGGGTTTGTTTTTAGCGGTCAATTACAATGGGTTCATCAAACTGAGAAATACGGTGGAAGAAGCTTTTTCAACAATGGATGTATACCTGAAAAAAAGATACGATTTGATTCCGAATTTGATCGAGACCGTGAAGGGCTACGCCAAACATGAAAGCGAGACGCTTCAGCACGTGATTGAAGCCAGAAACAAGGCGATGAACGCTCAAACGATTGAGGAACGTCAAAGTTCGGAGAACGCCCTTACCGGCACACTCAAATCACTTTTCGCACTCAGTGAGGGCTATCCGGAGCTCAAAGCGGATCGGCAATTTCTGGATCTTCAAAATCAATTGCAAAAAGTGGAGGAAGACATCGCACAATCCAGAAAATATTATAATGCGGTTGTGAAATCGATGAACACAAAAGTGGAATCATTTCCTTCAAACTTGGTGGCTGCGGTTTTTGGATTCAAGAAAAGCGATTTTTTCACTGTACAAGAATTGGAGAGAGAAAATGTTCGCGTCTCTTTTTAGAGGGCGTGCGCTTCGATCGTGCTTTCTGGTTCTGTCATCTGTCATAGTGATCCTCTTGTTGGCTTCAGGACCCACATATGCGGTTTATGACCTTGAAATAACTCAAATGACGGTCAATATCGTGGTCAATGAAGACAATACATACGATATAGAAGAGCGGATCAATGTGAATTTCAACAGATCTGACATGCATGGCATTTTTAGGGATATTCCTACACAGACGTATTTTGGAAAGCGTGTCAAAATAAGTGGTGTCAGTGTTCCAAACCACAAATCGGAATCAAAGTATGACGGGAGCTTCTTGAAACTTAAAATTGGTGACCCGGACAAATATGCAAGCACAAAAGAGCACTATGTCATTCGATACAAATATGAGATAGGCGATGATAGAAATCAGGAAATGGATGAGCTTTACTTTAATATAGTAGGTGCTCAGTGGCAAATACCGATACACAAAACCATTTTCACCATTACAATGCCGAAAACGTTTGATTCGGAAAATCTGAATTTCACATCCGGTTATGTAGGCTCCAGTGGCAAGTCGAATGTCAAATATGAGATTGTTGGAACCAAGATTTCAGGAGAGTTCAATGAAACGATCAACCCGGGGCAGGCGCTCACCATCGCCTTACCTCTTGAAGAAGGTTATTATAGTGAGGTCAAACCTGAACTTCAATTGCTGTCAAAACTCACCAAAACTTATTACGTGCTTTTCCCTGCATTATTTTTTGCTGCAATTGCGCTTTGGCTGAAATTCGGAAGAGATGATGCGATTTATCCGACAGTTGAATTTTATCCTCCCAAAGGTCTAACACCCGCTGAAATCGGGTATATATTCGACGGAAAGATCGATCCGTATGATTTGACCGCAATGCTTGTCTATTGGGCAAATCTGGGTTGTATGAAGATCATTGAGGAAGTGGAAGAAGTCGGATTGATTTTCAAAAAAAAGAAATCCAATATGAAACTGCAGAAAGTCAGCGATTTGCCTGATCAAGCCAAGCAGTTTGAAAAGACTTATTTTGATGGTTTGTTTGGCACTTATGCCGTCAACGGCATTGTTGAAATCGATGACCTGAAAGACAGTTTTTATGTGACACTTGAACAAGTTCGTAAGAAACTTGTATCTTCATTCAAGAACAGACGAATATTTTCAAAAGAAGGCAACCTCGCATGGTTCGGGATGATAATGATCGGAATATTGATTCTGATGCTGGTCTTCATAGGCGTCATCAGCACAGTCAACCCATATGCGTTTTGGGCCAACATCATTGCCTCATTTGTTGGAAGTGCATTGATTGGTGGCATTGTGGCCACATCGGCTTACTTGTTCACTTTGGTCAAAACAAGGTTGCCGAAAGATAGGTTCACAGTGATCCTGGGGTCAGTGGGTATGTTGGTGATTGCCGGGCTGTTGACAGCAGGATTGCTATATGTTTTAAGTGCGGGTTGGCTTTATTGGGTAGGGACGTGTCTTGCATTTCTAGTGCTTTTATGGTCTCCCTATGCACAAAAACGAACACGTGAGGGCAATGAATGGCTTGCTCATTTGTTGGGGCTGAAAGCATTCATTGAAAATGCGGAGAAGGACCGAATTTTGACTTTGATTGAAGCCGATCCGAATTATTTTTACAGTGTGCTTCCATATGCCATGGTCCTCGGTGTCACCGACAAATGGGCGGAAAAATTTGAAAGCATCACACAGAACAGTCCGGATTGGTATGTTTCAAACAATTCGACACGAGTTTTCTCGGCGGCTTATTTTGCATCAGATTTAAATTCGAAGACAAAAGCTATTGGAAGCACTATGGTGTCCACACCATCACAATCCGGCGGAGGCAGCTTTGGCGGCGGAAGCTCGGGCGGAGGTTCCGGTGGTGGCGGTGGAGGAGGATGGTAATTATTGAAGAAAATGAAAAAGGAGGATTATGATGTGGGGAGATTTTAAGAAGTTCATTCTAAAAGGCAACGTGATTGATTTGGCGGTAGCTGTGATTATTGGGGGCGCATTTGGAAAAATTGTCAGCTCATTTGTTAACGATGTCTTGATGCCGATTCTCAGCATTCTGATCGGCAAAGTGGATTTCAAGACCCTGAAATGGGTAATTGAGGAGGCTCAGGGAGAAACACCTGAACTTGCGGTGTATTATGGGTTGTTCATTCAAAACATCGTAGACTTTGTCATCATCGCATTTGCCATTTTCATGATGATCAGATTGATTCAAAAGACCAAGAAGAAACAGGCGGAAGCACCTGCCGCACCCGCAGCTCCCCCTGAAGATGTCCTGCTATTGACTGAAATCAGAGATTTATTGAAATCGAAATAGATTAAAGCCTAGAGTGCTCGCACTCTAGGCTTTCGCG
>DHVT01000026.1:0-175818 GCA_002412775.1 Firmicutes bacterium UBA5201 | reverse complement strand
ATCTAGTGCTCGCACTCTAGGCTTTTTATCAGTCAATTTTCAGTTTCGCGCCAACTGCCAAAATGCAGGTCTGCGCCAAGATCAGGGTGGAATCGATCATATTGTACTTCGTTATGCCGTCTTTCAGAATGATCGGAAGTTCCGTGCATCCCAAAATCCATGCATCGAGATTTTGATGGTCCATATAGTCGTAAACTTTCTGCTTTATCGATTCAATTTGATCGGTTTCACCGTTTTTCAGCGCATAAATCAAACTCATCAGTTGCTGCCTGACGGATTCCGGTGGAACAACAAGCTCAAAACCGGAACGGATAGCACTGGATTCATATATTTTGGAATCATAGGTCCCGGTAGTTGCGAGCAAGCCGATCCGGTCCGTGGCATCAGCTACGGACAGAGCATGATGTATGGTCTCGTCTATCATGTTGATGAAGGTCAATTTTGTGTTGGCGCATAAAATGTCATAAAAATAGTGCGCCGTGTTGCATGGCATGGCAATGACATCAGCACCCATACGCTCAAGCCGTTTCAGGCTGGCCAACAGTTCCCCTGTGGGATCGTCCACGCCGGTTTTGATGAATGAGGAGCGATCTGGAATGCTTGGGTTTGAGTCTATAATGGTATGAATGTGTTCAAACTCATGTTTTGCATCGGTCATTTGAACAAGTTTCATATAAAAATCCGCAGTGGCCAAAGGTCCCATGCCACCAATTATTCCCAGTGTCTTCATAAATGGTCTCCGTTCTTTTGGATTGGTCAGTGTTTTGTCACGATGCCATACCGAAATACAGTATGGGCCCTATGTCCGGATTCGATGTGATCGACCTCGTGCCTGGCTATTGAAAGATGAGGTGTACGTGTGACATTGCATCCGCTCGCTATGTGTGGCCAAAAGTGGTTGATGCCTTTGAATAGAGTCGCCAAAGCCTTCTCATCCGGTAGAACGTGATCGATGTATATGAAACGCCCTTTAGGTTTGAGCACGCGCATGATTTCACGGAGTGCTGTCTCCAAGTCTGAGACGGAGCATAAAACCAAGGTTTCGATGACTGTATCGAACGATGCATCCGGGAAGGGCAACTGCTCTGCCTTTCCTTTGACAAAAGTGATGTTATCCTTGGCACATTTGGCGTTCGTCTTTCTGAAATCCAGATCCAGCGCTGTCACGGAATCAATTTGATCACAATCCAAGTATTGCAGATTCACTCCCGTCCCGAACCCTATCTCAAGGACTTTTCCGGAAGCACTGGGCATGATGGATTTTCGTATATCGGTCAGCCACCTTTTCTCGAGGGGAGCCATGAACAAATCATAAAAAGTAGTCATCAGGTCCTCCTAAATATTAACATTAGTTCATTATATCTTAAAATCGAAGGGAATAAAAGCAAATAAAAAAGGAGCCGAAGCTCCTTTTTCTTATGCTTTGAATTTCTGCATTTCCTGTGAAAGTTTCAGTATGTCGACGTTAAGCGTTTCTATGGCTTGTCCGATTTCTGTGACACGTGAGAGTTGCTCCTCAGTGGAAGCGTTGATTTCTTCAGTTGATGCAGCTGATTCCTGACTGATTGCAGCCATGCTTTCAAGGGATTCTATCAACTCATTTTTCATATTTTCCATTTTGCCTGTCTCTTCTATGAAATCATTCATTATTCTTTCGACCTTGATGACACTGTCATCGATGTTGTCGAATACTATGACGGTTTCATTCAGATTGACTTTGGCGGCATCAACGGATGTTTGGGTTTCGATGACGGTCTTGTTGGTTCCTGCTACGACAGTGACGATTCCGGCAATGATCTTGCTGATTTCTTCGGCACTATGTGAGGATTGTTCAGCCAATTTTCTGATCTCATCTGCGACAACCGCAAATCCACGACCGGCGTCACCAGCTCGTGCGGCTTCGATGGAAGCGTTCAGAGCGAGCAGATTGGTTTGGTCGGAAATGCCCTTGATCGTGCTGACAATATTTTCGATGGACTGGGAACTTTTGCTCAGCTCGGAGACATTGTCCGCCACATGGTTCGTGTTGTCAACAGTGGTCTGGAACACGCTTTGAAGATTCTTGATCTTTTCTCTGCCTTTGCGGTTCGACTCGACCATGGTATCGGAATAATCTTTGGCATCATGAAGTCTTGATGAGATTTGATTGATGCTGTTTCCGAGTTCCTGGCCTGCGAATAGACGCTCGTTGACACTGGATGCCGTTTCAGTCGCACCGTGGGCGATTTCTTCCACAGCTCTGGTGACTTCATTGCTGGAAGCGGTCAATCCTTCGACATTGGCATTGATTCTTTCAGAAGACTGGGCGACGGATTCAATGCTTGTCGTCGTCTCTTTGATCAGGTGTCTCACATTTTGTGTCATCATACCGAAATAATCGGAAAGTGTGCCGATTTCATCCTTGGACTTGTAATCCACAACAGCGGTGAAATCCCCTTGTCCGACTTTTTCCATACCATCTTGGATGGTCTTGATCGGTTTTGAAACCCATTTTCCAATCACCCATTGAATGACCAAAACAAGCAAAATGATGGAAATCAAAAGGACAACAGCGTTATTGATCAGGGAGCTTGTAATGATAGCTTGTATTTCCGAACGAGGGTAGGTGACGACAATCATCATTTCCTTATATGATTTCGCTAGCGCGAAGAAAGATTTATTACCTATATCTTCAGTCTTCAGGACATTGGTTGTAGCGATGATGTCCTTGATCCAAGGCACATCGTTGGCAGGTGTGCCAATAAGCGATCGATCCTTATGATGCGTGATGATGCCGTTTTTATCGATGATCAATGCAAATCCACCGTCTCCGATGACCAGTTGATCGATGCTGTTTTGAACTTCAAGGTTTTCCAGCAGCTCCTGAATGGCTCTTGGTTCGATACCGATTTGAACGACACCTGGCTCATCAATTCTGGAGACGCCAATATATTGAAACAAGGTGTTGTCTGTACCGCGGTATTCAGGTTCCTGGGCAAGTGATGCGCCTTTGACGCCTATGAGAGCGACGAAGGGTTTGGTTTGCTCCGAAGTGTTGAAATCAAAGCCATAAAAGCCTGCGACATTGCCGTATAATAGAACCCCGTTACCATCTGTGACATGGATCTCGTCGATTCCAAGCACACTTGAAAGCTGTGCCATGCGGGTGGGTTGCAGGTAATTCTTGTTGTCGGCGATCATTTGTGCGATGGCCTTTGCCACGGCGATATTCTTTTCATTCAATGCATTTTTTGTGATCTCCACAACTTCCTCAGCCGATTCGATTTCTTGGGCTAGATTGAAAATCTGATCGGTCAATTGCAATTCAACCACTTTTTCGATGGACCTGTTGGATGAGTATATATTGAATATGCCTTGAGCTGCGATCGCGATGACAATGATGACGCTTGTGATCAAAACGATTCTACCTTTTAACTTCATAAGGACCTCCCTTTAATAAACTATAGAGTTATAATACCCCATAATTCAAAAAAATCAAATGTTAATACATACTAATTAAAAAAAATATGCTGCAAAACGGATTTGACCCGCTTTGCAGCATTTTATTCTTTTTGACGTCAACTCAGTTTCGAGTAATATTCAACTACCAGATGCACATCGATTTCAATCGGGATTTCATCCATTTCCGGTATTCTGAGGAGTTCGCCCGAGAATTGGGATTCGTCTACGCCCACATAGGGTGGGGACGATATGCCTCTGCTGATGATGTTTTCCTTGAACATTTCATTTTGTCGTGATTTTTCCCTAAGCTGTATGTGGTCTCCAACAGAGAGATCATACGAAGGGATATCCACTTTTTTATTGTTCACTAAAAAGTGGCCATGCACCACCATTTGTCTGGCTTGGCGGATCGAGCTTGCAAATCCCATTCTATACACCATGTTGTCCAGTCTCGTCTCCAAGCGTTTCACAAGAGCATGTCCAGTCTGTTCCTTGCTGTTCATGGCATCTCCGACATAACGCCTGAACTGTTTTTCCATAACTTCATAATAGCCTCTAAGGCGTTGTTTTTCCAGTAACTGTGTGCCGTAAGAAGATAATTTCCTAGCGGCTCTTGATTGACCGTTCCCCGCGCGTTTCATCGCTTTAGGGTGTCCACAAACATTCAAATCCAATCTGCGACATTGTTTGAAACGTGGTCCTCTCATTCTTGCCATAATTTTACACTCCATAACATAAATTTTCGCCGCGATAGTTTATGCCGAGAAAAGTATACCATAAAACATCACGTTTGTAAATGATTCTCATTATCAAATAGAATTGTTTTTCAAATTTGCTTGGTATTTGCTTGGGAGTACTGTAAAATCAATATAAAAGGGCATGTGGAGGTTGGTATGATTTTCATCCATGAATTCAAAAATGGACAAAAGCTGTTTCATATACAGACAGGATCAACGAGTTATGTGTTTATGGTCCATAGCACCGGACACCTTTTTCAACTGCATTATGGCAAGCGTGTGGAGGATAGCGAACATCTCCTTGAGTTGTATCAAAACTATGCGACGGAACTGGGATCGTCGACCCTATATGACGTAGAGGGCAAACTGACTCTGGACACAGCCATGTTGGAATACGCCTCTTTTGGCAAAGGAGATTACCGCACACCATCGATCGAGCTTGAATTCAGTGATGGGTCAAGGGTCAGCGACTTTACATATCTCAAACATGAAAGACATGACACCAAAGTTCATCCGGAGGGAATGCCTCACATCATTGACTCTGAAAACACGCTGGAAACACTTGAAATCAGCTTGTATGACAAAGTGAAAAACATCGAGGCGAAACTCTACTATTCACCGGTGGCATCGGTGGATGTGATCATAAGGCATCTAAAGCTGATCAATCACTCAGACGAAAACATCACGGTACATAAAGCCCATAGTTTCAATCTGGACTTCAACCACTCCAAATTTGAACTGATGACGCTCGATGGATTGTGGATCAGGGAGCGACAAATCAATAAAGGGCGACTGAGACCGGGTATTATAAGCATCGATTCGAAAAAAGGAGTCAGCGGAGCCAATCACAATCCCTTTGTCGGTTTGTTGGGTCAGGGCACCAATGAGAAAAGTGGGGAGTGCTACGGCTTTTCATTGGTTTACAGTGGCAATTTTTCAGCGAACATTGAAGTGAGCCCGTATGCGATGACACGCCTTCAAATGGGGATCAGTGATTTCGATTTCAGATGGATGCTGGAACCGGGCGCATCCTTTGACACCCCTGAAGTCGTGATGACCCATTCAAGTCATGGCATCAATCGCATGAGCCAGAACTTTCACAGTCTGATCAACAAACATCTGATTCCTACAAGGTGGCAAAATGCTCCCCGCCCGGTTCTCATCAACAATTGGGAGGCGACGTACTTTGATTTCAACATGACCAAGCTGGTGAAGTTGGCCAAAGTGGCCAAAGAGGTCGGTGTGGAGTTGTTTGTGCTGGATGACGGTTGGTTCAAGAACAGAAATGATGATACAAGCAGTTTGGGGGATTGGGTCGTCGATACCAAGAAACTTCCAGGGGGACTGGGAGTATTATCGGATCGGTTGAAGGGACTCGGCCTTGAATTTGGCATATGGGTGGAACCCGAAATGGTCTCTGTCAACAGCGACCTCTATAGAGCACACCCGGAATGGGCAATACAGCTGAGGGACCGTTCTCCATCACTTGGAAGAAATCAGCTGATTCTGGATCTGACCAATCCTGAGGTTGTCGATTATCTCTTTGAGTCATTGTCCTCGGTTTTTGATTCAGCGGCTATAACCTACGTCAAATGGGACATGAACCGCAATTTTTCAGATCTCTACAGCAATTATTTGAAAGCGGACCGACAAAGCGAGATCAGCCATCGATACGCACTCGGATTATATGGTTTGCTGGAAAGGCTCACCAAGGCTTATCCGGACATCTTATTTGAATCCTGCAGCAGTGGGGGGAACCGATTCGATATGGGCATGCTTTACTATATGCCTCAAACCTGGACTTCCGACAATACGGATGCGGTTGAACGGTATGAGATCCAATACGGGACCTCCATCGTATACCCTCCATCCACCATGGGCGCACATGTCAGTGGAAGACCTTCCCATCAAGTCCTGCGTTCGACACCCATCGAAACCAGATTCAACGTTTCGGCTTTCGGTGTGCTCGGGTATGAGCTCGATTTGACCCGCTTGTCCAGTTTTGATCTGAAGGTCATCAAAAAACAGATAGAATACTACAAATCACATCGGGTATTATTTCAATACGGCACATTCTTTCGACACGAATCGCCTTTTGAAAGCAACACTATGTCTTGGAGCGTGGTCAGTGAGAACAAGGACAAATTCATAGCCGGACATTATCAAAAGCTTCAAAAACCCAATCCTCCGCTTGAGACACTCGAACTCGAGGGCCTTCAGCAAGACGGCGTATACGGCGTGCAAAGCAGGACGCAATATCAGAATGTCAGGGATTACGGTGAACTCATCAATCCGTACATTCCGGTCAAGATCAAAGACGGCGGCATCCTGCAAAGCGTCATAGGCAATCGGTATCTCTATAAACTGGAGGTTCAAAGGGCCACACTTCCAGGGGATGTGCTTATGAACATCGGGCTTCGGATGTATTCGCAATTCTCTGGAACGGGAATCGACGAAAAAACAAGAAACATGGGAGATTTTGGTTCCAGACTCTATCTGGGGGTATTACTTAACCAAAAGAATCAGTGCTAATATTATGCATCTCGTGTATAATATAGTTAAGATAATTTAATATTTATATGAGGAGTTTTTAATGGATAAGGATCAGCAAAAAGACAAGAAAATAGCAGTTCTCATCGATGCCGACAATGTTTCGGACAAGTACATCAAATATATAATCGATGAGATCTCAAATCACGGTACGCCGACTTATAAAAGAATTTATGGCGATTGGACCAAACCCCAACTCGCTTCTTGGAAGACGGTACTTCTCAATTACTCCATATCACCTATTCAGCAGTACAGCTATACCTCAGGTAAGAATGCCACAGATGCGGCACTCATCATCGACGCCATGGATATTTTATATTCACGTAACGTCGACGGATTCTGTATCGTTTCAAGTGACAGCGATTTCACGAAATTGGCATCACGACTTAGAGAAGCCGGTATGTATGTTCTTGGAATGGGTGAGAAAAAGACGCCAACTCCGTTTATCGCAGCATGTGAGAAATTCAAATATTTAGAGGTGTTGGCATCTGTTCCGACTGGAACACCTGTTGTTGTTGAAAACACTAAAGGCGAACCGATAAACAGCAATAAAACAGGTATGGTGACCAAAGAAGAGTTGATTGAAGTCATCAAAAATATCATCAATGAAATATCGGACGAGGACGGATGGGCATTTCTCGGAGAACTTGGGAGTGTGCTGAACAAACGTTATGCGGATTTTGATACGCGGAACTATGGCTATTCTAAATTGACGCCATTCGTTTCATCGCTTAAACAATTTGAGATCAGATCGCGTAAGACGAACAATCCGAGCGTGAGTCTGAAATATATCCGAAACAAGGTGTAGGTGACAAAAAAGGAGATTCTTATGAAATCTTTGAAGGCGTCCACCAAAATCATCAATTCAATACTTTTGGGCATGATGGGTTTTTTTGGAGCCTTCCTTTCTATGGACTTTTCATCGGACATTTACACGATTACAATTCATTGGAGCTTTTTGTTCCCACTTGTCGCAGGAATGGCCTATGGTTTCAGATATGGTCTGATATCCGGCGTTTTGGGACTTGGAGCTTTTTTTCCTTTTATTCTGTGGCCGACCAACGGTTGGGCAAACCTGGTGACCACTATTCTTTATGCGTTCTGGTTCGCATATCAGGGATACTTTGAAGAGCAAAGAGAGAAATCGCCTACTATTTGGAACAGACCCGTGGTCGCATTTTTGCCGTTTGCGTTGTTGTATACGCTTTCGACGTATCTTTTATATCCTGTCACTTTTGGCAACAATCCTCCTTTTTGGACGGACGTTGCCCACAAAGCGATTTCGGATGAGGTGCTTAAAAACATCATAAGCAAAGAGATCGTTTTGATTTTTTTTATGTTGATCCTCGCGAATTCACTTTTGAAGATCAATAGTGTCAGACGTTTGCTGAGCCTGGATTATAGGAAAGGCTACAAGAACAATGGATGGATTCTTCTGTTTTCCATTGTGTCGGCGTTCATGTTCTGGATCATCTATGTCGTATTCAGTCATGTGTTCATTGACAGGGATTTTCCAAACAATGTTTTAACGGTCAACAACGGCTATGTTCTGATCGGATTGATGGTGTCTTTATTTCTGGCAGTGGCCATCGCATGCATTGGAATGCAATTTGCCGAACACAATAGTACCATCAATGAACTGCTCAAGCTGAGGGAAAGCCAGATCAGCTCCATCAGCAACAATTTGACATCAGGAGTGTTGTACCAAGCCATCGTCGATGCAAAAGGCAATAAAAAATACACCTTTGTCAGCGAATCCTCGAAATATTTGATCGGTGTCACCCCGGATGAGGTATATAGGGATCATAACCTTTTGTACAAGAACATATTGCCAGAAGATTTGCCAAAGCTTTTAGAGGCGGAAAAGGAAGCTATTGACAATCTCTCTTTGTTGAAATGCAACGTCCGGGCAAGAGAAAAAAACGGCAATGTCCGTTGGTATGCAATCGTATCCACTCCTACGCCCATGAAAGACGGTTCCATTGTCTGGGACGGCATCAAATTTGATATTACTGAGCAAGTGGAGATTCAGGAAGCACTGATCAAAGAAAAGGAAAAACTGAAAGACAATCAGGAACGCATTGAATATCTCAGTTTTCATGACCACCTTACCGGCCTTTACAACAGAAGGTTTTATGCTGCGGAACTGGACAGACTCGACCATCCAAGAAATCTACCGATTTCAATTGTCATGGCGGACGTCAACGGTCTTAAACTCACCAATGATGCCTTTGGACATGTAGCTGGGGATGAACTGCTTATCGAAGTGGCAGAGGTTTTTAAAAAGGTCTGCAGGGCAGATGACATAGCAGCTAGAATCGGTGGAGACGAGTTCATACTCCTTCTTCCCAAAACCGATCGATATGAAGCTGAACAACTCCTCAAACGGCTGAGAGAAGCCTTTTTTCATATCGAAAATATGAAAGTCATCGTTTCAGTGTCTTTCGGACTTGGAGTCAAGACTGATGAAATCCAATCCATGACCGATGTGTTTGCAAACGCGGAAGATGCGATGTATAGGGATAAATTGACGGAAAGTAAGAGTATGCGAAGTGAAACCATAAAAATCATTGTACAGACACTCCATGAAAAACATGACATGGAAAAAGAACATAGTGATAATGTTGGTCAACTCAGTCAAGCTTTGGCAAAAGCGTATGGATTGAATAGCGAGGAAGTCAAGGAGATCGGGATTGCAGGGCTATTGCACGACATTGGCAAGATCGGAATTGATGAAAGGTTGTTGAGCAAAGAAGACGTCCTGAATCAAAGCGAATGGATCGACGTCAAGCGCCACCCTGAAATCGGTTATCAGATCCTAAGATCCGTCAACGAGTTTGTGGAGATTGCAGAGTTCATACTTGCCCATCATGAGAGAATCGACGGCAATGGATACCCTAGAAAACTCGTAGGGGAGGAAATCCCATTACAATCGAGGATACTTATGATTGCCGACGCCTATGATGCGATGACCAGTTACAGGCCTTATAAAAACGCACTGAGTGAAAAAGAAGCCATTGAGGAGTTAATCCGACATTCAGGCACCCAATTTGACGAGAAACTCGTCAAAGTATTTGTTGAAAAGGTATTACAAGCCAAATGGCATAAAAAGAAGACAGAAGAGGTAATTCAATAATGAAAATGCTAATGCTATATTTTTCAGGAACAGGCAACACCAAGTACCTGATTCACCAGTTGGAAGAACGATGGAATGAACACGGGGTAGACTACACAACAGTTGCAATGGATGAATTTGAAGAATCACAGACCAACCTTATGGAGGAAGCGGAAGTGATCCTTTTTGCCTATCCTGTACATGGGTCCATGGCACCGATGTTGGTGTGGTCATTCGTCAAAAAGTATGCTTCATATTTCGAAGGCAAGAAAGGCATAGTGCTAGCCACTCAATGGATGTTCTCCGGAGATGGAGGCGCCTATTTGGGAAGAATCCTGAGAAAATGCAAGATGGATGTCATTGCCATCGACCATTTTAAAACCAACAACAACATCTCGGACCTCCGTTTTCTGAAAATCAGAAACGGCGTGGAGAATGATCCGCTAAGGGTCAGATTGAAGCAACAGGTTGAACTTTTCGCACTGGATTATATCAACGGCCGATATAGAAAAATCGGAGACAACACGACTTCCATACTGCTCGGTGCCATACAGCGCATCCCATTTTCCAAATGGGAACGAAAGCTCTCGAAAAACGTGAAAATAGACATTGCGAAATGCACGTTGTGCAATGCCTGTGTGAAGGATTGTCCCACAAAAAATCTTTTCAATGATGAAGTGAAAATAGGACAAAATGGCGAATGCACATTATGTTACAAATGTGTGAACCTTTGCCCGGAAAAAGCAATCTCCATAATGACAAAACACAAACCACAAGTGCAGTACAAAGGACTTTGAGATTAGGGAGGTGGTGGAGCTGTGAAAAAATTGCGTTTTGTTTTGATCGGTACAGTTCTGTTGCTTTCTATTGCGTTATACCTCCTTTCAGCTTTGCTGGATAACCAATATTTGAGCAATCTAACAGCTCCTATAGTATCCTTGGCGACTGCGTTGATCATTCTATTGAATTTAAGACAAGTCACCGTATTTAAGATGAGTTGGTTCTTTTTGGGTATGACTGCTCTCACATGGGGGCTTTCAGATCTTATCTGGATGTGGATGGCAAATTATTCCGGTATGGATCCGGAGGAATCGGTATTATTGCTCTACATGTATATTCTGCCCAATACGATGCTCATGATGGCTGGGATCAGTTATTTTTTCACCAATATGAAAAAATGGCATAGGTTTCAGTTGTTGGTGGATGCCGCGGCAGTATTTTTGACTGTTCTATTGGTACTTTGGAACAGCCTGATCGACCATTTTGATTTCGGGTCCATGAACATCCATGAGTTTGTATCCACTATTGCCTATGTGCTCACGGATGCTACGGCACTTGCTGTCATGGTCATCCTCATCACATCAGCCAGGGTGAACAAGATCAGTACGACAATGAAAATTGTCATTCTGGGTTACTTTGGTTACATTCTGACGGATTTCTATTATATTTACATCTATACAATCGGCGAATATCAGCCCAACGCAGCGATTGACATTTTTTACATTTTCTCAATCGGGTTGTTTGGGATTGCCGCACTTTACGATATCCACAGACCCAATTTGATGCAAAATCCGACTTTTGTCAAAGAACCTCAGAATACAGGCAATTCCTACAGATTGTTATTCTTTATGGGAATACCTATTGCCATGGTTTTTGCCGGGATTCTTGAACTTTCTATTTTACTGTTATTGATGATCATTATGATGCTCTATGAGTTTGTCAGCGGATACATTCAACTGTTTATCAGAAATGAGCATTTGCTGGATAAAGAACGTCTTTTGAATGAAAAACTTGAGGCAATCATCGAGACCAGAACCAAAGCACTCAGAAAAGCGAACGAGAAACTGGAAAAATCCGCGGATTTGGACCCATTGACAGGCATGAACAACCGAAGATTTTTCATCAACAAGCTGGATGAACTCATTGCAGGAGCTCAATGTGAGTTTTCCATATATTATATGGATCTGGACCATTTCAAGATCATCAATGACATTCATGGTCATGACATGGGGGATCGTGTGCTCAAAGCGCTTTCTGTCCGGTTCGACTCGTGGCAGACTTCCGATCGCATTGTGGCTAGAATCGGTGGCGATGAGTTTGCCCTGATTCACATTCACCATGATGAGGACAGTAAAAAAGAAACTGAAGAGATCTGCAAACAACTGCTCCAATTGTTCAGGGACCGCATTTTCATTGACAACTATGTCTTCGAGGTGGGCGTCAGCATCGGAATCGCTAGATATCCTTATGATTCACAAGAAAGGGAAGTCTTGGTGAAATATTCGGATCTCGCCATGTATCAGGCCAAAAAGGGGCAGGGAGACAATAAATGCATGTTCTACAGCGCACAGCATGGTGCGTATGTCGAAAGAAAAAACAAAATTGAGTTGCTGCTCAAAACCATAGATTTTGAACAAGAATTCGAACTTCATTATCAGCCTCAATTCGTCTCGGAAGGGTCAAGGATTATAGGTCTAGAGGCGCTTTTGAGATGGAACAGCCCGGAACTTGGGTCGGTATCGCCTATGGAGTTCATTCAAATAGCCGAGGAAACGGACATTATCATCAAGATTGGTAAATGGGTCATTGATAAAGCGTTTAATCAAATCACACAATGGAACACATTGTATGGGCTCCAGCTTAAAATGGGAATCAATTTGTCTCCGCTTCAATTTGACAGTATAGATTTCTTTCCGTATATTCAGATCAAACTCGTCGAGCATAGCGTAGATCCCGCTTGGATCGATTTCGAAATCACGGAAACGAGTGCGATGAATTCCGGTGTGCTGATGGAGGAGACTTTTACAGCATTGTCAGGACTGGGCGTTCAAATATCCATTGACGATTTCGGAACAGGCTATTCCTCGTTGAGTTATATCAAGCGTTTTGATATCGACCAACTTAAAATCGCCAAGGAATTGATTGACCATATCGTTGAAAACAGTGAAGAGCGATTGATCATCAAAGCAATCATTCTGATGGCCAAAGGGATGGGATTGCTTACTGTTGCAGAAGGCGTGGAGACGGAGGAGCAACTGAATATCTTAAGAACCTTGGGTTGCGATGCCATCCAGGGGTATTATTTCAGCAGACCGCTTCCGAAAGAGGTCTTCGAGGAAAAATATCTGGTTTGATGAGCTATGAATAATTGAAAAAAATATATTTTTGAAGGAGCCCTTGAATGGATCTATATCTTTATCAAAAAATATTTGACAACATTAAAAGCCCAGTGATTATATCTAGTCCTCAATCGCTCATTGACTGTAACAAGTCTTTGTTGGATCTGCTTAAAATTGCAGACCTCCATGCGGCCCAACAGTATCCATCTTTGCGTCAACTTGTTGAGGAGATCCTGAATGAAGGACTATCTACCCAACACAAGAGCATACCTGATTTACAAGGGAACACCTTGCTTCTTGAAATATCGCTTATTCCTCTAAATGAGTTAGAAAAGATTTACCTCATTGAATTGAAATCAGTAGACGACCAGTCCCTATACGATGAAATCACTTTTGTTTCTGCCTATAACCGGGAATTGTTCAACAATTCGCCAGATGCGATTGTGATTCTTGACAACGTTGGAAAAGTAGTGGACACCAACAATGCATTTTCAGATCTATTTGGGTATACAAGGATTGAAAGCATCGGCCGTAATATTGATGCCTTAATTGTGCCCGGTAAAGACCTTGAGGAAGCCGAAGCGCTTTTTCAAAGAGTACTCGCTCAAGAACGGGTGGAAGTAAACGTCGAGCGCCAAACCAAAGACCACAAAAAAATAGATGTTCACGTGGTTGCATACCCGGTAATCATCGATAAACGAACCAAGGGCAATTATGTCATTTACCAAGACATCACTCATGCCAAAAAGACTGAAAAATTGCTCCATGAAAAAGAAGAATTTCTAGAACAACTTTTTAATCGGTCACTATTTCCAACGGCTATTTTAGATGAAAATGAAATTGTACTCGATATCAATGCCAAATTTGAGGAACTTTTCGGTTATACACGATCTGAAGCTATTAGAGCACACATCAATCAGTTGGTTGTTCCAAAAATATTTGAAAAGGAAGCAAGTTTATTCAAAGCTGTGATTCTAAACAATCAAACCATGATAGAGAAAACCAAACGTCACCATAAAGATGGCACATTGCTTGATGTGGAAGCTGTCGGCTGTCCGGTACTCATTGGTGGAGAAGTAAAAGGCTTTTTCGCGATGTATAGGGACATCCGAGTGGAAGAGGAAGCACTCAACAGCCTTAAGGTCCTTCTAAACACGGATGCTCTCACAGGTCTCTATAGCCGAAAATTCATCTATGATGAGATTAACTACCGATTAGACCCAAAACAAATAAAAAAGAGCCCTCAGCAGTCTTTTTCACTGGTCTATATTGACTTGGACCAGTTCAAGCAAGTCAACGACACCTACGGTCATGAAACCGGAGATCTTCTGCTCGTTGCTGTGGCAAACCGCTTGAAACTGGCACTGGGTTTAGACGGTTATGTCTCTCGCATTGGTGGAGATGAATTCTTGATTCTGATGGATCACCTGACTCCCGAGCAGGTTGCAATACAATTGGAAAATATAAGAACCCATCTATCCGAGCCCTTCGACATCAATGGACATCAGCTGAACATCATTGTTAGCCTTGGCGTGGCACACTACCCTGAAAATGGAAATACTGTAGATGATTTGATCTCTGCCGCGGATGATCAAATGTATGAAGAAAAGAAAACACGACGGATCCAAAACAATCCCAAAAGAGTGGAATCCTATATAAACATCAATAAAAACACCCTGTGACCATTCGTGTTACAAGGTGTTTTTTTTGTAAGTTGACATGGAGTTTAGGTATCAAATTCATTGTGATATAATAATCTCAAAGAAAATGAAAAGAGGGGTTTGATGAAACGCTACACTACTTTAATTTTTTTGTTACAGCTCACACTTGTTTTGATCGTGACGGGTTGTACAAAACAAACCATTATTGAAAATGAGCCGCTTATCGATTGGAGCCTCTATCAACCCAATCGCACCATGGTTCAATATTTTACAGGTGGTTACGAAAATGAAGGTCACATGATCATCATCGATATCCTAAACGACACTTGGATGCAACGAAAAGTTCTAAGCACGGGTGGAGCCACTTACGCTGTTTACCAGATTAATGACGGATTTGCAATCTTGAGCGAAGGAAATGAAGCCGGTGATTTCGGCTCACTTGATGCCTTTTGGGATATGGATTACACCGAAACGGTCACAAGAAGGTCAGATGAATCATTTGACGCTTCAAACAGATATACAAAACACAAATGGGAAACAAAAAACTATGACGGACAGCCACTTATGAATAAAGCAATTCTTGAGAAGGATTCATTCACAATCGGAAATGAGACGTTTGATGCGCTGAAAGTCATCACACAAGGTGAGAATTCAGAAGATTATAGGATTTCTTACTACATCGAAGGGTTTGGACCGGTTCAAACCACATGGATGATGAAGGGTGAAACAGGTGAATTCTTCGTCGGACATGAAGATCAACTTGTGAGCTATGCCTATATTGACGGATTAAACGGGCCTTATCCCGAACATAAAACAACGGTTATGAGCGGACTCGCAGAACGAGAAGGCTTTGACTTTGCACTGCCTATGGCATTCGATCGTTATTCTTCGGAATGGTTGCTCGTTGCAAATCCTAGTTCCTCAAGCTCGCTGACATCGCCCGAACTCATTCATATAATTCTGGATTTGAATGGCAATGTCTTAAAGCGCTTCAGTATAAAAGCCCCGAAACTATTTTCATCCATTTACTATGTAGGCGCACCGACACCATATCATGGTGAGGGGAGCATACTAGAGTGCAACACGGTGGATGATCAAGGAGAACCTATCATAGAAGTATATTGGTTCAAGAATCGAAACTGGACCCTCATCGATCAATTTCGACCAAACCCGCCCATGTCTCAAAGCAATCTTCCGACCGTGTTTGAGTTCACTGTCAACATCTTAGGGGATTATGTTGTCTATGCAACGGGAACGCGCGATGAACTAAATTCGGAAAATTTGATGTGGAAAGTTTTCGATGGGCGCACAAAGAGAACAATACAGACATTCTCCGTATCAGAACACTACATTTCACCTTTGAATGCAGAAGATTTGTTTGTAAAAGAGGGCTTTTACCGAATCGCATTTGATAGAAACTCAGATGATGCGATTTATCTCAACATAGAGACTGGAGAATTACTCAACTTAGAATCACCGTGAAAAAAGGGGCTGTACATCAAAGTACACCCCTTTTCTTCATTACTATCTATCTATTTTTCATTTTTTGTTTGTCGCTGTTTAGCGTCTCAAACTCTTCGCTCCAACTCGGAATGTATGACTTTGAATCAACGGTCTGTGAAATTTTGGTTTCTTGCTCTTTTAGACTGGGTAAGTACTGCTTTACCTTCATCCACAAAAAACGATTTCGCTTTTTTCACTTCATTCGCCAAATCAACCTCTTGAATTTTGTCCAGATAGGTAAAGACTTGGTTCAAAATTGAGGTTTCCAATCTTTTCTTAATTAGATGGTTTTTCCATTTTGTAAGTGGTAGTTAGGGGATGACCACAATGACCAAATCGAGGTCTTGATGACCGGGTAAAATCAAGTGATGGAGGTGCGCGTCTTGTCAAACGCCATATAACCTTTATAAATAGGATTGCTAAGTGTCTTGTTTACAACGGTAGAGCGGCATGGATTCTTCTTTTGTGTAAATTATTTCATCCCTTAAGTCTTTTTTAACATGGCTTCAACAAAAACTCTTGCTATATTCGGGTCAAACTGTGTTCCAGAGTTTTTCTCGATCTCTTTTAAAGCCTCTTCTTTGGTAAGCGCTACTTTGTACATTTTAGAATGAGTCATTTCTTCATAAGCTTCAGCAATTGCTGTGATTCTTGCCATAAGAGGAATTTTTTCGCCTTTTAAATTTTGAGGATAACCATTTCCATTCCAAAACTCATGGTGAGAAAGAACCGCCCGAGAGATATGGGCATACTCGCTGGAGGATTGTAATATTCGGTAGCCTATTTCTGAATGCCTTTTTACTGTCAACCATTCATCTGATGTTAAATCCTCCGACTTATTCAAAATCTCTTTAGGGATGGAAACTTTGCCTATATCATGGAAATAGGACACCATTGATAACTCTTCTTGTTGTTCTTGAGTAAGATTCAACTCTCGAGAAATCATAAGTGCTAATTCTTGGACTCGTGTGGCATGTTGCTTCGATTCTATTTCATTGTCAAACAGAATCTTAATGAAATATTCAACTATGGATTTTTTGGCCTGGGCGCTCTCTCTAAACTTGTTAGTATAAAGAGACGCATCCGCTAGTTTTATAACATGCTGAATAGACTGTTCAGAACTCTCTTTAGTCGCCACTCCTAGCGAGATATCCAAAGGAAAACTATCCGTCCTACATGCATCAGTCAAACTCTTAATCTTTTGGATCATGGCTTGGGCCTGGTTACGATTTGTATTTGGAAGAATGATGATAAACTCGTCACCACCCCATCTGGAGACTATAACTCCATTGGTTTGCATAGTAGCTCTCTTTATAATATCTGCGGTTCTTATAATCATATCATCCCCAGTATGATGACCAAAGATATCATTTATAAGCTTTAAATTATTAAGATCTCCAAACACAATACTAACAGGCAGTTGTAGCTCTTGTTCCAATTGCTCTATCAACAACTCACAGTAACTCCGGTTATAAACTTCCGTTAAAGAATCATACATATTGATATAGCGGATTTTTTCATCTAAGGTATTTCGATATTCACGTGTATGCAAAAAATAGGCTAACAAGAGAGTTATAGACGCTGCAATAGCAGAGGGCCCCATTAAGGTATAGGCAACTGTGATAATTACCTCTCCATAAAAATAACTGAGCAAAAACAACGAAGTACTAAATCCCCAAAGAAAAAATATCCAGCCAATTAAATGACGAACGCCACTTTTAACATATTCAAATCGTAAAGATGAATAGCCTGCATAAATAAGAACGCATGTTGAGAATAGTGCATTAGTAACATCAAAGTAAAAAGAGTTGAGATTTATAAGATACGCGATGATAAGTAAAGATAAACATATAGTCGAAGTAATATTTATGAGTTTTGATAGTTTTTTGCGAAAAAACAAAAAGGATCCCTGACTGATGAGATAAACTCCTAACAGACTAAAAACCTTCTCAAACAACACAAGAATTAAAAAAATCTCTGTATGAAGGTTAGCGCCTACAAAAATGCTGGACAGTAAGAAGAAAACCCAAGAAAGAGACCATAGCAGAATATACTTTTTCTTTTCCAAAATATAGAGATACGAAAACACCGATATAAAAATAAGATGAAAAACAATTACACCTAAAATAAACACAGGATCATTCATAATGTCTTTCTCCTTAAAGTAATCTATAACCTAAATTCCACGCCGTTTCTTGAAAGTCATTAAATTTAGCTGTTTTCGCAGATGCAACGATGAGTTCAAGTAGTTGTTTCTACATTTTAACATTTTTCATACTCCTTACTCAACACATATTAATAGAGTATGCCCAGTATTCACATTTGAGTATTGTGTTATTTAGTATGCGGAAACGAGTCAACCTATACTTTATGAATCAAACTACTAATAAACACAATATCCTATCTAAATGAAGATGATTATATATTTGCAACGGTTACTTAAAACATGCAGTGACTACGATTATACAACAAAAAAACACCCTATAACCATTGGTTACAAGGTGTTTTTTTAAATTGGTGGAGATGATGGGGCTCGAACCCACAACACCCAGACTGCCAGCCTGGTACTCTCCCATTGGAGCCTATTACACGACCCCAATTTGGACGAACTTTTTATAAACTCTTGTATGGAAAAATCGATGTCAATTTCTACGTGATCCTTGAAAACTCTGATGAGATCAATGATCTTTGTCAACATCATCTTCTGTTTGTCAATGGATGCTGCTTCAAAAACTTCACGCCAAATAGGTATGCTTGTTTGAAGCTCAATCAAATCGGATGCTTCGATCTCCTTTTGACCGAGAATTTTCTCAATCCGGTCAACTTCAGTTTTGTATCGTGAGACTTCATTCTTTTTTTTGGAGATTAAATCAGCAAGTATTTCTGGCTCAAAAGGACTATTTCCTGTAAGTGATTTTGTTATTTCAGATGTTAAAGCATTCAGTTCGATATTTGATTTCATTAGTAATTCTTGGTGTCCATTCAAAGCGTTCAGATCACGGTCAAAATGTTCACCATTCAGCTTGATGATTTCTTCATCCAGATTCATATGTCTCAGTTGACTGATATAGTTAAAAACTTCTCTCAGAATTGCACTCTCAAGCCGCTTTTTATTGTAAATGGTTTGTCCATTACATTTGGCAACACTTTGTGTTTTTCCTGAGCATCGATAAAGGGCTTTTTTAGTCAATGTAACTTTGCCACTTTTAGCGGTGTATTTTTTTTGTTGATAAGTAGTTGTGAGCGGATGACCACAGTGCCCACATTTGATCATGGAGACAAACAGAAGTGGACTTTTGGTTATGCCTTTATCGAAAGCATATTTCACCTCAATATCAATATTTTCTGATAGTGTTTTATTAAACTTTGGATTCTTAGCACTTCTCATTTCCTGAAGTTCATTCCAGAGGACTTCATCAATTATAGTCCAGTCCGGATTTTGACTCTCTGAAAAAACCCATTGATCGAAAGGGTTCATTAAATGCTTGTCATTGGTTGATGATGTTTTATTAAACGTCAAGTAGCCCTTGTAAATAGGGTTTCTGAGGATTTTGTTGACAACAGCGGCGCGCCATCCGTTGCCCTTTCTAGAGGGAACTTTATGTTCGTTTAACCAAAATGAAATTCTAACGCCCCCATATCCTTCCTCATAAGCCAATCTATACATGTCCTTTACGACTTGTGTTTCTGCCGGGTTTTGTATCATTTTACGAAGATTTATGTTTTTCCGATTATATATATCAGATGCTATCAATTCGTAGCCGTAAGGAGCAGCACCGCCTCTATAAATGCCTTGCTTGACCATTTGAACATGACTCTCCATAACACGTTGAGAGGTCTTCAAACTTTCACCTTCTGCCTGCCAGAAACGGATATAATTGTTGAGCTTGTCGACATGTTGGTCGATTTTCTGTTGTCCTTCATTAACGGACCAAACTTCAATCCCCAGGTCAATGAATCTTTGAAGAATCTGAGGGGACTCATCACCTTTTCGACCCAGCCGATCAAACATAAATACCAACAAAACATCAAATAATCCATTTTCCGCATCTTGAATCAATAGCTGCAGTTGGTCTCTACTGGCGGCAGATTTCTTATAACCGGAAATGCCTAGTTCAGTGTATTCCTTGATGAGCTTCCATCCTTTATTTTCGATAAAGTTCCGACAAGCAGTTTTCTGAAGGGGAAGATCATCACTGATGACTTGTTTCTTGGTGGATACTCGGTAAAGTGTCTGAACTCTTTTTTGGCTTATAATTTCGAATTGGTTATTAATCATCTCTACCTCCGTTTTTATAATAAGTATACCACTTTAAAACTTAAAAGAACACATGTTCTTTTAACAGTCGTTATACGTATGCTCTTCGTATGCTCTGTTTCAAACATAAAGTTTTTTTTGATGATTTTGAAAAATTTAGAGATCAATAGAAATCGCTTGAATTTAGTTGTATGCCTATGACCAATATGTATAAAAAGCTGTTTCATCTTCAGCTAAAATGACAATTTTGTGGCAAAATATCATTTCTGACTCAGTGAGGATTATGGCAGTTTTAGAACCTGCCGATGAAGAAAAAATCCATATCTATTTGAAGTTTTATCAGATTCTGAGACAAACTGAACTAAGCGGGGAAAGTATTCATCGATTTTTATTTTGCCCAGAAGGACAAATGGATGGCAATATCAATTTGATATTCAATATGAATTTTTGTATATTTATTGTATTACCTTAGATTTTGCAGCAAACCATAGATAAAAACCCTTAAACCACTCAAAATAGTGTGTTTCAAGGGTTTCTTCTTTTACGTTTTTTTGTAGTGTAATACTAGCTGGTATTGGTCTCTGAAATATTTTTTTTAATCTGTTGAAGTGTTCTTATCTTTGTTAAAATTAACGTTTGTAGCATTCCCGATATCCTTTAGAACTTCATCATAATAGTCAAATAAATAGTAGTTTTGGTCAACGTTGGTACACGTACTTTTCATTAAACTCTGAATCATTTTAGTGATGTTGTACTTCCCACCGGTTGAGAATTCAAGTATTCTTTCTAGAACCAAAGCAATAAAACAGGTTAAAAAATGTGCTTTGATATGATCTTCAGTAGAAACATAAACCGGTCTACTTTTAAGATCACTCTTAGTCACCTTAAATGACTCTTCGATCTTCCAAAGTCCGCGATAAATATCGATAATCTCGCTAGCGGTTTTCTTGTATTTGCTTGTGATCAATAAATAATAGCCATCAAGCGCTTCTTGTGCTTTTATCTTTTCTTCATCAAGTCGTAGTGCGCTCGCATCTATGGTTCTTTTCTTCTTTTTACCCGATGCCATGGTCACCCAAATCTCAGTAGGGTGAACACGTTCCTTCCACTTATAATCATCACTCATCCAAGTATATCCCTCATCGCTAAGGATATAGTCCTTTAATTCCTTGTTAGCGCCTCTCGCCGTTTGACTGAACACAGTAGTAGTTTGTAACATCATAATAAACCAGGCTTGTATCTCTGCCATAATTTTCATTAATCTTATTGTTAATCCATAGTTGTAGTTCATTGCTTTTCTCATTAAAAAGGCTCAATGAGGGATAGACATCATCCAATGAATAATTGGTTTTCTCAAAGAACACATCTCGATTATCAAAGGCTTTCCTTTTGGAACCTGGATCTAAGAGCCTTGAAAACACGAGCAGTTTCATGATGTTGTTTGTGCCAACAGGGAGTTGGCTCTTAGGATTAAAAAAAACTTGAATCTTAGAATTTTCTTGAGCAACTTGAATTTTTATGTCTTCAACAACTTTCGTGAAGTGAGCAACAGGATCTGGATAGTCCTTTTCAAGAACATCAATAAAACCTAAAGATTGTATTGTTTTTGAGGGTAATTCTTAGCAAGCTTGTCATAGTAGTTTTCGACTATTGATAAATAAGTTCTACCGTTCACCTTATTGTTAGCAATTCTTAAATACATAATAAAAAAATGAAAGAAAAACAAAATAAAAAAAGCCTGGACCAATTCTAAGTACTTTGGTTCAGACTTATCTATATGATAACTTGCTGCAAAATCCGGGATTATACTTTTCATTTCGATTTTCCTATGTTATCATGATACCATAATTGAATACTAGTTGTCGGTCCTTTTGTTCACACAAAAGGTTAAAAGGGAATGAGGTTTAATGCCTCAGCAGCCCCCGCTACTGTAAGGAAGTACGAAATCTCAAAATGCCACTGTTCAATGGGAAGGCGAGAAAGTAGAATGATATCCGAGCCAGGAGACCTGCCGTAACTCGAGTAACAAAAGAACTTCGGTGGGAGGTTCAATTGAGTATGCATGAATCATGTATAGCCAAGACACACCCATCGGGTTGTGTCTTTTTTTATTATTATTTTATGAGGTGGAATATGAAAAGAGAAGCTATATTAATAATTGCTCATGGTAGCAAGGTTAAAGAAACTGACCGAATAATGGAACAGTATATGAAAGCGCTTAGACATAAGGATTCAAAGGTGCGATATGAAAAGTGTTATCTCCAATTGATGGAGCCTTCACTTGATAGTGCAATTGAACTATTGGTAACAGAAGGAATAAATAAAATTACAGCATTTCCTTTTTTCCTGTTTAATGGCAATCACATAAGAGAAGATATTCCAATGGAAATAACTAATATTTTAGAAAAACATCCAAATCTTGAAATCAAATTTCTTGACAACATCGGATTTGATGACAAATTGGTCGAAGTGATTATGGAAAGGCTAGGGCGCTCATGATTTACAACAAGAATCCGATGGGAATAGAAATCAAGAGTTTTGAAATTATCGAAGAGATCATATCTGAAAACGGATGGTCATTTGGGACTGAGGACAGAGTTGAAAAAGCGATATTCAAAAGAGTGATTCACACTTCAGCGGATTTTGATTATCTTCAAAATTTGAAAATAAAGCAGGGGTTTATAGAAAAGTTTCAAAAGGCTTGTACTCGTGAAGTGACAATCTATACGGATACGAACATGGTCTTATCGGGAATCAACAAAGCTTCATTTTCAAAATGTCCATGGCAAATAAAATGTTTTGTCTCTGACCCAAGATCTAAAGAATTGGCGGAAGCGTTACAAATCACTAGATCCATGGCGGCAATCAAACTTGCCATAGAGGAACCTGGTGAGAAGATCTTTGTTCTTGGCAACGCACCGACTGCAATATTTCAATTATTGGAAAGCTTAGTACAGTTAGGGGATAATCTGATTGGCGTTGTTGGGGTACCAGTAGGTTTTGTTGGTGCTGTGGAATCAAAACAGGCACTGTATGAAAGTGAAATATCTTGTATTACGGCGTTGGGTAGAAAAGGTGGTAGCAATATAGCTGCAGCCATTATCAATGCGCTTCTTTATGAAACAGTGGGTAGGAGTTGACATGATCAATCAAAGTATACTATCAGATAATGGAGACTTGCTTCGCACAGGTTATACGACTGGAAGTTGTGCAACTGCTGCTGCGACAGCAGCGATTAGAATTCTTATGGAGAAAGTGGATGCATGTGGTCTTCAAGAGCAGTCTATTAATCTTCCAAATGGTCTCAACATGATCATCCCTGTCAGCCAAATTATTCGAAATCCAGATGATAGTGTGACTGTTGTTGTGACAAAAGACTCCGGAGATGATCAAGATGTCACGCATGGATTGGAGATTCATGCAAAAGTTCGCATGACCCAAAAAACTGGAGCAATAGAGATTATTGGTGGTGAAGGTGTTGGCACAGTAACGCGCGAAGGACTTCAAACACCTGTAGGATCTTGGGCAATCAATCCTACGCCTCTTATGATGATTCGAGATAATGTCAGTCCGTTTATTTCAGACAAAGCAGGCGTAGAAATAAAGATTATTGTACCAAGAGGACAAGAAATCGCCAAAAAGACATTCAATGGAAGATTGGGAATCATGGGTGGGATATCAATCATTGGAACATCAGGTATTGTCAGACCAATGAGCGAAGATGCATTTAAGGATTCCATTTATTTGGAACTCAAGCAAAAATATGCAATGGGCGTTCGCCAATTGTACTTGGTGCCTGGAATGCATGGTGAGAAATTCGCGAATTCACAGTTTGGTGCTGATGACAAAACTGTTGTGCATATGAGTAATTTCATTGGATTTACAATATGTGCCGCAGAAAAAATCGGTTTTGAAAAACTGATGATTATCGGACATGTTGGTAAGTTGATCAAATTGGCAGGTGGTATTTTCAATACGCATAGCAAAGTTGCAGATGGAAAAGCGCATATTGCTGCGGCGCATTTGGCGTTGATGAAAGCACCATATGAGCTGATTGAAGCTGTATATAATGCTAATACAACTGATGAAATGTCGGATATTTTACATGAATCCTCTTATCTGAATGTTTTTATGGCTATCGCATGTGAAGCCAAGAAGAAGTGTATTGATCATCTGGATTATATGCAAGATATTGAAATCGTCATTTACGATATGAAAGGGCGACTTTTGGCTATGACAAGCAAAGAGAGTGAGGAGGAAAATCAATGATTCGTGTACTCGGTATCGGACCCGGAAGTCCAAATCTCCTTACTTTAGAATGTATCGATATCATACGTCACGCTAAGCATTTGATTGGCACTCGTAGACAATTGGCAATTGTAGAAAAAGCTTTGGCGATTTGGGGGAGTAACACTGAACTACTGGAGTGGCATCCCTATGACGGTACTCTTAATGTATTGGCGGATCTGATTCAAGTCTTGCTTGACAAAGAAGAAATTCCAATTGTTTTAGCATCTGGGGATCCCAATTTTTATGGTGTGGGTGACTGGATCAAACGAAATTTCACAAATGAAGAGATTGAAATCACAATGGGTTTGAGTAGTTCTCAATATATGTTCAATCGAATAGGTCAACCGATGCACGACGTCTATATGACCAGTGTGCATGGTCGAGAACCCGACTTTGGGCTCTGGTCGAAAATGAAACGTATTTGTGTTCTGACGGACAATAAATGGACACCAAATGCTATTGCGGATGAGATGATTAAGCGAGGGGATAACCCAATCCTGTACATAGGAGAACGATTATCCTATCCTGATGAAATTATGACCATTTGTACGGCGGATAGTGTGCCATTAAAAGAATATGCAATGAATGTGGTGGTGATAGAGTATGAAAGATGATGCCTTTATTCGCGGTGAGAATCCGATGACCAAAATGGAAATACGAAACACCATTGTCAGTTATATGGCACTGGAAGATGGACAAAATGTTCTGGAAGTTGGTGCAGGGACTGGTTCGGTAAGTGTCCAAATGAAAAAGCAATGTCCTGGAATTCATTTGTCAGCGATTGAAAAAACAGCATCAGGTTGCAATTTGATCCAAGACAACGCAGAAAAACACAACGTTGAGATTGACGTGATTCATGGTGAAGCGCCCATGAATTTAATGGATCGTGAAGTCAAATTTGACCGGATTTACATTGGTGGTAGCGGTAAACACTTTGTCGATCTGATGAACTGGCTTGAATCCAAACATATGAAAAGTGGAACGATTTTAGTGTTTTCAGTAATCACAATAGAAACCATCACAGAAATATTTAAATACATTACGACTCCTGAAAATCTATATAGCGACATAGAAGCGAGTCAATTGAACGTCAGCAGATTGGATAATCTTGGAGGATACCATTATTTTAAACCTCTGAATCCATGTACTGTCATTAAATGCAAATTTGGAGGTACTAATGGCTAAATTCATTGGAATCGGTGTCGGGCCAGGTGACCCGGAACTGATAACAGTCAAAGCGATTAAAGCGTTGGAAGTGCTTGATATATTGGTTGTCCCAAGTGGAAAAGAAGGTAGTTCAAGTGAGGCGCTGGCAATCGCTGAAAGCTATGTCCCTTTAAATATAAAAATTATTAAGCGTGTGTTCCCCATGACGAATGATGCAGCGTTTATGTCTGAGTCTATCAATGAAATTGCAGATGAAATATCCTCTTTGGTTTTAGAGGGGTTCAATGTCGGTTTCTTGACTTTAGGAGATCCTATGCTTTATAGCACTTATGGGTATTTGCTCAAGCGATTGATCAATCAAATACCGATTTCAACAATAGCGGGAATCACTTCTTATACTGCAATAGCATCTGGTGAAAATAGAATACTTACGGAAGGCGACACACCGCTTGTCATTTACCCTTGTGTTGGAGAGTTAAAGCAGTTGGAGACACATCTCACCAGTCGTGACTCGCTGGTACTTATGAAGGTCTATAAGTCATTTGAAAAAGTAAAACAATTGATTATAAAGC
This sequence comes from Firmicutes bacterium UBA5201, assembly GCA_002412775.1. GTDB lineage: Bacteria > Bacillota > Clostridia > Peptostreptococcales > Acidaminobacteraceae > Fusibacter_D. The sequence continues at coordinate 149,405 of DHVT01000026.1, read as the reverse complement.
ATGGTTTGTCAACAAATGCATTGATAGTTTCAAATTATGGGAAACCGAATGCAGTCGTTTTTTCAGATATTGAGCAAGTCAATCAAGAGGATTTGAGTTATTTCACAACAATTCTCATCTATAAAGGAGTGTAAAAATGAAGGTGATATTTGTAGGAGCTGGTCCAGGGGATCCGGAATTATTGACAATCAAGGGGCATAAGGCACTTAGTAGCGCGGATGTGGTAATTTACGCAGGTTCTTTGGTCAATCCGGTACTGCTTAATGCCTGTAAAGAGGCGTGTCAAATCTATGACAGCGCTTCAATGAATCTGGATGAAATTATAGAAGTATGCCACAAAAGTATAGTAGAGCATAAAACTGTCGTCAGATTGCACACGGGTGACTTTTCAATATTTGGTTCGTTGAGAGAACAAATTGAAAAATTGAATGATTTGGGAATCGAATTTGAATTGATTCCTGGAGTCAGCAGTTTTTTAGGGGCTGCATCATCACTTAAAATTGAATACACTGTGCCTGAAATTTCCCAAAGTCTGATTATAACACGAATGGAGGGAAGGACACCTGTCCCTTCCAAAGAGAGCATCTCTTCATTTGCCAAACATCAGACATCAATGGCCATCTTTTTATCTTCAGGTATGGTGAAAGAGGTTGTTGAAGCGCTCCATGATGGAGGCTATGCACTGGATACTCCTGCGGCTATGGTTTATAAGGCCACTTGGCCAGATGAAAAAATTATAAGGGGAACACTTACAAATATTGCTGAACTTGCTGATGAAGCTGGTATCAGTAAAACAGCACTTATTATTGTAGGGAATTGCCTGGGGATAGATTTCAATAATTCCAAGTTGTATGATAAGGATTTTAAGCATGAATTCAGAAATTAAAGGCAAGAAGTGGCATGTTGTGAGTTTTACACATTCAGGGAAGGCAATCACAAACTGTCTCAAACATGAACTTAATGTTCATCAAGAGTACGATAAAAATAAACATATCAGTCTTGATAACTTCGTTAAGGATGCGTTTGAACTTAATGGTTCAACACGTTCAGAAGGATTGCTTTTTATTGGAGCGACAGGAATCGCCGTCAGATCGATTGCGCCATTCATCAAAGATAAAGTCAGCGATCCTCCTGTGATTGTCATTGACGATCAGGGATTCTATGTCATAAGTCTTTTGTCGGGACATCTCGGTGGCGCAAACCTATCTGCGAAGTGGATGTCTTCACTTTTGAAGCATCATGGATATCATGCTGAACCTGTAATCACCACAGCAACTGATATTCGTGGCCTTTTGGGAATTGAGGAAATTTTAAAACGCTACAACGTGCCTATAGAACCTAATCGTGAAAGTATAAAAAAAATCAATATGCTCATAGCCAATGGTGGACAACTAAGGATAGAATTCGATCCTCTTTTGACTAGCGAAGGCACGATTGAAATTGAAGGAAATCATAGAGACTTTGGAATGGCATGTGTTGGTATTTCACTGAGAAAGCCAGAGACTTGGACTTGTGACCGAAGAATGGATCATGTGTTTTACAGCAAAACTTTGGTTGTGGGTACGGGGTGCAAAAAAGGACTCGACTTCCAAAATTATAAAACTGAATTACTTGAGGCCCTTGATGAAAGTGGATTTTCTATAGAATCTGTTGGTTTCCTAAGTTCGATTTCAATCAAGTCGAAGGAGCCATGCTTAATAGAGACAAGTGAATGGCTTCAAGCGAGTTTTATTTGTCATGATGTCAAAATATTGAAAACCTATGAAGCACAATATGATGGGTCCGATTTTGTTAAAAAACAGGTCGGTGTATCTGCTGTCGCCGGACCAAGTGCCATGGTCATCACTGAGGATCCTCTGGCACAGACTGTTTACAAAAAGACAGGTTGTACATTTGCATTTGGGAGGATGAAGAAATGATTTATGTTGTGGGTATTGGACCAGGAAATGCTGAACATATGACACATCGAGCAAAAAAAATAATTAAAGAGGTCGATGTTGTTGTTGGATATAAGGCGTACATCAAATTGATCGAATCTTTACTTACAACTCAAATCGTGGAAAGTAATGGGATGCGGGGTGAAGTTGAAAGATGCAAAAAAGCCATAGAATATTCTAGAAATGGTAAAACAGTCGCTGTGATCAGTAGTGGCGATGCCGGTGTCTATGGTATGGCGGGGCTTGTTCTGGAATTGAGTGATGGTCAAGATCATGTGGAAGTAGTGCCTGGTGTGACCGCATCCAGTGCTGGCGCGGCAATACTCGGAGCGCCACTCATGCATGATTACTGCCATATAAGCTTGAGTGATTTGTTGACACCAATCGATAAAATTATGAACCGAGTCAAAGCCGCTGCGACATCAGACTTTGTGATATGTTTTTACAATCCAAAGAGTCATGGAAGACCAGATTATATCAAACAAGCAATCAATATGATTTCAGAGATTCAAGGGGATGACATTTTAGTTGGACTCGCTAAAGATGCAGGTCGAGATCAAGAAGAGACTCATATTTATAAGATTGATGAAGTGAATTATGATTTGATTGACATGACTACAATCGTTATTGTTGGAAACAAAGGAACGAAAATGATCGGAAATCTTATGGTGACACCTAGGGGTTATGAGCTATGATTCTGATTCTTGGAGGGACACACGAAGGAAAAAAAATAAGCGCATTATTAAATGAAATGGGTTTATCTCATCAGCTTTCTGTTGCGACGGATCTTGGCAAAAAGACTTATGAGGATGTGGATACTCAGTGCATTGTAAGACAATTTACTGAAGCGTCATTATACAGTCACATCAGAGCTGAGCAAATAGATATTGTTATAGATGCGACTCATCCACATGCACTTGAAATTAAAAAAGTAGCTAAATCTGCCTGTGAAAAAGCTGCAATAAAATATATACGATATGAAAGACCTGCAATCGTCTCTGACACATCAATGGTACAAAACTTAAATTCATATAAGACTATGGAAGAAATCATAAATTTTTTAAGGGGTCATCAAAAGCCTGATGACATTTATATGATCACAGGAACAAAACATATCAAAGCCTTTTATGAGGTATTTCCTAAAGAAAATTGTTTTTTTAGAATCATGCCGAGCGTGTATTCATTGAAGATCTGTGAAGAACTTGATGTACCTTTAAGGAATATTATAGCAATAAAGGCCCCGTATCCACTTCAATTGAATCTATCTTTGTTTGCCGCTTATGGGATAACACATTTCATTTTTAAAAACAGTGGTGAAGGGAGTGCCTATGAATCCAATTTGGAAGCAATTAAAAATTCTAAGGTTAAAGGACTTGTCCTGTCATTGGATCAGTCTTATGAAGGAAGTTCTGTAGCGAATATTGCTATGCTTCGAACATTATTAAATACAACAATTGAAAATGGGGGTTAATATGATTAATACAATACTTGGTTATGGACAATTGACGTATGCCATGCACATTGGTGAAGGTTTTCTGCCTCAAACTTGGGCATTCTTTTGGACGCTGGTCTTCACGCCTTTTTTAGTGTGGAGTATCTTTGAGTTGAACCGACAATTTCGTGAGGATGCCTCGACTAAGTTGATCTTTGCCTTGATGGCGGCTTTCGCCTTCACCTTATCTTCCTTGAAAATACCTTCAATCATTGGAAGTTGTTCACATCCGACGGGAATGGGTCTTGGAGCGATTCTTTTAGGACCACTGCCTATGGTTGCGATAGGTACGATTGTGCTTATTTTACAAGCACTCCTTATAGCACATGGAGGCATTACAACTTTGGGAGCAAATGCTTTTTCAATGGCTGTAGTAGGACCGTTTGTTTCATTTGGAATCTATAAAGTCATGAGAAAAATGAATATCAACACAAAAGTCAGTGTGTTTGTTGCAGCGATGATTGGAAGTTTGAGCACCTATTTCGTAACAAGCATACAACTTGGAAGCGCTTTTGCAAATGGTAATTTCTTTTATGCGACCACGAAATTTTTAGGCGTATTCATGTTTACTCAATTGCCGATTTCAATAGCGGAAGGGTTACTGACCGTTGTGGTTTACAACCTATTGAGTCAGGACAATAGATTTCCAAGACTTGTAGGAGGACAAAGATGAAAAAACAAAATACTATCCTGCTGATCATTTTTGCTTTGCTAATAATCGTACCCCTGGTTCTCAACCCATCAGCTGAGTACAGCGGTTCTGATGGCAATGCTGAGAGCATGGTATTTGAAATCAATCCAAACTATGAACCATGGTTCGAACCTATGTGGGAGCCTCCAAGTGGAGAAATTGAGAGTTTGTTGTTTACACTTTTCGCAGCATCTGGCGCGATGATCATAGGGTACTACCTCGGAACACTTAAGGAGAAAAAGCGTGATTCATGTCGATGCCATAGCGTACAAAAGTAAATATAATAATGTCTTTACAGGGACTCGAATCACCATGACATTAATTGTTTTGGTAGTGAGTATACTTGTGGATTTTTGGGCTTTATATTTTGTCAATTTGGCAGTCGCTTTTGCAACTATTTTTATTCTTACGAGAATCAGGGTTATCACATTGGCAAAGTTGATGATGGTACCAGTTGTTTTTACAGGAATCACAGCTTTGATGATTGCTTTCGACATCACTCAGAGTATGTCACCTGAACGAATATTTTTTGCTTTAAGTGTATTTTTGAGATCAGTCTCATCATTTGCGCTTGTGTTCAGTCTTTCGCTGACGATTCCGATGAATAGGATCATCGATTGGATGGTTATGTTGCATATGCCAAGTGCTTTTGTGCAGTTGTTTGGACTCAGCTACAGAATGCTTTTTGTCATCATTGAAGAGTCGGTTGACATGATTCTTTCACAGCAGCTTAGATATGGTTTCATCAAACCGAAAACTGCTTTTCTAAGTGTTGTGCAGATGGCATCCATGTTGTTTATACGTATTTTAAGTAGGATGGATGAAATGGAATCTGCTATGAGGATAAGATTTTATCACGATATCAGGAGTTGAATATGATTAAATGCAATCAGCTGACATTTCATTATGAATATAGTAATCAAGGTATTGAAAATATTGATTTTTCCACAGAGAAAGGACTTGTTGTCGGCGTTATAGGTGAAAATGGTGCGGGCAAGTCGACATTATTCAAGTGCCTTTTGGGGCTACACAAACCTCAAAAAGGAGAAGTGATAGTAAATGGGGAGAAAATTGATTACAGTAAAAGCGGTTTGATCAGTCACCGACAGAAGATCAATATGGTCTTACAAGATCCCGAGCGTCAACTCTTTCACACATCGATTCATGATGATGTATCAATGGGACCCAAAAACTTGGGATTACCTAAAGCGATCGTCAACGAACGTACTGAAAGATGCATAAATTTGGTGGGAGCGGATGCATTTGAAAAAACCCCTATTCAATATTTGAGTTTTGGCCAAAAAAAGAGAGTTGCTATAGCGGGCATTCTTGCGCTGGAGTGTGAAACGATACTACTGGATGAACCCGAGACGGGACTCGATCCCAAAATGAAAAAAGATATGGTTCAATTGATAAAGAAGTTGGCCCTTGAAGGTCGAAGTGTAGTTGTCTCAAGTCATAATATGGATTTGATTTATGAATTATGTGATCGCATTTACGTCATGCATCAAGGACGAATCATAGCAAATGGGAAGACACATGACATCATGTCACAGCAAGAAGTGATGCGGCAAGCGTCACTAGAGAGACCGCTAATGATCAGAGTCTCAGAAAAATTCGGTATAGATACGAAATTGCTTTGGGAGGGCTTATGAAAATCGGGGTTTTGGGAATAAATCATGATACAGCATCCGTGGAACAGCGTGAACTTTTGTCACATCAAAACACGTTAGATCAAATCAAAGATGATTTGATGTTTTGGGACGGGATAGAAGAATTCACTATTATTGCAACTTGTGGCAGATTTGAAATCTATTTTGTCAGTGCCATGAGCGATTACTCAAAAACAAGTCATGATTTAATGGTCTATATCGGTAAGCTATTCGACCATCAGCTGGAAATAATCTATCATAAAACACAAACCGATGCGGTCAATCATTTGTTTAAAGTGGCTTGCGGGCTAGATTCAGCGGTTCTTGGTGAAGATCAGATTCTAGGACAGGTCAAGAATGCTATTGCAGCGGCTACAGAAGAAGGTTTTGCAGGGAAATTGTTGAACAAATTGTTCAGAGAATCCATTTCATTTTCAAAAATGGTGAGAACTTCATTGAAATTTTCAGAAAACCCACTTTCTTTGAGCTATATAGCAACCAAAAAAGCCTATGAAGCTGGGTACTTGACAGCAGATCATAAAGTGGCGATGATTGGACTTGGAAAAATGGGGGGATTGGCGATAAAACATTTGCTTGAGTCACCTGTTCAACAAATCGTCGTTTCTATTCGATCACCAGAGAAGCTTTCTGAAGAAATCTTAAATCACCCGAAAGTAAGAATAGAGACATTTGAAGCCAGGTATGATTGCATTTTGGAGAGTGATCTTGTGATCAGTTCGACAGCAGCCCCACACACTGTGATCAGAAGAAACGATCTTATAGGGTATAAAAAAGGCGCACTATGGATCGACCTTGCGATGCCTAGAGATATAGAAAGTTCCATATCACAAATTGAAGATCTGACCCTATGGCACGTCGATCACTTGAAAGACATCTCTGAATCCAATTATAAGAAAAGAGAGTCCATAGGAAAAACAATAGAAAGCATGATGGTGGAACGCGTAGAGCAGTATATTACTTGGGTTGAATCTATTGGCATCGACGATGTCATAAGGGAATGGCAAACGACCATTCAGAAATTGACACAAGAAACAATGCTTTCAATAAAAAGAAAGAATCTAGCATCCGATGAACGAAATTTGCTTAGAATTGAACAGCTTATTGAATCATCACTTAAAAAGATGGTGAAACCACCGATTGAACAACTGAAAAACATCTATGATCAAGATAAGCGCACAGCGTATATAAAAATGCTCAAGGAGTTGTATCAATATGAGTGAAAAGACATACACGATCAAACCCATTGCACTGAACACCAATAAATTGAAAGTGTTGATTGTAGGAAACGGCTTGATCGGCACAAGAAAAAAAGTCAGCTATGAAAGCTGTTTCGCCGCGGTTACAACAGTTGACCCGGATGCTGAACGCAATGCGGATTACGTGATGTATTTTTCTGATTTTTATGAGAGACATAAGGAAATTTTCATGGAACATCATCTTGTAATCATTTCGACAAATCTTAGTTCAGTGAACCAACAAGTTGCTGAAATATGTGAGCAGTGTCATAAACTTTATAATCGAATCGATGACGGAGGTAAAGGCATGTTTTCAGATATGTGCTCAATCACTCATGATGATTATGTTGTGGCAGCATCAGGAAAAAATCGTTCACCTTACGTGGCACGTCATATCATCAGCGAGCTAAAACCAGTGCTGAAAGAAATGGAAACGGATATAAAAAAAATTTCAATTCATTCAAATGAGGCAAAAAAAATGCATATGCCTTATGATGCGCTTATTGAAAAGTTGAGAAAGGAATAAAATATGCGTCAGATAATCGTGGGTACAAGAGGAAGTCGTTTGGCGGTCAATCAAACTGAATGGGTCATCAGCAAGCTTCAGGAAAAATGGCAGGAGTATGAGTTTATTTTAAAAGTGATCATTACTAAAGGCGACCAGATTCAAACGACACCACTGGATAAAATTGGTGATAAAGGGTTGTTTACACGTGCAATTGAAGAGCAATTAAGAGCAGGTCAAATCGACTTTGCAGTCCATAGTCTTAAAGATATGCCAAGTCATTTCGAGCCGGAATTATCTCTAGCTTCCGTACCAGTACGTGAAGATGCAAGAGATGTTTTGGTACTCAGGGAGGGGTTCAATACATTGGATGATCTACCAGCTGGGGCGAGAATTGGTACAGGTAGCAAGCGTCGGCTGTATCAGCTTATGCGAATTAGACCAGATCTTGTGCCAGTTCCAATAAGAGGCAATGTGGAAACTCGAATCAATAAAATCCCAAAAGAATTACTTGATGGCGTGATCCTTGCTGCTGCCGGTATGCACAGGCTGGGGATCAAAGAAAAAATCACGCAATATCTGGATGTTGATTTAATAGTTCCCGCACCTGCACAAGGTGCACTCGGACTTCAATACAGAACGAACGACAATCATATCAAGGTGTTATTGAACTCAATTTGCGATGAAGTATCTGATGTTTGTGTTCGTGCTGAAAGGGCATTTTTGGAAGCTATAGAAGGCAGTTGTCACATACCAATTGGAGCATATGCGACTTTGCATGGACGTCAATTGAAAATTTCTACTGTTTTTGGTGATTCTGAGGGACGTAGTCTGTATAAAACTGAACTTACAGATGATCGAGATCATGCAGAGGCATTAGGCAAAAGAGCCGCTGAAGCTACACTCGAGAAAATGTTCTCGGATGTGATGGTTTCATTGGTCGGTGCGGGTCCTGGTGATGAAGGTCTGATCACCATCAAAGCTGTCGATAGGCTCAAACAATGTGATGCGGTTGTATATGATAGACTGGTCGCACCTGCGTTTCTCAAATATGTGCCGGAGCATGCTGAGAGAATATACGTTGGCAAAGCGGCATCCGACCATGCCATGACTCAGGAAGAAATCAATAGAACACTTGAAAAATTAGCAAAATCATACAAGAGAATCGTTAGATTAAAAGGCGGTGACCCATTTGTATTTGGACGTGGTGGAGAGGAAGCCATACACTTGAATTCAAAGGGAATTCCGTTTGAAGTGATTCCAGGGATCACCTCTCCAATTTCCGGATTGGCATATGCCGGCATCCCAATAACACATAGGGACGTTGCGGCATCATTTCATGTATTTACTGGTCATTTCAATTCAGAAGATAAGAGACTTGATTTTGATACAATTTCAAAGCTGGAGGGAACTTTGGTTTTTCTTATGAGTATAAGTCAATTCAAGAACATATGCAGTGAATTAATTGGAAAAGGCAAAGACCCCAAGACTCCGATAGCAGTTGTTTCTAATGCCACACTTGGAAATCAGATGGTTTACGAAACGACCATGGATGACGCGGACAGCATCTCAGGTGTGGCATCACCAGCTTTCTTGGCGGTGGGCGATGTAATCTGTCTGCGAAAAGATTTAAATTGGTTTGAGAAAAGGCCTCTTTTTGGCAAGAAAATTTTAGTGACTCGAGCCAGCGCTCTGGCAAGTTCATTTTCAGAAAAATTACGTCACCTCGGTGCGACGGTCATTGAGAGCCCATCAATAGAAATCTATGAGGTCGATCAAGGACCACTTTTGAACCAGTTCAATCAATTGAAAAGCTTTACACATCTATGGTTTACGAGTTCGAACGGTGTAAAGTTGTTTTTTAAGGCTTTACAGGAACAAGGTATGGACTCCCGTCATCTTTCACATTTGAAAGTTCTCGCAATAGGAACCTCTACTGCGAGTAGTTTGATTGGGTATGGCATTAAAGCCGATTACATTCCTGAGCAATTTACTCAAGAAGGCATCGTCAAATTGATGAAGCCATTGATCAGCAAGAAAGATAGCATACTGCTTCCAGGAGCAGAAGATATAAGAACTTTATTATCTGATACCTTTGGTTCAATTTGTGACTTTGTTCACATCCCAGTGTATCGCACTTGCTCATCAACTGATATGGAAATCACAGCGGAAACATTGAGTCAAGTGGACTATGTCACATTTACAAGTGGCTCGTCCGCCAAGTATTTTCATGAGTATTTACTGAGTCATAACTTTAAAATTGAATGTGACAAATTACTTGTATCCATCGGCCCTGTAACCACGGATGTTTTGATGGAAATGGGATATAAGGATGTTGTAACTTCAAAGATCCATACTATAGATGGAATGATAGAGACAATCATAAGTGAGGAGAGTAAAAATGGATCAGTCGTACACCTGTGATGTAAAACATCGTTTTAGGCGCCTCAGAGAAAACGACAATTTGAGAAAAATGGTGAGAGAAAATCATTTGTCGATCGATGATTTAATTACCCCTATTTTTGTTGTTGAAGGTCAAAACATCAAATCGTCAACTGAGGCGATGCCAGAAGTTTATAGGTATTCACTTGACAGGTTGCATGAAGAATTGGACAAATTATTGCATTTAGGATTGCATCAAGTTTTGCTGTTTGGCATTCCAGAACAAAAGGACTCAATCGGTTCTTGTGCGTATGATGAAAATGGCATTGTACAAAAGGCAATACGCTATGTGAAATCCTACTCGCCCAAGTTTTATGTCATTACAGATGTATGCCTTTGTCAATATACGGATCACGGACATTGTGGCGTTCTAACCGATTCAGGGTGTGTTGATAATGACCCTACAGTGACACTTTTGGCTAAGGTTGCATTGAGCCATGTCGAGTCAGGTGCAGATATGGTTGCGCCTTCAGACATGATGGACGGTCGTATCGGTGCTATTCGACAATCTTTGGATAGTAATGGTTTTGCTAACGTCCCAATCATGTCCTATGCGATTAAGTATCACTCAAGCTATTATGGACCATTTAGAGCTGTTGCCGATTCAAGTCCTAAACAAGGCTCTAGAAGCAGTTATCAAATGGATTTTCATAACAGTAAAGACGTTACGGATGTCGCGAGGGCGAGCACCGATCAAGGTGCTGATTTAATCATTGTCAAGCCAGCCATGATGTACTTGGATATTTTGCATGAGTTAAATGAAGCCATAAAAAAACCTCTTGTTGTTTATAATGTCAGTGGGGAGTACGCACTCCTCTATCAAGGAATCAAGTCTGGCATTGTCAGTGAATCTATTGTTTATGAAACGATGATTGGATTCAAGCGGGCGGGGGCGAAATTGATCATTACCTATTTTTCAAAGTTAATTGCAGAGAAGTGGCTATAGCCACATGTTAAAGTTGGAAGTGAGAGGAAACATTATGTTGAGACATGAGCAATCAAAAACTCTTTATGAACGCGCCAAACTCGTAATACCTGGAGGGGTTAATAGCCCAGTCAGAGCTTTTCGATCAGTGGGAATGGACCCAATAATGATTGATTCTGCATCGGAGTCAATTCTGACAGATGTCGATGGAAATGAATATTTTGATTTTATAGGATCCTGGGGGCCAATGATTCTTGGACATACACCACCATTTATGAAAAATGACTTGAATCCTATTCTATCCAAAGGATTGAGTTATGGTGTGCCTTCAGCACTTGAAGTCGAAATGGCAGAACGCCTTGTTGATGCCTATGAGGGAATGGATATGGTACGTATGGTGAATTCCGGAACTGAAGCGACTATGAGTGCTATTCGAGTTGCACGGGGATTCACTTCAAGAAACAAGATTTTGAAATTCGAAGGGTGTTATCATGGACATTCGGATGCACTGCTTGTGAAATCGGGCTCAGGTACTTTGACCTATGGTGTTCCAACATCACTAGGGGTTCCAGAATCGGTGGTCAAAGACACGATTGTTACGAGATATAACGACTCAAATTCGTTGATCAAAGCGTTTGAGGAATACGGGAAAGAGCTCGCGGCTGTTATAATAGAACCTGTTGCAGGCAATATGGGGGTGGTGCCAAGTGAGATATCATTTTTAAGCACTCTTAGAGAACTATGTAATGAATATGGTACAATTCTGATTTTCGATGAAGTGATCACAGGGTTCAGGTTGGCCTATGGCGGTGCATCTGAGGTTTATGGGATCATTCCGGATATGGTTTGTTTTGGTAAAATCATCGGAGGTGGGTTACCGGTTGGTGCTTATGGCGGCAAACTTGAAATCATGTCGACAGTATCTCCACTTGGCGGAGTGTATCAAGCTGGGACTTTATCAGGAAACCCACTTGCGATGTATTTTGGAATTCAAATGTTGGATTATTTAAAGGAAAATCCAAAGGTATATCAAAATTTGGAAGATATGGCGAAGTATTTGGAATCGGAAATGGTGCCTTTTATTGAAGAACATCAACTTCCAGTATCATTCAAGCGATATAAATCTATGCCTTGTCTATTTTTCGCCGAAGGTGAAATCAACAATTATGACGATGTCAAGCGTTGTGATACAAATGCTTATGCGACATATTTCAGAGCAATGCTAGATCGGGGAATACTACTTCCTCCTGCGCAGTTTGAAGGGTTATTTTTGTCGGCAGCACATACTATGGCTCAATTGGATGCCTATTTGGAAGCGAGTAAAGCTGTATTGATGGAGATCTATAGCTGATACTAAAACGGGGCTATCGGAAAATAACTGATTTCACCAGCAAGTATTAGAAGTATAAAAAAACTGCTCGAAATGGAGAACACTGAAAAAGTCATAGAAATTTGGCTTTTTTCTTTATTTAGTGTATGCTGATTAAATTCTAATAAATCTAAATTCAGCAAATTTGATTCAATATTTGAGTGTTTTGAAAATCATCGCAAAAAGTACTCGCAACTGAACCATAAAAAGATTCGTCACAAATACAGATAACGCGATAGAGTTGAGAGTGGTCTCTTCCAGTTTGATTCGAATGAGCCCCATGCCGTAGCATCGTTTGCTTAAACTGAACATTCATTCCACTTCGCTTTCATTGTATGCATCATAGGATATTTTCTCAATTCGTCTGTAACCACTATCGTCCACACTAAGGTCAAACTTTGCTCCAAACTTAACCGGTTGCTCTTCCTGATAACCCGGAAGGCGAATGAAATACTGATAATATGGATTTTCGGTCAATTGTTCGACAATTTCACGATCGGAGTATTGATATTTTGTCTGAATGATTAAAGAACCTAGTGTACTGTTAAAATGAACCCTATAGAATAGACAAATAAAAAAAGTCTATCCTATAGTGTATTTTTACGTATAATCGAATAATAGGGCAAGGTTTCACCAGTTGATTAATCCTCATTGAATTCTTAGTTTTTAAGCATCGACCATCCGGGGTATAATCTTTAATTAGCGCGATAGTGACTAAGCAAAATCCGATTTATGAAGCAATTGGAATAATCCCATCTGCATATTTATGTGTTGGCGCGACTCAAAGATATATTTGTTTTATCCTTAAGACTAATGGGTATTAAAAGGAAAATTGTGCTGGATATGATATTAATAACATTATAATCCAAAGACAATAACTAGAAATTCTTGCGTGTTTTCCAATAAAATTCGCGTGAAAAAATTAAATAATTGTAGAAATGAGGTTTATATGATTCAGAATTTATTAAGCTTTAGTAAAACCTTCCATGTGGTTTTTCTGGTTATAATTATTGCGTTAGCATTTTTAATAAATATTTTTATTAAAATGTTTATTGGTGGCTTTTTTCTTATTGCTATTATTTTTGGGGGTATCACTCTAAAACGTAAAAACTTTGGTGTTTTACTTTTAATATCATCCCTGAATTTCGCATTCTTTTCATGGTTCAATCAGCTTCCTTTCAAGGCAATTGTTATGCAAGGTTTTATATTCTTTAGTTCCTCGTTTTTAGCTGTATTTTTAAGTCAAGAAATCAAATCTTATATGGACGAGCTCAATCAACAAAAAGAAGAAAATTGCAAGTTGACTAAAGAACTTATAATGTCTTTTGTTGAAGCAATAGACGCCAAGGATCAATATTTACAAAATCATTCCTATAATGTTTATTTATATTCATTTAAACTTGGTACAGAACTCTCGTTTTCTAAGGAACGTCTTATGAATTTGGGATTAGGTGCAATTTTCCATGATATCGGCAAACTGTCAGTCAGTAAGGAAATTCTTAACAACCCCAGCAAACTTTCTGAAACCGAATGGGATGAAATGAAAAAGCATGTCTCAAATGGTCCAGATATTCTTAAGAACGTCACTAGATTACAAAGCATTTTACCATTCATCAAATATCATCACTGTTTTTACAATGGGTCAGGTTATCCCGAAGCTATACCCAACGAGGAGATTCCGCTGGAATCTAGGATTATCGCGGTTGCAGACGCGTTTGACGCAATGACTTCAGATCGCCCATATCGAAAGGCATTACTTGAAGAACAGGCATTTGAAGAACTCAGATTAAATAGTGGTTCACAATTTGATCCAATTGTGGTAGACGCTTTTTTTAAGGCAAATATTCATATCATTCCCCATAATTCAAGTAAGCATGAAATGCCGGATTTTTTTATGTGTTTAAATAAGGCATGAGTATCCGCAAAGTGCATAACATTTCAGGTATTAACTGATACAGAGATAGAATAAAATAGATAAAAAGAGGAGGAATCGTATGTCTTTAAAATTAAAGTTTATCGGCGGCACAGCAATGATAGTAATCATTGCTTTCATTACATTATTTGGTACTATGCAATGGGTCAATAACCACATCATCGAGACGAAAGAGGATGAATACGCAATACTCATGAAAAATGCCGTTGACAACCAATTGAAGGCACAACTGGACAGCGCTAAAATGTCTGTTTTGAGTATTTCGGGAAACAAGGGGATTCAATCCCTATTTGCTGAGCGCAATCGTGACGAACTCGCAAAGCAACTTTTGCCAGTATTTGAGGTTCTAAAAGATGATGTCGCACAGATTCAATTCCATTTGCCTGATTCTACATCCTTTCTCAGACTTCACATGCCAGATTCCTATGGTGATAGTCTCAAAGAATTCAGGTTTACTGTGAACGAAGCAAATGCAAGCAAAACAATTGTTTCTGGACTTGAAGAAGGTCGTGGCGGTTATGGGTTCAGAGTTGTGGTACCGATGTTTCATAATGGTAAGCACACAGGATCAGTCGAGTACGGTAGCGCATTTGATCAAAAGTTTTTAGAAAAACTTAAAACTTCCTTCGGGTCTGATTATTTTATTTATGTTCTCAATCAAGGTGAGAGTGTTTCATGGAATTTTGAAAATGAAGACAACGCTTTTATAGCCGGTACCCTTGAAACCGACTCATGGCCAAACATCGAAGAACATATTCAAACAGTATCGACAGGTGAATACACCATTTGGCTTTCTGAAAGTGGAAAAGAAATGGTGACATTACTGCCATACAATGATTATCTCGGTAATACCGCAGGTTATATCAAAGTTATCTCAGACCGTTCCAAAATAGTCGCTTTCACAAATCGGGTTCTGATCATGTCTGCTGTAGCAATCATCATTGTTGGTCTTTTCTTGATAGTGATCATGACCATTATGACCAATAGAATCATCATTAAACCTATTACAAACATCAAGCAATCTGTTGCGGATATTGAAAAGGGAGATCTCACTACCGAAATTATTACTTCATCAAAAGATGAAATTGGACAATTGACGGTTTCCATCCATAACATGGTCGATTCTATGAGAAATGTGATTACCAACGTGAAAGACGCATCAACTAACGTCTCTGATGCTTCATATGAATTGCATCAGACATCAGAAGAAAACGCCAGGGCAGCTGATGATATCGCTCATGCCGTAGAAGACATTGCTGGAAATGCAGGGAAACAAGTTGATCAAGCTCAAAGCGGAACAACTCATATACAATCATTGGACGATATAGTTCATGAATTGCTCATGTTGCTTGAACAAATCCATTCAGCATCACTTGCTGTAGAAAATTCTGTAATACTAGGAGTTGAAGAAATCAACTCACTGGTCACTTCCTCCGAGAAAAGCCTCGAGGCCATTAAAGCAGTTGAAGCTGGTATGTCGATGACCAATGAAAGCGCTATGAAAATCAGGTCTGCCAGTGATGTAATCGCATCCATAGCTGATCAAACCAATCTTCTTTCATTGAACGCAGCCATAGAAGCAGCGCGTGCAGGAGAGGCGGGTCGTGGTTTTGCTGTAGTTGCCAATGAGATTAAAAAACTAGCGGAAGAATCAGGACATAGTACCAGTGAAATTTCAAATATTGTTACCGAATTGAACAAAAATTCAGAGCATGCACTTTCGACAATTGAAGAAGTGAAATCTGTTTTTATTGAACAGGGTAGACGTATAGACACAAGTAAAATGATTTATGAGAAAATTTCTGAGTCTACTAAGTTGTCTATCGATCAGATTGATGCACTTGAATCTTCCAAAAAAGAAATCAAAGAAATGATTATTGAACTGATCAAAACCATGGGAAATCTGACAGAGATTGCAGAATCCAATTCTGCTGCCACTGAAGAAGTTTCAGCTTCTGTTGAGGAAGAAGCGGCATCCATGGCCGAACTTAACCGATCGAGTGAAAAGCTCTCAAGTCTTTCAATTCACTTGTCTGATCTTGTTAAGGTTTTCAAGGTGTGATTTGATTTGATAAATACTAGAAGTAATGATAAGGCCTATGGTTTAAATCCACATTTGTATCTCAGTTTTCTATTTCAAATGATTCCAAACATAGATTTAGATAACCAAGATGCTTTGTACACTTCATTGACAGCTTAATATAAGTTGTCTCATCGCAAATATTCGAGTCTTTACAGTACTCAGCCATTGAAATTTTCTGTATAATGTCAATACAATCCTTATAAACGATGATGTTATCAATCAATTCTGATAGCATCATTTTTTTGTTTGTCGTTGTTTAATGACTGAAACTCTTTGCTCCAATTTAGATTCTCGGCATAGTATTTATACTTGAAGTACCAAGAAAAGGAGATGCATCAAAATGACTATTGAGGTTATTTGTGAAGTATCATCGACCAAAAGCAACTACAGCTATTCTTTCTGCTTATAATAACTGGTACTACAAAACACAGACGAAATCGAATGATGTTGATTATGCTTTATGATACTGATGCCAGAATACAGGAACTTGCTGATCTAAAGAGGAGCAAGTTGCATCTAGATGTGCCGAATCCTTTCGTAACGCTTAGTTGTGAAGCTCCGAAAAGTGTTCATTGTCATATGATAAGAAAGACCAGAGCCATGGATTTATATAAAAATAATTTACATAGCCATTTATTATGAAGTTGCTTGGCCACGAAAGTATGTCGACAACGTCATGATTTTATGCAGTTTCAACCCGCTAAATGATGAGTGAGGCCATGAATAAAGCAGCACCATCAATGAGTGTTTGTAGAAGGTATAGATGACTTGGCTGGATTAAAAGGATGGAGACGGTAGGATTTGGTCGCATAAAGTCCAAAAAACGTCTGCACCCCCATTTATACAGCAGCTGAATAGGTATGGATAAACTAAAAACACCCCGTAACCATTGGTTATTAGGTGTTTTTTTGATTGGTAGAGATGATGGGGCTCGAACCCACAACACCCAGACTGCCAGCTGGTACTCCAAAATCCGTGAAAATTCTGATGATTTCAATTATTTTTGACAACATTGATTTTTTTTTGCGGTTATAAACATCTGATGCTATCAACTCATAACTATAAGGAGCAGCTCTGCCTCCATAATTACCTTGGTAGACCATTAGAACATGACTTTCCAGAACTCGGTGAGAGATTTGTAAACTTTCACCTTCTGACTGCCAAAAACGGTTTCGCATCTTGAATCAATAGCTACAGTTGGTCTCTACTGGCGGCCGACTTCTTATAACCGAAAATATCCAGTTACGTGTATTCTTTGATGAGCTTCCACCCTTTATTTTCGATATAGTTCCGAAATATCTTATCTGAAACCTGCCTCAGTAAACAGGTCAGTTTTTTGTTTTTTAGGCCAAACCACCAAATGAACGTTTGAAATGTTCATTTGGACAAATAAGTTAACATGAAAATAAACATAAACAAATATTGTTATTACATATGTACGATATGCTAATCGTAGTTCAAAAGAAATGTAACGATTTTGAATAAGTGAAGACAATATGGGAGGGATTATGAAATACAAAGGTAGAAAAATAGTGGCATTAACACTTATGTTATCAATGATGATCACGGGATGTGCATCAAATCAAGCTGAAACTAAAAGGGATGAAAACGTATCGTTAGACGTCATCATCGAACGTGCAAAAGCAGAAGGCAAAATTGTTAGTGTGGGCATGCCAGATGATTGGGCAAACTGGAAAGACACTTGGGAAGATTTAAGCAGAGAATATGGATTATCACACACTGATACAGACATGAGTAGTGCAGAAGAAATCGCAAAAATGGTGGCAGAAAAAGACAACCCAACCGTAGATATCGGTGATGTAGGCATCGCTTTTGGGCCTGTCGCCGTGGAAAGTGGCGTTACACAACCTTATAAAACTTCATATTGGGATGATGTGCCTGCATGGGCAAAAGACGAAGAAGGACACTGGATGCTTGCTTATACAGGGACGATTGCATTTATCACAAATACAAATCTCGTAGATCAACCTCCAACTTCATGGGCAGATTTGTTGAGTGGCGATTATAAAGTTTCAGTGGGCGACGTAGGTAAAGCGGCGCAAGCTAGCAATGCAGTACTTGCATGTGCCATCGCAAATGGCGGAGATGAAACGAATTTAGAACCAGCACTTAATTTTTTTGAAACATTGGCAAAGGATGGTAGAATATCCACTGTATCACCAAGTGTGGCAAACCTTGAAAGTGGTGAAATAGAAGTCGCCATTATGTGGGATTTTAATGCACTAAATTATAGAGCACAATTGGGTGAATCCGATTATGCGGTGGTAATTCCACAAGAGGGATCAGTTATCAGTGGATATGCTACCATCATCAACAAGTATGCACCAAATCCAAATGCAGCGAAGTTAGCGAGGGAGCACATTTTTAGCGATGCAGGTCAAATTAACCTAGCAAATGGCTTTGCAAGACCAATTCGAAGTAGCATCGATATGCCAGACGAAGTGAAAAGAAAAATGCTCCCGGAAGCACAATACGCAAACGCCAAACCGGTTCAAGACCATAAAGCGTGGAATGCCACTACAGAAACTTTACCAGAGTTATGGCAAATGCGCGTACTCATTCATTTGAAGTAGGTATATATGAAAAAAATGATTTTAGTTGTTTTAGATGGGTTAGGTAATGAAATCGCCGAGTTGAAGATGGGGTATATGAAACACTTGGAAGAAGGTTCAATCGCGCGCAAATCCAATGTGGTGGCGTCGCTTCCCACACTGTCAAGACCCTTATATGAAACCATACTCACAGGAAAACAGCCTTACGAACATGGCATTGTTCACAACTTAAATCGATCACTGAGTAAATCAAAGAGCATTTTTCATGAAGTGGCAGCATCAGGCATGATTTCCGCTGCTGCTGCTTATCATTGGATTTCTGAACTTTATTTGAATGGGGATCAGAATTCGACGCTTGATCGATTTCATTTGAGTGGCGAACCGCCGATACATTACGGCATTTTTTACTACGAAGACCAATATCCGGATTCGCATGTTTTTATGGATGCCTCTTATTTACTAAAAACGTACCAACCTGATTTTATGCTTGTTCACCCTATGAATGTGGATGATGCAGGTCACAAAGATGGTGCGCTGTCTGAGGGGTATGGATTGGCCGCCAGACGTGTAGATGGCATTTTGTCTATGGCACTTCCCGAATGGATAAAAGCAGGTTATGAAATCATTGTGACCGCTGACCATGGCATGTCAGAAGACAGAGGGCATGGTGGGGGAACACCACTTGAACGATATGTGCCATTCTGGTACATTGGCACAAAAACTAAAGATTTACCTACGGAACAAGTGGCATTAAAAGCATTTATTATGAACTGCCTAGAAATTTAAGGAGGCATCTGTGACTAAGAAAAATCACTATCTTTTAATCGCGCCATTTTTCATTGTTGTCTGTTTGTTTTTGTTACTACCGATGTTGTTTGTGCTAATAGACAGTTTTAAAACAGAACAAGATGTATGGTCGATTTCCAATTATATAGAAATTTTTAGTAATCCCTTCTACACGCAGAGTTTTGGCAACAGCTTGGACATTGCGTTTAAATCCATGCTGATCGGACTGGGCATTTCTCTGCTATCTGCACATGCGATTCACAGTTCTGGAAAGCGACTCGGAAAAATCGCCCTTACCGTGACCAATATGGCATCGAATTTTTCAGGCGTGCCCTTGGCTTTTGCGTTTATGATCATACTGGGCAATAATGGCGTGATCACAATTTTGTTTAAGCACTTAGGTTTTGATTTGATTTCAATTTTTAACTTATATTCTAAAATAGGATTGATTGTGGTTTATGTATATTTTCAAATACCACTTGGCATTTTACTGTTATACCCAGCCTTTGATCGAATAGAGGGTTCCTATAAAGAAGCAGCATTTACGTTAGGTGCAGGTAAGTGGGTGTTCTGGAAGCGCATTGGTTTGCCTCTGTTATTCCCCTCACTTCTTTCCACCAGCGTCATCCTATTTGCAAATGCAATAGGCGCATATGCCACTGCTTATGCATTAACAAGTGGTGCGTTTAATCTCGTACCTGTACGTATAGGTACGTTAGTCAGCGGGGATATATTCCTTAAGCCCAATATGGCCAGTGCACTTTCGGTTATTTTGGCTTCCATACTTTTAGCGCTTAATACCATCGGTCGTAGGAGGTTGCATGAAGAATCGTAAAAGCAGTGCACTTATGGTTGTGATGATTATGGTGTACATGGTGATTCCCATCTTTTTCACTGTAATTTATGCTGTTTCCACCAAGTGGCAAATCACTTTATTACCGGAAGGGTTTACGCTGAAACACTTTTATTCACTGTTCACCAACATTCGATTTTATCGGGCAGTTGGTCGATCACTTAGTGTTTCCATTATCAGTATTGCATTAAGTTTTACACTTTTGCTGCCTGTGATTTACATGGGAAAGGTCCATTTCCCATGGCTCACTCGCATCATGCGGTTTGTGTCTATGATTCCCTTTGCCATATCAGGTGTAATCTTAGCAGTAGGTTTGATTAAACTCTATTCAAGTGGTCCGCTGGCAATTTCGGGAACTGTTTTTATATTGATTGGCGCGTATTTCGTGGTGATTATGCCATTTATGTATCAAGGGATTAAAACAAGTTTAGATAATCTCGAGGTTAAAACATTAGTAGATGCTGCAAAATTACTTGGGGCGACTGAATGGGAAACATTTTGGAAAGTGATTTTCCCAAATTTAATTAAAGGCGTAAGTGTTTCAGTACTTTTATCATTTGCGATTTTAATGGGCGAATTTGTGCTTTCAAATATATTGGTGGGTGGCAATTATGAGACCATCCAAGTGTTTATGTTTTGGTCGAGGGGCGTAAGTGGACACTATAGCAGTGCCATCGTAACCAGTTACTTTATACTCATTGTAGCAATTACTGCCTTGATTCTTCACCTGAACAAATACGATACAGAGAGAGGTTAATATGGGAACTGTAACGGTAAAAGCGCTATCGAAGTCATATGGCGATTTAAATGTTTTGAATAAAATCAACTTGTCCATAGAGCAGGGGTCATTTGTCACCTTATTAGGTCCTTCTGGTTGTGGGAAAAGTACGTTGCTTAGATGCATCGCAGGCTTAATCGAGGTGGATGAAGGAGAGATTATGTTTGGTGACGAAGAGGTTACGCATTTGTTGCCACAAAAGAGAAACATCGGCATGGTGTTTCAAAATTATGCGCTTTTTCCCAACTTGAATGTGTGGGAAAATATCGCTTTTGGACTAAAAGTTCAAAAGTTGCCAGCAGAAGAAGTCAAAGATAGAACGCGTGAGATGATTCAGTTGGTTGCGCTGGAAGGAAAAGAAAAATCACTCCCCAGCCAATTGTCAGGTGGCCAAAAGCAACGTGTGGCACTTGCAAGGGCACTGGTATTAAAACCTAAGATACTGTTGTTGGATGAGCCATTCAGCGCTCTGGATGCAAAGATTAGAAAGACATTAAGGTTACAAATTCGCGAGATTCAGCGCGCACTAAATATCACAACAATATTTGTTACACATGATCAAGAAGAAGCACTGATTTTATCAGATGAGATTTTCGTGATGGACAAAGGTGAAATCACACAGTTCGGAAGTGCAAAAAGCATCTATACGCAGCCTGCCAATGACTTTGTTGCAGGGTTTATTGGACACTACAATATTTTAAGTCCAGAGCAATTTGAAGGCTTTTCAAAATTCGATCATAAAGAAGGACGCTTTGCACTACGTCCTGAAGTTATTAAGATTTCGCATGCGCCATCGGAACTGCATACGCGTGTTACTGCGCAGATGCAAGTGAAAGACGTTATTTTACTGGGTAGTATTTTAAGATATATTGTGTCAGATCGACACACAAAGTTGCTAGTTGACTGTCTTTACGAAGATGAAACACCTGCGTTTAAAATCGGTGAGCAGATTTATGTACATTTTGAACCTGAGAAGCTTAAGAGGATCGGTTAGATATGGATTATTCAAATGAAAGACATAAAGCGATAATGGCGTGTTTAGATGCGTATGGTAAAATATCAGTGGTTGAACTGGCACATAAATTCGAGGTTACATCAGCTACTATTCGTAGAGATTTAACCAATTTAGAACGACAACATAAATTGCAACGCGTACATGGCGGTGCTGTGAAATACTTGTTTTTATCTGAAGAGCCAGAAATTGAAAAAAGACGACTGATTTATATCAGCGAAAAAATCAAGGTTGCCAGTATGGCTTCTAGATTGATCCAAGACAATATGTCGATTTTTCTTGATGTGGGGACAACTATCGCCCAAATGATTCCACTGATTTTGGGGAAGCAAAATTTAACGGTGATTACAAATTCCATTGACGTTATGGTGCAACTTTCTAAATTCAAGTTGTCTCAGCAGTTTATGGGGAAGTTGATTTTTATAGGCGGTGAAATCAATGAGAAACAGCAAGCCGTTTCGGGTTCGATAAGTCAACAGTTTTCAAAAAAGTTTTTTGTCGACATGGCGTTTATAGCCGTTGGTGGGATTCATCTTTCGGGGGGGATCACGGGATATGATGAACGCGAAACACTTTTATCAAAGCAAATGATTGAACAGTGTAAAGAGGCGGTTGTTTTGGTTGACCATTCTAAAATAGGTGTTAGAAATCTATACCAAATAGCGCCACTGAAAGCAATCAACTGTATCATTTGCGATATAAAATTTCCTGAAGAATGGAGAAAGGCATTAGAGTTTAATGATGTGGAGTGGATGTATGAGTAAGCAGTTGAAAGGCGTGATTTTTGATAAAGACGGGACGCTTTTAGAGGTCGAGCAGTTTTGGCATGCGGTTTATCAGTATGCGATTTCGGAATTTCTCGATACAAATTCTGATCAGATTATAAAAATTTTTAAAAAAATTGGCATAAATGAAACCGGGTTATCAAGCAACAGTCTGGCAGTCATGGGGAGTGTGAAAGAAATATGGTTGGAGCTAAAAGCATTAATGGATGTGCCGATTAGGCCCCTAGCAATTTTTGAAGATCTCGTAAGAGAAGGGGTTTATCAGTTTGTTTCGCTTGTTTCTCTTATGAGTCCCATCGTGCCCGAGCTTTTGAATACATTTAAAAATCAGGGCGTATACTTAGCGCTTATAACAACTGATTCAAGAGCGAATACAGAATATTTATTAAAAGTGTTTGAGATTTACAATCAATTTGATTACATCGGATGTGGTGATGACCCATTAAACCCTAAACCAGCAATTGATCATGGACTGGCATTTGTTGATAAATTTCAACTGGTCACACATGAAATGAAGATGGTAGGCGATAGTGTGTATGATTCTATTTTTGCAGAGAGATTGAATATGGGGTTTATAGAGATCCGAAATGGGGATGATTTAGAAAAATTAAGAAATCAATAGGAATCACTCGAATTTTAGTTGTATGACTATGATGATCAATGGGTATTGTGAAAAAGATATCCCGCCAATACCTTTTTTTGAAGAATAAAATCCGGATATGCAAACAAGGAAATCCTACACCAGGACAGGCGTGTTGTGATTACTCAGCTTCCCCGAAATGTAGAACTCAATTTAGGAGAACAACTGATTCAAGGCGATCTTCCCATCATTGAATTTTAAAAAGAAAAGAGAAGTAATGGTAAAACCTTTAGTACCAAATGCAAATGAAACCTATGAGATAGACTGATTTGAGCGGGGAAAGTTTTTCCCGTTTTTCATTTTGAACAAAAGGACAAATGGGTGGCTATTAAAAATAGCATTTTTTTCTTCGAAAAAATATGAAAAATATCATGGGACACTAATTAACAAATACTCGAGGTGTAACATGTCATTTTATGAGGTTCATAGAAGTAATCTTGTAATATCATATGACGGCATATATTATTTTGCTGGGATTTTGTATGAAGTGGATAAAGAGACACTTGAAGAATCCATTGTGCTGTATAATATGTATATAAGAAATCCCTTGAAGCAAAATAGAAAAAAACACCCCGCAACCATTGGTGTTACAAGGTGTTTTTTTGATTGGTGGAGATGATGGGGCTCGAACCCACAACACCCAGACTGCCAGCCTGGTACTCTCCCATTGAGCTACATCCCCTAAGACTGTATTCTTATTTTAAATGGTTTCTTGCAAAAAAGCAATGGTTCATTTGATATAAATATTATACAATATCAATTGAAGACTCATTATGAAGGTGGAAAATATGGAACTCAGTTTACCAAAGCGTTGGGGCGTCATAATAGCAATCGTGTTCACAACAAGCATCATCACATGTCTATTCATTGGAATTTCATTGGTTTTCGGTCTCTTGGGCACGTTATTGTTTGCCATGTGTGTCCTCAAAGGATACAAAGTGCCGTTCAAAACCACCTTGGGATGGATCAAAGAGGGGATCCTAAGTGTCAAAGGCATCTACAGCATTATTCTAATGATCGGGATCAACGTGTCCATGTGGATTGCATCGGGTATTGTCCCCACACTCATCTACTATGGTTTTGATATTATAGACAAGGTCAATTTTCTGCTTTTCGCATTTTTGATGACGGCTGTGGTCTCCTTTTTTTTGGGAACTGGACTCGGCACATTAAGCACTATTGGAGTTGCGCTGTTTTCGCTTGGAATCAGTGTGGGCATACCGGAAGCGCTATTGGTCGGTGCATTGCTTTCAGGGGCTTATGTTGCGGACAGGCTTTCACCGATTTCTGCTCTCGTCAATTTCACAACAGAGACAGTAGGCGTCAAATTTAAGCATTATTTCAAAAAAACCGGATTCACGATGATGCCGGCATTTGTGTTATCCTCATTTTTCTATCTGTTCATGGGTGAAAAGTTGACACAGACCATTTCAGCATCGGAAATCCTGTTTTACCGTGTCCAGTTGCTGGATAATTTCGCGGTGTCTCCATTTTTCTTCATAGTGCCGTTCATTGTCCTTTGGATCAGTTTCAGAGGTGCGAAAACGAACACTGTACTCGGAATCGGTATTGTGATGGGACTCCTGCTCGGAATATTTGTCCAGGGCAATACCATCATGGAAATGCTCAAGTATTCTGTATTCGGTTACTCAACCGTATCCGATGGCGTGTTGATCCAGTCGCTTCAGATTGGAGGCGCATACGCCATGGTGGAAGTGGTTTTCATCATCATGGCGGGGGTTTCCATGAGTAAAATATACGACGAATGCGGTTGGGTGAAGCCAATAGCGTTTTGGGTAACTGAAAAAAGTCAAACCAAGGTTCAGCTTGGAACTTATTCAGGTCTGTTGTCCATCGCGCTCAATGCTCTGACTTGCGATCAGACTGTTGGAATCATCATTCCCGGAAAATATCTGAAGACGGCCTTCAAAAAACATGGTCTGAACGAAGCGGACCTCGGCCAAGTCATTGCGAACAGCGGTACTGCATTCGCACCACTTATGCCGTGGAATGTCAACGCCATCATAATACTCGCCATTACAGGTGTCGGTGCGCTTCAGTATGCACCCTACACCATATTCAACTGGATCTCTTTTCCCATTGCGATTTTGATGATGCGGTTTAAAATCAAAGACCAAAAGATTGACAACTAATGTCAAACTCTTTATAATGAATATAGAATAGTTTGAATTTCAAAGTAAATGGAGACAGACATGACCGATAAAAAAAGAACCGTCATCAATCACCTGTTGGTGGATCTGTTCAATCACATATTGCATATAGAAGAAAAGGCTTTGAAAACAGGCCCTTATAACAATTTGAGCATCAGTGAGCTGCATGTCGTCGAGGCGATTGGCTTAGACCAAACTTTGCCTATGTCCTCTATAGCCGGCAGGCTGGATGTCACAGTTGGCACACTGACTGTTTCCATGAACAATCTGGTCAAGAAGGGGTATGTGATCAGAGAGCGAAGTGAAGTGGATCGAAGAGTGGTTCTGATCCACCTTTCAGAACTGGGCAGGAATGCGTTCAAACATCACGAACTGTTTCACAAGGAAATGATTGATTACACAATGGAAGTACTGACAGAGAAAGAGAGCGATGTTCTTGTAGATGTGCTCTCCAAACTCACTGACTATTTCAACAAGAAGTACAAATGAATTTTTTTTAACCATATAGTTTGAATATCAAAATAATTGAATATCAAAGTAAAGGAGAATTTTATGAAAATTACATTGATCACTGACAGCACATGTGACATCGCACCGGAAGAACTGAGTGCAAAAGGCATCAAGTTCGCACCTCTGAAAGTATTGTTCCCTGACGGAGAGTATGTGGACAAAATTGATTTGACAAATCCGGAATTCTACGGAAAAATGAAGACTTCTGAGACTTTACCATCCACATCACAAGTCAATCCCAACGAATTTCATGAGCTTTTCGAAGAGGAGTTGAAAGCCGGCAATCATGTGATCGGACTCTTTTTATCTTCAGAGTTGAGTGGAACGTATCAATCGGCGGTGATTGCCAAAGAAATGACTTCCAGTGAAAATATCACACTGATCGATGCCAGAACAACCAGTTTTGGTTTGGGACTGCTTTTGAATACTTTGATCGGTTTTGTCGATCAAGGACTTTCGGTCGAAGAAATCGTTGAAGCCATGAATGAAAAAATAAACAAAACGCAACTGTACGGTATGTTGGATACTCTTGAAAACCTCAAAAAAGGTGGCCGATTGTCGTCCGGCAGCGCCATGATCGGCAAGATGCTCAACCTAAAACCAATCATTGAAACCAAAGATGGGCTTGTAGGTATGGCAGCAAAAGTTCGAGGCAGCAAAAAAGGCATGAACTGGATGCTGGATAAATTGCTGGAGGAGTATCCTGAGGGCAAGGTGGATGTGATCGGCATAGCACATGCCAACAATCTTGAAAAAATGGAAGAATTCAGACAGTTGATTCTCAAATCCATTAAAGTGGATACCATTTATGAAAGCGAAATCGGCTCTGTTGTCGGAACACATACCGGAGAAGGTGCTGTAGGTTTGGTCTATTTCAAGAAATAATATCGGAAATATATAAAGGGCTTCGCTGTATATGCAGCGAGGCCCTTATTCTATGTCTTAGCGCTTTAGAATGTAATTGTGAGGTAAGCCAAGGTCGCGAAGAAAAAGCTGACTATGGCCAAATTGATGCTGTTGAACGAGAGTTCAATGCTTTTGATGAATTTGAGCGCCTTGCTGTTCTCAAGTACGTACCGAAAAACCATATAACTCATAAGATATGTGATGAGATAGATGGGCAATTTGGTGATTTGGGACAAGGCGTTAAAAGTGTACGGTTGGTGATGAATGGTATTTGTGATCAGATCGCCTCCGAATCCCAAAAGAAAGCAAGCCGCTGCCATCGTCATGATGACAACTTTCTGGTTCACGTCGACATTCAATTTTTCGGGTTTGCCCAGTGGCTTCGAGAAAATCACCCTGAAGAACTTGATGAAAGAGGCCATGGTACCTGCGTTGATGATGACGAACAACCATTTGAGCACGGCGTTATCATACCCATAGGTGATGAAATATTTGGAGTAACCGCCACTGAAGAATGGGGCGCCTGTTATGCTGAGGATCGCGAACATCAATACGATTGAAACCAGTTTTGAGGACTGCCATAGTCCAGTCATATTTTTGATCTTTCTAGTCTTGAAATGCTGAACCAAAATCCCGCTGACCAGGAAAAACAGTGATTTGAACACACCGTGACTCAGAATGTGATAAACACCCCCGAAATTGTTCTGGTCTCTCATTCCGCTGATTCCAATCAGAATCAGGCCAATTTGGGAAATCGTATGATAGGCAAGAATCAGTTTGATGTCAGTTTGTGACATCGCAAACATGAAACCGGAAAGTGCGGTGAGAAATCCCAAGACCAGAAAAAAACTTTGCAGATCGATGGCGACAGAGAAAATGGACATCATACGAATCAACAGATAAACGCCGACCTTCACAAAAATACCTGAAAGTATAGCGGATACAACCGCTGGCGCACTTGCTGTACCGTGGGCCTTCGGAAGCCAGCTGAACAGCGGCATCAAGGCCGCTTTGAGACTCACACCGGTAATAAGGAGAGAGAATGGAAGCAACATGACCCTCTTATTCTCAAGATTGGGAATCATACTTTCAATGGTCACAAAATCGAGGACACCGAATGTCTTATATAGAAAGCCTATACCGAGCAAAAAGAATCCCATTGCGACCATGTTCACGAGCAGGTAGATCATACCGTCATACATGGATTGGCTGTCTTTCTTGTACATGATCAAAATACTGACGGCGATTGTCGCCACTTCGATTAAAATATAAACATTGAAAAAGTCCGTGGATAGAAAAAGAGCGTTGATCATACCTTGAAGGCTCAGAAACAAGAATATGAACAGTCTGTTCATGTAAGGGCGTTTCAAACTATAGACAACCATACATAGAAACAGGAAATTATTGAGCAGCAGCATTGTCGCAGACAACTGATCGATTCTTAGTGCCATGCCATATGGCAAAGGCGCATTGACAAGAAGCATCATGATCGATTGGTCACCAATGTTAAGGATATACCAAAGACTCATGGAAAAAAGGAGTATTTCAGTGGCTACTGCAATAATCTTGACCAAACGATGTTTTAGAATGTACAAAAGCAGTCCGATTGTAATCGGAAACATTATGAACATGAGTAAGTGTGGTGTCAATCCATTTCACCTCGCTTCTTTTTGACTTTAACCCAGTTGGTGGTTCCATATTTATGGTAGAGAGAGATGAACATGGTCAAACTGACCGCTGTGGTTGAAATTCCAACAACAACCGCTGTGATCATCAATGCTTGTGGAACCGGGTCGGATACGACCGCCGCATTCATGATGTCCTTGCCAATAGGTGGAACAGCGCCTTCCATGGCATGAATCGACAGGAAAAAGAGCACCAATCCCGCTTGCATGATGCTAAGTCCCATGATGGTCTTGAATATGTTCCTTCTGGCACAAACCCCATAGACGCCAATAAAAAACAACAATATGCTTATGTTTTCGCCATTAATGATTTTTTGGATCATAGCCTCACCTGGATTCATAGTATACAAAACGATAAAAGATAATTGTCATGCCGCAAGCGACTTTAAGGCCGATCAAAATATTCATTAGTATCATATAATAAGGAGTGAAAAAGTCAAATCTCACATTCAATCCCGTTGCTATAAAACCGATGGCCAATAATATGATGAATATGAGCGCCAGTTTTTCGACCCACTGGACCTTGTAAAGACTGATGTCTTTAAGTGGAATAACGAGATATTTGCAGATGAACACTGCTGCCAATACCGCACCACCTTGAAACCCTCCACCAGGAGTGACATGACCATTGGAGATCATATATATCCCAAAAATCAAAATGAAAGGGAATACAAATCCGAGTGTTTTGGATAATAGTGTGGAGTGCTCAGTCATTATAATCCTCCCCTTCGTGAATAGACATATAAATGACACCGATGATACTGAAAAGCAGCATCAATGCCTCAAATATTGTGTCGTAGTAACGGAAATAAAGATAGACAGAAGTGACGACATTGGAAGCACCGGTCAAAATATAGCTGTTGTCAATGTAGTATTCCGCCATCGGAAGTGTCTGCAGCGGCTCGATTTGAAGCGAATGATAGAGGGTCAAGGTTCCAGCCGCAATCAAAAGAACTGTAATGAGTTTTCGTCTCATTCCATCACCTCTCCTTCAATCTCTTCCATTTTGACAATTCGGTAAGGCCTGATGAAAGCCGGCTCATTGTCCAAAAAAAACTCCAATTTGTCGAGCATATAATTTTCATGGTGGGCATAAATCGAAATGAAATCCTCATGTTCCTCAATGATCAGGGCATATTGGTGCTTCGTCAGGATATCATCCAGCTCTTCCAATGAATAGATGATTTGAGCCTCAAGTTCCTGCTTTGTGCAGAATTTTTCAAGAGACTTGACCAACTGAAGTTTGTATCTGGAAAAATAATGGGTGTCTTCAACTTCAGAGTCCTGCAAACGATAATAAATGGTGAAAATCTTATATTTTTGAAGTGCGACGAGATAAAGAATGGTTGCGATCGTGCTTCCGATAACGGCTTCAGCTATTGCCACATCGGGCGCGTGATAAAGCAGATAGACAAAAGAAATCGCCAGAGAAAACACACCCAAATAAATCACGGCATTTCGCAGTGATCGCGTCTGAAGTGCTGCAATGGATAGAACGACCAGAAGCAGAAGTGTCAATTCAAGCATGTTTACTCCTTTCTCAGTTTATAACCGCTGATAAAAGCGGACCTTACTACAGAGTGCGTGATCAAAGGATTGATTATGAGCGTGATCAATAAAATGAAAAACACTTTCATTGTGAAATATGAAAAACCATGTCGAATCATAACACCAAGAATAATGGTGATATAGCCGACAGTATCTACTTTTGAAGCAACCAAAGCCCTGGAATAGAAATTGTTGAAACGATAGATGCCGATGATCCCGAGTCCAACAAATGAAATGCCTATGAATATGATGATACCGCTTATGAGATCTCTCATCAGAATCGCCCCTTTCTTTGAATGTATATCGAGATGAATATTATTCCGATAAAGCTGAGCAGCGCGTAGACCAATGCCATATCGAGCAAGAAGCTTTCTTCTCTCAGACAAGCCATCAAAATGATGAGGACTATGAGTTTTGATGTGACCAGATTGAGGCCAAGAAGTCGATCCCAAAGGGTAGGGCCGATCAAAACCCTAAAGGCACTAAGCAATGAAAAAATGATTAAAGCGAACACTGCAAAAGTCATAGAACCTCCTTCAGCAATTTTTCAAGACGACCTTTGATCATTATACCCGCCATAGTGACGTTTTTCGTTTTGGGATCCATCCAAAGGACCTTAAGACGTTGACCATGAACATCCATGGTAATGGTACCAGGAGTCAACGTAATGGAATTGGCGAGTAGCGCCACTTGCAGATTGGAGTCCAAATCGGTATAGATTTCCACTATATCCGGATTGGAATGGCCGGATATAATATTTGGAATAATGGACAAACCGGATTTGTAAATTTCAATGATCAGATAGAAACTGTATTTGATCAGCCAAAAGATATTGAAATAATAGAGTTCATAGAAACTGTCCTTCAATAGGAATTTTTCAGAAATTTTGATTGAAAATATGGAAATCAGAGGCGCAGTGAACAAGATGAACGGCGTTGCACGTTCGAAAAGGACAATCCAAAAGATGGTGAAGATCATAACCAATTGAAAATAATAGATTTGCTTTTTGATAGAATCATCTCCTTTCGCATTTTAGTACTTTTACCCTAATGTTATATTGCTAAAACCAATTTAGAAAAAGATTGTATAAAAAAAAACAGACTCCCAATGTGGAAATCTGCTCATATCGTCATGCGGTAAGATATAAATAAACCAATTTCATTGTGTTCTCAAGAGCGGAGTAATGCGTGCGCTCCATACCATGGGATGCATGGACACCAGGCCCTACCAGGGCGCCTTTGATATTGTTGCCGGCCCTTAGTGCAGCACTGACATCCGAGCCATAGAACGGGTAAATATCCACAGCGAACTTAAGGCCGTGGAGTTTGGAGAGCTCAATCAGTTTTGAGGTCATATGGTAATCATAGGGACCGCTTGAATCCTTGGCGCAAATGGAGACATCGTATTCAGTGCAGGTGAGGTCATCGCCAATACAGCCCATATCCACCGCCAACATTTCAGTGATGTCACCGGGAAGATAGGAAGCGCCGTGACCGACTTCCTCATATGCCGATATTACAATTTTGGTTTGATATTTAGGTTTGATGCTACTGGTGGACAGGTATTCCATCACACCGAAAATACATGCTACAGACCCTTTGTCATCAATAAATCTAGATTTGACGAAATCGTTGATGATTGTGGTTTTCGGGTCAATGCAAACAAAATCTCCAACGGAAATTCCCAAATCGAGGACATCCTGTTTGTTGTTTACATTTTCGTCCAAACGGATTTCCATTGTATCCGGTGTCCTTTGAAGACTTGCGGCATCCTTATGTACATGGGATGAGGGGGAAGTGCTCAGAAATGTTCCGGTGTACACTTTGCCCTCACGCGTGTGGATCCTACAGTATTCACTGTCGAGCGTAGGCACGATGGGTCCACCCACCAACGAAAACTTTAAAAGCCCAGTGGCTGAGACGCTTCTGACCATGGCGCCAAGTGTATCGACATGAGCGGAGAGGCCGACTGTTTTTGTGTTGTCTTCGCCTTCGATGGTAATGACCGCCGTTCCTTTTTGTGTGGTGTCATAATGGTATCCGAGAGCTTCAGTCCACGTTTTGATCTGTTCCATGATAGTCATGGTGAAACCACTCGGACTGTCGGTCATGAGCAGTGTTTTGAGAGTGTCATAAAAGTATTCCTTATTGACGTTGATCATTTGAGTTCCCCCTTGTTGTTTGTCAGTTTCGATCTTCTCGAATGCCTTCTATGACAGTCAATATTTCAGTCAACGTCTCCTCTGTGAGCATTCCTGGGAAACTATAGAAATATTCAAAATCAGGGCCTAAAAACAAGGTGGTAGGAAGTCCTGTAACCCCAAATTTTCCACCAAGTTCTCCGCTTTCATCCAAGAAAACTTCGAAGGAATAGCCATTTTCCTCAATATATTTACGCACGGTCTTCTCATTTTCGCCAACGCTGATGGCAAGTACGACCAAATCGTCACGGTCGTTGAAAGCATCGAGTACAG
The DNA here is from genome assembly GCA_002412775.1 of Firmicutes bacterium UBA5201. Classification (GTDB taxonomy): domain Bacteria; phylum Bacillota; class Clostridia; order Peptostreptococcales; family Acidaminobacteraceae; genus Fusibacter_D. Next base: position 116,400 of record DHVT01000026.1, on the reverse strand, counting down.
GCATTTCCTGAACGCAATAACCGCACCATGTCGCCCAAAAATTGATCAATATGGTCTTTCCTTCATAAGCATATAATGAAGTTTCCTCACCGTCAAGTGTCATCAATTTGAAATCATCCAAAATCATTGGTTCATAAGAAGCGTCGGTGACTGAAGTGTCTGACTCATCCTCGGCAACAGTTTCTGAGGGTTGTTCCTGTACCGCCGGAGTATCAGCAGCCACAGGTACTTCATCTTTTGATGAGCCACAAGCTGAGGCGGCAAACAATACACTGGCGATTATGGCTGAGTAAGCAAGGGATCGGATTAAATTTTTCATGGGAAAGTCTCCTTATAGATGGATTCAATTAAATAGTTTCAATAGAAAATTGGATACGATATTCATCTTGTTCATAAAAATCAACAGACCCAAGATGAACATAAACAATCCTGCGATGAGATTGAGTTTTTTGGAATGTTTGCTTAATGCGGCAACATGTCGATCGAAAAAATCGAGGAATAAAGTTGTCAGCAAAAATGGTACGGCCATGCCCATGGAGTATACGAACAACAATTTGACGCCATCACCGACATTTTGACTCATCGCCGCGGTTGAAGCCAATATCGCACCCAGTATAGGACCGAAACATGGGGTCCAACCAAATGCAAAAGCCATACCAATACCTATTGCCGACAAGAACGTCACATTGGTTCTGGCTTTCGCTTTTCTGTAATCCTTGGTGAGAAAAGGAATTTTGATCAAACCGGCCATGTAGAGTCCGAAAAACATGATCACAAGACCGCTGATCCTAGATAACAACATTTTGTTTCTGGCAAAAACCTGTCCCAGAGCACTGGCTGAAATTCCGAGAATCATGAAAACTATAGTGAATCCGATAATGAAGCCTAGAGTCTGAATAATGGCATGTTTTCTTTTCTGTGCTATGTCGGCATTGTCAAATGATCCAGTCAGATACATGATATACGCTGGTACGAGTGGCAAGAGACACGGCGAAAAAAAAGATAGGATGCCGGCTGAGAACGCTGTCCAATAATTAACCTGTAAAAACATAAAATACCTCTTTATTCTAAACTTTTCGTTCATTATAGCGCAATTGAAAACAACTTTCAATTAAGTTAATGATTTCACATGATGGAGACCGACAAAAATAAAAAAAATACTAGAGTTGGGACTCTAGTATAAGGAATGAAATTGCAATCGTCAACAATGGCAAACTGTAACATAGGGATTTCTCAGAGGGAGGTACAGTTTGCGACTTGAAAACCATTGCCTGTCATTGGTATTCATTTTAACATAAAAAAAGGGGTCATTTCAAGTCAAGAATTGATGTATTTTATTGTGTTTGTAAGAAATGTCAGGGTATATAGAAGATGACCATCAATGTCATCGCCTTTAATAAAAGGGAGAAAAGTATGAAAACAATTTTGCTTGTATCAAAGGATGAAGTTTTTACAGACTATTTCACAAAGAGAATGGATGAGAATCAATATAGACTCATTACAAGAGATGACGAGAACTTGGCCATGAATTGCCTCAAAATGGAAGAAACAGATCTTGTGGTCGTCGATGTTTCAATAGGCAATTTCAATGAGAGTCTGATCGAGAGAATCCAATCCGAATTTCCCGGCGTGATCCGTATGAGTGTGACAGATCTCAAAACCACCAGTGAAAATCATATGCCCGCTTTTGAAGGCATCTCCCAACTCAATTGCAACAAAGCCCATTCATCGGGTGAGATATGGCAGTTGATCTCAAAAGTATTTGAAATAGAAGGAAAAGTGAAAAACAAGGAACTTTTGAGCTTGATGTCCACTATGAAAAACATACCGACACTTCCTGATGTTTATTTCAATCTTTCACACATGATTCGCAACAACGCATCAGTGGAGGACATAGCGGAAAAACTCGAAAGCGATCCCGCCATAACGTCCAACATACTCAAACTGGCGAACACCGCCTTTTATAACGCCAAAACTGGCTCCATAAGACAAGCCATCATGTATATCGGACTGGTCAATGTCAAGCACATCATACTCAGCAATGCCGTCTTTGGAAATGACGGTCTTGATCCCAAAATCAGGGATATTCACTGGCAACACGTCGGATTGACCAACAAGATTCTTGGCGCGATGTATCTGGAGTTGCTTGGCAAGAAGCTCAACACCAACATAGCCTCGATCGGACTTTTGCATGATATTGGAAGCGTTGTCCTAATGAGCAATTTCCCGAAGGCATTCGACGAAGTCGTCAAATTGGTGAGCAGCGACAAGAAGCTATGTTTTGTAGAGACTGAAAAACGAATCATAGGCTTTTCACATGAAGAGCTCGGAGGGTATCTGCTCGATCTCTGGGGTCTGCCTTATCCTATGATCGAGGCGGCGTTGATGCATCATGACCCTCTCAGTCCCGACATTATCAACAAAGAGTTGGTCATGGCGGTACATGTTGCCAACTATTATGCGTGGAAAGCGATGGACTACACCAAATACGACAATTTCATCAATCGGGATGTCCTGCACGAACTCGGGATCACCCAAACAGCATTTGATGAATTTTATGTAAATTTAACATAGTATCCAAGAAGTCCCCCACTTCAAAACAACAAGTTTAAGAGGGGGATGAATTGGCTTTTTTTAAGAACGTATGTTCTTTTTATGTAAAATATGTTATGTTATAAGTATCAGAAGGAGGTGAATCCATGTTAAGGGCCTATAAGTATCGTATCTACCCTAATAAAGAGCAAGTACTATTTCTTTCCAACACTTTTGGTGCTGCGCGCTTTATTTACAATAAGATGCTTTATGACAAAATTGAACATTACAAACAAACAGGTCAAACACTAAACAACACGCCCGCCCAGTATAAAAGCGACTTTCCATGGCTAAAGGAAGTGGATAGTCTTGCTCTTGCGAATGAACAACTCAACCTTCAAAAGGCTTATAAAAACTTTTTCAGGGATAAAAAAGTAGGCTTTCCCAAGTATAAAAGCAAGAAAAAAAATTATTTCAGTTTCACAACCAACAATCAAAAGGGAACTGTTTCCATAGAAGATGGTCTACTTAAAGTGCCGAAACTGAAGTCCAGGATCAAAATTAAAGTGCATAGACCACTTCTCGGCGATATTAGATCTTGCACCATTTCAAAGACCCCCACAGGCAAGTATTATGCATCTATATTAGTGAACGAAGAAATCATGCCTCTACCCAAAGCGTCTGATTCTATAGGTATTGACGTAGGTATAAAGACTTTTGCGACACTCTCCACGGGCGAGTTCATAGATAACCCCAAGTGGCTCAGAAAGTCTGAAAAACGCCTCATTAGACTTCAGAGGAATTTATCCCGCAAACAAAAAGGCAGTAAAAACCGTTACAAGGCACGTCTAAAAGTGGCAAGGCTTCATGAGAAAATCAAAAACCAAAGAAACGACTTCCTCCACAAAACGTCCACTATACTCATACGCGAAAACCAAGCATTGGGCATAGAGGACCTGAGGGTGAAGAATATGCTTAAAAACCACAAACTGGCAAAGGCCATCAGTGAAGTATCGTGGGCCGAGTTCAGGCGATTACTTGAATACAAGTCCAACTGGTATGGCCGACAACTTACTGTAGCACCATCAAACTACGCAAGCAGTCAACTTTGCTCTGATTGTGGCCATAAGAATCCATTGGTGAAGAATCTTAAAGTCAGACAGTGGATTTGTCCTAACTGCGGCGTATCACACGACAGGGATGTGAATGCAGCAAAAAACTTACTGAAATTAGTTACCTAATCCAGTGGGACCTTGAGGCGGGAACAGCCTTTTGAGCATGGGTAAACTTGTGGCGTTAGTCATATTGACCATGAAGCCCACACTTCAAAATTCATTAAAATTTAAGTGGTGGGTAGTTCACAGACAAAATTGTAGCGAGTAAGTAGCCATTTGATGTTTTTTTTGGTATGATAGACATCGGATGGCTGTTTCACTGTAAGCGACAGCTTAATAACCGAAAGGAGAATTATATGACTTCAAAAGTATTGGCGAAAGTCAACGGTAGAGAAATCACTGATCAGGATTTCAACACTTTTTACGGATCACTTGGACAACAGGTTCAGTCTCAATTTCAAGGTGAGGAAGGCAAGGAACGCCTGTTGGATGAATTGATTTACCAAGAGCTGTTTTATGCGGAAGCTGTGGAATCGAACGTGGAAGCCACAGAAGCATTTCAAATAGAGCTCGAAAAGATGAAAGAAGGCTTACTCAAGCAATTCAACATCAAAACTTTGATAGAAGGCGTAACGGTCACTGAAGAGGAAGCTGCGGTATTCTACAACGAGAATATGCATTATTTCAAAGCCCAACCTCAAGTTCAGGCTTCTCACATTTTAGTGGACACTAAAGAAGAAGCGGATCGAATCGTGGTCGAAATCAATGAAGGACTCAGTTTTGAAGACGCTGCAAAGCAATATTCAAAGTGTCCATCCAGCCAACAAGGCGGAGATTTGGGTTTCTTCCAAAGAGGCCAAATGGTTCCGGAGTTCGAAGAAGTCGCATTCAGCATTTCAATGGATGAGTTGTCTGAACCGGTTCAAACCCAATTCGGATACCATCTGATTCAGAAAAAAGCTGAAAAAAGTGCTGAAGTTCAGTCCCTTGAAGAAGTGATGCCACAAATCAAGCAGCAATTGCTGGTTCAAAAGCAAAACAACGAATACCTTTCAAAAGTGGAAGCTTTGAAAGAAAAATATACAATAGAAAAGATATAGACTTAAAACTAAAGCTCTGACGCCTCAAAGTGATCAGAGCTTTATTACATAAGAGCATGTTACCTGGAGGCGCAAATGAACCATAAAAAAATATATGCAATCATCATGTTGGCAATGGTCCTATCAATGTCAGCCTGCGGAAAGCCCGTTTCAAAAGCGGAGATCATCGAAGAGGTCTCTGTCGATCCACAATACGTCACCACCATACTGGAAAAGCTGGTGTCTGAGGAATTCACAGGAAGATTGACAGGAACCGAAGGCAACAAGAAGGCAGAGGAGTTCCTGAGAAGCGAAATGGAAGCCATTGGGCTGGTCGCTCCCGAGTTTGCCACATCCTATCTTCACGGATTCGATATGTTGGTGCCCATTAAGCAAAAGGTGACCGAACTCGAAATTGTGGATGTCAATGGTGAAAGTGTCCACAAGTTTGATTTCGGGGATGACTTCACAGAATACATCGCTAGGGATTTCGCAATGGGAATAGGAGCATTTGAAGGAGCATACACCATCATCGATGATCCTTTCGCGATCAATAAAGTAGCGGACCTCACTAGTGATGACATCTGGGTCTTCTCGAGAAATGCAACCGGCACATACAGTTATGATGTGTTTTTCAAGATGGTATTGGCGTCCGAAAGGAAGCCCAAAGTAATCGTCTATGAATCCGATCAATTGAACAATGGCCACTTCATCCTGTCACCATTTACCGGGTTGATGCGTCAAAATGACAATGAAAATGGCGTTCTGATCTACAGGGTATCTCCTGATGCATTTCAAACAATCAAGGATTCTGAGGAAAAATACCTTCGCGTTTCTACCACTGCTGACTTGAGACGGGTTGAAGTCTCCAATGTCGTAGGGATGATTGACGGCAAAGCGGATCATGGCTACGTCATTTCCGCCCATTTTGACCACCTGGGTGACAATTTGGACGGAACAGTCAACTATGGCGCACTGGACAATGCTTCGGGCGTCAGCGCTATGATGGCAATAGCCGAAGCGATGGTGCGCAGGGGTGAACAGGAACTGGATTATTACTTCATCGCATTCAATGGCGAGGAAGAAGGCCTTCATGGGTCGACCGCCTTTGTAAGGGCAGGTTTTTTGGACGTCGACAAATTTAAAATCATCAACATGGACATGTTGGGTTCGAATATTCCCATAGAGTTCGAAATCAGCACCACCCATCCCCAATCGGCGGAACTTTCAGAGTGGATCTTAAACAACGCTCAGGATTATGGCTTGAACGCCATTACCAGCAATATTGGAGCAAGTGACCATTTCCCATTTGAGCAAGCGGGATTCCCCGCAGTGACTTTGATAGAATTCGACAAGAGGTATTATCACACACCATACGACACTATTGATGCATCTATTGATTTGGAACATCTTGCGGACCTGGCTCAATTTGTTTTTGAGCTCCTTCAATAGACAGATGAAATGTAATCAAGTATAATGGTTTAAGAAAAAGAAGGAGAGATGCCCCGTGTTAATTAAAGATTTGAAGGTTGGAGAAGAGGTAACGGCATTTTACTTGGTAAAAGCGAAAAACGTCAAAACATCAAGCGCCAACAAACCGTATATAGATTTTACTTTGCAGGATATTTCAGGTGAAGTGAACGCAAAACTTTGGGATGCAAAGGGCGATGTCGAGACCATTTACAATCCTGGTGAAATCGTCAAGGTACAAGCCACTGTCACACAGTGGCAAAGTACCGTTCAACTGAAAATCATCAAGATCAGGGGAACCCTGGAAGAGGATGAGGTGGATTACAGCCAGTTCATACCTACAGCTCCGATCGAAGCCTCAGTCATGTATGATGAGATTTTATCGTTCATAGGCAAGATGGAATCTGAAGAAGTGAGAAGATTGGTTCTGACCATTGTGGAATCCTTTGAAACCGAATTGATGTATTATCCCGCCGCAAAATCCAATCACCACGCCATAAAGAGCGGTCTGCTGTATCACATTCTGAGGATGCTGCGTTCTGCGGACGCATTATGTGACATTTACAAAAACGTGAACCGTGACCTTGTCTTCGCAGGCGTCATTTTACATGACATAGAAAAAATCAATGAGATGAACGCCACCGAAGTGGGTGTTGTGGATGATTATTCCATGGAAGGACAACTTTTAGGGCACATCATCATGGGCATCAAAAGAATCGATCGAGTCGCTGAACAACTTGGCATCGATAAAGAACTGTCACTATTGATCCAACACATGATTCTTTCACATCATTACGAACCTGAATTCGGAAGTCCGAAAAAACCATTGATTCCCGAAGCGGAACTTTTACACTATCTGGATATGGTGGACGCCCGCATGTACGATATGAACAAAGCCCTCAAGGATATGGACGATGATAAATTCACCGATCCCGTATTCGTCCTCGACAGAAGGAGACTTTATCGTTCTAGGTATGGGAAGGAAGAGTAGGCGCTGGGCGTTCGCCTGGCGCGGTGGTTTTGCGGACTAGGGTCCGCAGTGGTTTTACGCTCTCCGAGCGTAGTTGGTGTTGCACTCTGCGAGTGCAGCAGTTAGGAAAATCAAAAAAGCATCTTCGATACTCATTTGAGTATTCGAGATGCTTTTTTTATGTCTTTGACTTTGACTTTCCCAACCACTTAGCACTGACAAGTGCGAAAAACCACTTGCTCACTCGAAGAGTGGCAAAAACCACTGCGGACTAGGGTCCGCAAAACCACCGACAAGGAGCTCTAAACGCCCAAGGGGCGATTAAAGCTCCTTGTCAATACAACATTTCTTATATTTCTTCCCACTGCCACACGGACATGGGTCGTTTCTGCCTATTTTGTTTTCAATGCGGACTGTAACAGTGTCCACGTAGTTTTTCTTGATGTCTCTTTGTTGCTCTTTTGTGAGAATCTCGTCCCAAGCTTCGATGGTATATAACCATTCCGCTTTGGCTTTGTGCATATTGAAGTACAGTTTTTCGAAATCGATCGTGAGATCCAGTTCTGTTTCATCTGTCATGTTTTCAAGATCGACTTCTTCAGTCAAACTTGAGCTGACGCCATCGATGAATCCAAGTGCGAGAAGGGGCTCAAGTTCATGCACTTCTCCAAAAGCTTTCAGCGTACCTTCGATTTTAGTGTTCTTTGCGGTTAAAATTGTTTCGTAGATATGCTTCTCATGTGCCAGATAGGCATTCCAAAATTCATCTGATTGCGCTTTGTTCAGGCCTTTGCCTTCCAAGAGTGCATTCCATTGATCAAATAATGACATATTGTCCTCCTTAGGATATAAAATATCAAAAACAAGTTTATCACACACATTAAAAGGTTTCAACATCAATATTTTTTTGTTATAATCGTAGAGTACTTGGGTAGAGTCATATACACATACAAATGTCTAGAAGGAGTAAGTGTAATGGTAGAGAATACGAATTTAAATGATGCACTCAAACGCTTTAATGAAGCTCAAGAAAAAAGTATCGCGTTACAATACGCATCTTCCATCCTGTTTTGGGACGCTTCCACGGGCGCTCCAAAGAGCGGTGCTGATGCGAGAAGCAAAGCGATAGGAACTGTAAGTGGCTTTGCTTATCAGATGTTGGTCAATGACCAAATGAAACAAGATCTGGATGACCTGATGGAACATTTGGACGAATTTGGTGAAACAGAGCGCGTACTCATAAGCAACACAAAAAAAGAATTTGACAAGCTGACTAAGATTCCGATGGATGAATTCCAAAAATACAATGCATTGACATCCAAATCATCAATGGTATGGGAAGATGCGAAAGAGAATTCCGATTTCGCAATGTTTGAACCCTACTTGAAGCAGGTCATAGATTATTTGTTGAAATTCGCAGAATACAGAGGCTATGAAGGGCATCCCTACAATCTTTACATCGATGATTTTGAAGAGGGAATGACAGTCGACCAATTGAACGTGTTCTTTGATGAGCTTAGAGCTCGTATTGTCCCACTTTTGAAGAGAATTTCTGAGAGTGGCAAGAGCATTGATACAGCATTTCTATCGAAGTTTTATCCTAAGGACAAGCAGGAAAAACTATCGAAAATGTTGTTGCCTATGCTTGGATATGACCTTGAGAGAGGTTGGTTCAAAGAAAGTGTGCATCCTTTCACCATGGCTGTGGATATTGATGATGTCAGACTGACGACACGTTTTCATGAGAATGATTTCAAATCCGCACTGCTCAGCACAGCGCATGAAGGCGGACACGCCATTTATGAGCAAAACATATCAAAAGAACTGAGCGGCACATTTTTGGCGACAGGCACTTCAAACGGCATCCATGAGTCGCAATCTCGAATTTTCGAGAATAATTTTGTCTTGAGTGAAGCTTTTCTCGGCTATTTGTTCCCGATAGTGAAGGATGAATTTGAGGAGCAGCTTAAAGGAATTGCATTCAAGGATTTTTATGAAGGTATGAACAAAGTGGAGCCGTCTTTGATCCGTATTGAAGCGGATGAACTGACTTACTCGCTTCACATCATGTTGCGCTATGAAATCGAACTGGGTTTGATCGATGGCAGCATCAAAGTGGCGGATCTGCCAAGAGTTTGGAATGAAAAAATGGCATCTTATCTTGGCGTCACACCGGAAAATGACGGTTTGGGCGTCCTTCAGGATGTTCATTGGTCCGAAGGTTTGTTTGGTTATTTTCCAACTTACGCACTTGGTAGTGCTTATGCGGCACAGCTTGCACATTATATCCGCAAGGATATCGATGTGGATTCTTGTCTCAAAGAGGGAAATTTCAAGCCACTGACGGAATGGTTGAATAAGAAGGTCCATCACTATGGTTCTCTTAAGAAACCGACGGAACTGATTGAACTGATCACAGGGGAGCGTTTGAACTCCAAATACTACTGTGATTATTTGGAAGAGAAATATTCGAAAATTTATAACCTGTAAAGTGGGAGGAAAATATGAGTAATGAGATTTTAAGAGGCAATTTGTTGGTCGCGCAAGGTGGCGGACCGACTGCAGTCATCAACCAATCATTGGTGGGTGTCGTACTGGAAGCAAGACGTTATGCACAGGTGGAAAGAATCTACGGTGCTGTACACGGCGTTGAAGGCATAGTGAATGAAGAATTCATGGACCTGACAAGAGAAACTGTGGCAAACCTCGAAGCTGTTGCCAAAACACCTTCATCTGCGCTTTTGTCCACAAGGGTGAAACCGACTCCGGAATTTTGCAAGAAAATGTTCGAATCCATGAAAGCACATAATATTCGTTTCTTTTTCTATATCGGAGGAAATGACTCATCGGATACAGTGAGAATCGTCAACGAAGAAGCGAAAAATCAAAATTACGATTTCAGAGCCGTTCATATTCCAAAGACTGTGGACAACGATCTTGTGATCAACGACCATACACCTGGATTTGGCTCGGCTGCAAGATATGTCGCTTCAGCGTTTACTGGCATCAACTATGACAACCGTGCGCTCTCTGGCGTCTATATCGGTGTCATCATGGGCAGACATGCCGGATTCCTCACAGGAGCGGCATCACTCGGCAAAGTTTATGAAGAGGATGGTCCACATCTGATTTACTTCCCTGAGCGTCCATTTGTGATTGATAATTTCCTTGCGGATGTCAAGAAAGTCTACGACAAGTACGGCAGATGTATCGTCGCTGTATCCGAAGGGATCCAGGATGACAAGGGCGAGGCAATTGTGACCAAATTACAGGAAAATGTCGAAAGAGATGCGCATGGTAATGTTCAACTCTCTGGAACTGGCGCACTTGGAGATCTTCTTGTGGCTGAAGTGAAAGAAAAACTCGGCATCGGCAGAGTTAGAGCCGATACGCTCGGTTATATGCAACGTTCATTCCTCGGTTGCGTTTCTGATACAGATCAAAAAGAAGCGAGAGAAGTTGCTGAAAAAGCGGTTCAATACGCTTTGATCGACAATTTGGATGGTTCAGTCGTCATGGAAAGAAAAGGCGATTATGCCATTGATTTCAGATTGGTGGATCTCAAAGAGATAGCAGCAAAAACAAAGCATATGCCTGATGAGTTCATCAATGCGGAAGGCAACAATGTCACTGAAGCCTTCAAAAAATACGCGATGCCGCTGATCGGTACAGATTTCAATCCTGGTTCAAGATTAAAGGCTCCAATGGTTGAGAAGATATTGAACAAATAAATCCAATGATTAAACCCCGGATTATTGCTTCCAGTGGATGCGATTTCCGGGGTTTTGTTTTCCTTACTCGTCAATGAAACAATTGCCGACATAGACATATTTCAAGTACTTTTCAGCGATGTGTTTTGCCCTTACCATGGTTTCAATTCTGGTTCTAGGGATGTTCATTCTATGTGCCGGGAAATAGCGGCTCAAGTGGATCGGTATTTCAGGATCGATGTTTGCAACACTGCCGCAAAGTGCATGAAGTTCATCATCACCGGTATTGAGTCCATCGATCAGAAGTGTTGTGATTTCCACATGGGTGTGCTTTGCTGCGATTTCTATGGTTTTCAGTACCGGCTTTAGATGGCCACTACAGATTTCACTATAATAACTTTCTGAAAAGGCCTTCAAATCAATATTCATCGCATCGATATAAGGCAGAAGTTTTTCGAGAGGCGCCTGGTTGATGAAACCGTTTGTCACCAACACATTCTTCAGACCTAATGCATGCGACTTCATGGACAGATCGTAGACATACTCATACCAGACCGTAGGCTCGTTATAAGTGTATGCTATGCCGATAGAACCTTGATCCTGTGCCATCCTCAGAATAGTCTCATCGGATATCGAAGGTGTGGAGCCTTCAAAATGGACCAAAGTGTGATTCTGGCAGAAATCACAATCAAAGTTGCATCCGGATGTGCCTATTGAAAAAATGGTGTGCCCGGGATAAAAGCGGTTGAGTGGTTTTTTTTCAATCGGATCATAGGCGTAGGATACGACTTTCCCGTAATTGTTTATGACCAGTTTTCCACCCTCATTGTATCGCGTTCGGCATTTTCCGAGTTCCGATTCTTTAAGATGACAATAGTGGGGACAAAGGGTACAAGTGACAGACCCGTCCTCATGCTGTGTTTGAAACATCGCCAGCGGATTGTGATTCATAATATCACCTTCTTTCAATATTATTTTAGCATTAAATCGGATGGTATAACAGATAAAAGTCTTGCAAACCCTACAGGTCTATGACAATATATACATATAGATTTTACAAGTGTCGAAAGGAAAACCATGAAAAACAAAGCTGTCATTTTGGGATCGAATTATTATATCGGATTAAGTGTACTGAGATGCTTGGGGGAAAATGGCGTAAAGACAGTGGCCATGGACTATTCCCGAGAAGGTGCCTACGGTTCGAAATCGAAATATTGCCTGGAAAAATATGTGACTCCTCATTATAAAAATCAAACGGAGGCATTTATCGATTATTTGATCGATTATGCGAAAAAACAGGAAGTCAAACCTGTTTTATACCCATGCCATGATTCCTATGTGGAAGTTGTCGATGCCCATCTGGATCTCCTAAGAGAATACTATTTGATCTCACAACAGGAAAAAGGGCTTTGGACACGGTTGATGAACAAGGATATCCTCCATAGAATAGCTCAGGAGAACGGTGTGTTGGTACCCGAGACGGTTCGTGTCGGAGATGCTGACTTTTATGATCGAATCAATAGTGAAATCCATTATCCTTGCATCGTCAAGCCGGTGGATTCTGTTGCCTTTGTGAATCAATTCAGAAAGAAGATTTTCCTTGCAAAAAATGCTGAAGAACTGAAATCAGCCATTGATAAAGCGAATGAAGCCAATCTCGAAGTGATTGTACAGCGGATCATACCGGGTTTTGATGATCATATGTATACCTATGACGCTTACTTGAATCAGAATTCGAGGGTGACGCATTATACGACTTGTCAAAAGTACAGACAATATCCGATCAATTTCGGAGCTTCTGTCTATACGAGCCAAAAGAACGTTCCAATTCTACACGAGATCGGTTCCAAGTTTATGGAAACCATACAATACAAAGGATTCGGGGAAATCGAGTTTAAAAAAGATGCTGAGACAGGAGAGTTCTATCTGATAGAGATCAATGTCAGAACGACAAATCTCAACAGCATGCTTCATAAAGTCGGTCTCAATTTTCCTTATATAGATTATTGTGAACTCACCGGTTCTCCACTTCAGCCAAAAGCGGTCACAGTGGATACGAATCGAGTTTTTTGGTATGCTTTTGAGGACGTGCTTGCTGTCAGGGATTATTTGAGGTCTGGACAGCTGAAACTCGGTGATGTATTGAAATCCTATTTGAAGCCGAAGGCATTTGCCATATGGAGCATCAGCGATCCACTGCCCGGGTTGACATTTTGGGGTATATTGATTAAAAAAGCGACTGGCAAATTGTTGAAACGATAGAAAGAAAGGTGTGTATTGATGAACATCAATGAACTCATGAATGGCATAGAAATCATAGATCAAAAAAACGCCAGGGCACTGGAAGTCTCAGGAGTGGCTTACCATTCCGGAAAGGTTGCTCCTGGTAATGTTTTTGTATGCGTCAAAGGGTATTTGACCGATGGACACAAGTATCTGAAGCAAGCGATTGGGAACGGTGCGACAGCAGCTGTTGTGGAGGAGTTTCAGGAGGATGTCGAGATTCCCCAGTACCTTGTCAAAGATTCGAGGATCGCACTTGCCTCTATGGGAAGTGCCTTTTATGGATACCCGTCAAGAAAAATGAAAATGATCGGCATCACGGCGACCAATGGTAAAACGACCACATCCTATATGGCGAATTCCATATTCGAGGCGATGGGGCTTAGAACCGGACTGATCGGGACGGTCATGATCAAAAATCATGACCATCACATAGCGGCAGATTTAACCACCCCTGAATCATTGGATTTGCAGGGGTATTTGGCTGAAATGGTCGAGAACGATGTGACACACGTCACCATGGAGGTCTCCTCTTCGGCGCTTGAGCTGAATCGCGTCTATGGTGTGGATTATGACATCGTCGCATTCAACAATCTCAGCAGGGAACACATTGACATGCATGGTTCCTTTGAAGAGTATTTCAGTGCGAAATCGAGTCTGATCAGAAACGTCAGCGAGAGCAGTACAGCCATACTGAACCTGGATTGTCCATATGCTTCCTCGTTGATTACCGAAACCAAGGCGCAAGTCATAACTTATGGATTAAAGGAGCATTCCGGCCATATTTTATGCAAGGATCTCGATCTTACAACAGGCAGAGGACGATTTACCATTGAAGTCGCAAAAGCGTTCAAAGTGGGTGATATCCATTGTCCAGAGATAAAATTTGATGTCGAGCTTGCCGTGCCGGGTCTACATTCTGTTTATAATGCGCTTGCGGCAGTTGCGATCGGACTTGCATCAGGTGCTCAAGTGGATGCGATCCAAAAGGGACTTAAGCAATTCAAGGGTGTCGAGAGAAGATTTGAATTCATCTATGAAGGGGATTTCATCATCATCGACGACCATTTCGCGAATGCAGGCAATATCGATGTGACGCTTCGCACACTGGATTACATGAAGTACAATAATTTGCAGTTGGTTTACGCGATCAGAGGCAACAGAGGTCCGATCGTCAACAGAGAAAATGCCGAGACCATAGCAAAATGGTCCAAGATATTGGGATTCAGCGTTGTAATCGCCACCAAGAGCGTCCGACATACCACATCAAAAGACCTTGTGACCGATGAAGAGGTCAGTGTTTTTCTGGAGGTCATGAATGATGCGGGACTGGTTGTCCATCTCCATGATGGGCTCGCCGAGGCAATAGCGGAAGGGCTTTCGAAAGCTGAACATGATGATTTGGTGCTTCTCGCGGGATGCCAAGGTATGGACTTTGGAGCGGAAGTGGCCTTGCACCAATTGATAGAACTTATTCCTGGAGTCAACAAGGAAGAGGTGTTGGAGCCATTGCGCACAAGAGTTTGTGGCATTTCAAATGATTTTTTATAGAGAGGACTAATGGATGTGTGGATTTGTAGGATTTACGAACAATCCCAAATTGCAGGACAGTGAGGTCATATTGAGCAATATGACTGAAGCGATTCATCATCGTGGCCCTGACAGCGACGGGCAATATATTGATGATTGTGTTGCCCTGGGATTCAGGCGTCTGAGCATCATTGATTTGTCTGACGACGCTCGACAACCAATGGTCAGTGCAGATGAAAGCCATGTCATGGTATTCAATGGTGAAATATACAATTTTGAGGAAATCAAAAGGGATTTATTGGATCAAGGGTATCATTTCAAGAGCCATTCCGACAGTGAGGTTTTGCTCAACGGTTACAAAGCATATGGTATGGATATTCTAGGAAAATTGAGGGGAATGTTCGCGTTTGCCATTTGGGACAAGGCGCAAAAGACACTTTTCATAGCCAGAGATTTTTTCGGGATCAAACCTTTATATTATACTGAGAACACTTCAGACGGAACATTTCTTTTCGGTTCCGAGATCAAGTCGTTCCTGAAGCACCCTTCGTTCATTAAAACCTTTAATGAGAAGGCATTGAAACCATATCTCACTTTTCAGTATTCCGTGTTGGATGAGACTTTTTTCAGTGGTGTCTACAAGCTGAAGCCGGCGCACTACATGTGCATCAAAGAAGGAAATATTGAAATAAAACCATATTGGCACAATACCTATGAGATCAACACCAATGATTTGAAGAGCAATGTGGAACAAATCAAAAGTGTGATGAAGTCATCTGTCGAATATCACAAAATCAGTGATGTCAAGGTGGGCGCTTTCTTATCAGGTGGGGTGGATTCCAGTTATATCACAGCACTACTTAAGCCGAACAAGACTTTTTCCGTCGGGTTTGCCGATTATGAGGCCATGTACAACGAGACCGATTTGGCTGAGGCTTTGTCGGAACAGCTCGGAATAGAAAACCACAAGAGATTGATCACTGCGGATGAGTGTTTTGATGCTCTGCCGGAAATCATGTATCACATGGATGAACCACAATCCAATCCTTCGGTTGTGCCACTTTATTTTCTTGCCGAATTGGCCAGTGAGCATGTGACCGTGGTGCTTTCGGGAGAAGGCGCGGATGAATTGTTTGGGGGATATGTATGGTATCAGAACTCCCCACTTTATGAAACGTATTCGAAAATACCGTTTGGCATCAGACAATCCTTGGGAAAATTCGCACAGAAACTTCCTGAAGGAAGAATCGGCAATTTCATGATCAAAGCCGCAACTCCGATTGAGGAAAAATTCATTGGTCAGGCAAAAGTGTTTGAGGAAAGTGAAGCCCTAAGGTTGCTGAAACCGCCATATAAAAACGGACCGGACGTCAAGTCGATCACAGATCCGGTATACAATGAGGTCAAGAATCAGGACGATCTTACCAAAATGCAATTCATTGATCTGAATCTTTGGTTGCCAGGTGATATCCTACTGAAAGCTGACAAAATGAGCATGGCACATTCCCTTGAACTCAGAGTTCCATTTTTGGACAAAGAAGTCATAAAGGTCGCCTCGTCGCTGCCAAAACTTCAACGCGTCAATAAGGTGGACACCAAATACGCATTGAGAAAAGCGGCAAGCGAGATTTTGCCTGAAGAATGGGCCAACCGTCCGAAAGTGGGATTCCCTGTGCCAATCAGACATTGGTTCAGAAATGAGGACAACTACAATCGTATAAAAGTCAGATTCACCTCTGATGCGGCAAACAAGTTCTTCGACACGAATCTGCTGATGTCTTACTTGGATGATCATTTTGCGAACAAGGCGAATCATGCAAGATACATTTGGACGGTATTTGTGTTTTTGACATGGTATGATGTTTATTTCGAAAATTTATTGCATAATAATTAGGAGAGTATAATGAGAAGACAAAATAAATTCCCAATCAAACCCATATTGATCTTATTGCTAATCGTGTTATTGGGAGTGATGATATACAACAGTGGAGTACTTGTTTCCATAGGATTGATGAAGAGTGACATACCTGAAGATATCGGCATAAGACCTGATGATCCAAGAGTTATCGAAAAAGTGGATGAGACTGTGGATCGCGGTTTGGTCAAACGCACGGTGGATGAACTGATGGGCCTAATTACCGGTAAAGTCAAAGAAGGAACGATTGAGATCGTCGCAATCGACTCTTTGAAAGCTTGGGGCGTTGGGAACATGACGTTTGAAATCAGGAATGCCGTTACCGGAGAAGTGATGGAACAGGTGGTCACCAATTCGGATGGAATCGCCAAATCGAAACCACTCAAGTACAGACGTGCATATGAGGTCAGACAACTTGCCACTGTATTCCCTTATGAAACTTCAGAAGAGATGATCATTCTCGAGATGAAAGCACCGATCACTGAAATCAAGTTTGAGCAATGGGTTGAGGAACAAGTCAAGCACTATGAACAAGACTCGAAAGGCAATATCAAAGTTGTCGAAGCCTTCGTTCCTGTGGAACTGATTCTTCAAAAACCTGAACTTCCCAATGGATGTGAGATCACATCATTGACTTCCGCACTGAATTATAACGGATATGATATCGACAAAGTGACTCTATCCGACGAGTTTTTACCGATGAGACCATTTTACCGTAAAGATGGCAAGTTGTTCGGTCCACATCCTGATGAGGCTTTCTCCGGAAATCCGAGGGATGGAAGCGGTTTCTATGTGTTTGCAGGACCGACAGCCAAAGCGGGCAATGATTATATCAAGTCCGTCAATGGAGAACATGCCATCAAGGACTTGACGGGAAGTTCCCGAGAGGCAATCATAGATTACGTGAAACAAGGTGTTCCAGTGGTCATATGGGTGACTCTTGAGCTCAACCCTCCGAATTTCAATTACAGCTGGCTACTGGACACTACGGGTGAGGAATATAGGGCGCTCTTGAATCTCCACTGTGTGGTGATCAACGGCATCAACGGCGATCAATTCAATGTGATGGATCCGCTCAGAGGCAATGTCGAGTACGATGTGACCAAGTTTTTTGAAAGTTATGAGAGCATAGGTTCCAGAGCACTTGTTGTGTTGCCGCTGGAAAACTAATTGTATTAAATCTGTAAAAAACTTAAATAAATCCTGAAAAACGGGTATGATTAGAGCAAGGGTGTTTTTGACCCTTGCTTTTTCAAAATATGGGTGGAGGTTTGATCTATGAAAGCTATTGTTGTCTCGGATACATTTAAAGGAACTTTTACCTCGTTTGAAGTCAATGCGGCACTTGAGCAGGCAATCAAAGAAAGATTCACTGATGCGGAGATCACCAACCTCACTGTCGCAGATGGTGGAGAAGGTACTGTGGAAGCGCTTTTACAGGCAACGGGAGGTTCTGCGCGAAATGTGAAAGTCAAAGATCCTTTCTTGAGGGAAATCGATGCGATCATAGGCATAAAAGAAAATACCGCTTATATTGAAATGGCTCAAGCCTCGGGGCTCTTGAGACTTGCTAACGATGAGCTCGACCCATGTCGTGCGACAACTTTTGGCACCGGTGAAATGATCAAGGCGGCACTCGACGAAGGGGTCAATGAAATCATAATCGGTGTGGGCGGTAGTGCGACCAATGATGTTGGAATCGGTATGGCCCAAGCCTTGGGAGTGGAATTTTATGATGCTCTCGGCAATATTTTGCCGCCACGTGGAGACTCCGTTTTCAAAGTGGATCGTTATGACGATTCAAATTTGGACCCAAGACTCAAAGACGTCGTCATCAAAGTACTCTGCGATGTTCAAAATCCACTCACAGGACCACAAGGTGCCACTCGAGTATATGGCACTCAAAAGGGGATTGTCGGAGAGCTTGGTGGACAATTTGAAGAAGCCCATGAAAAGTTCAACACCATAATTTTCAAGCGGGAAGGAATCGACCTCAACTTGGTGCCCGGCAGCGGAGCGGCAGGTGGGTTGGCCGGAGGGCTGCATGTGTTCCTAGGTGCAAGTCTTCAATCTGGACTGGACACTGTTTTGGAAGCGGTTCATTTCGACAAATTGGTTGAAGATGTGGATTATGTCATCACTGGAGAAGGTAAGTTGGATGAACAGTCCTCTTATGGGAAAGTCCCTTATGGCGTCGCAAATGCGGTCAAGAATTACCATATTAACAATATTCATAGAAAATGTCCGAAAGTCATTGCCTTTGTTGGGCACAATTCCCTCCCTATTGAGATGGAGACACCGTTCAACGTTATTTTTGAGGCTTCAAAAGGAACGGTCCCTTATTCAAAAATATTGGACAACAAATGGGACTATTTGAATTCGGCCATTGAAAGACTTATAGATTGGATGGAAATAGATCAGAAAAGAAAGTAGGTTGACTGATGAAAATAGTGGTTTTGGATGGATTTGCACTTAATCCGGGAGATTTGTCATGGAGCAGCCTGGAGGCACTCGGTGATGTGACGGTCCATGACCGGACTTCCAGAGACGAAGTCATCGAGAGATCCAAAGATGCAGATCTCATTTTGATCAATAAGATTCCTTTTAAAAAGGAGCAGTTTGAGCAATTGCCCAAACTCAAATATATCGGCGTATTAGCGACTGGTTACAATATCGTAGATGTGGATGAGGCGAGAAAACATGGTATCGTTGTGACAAACGTGCCCACTTATGGCACTCAAGCTGTGGCACAATTCGTATTTGCCCACCTGCTTGAGATCTGCCATCATATCCCACTACACGCCCAATCTGTGAAAGAGGGCAAGTGGAACAGGAGAGAGGACTTTTGCTACTGGGAAAAGCCTTTGATCGAGCTTTCTGAAAAAGTGATGGGCATCATAGGCGCGGGCCGTATCGGCATGGAAACGGCAAAAATCGCAAATGCCTTTGGCATGAGGGTTATCGTTTTCACACCAAGACCGGACAGGTCGCTGGAAACACCAATGTTGAAATTCGTTTCTTTTGAGACTTTGGTTAGGGAATCGGATGTGATCAGCCTTCATTGCCCTTTGACACCTGAGACAAGGGGCATCATAGATGCGGATGCCATTACCAAGATGAAAACCGGAGTCATCATCATCAACACCTCTAGAGGACCTTTGATCGATGAAGCCGCTTTACTGGAAGGACTCAAATCCGGAAAAATCTATGCAGCGGGTCTTGATGTCCTCGCCAAGGAGCCGCCAGCGGAACACAATCCACTTTTCGACCTGGACAATTGCAACGTCACCCCACATATAGCCTGGGCTCCCCATGAATCCAGAAAAAGATTGCTGGAAACCGCAGTAGAAAACGTTAGAATGTACCTGAATGGAGAACCTATGAATCAAGTCAATGGAGGTTGAAATGGTCAATGAGATTTTAAAAAGACACAAAACATTTTATAAGACCGGAGTGACAAAATCCTTGAACTACAGGATCAATCAATTGGAAATTCTCAGAGCGGTCATTCACAAATATGAAGACGAAGTTATGGAAGCTTTGTTCAAAGATCTGAAAAAACCTGAGTTCGAAGCCTATGCCCACGAAGTCGGTTACGTCCTTGACAGCATCACTTATGCACTGAAGCACCTCGAGGGATGGACTACCGAACGCAGCGTAAAGACGCCACTTCATCAACCTTTTTCAAAAGCGGTTGTGAAAAACGAACCTTATGGCACTGTTTTGATTATCGCGCCATTCAATTATCCGTTTCAGTTGCTGATTGAGCCACTGATCGGGGCAATCGCGGCCGGTAATACAGCAGTTCTGAAACCATCCAATCAAACACCATATACGGAAACAATCATCAAAAAAATGATGATCGAGGTTTTCGATGAGAGCTATATCACTGTGGTCACCGGTGGCAGGGAAGTGGTGAGCGAGCTCATTCACTCGCCGTTCGATTACATTTTCTTCACTGGCAGTGAAGCGACCGGAAAGGTCGTCATGAGAGCGGCTGCCGATCACCTGGTACCTGTCACTTTGGAGTTGGGTGGAAAGAGCCCTGCCGTCGTTCATGAGGATGCAATGATTGAAACCGCAGCCAAAAGAATCGTCTGGGGCAAGTATTTGAACGCAGGTCAGACTTGTGTCGCACCAGATTACGTGTATGTGCATGAATCCAAGGCAGATGAGTTCATGGATGCTGTCATCAAATATATCATAGAATTTTATGGCGTGTTGCCTCAAAACAGTCCCGATTATGGACGCCTAGTCAGTCAGGCAACCGTAAAAAGACTTGCCGGGCTCATGGATCATGACAAGGTCATCATGGGTGGACAATATGACATTGAAAGCTGTTATATGGCTCCGACGGTCATGAAAGGGGTCGACTGGAACGACAAGATCATGTCCGAGGAAATATTCGGCCCTATCTTACCGATCCTCACCTATAATAATTTGGATGAAATCATAGATGTAATTTCAAGCAAACCAAAGCCTCTAGCCTTCTATTTGTTCTCGGAAAGCGTTGTGGTCCAGGAACATTTGCTTGAAAGTCTATCTTATGGTGGAGCAGCAATCAATGATACCATTTCCCACGTGGGGTCACCACATATGCCGTTCGGTGGAGTGGGGGCTTCGGGTATGGGCTCTTATCATGGCGAGACCAGTTACAAAACATTTTCACACGAAAAAAGCATCTTGAAAAAATCTTCGAAATTCGATGTGAAAATGATCTATCCACCGTACAAGAACCGGTTACATTGGGTTAAGAAAATTCTGAAATGATTATAAGAGATGTTCAATTAAAAAGCAGTATTTCAGCATGTAAAAAATGCTGAAATACTGCTTTTTTAGTTTCCCTGATTACTTTTTTCTATGGCCTCCACTATTATTAATGTACATACTATTACAATTGCACATAGTACAGATATCGCACTAACTATAATGCCTGCCTCAGCGGGTCCTGATCCTAAGAGACCGCCCACATTTATGGATATGAACTCAGCAATCACAAAAACTATAAAACCTATAATTAAATGACCAATTCTCATATGTAAACTCCCTCATTGTTTATAATTTAAACACAACTTAAATAGAAAAACCACGAAAATCAAATGACGTGGTTTTTTGTATGTGATTATGATAGATATACTTGTATGATATTTTACCATATCAACACATCAACAGAAGCCGTTAGCAATTGCTGCACACCTCTTTTTTTAATCCAAAATCTTGTATAGAATTTTATATAGTGTCTTTGCATCTTCAGGACTTATGTCCAAACACTGCGCGATCTGTTTCGGGACCTCCAGTGCCTTGTCCTTGAGTGCAAGACCCACAGGGGTAAGTTTGATGTAGACGTTGCGCTCGTTTTCAGTGCCCCGTTTTCTGGTGATATAGTTATGGGCCTCAAGCTTTTTGAGTACCGGGGTCAATGTACCCGAATCGAGAAAAAGTCTTTCTCCGAGCGTCTTGACCATGATATCGTCATGCTCCCATAGAACCATCATGGTGATGTACTGGGTGTAAGTCAGACCGAGTGGGTCCAAATAAGGTTTGTACATGCTGATGATTTCTTTTGAAACCGCATAAAGTGGGAAACACAGCTGGTTTTTGAGTAGTAGTGAATCGTACTTGTCATTCATATTAAACTCCATTTCATATAATTGGAATATACAATTAGATTGTATGCAATTATAATGTGGATGTCAAGAACTTAATGAGTTCAGGCAGAGGTAACGGTTTTGAATAATAATAGCCTTGCTCGAAATCAATGCCGATTCTTTTCGCCATGGATGACATTTCAGCGGTTTCTATACCTTCCGCGACAACTTTTATGTTCTTGGAATGACACAAATCAGTGAGTGCACTCAAAAAGGATTCAATTTCAGGATCGCTTGAAGCCAACCAGATGATCTGTTTGTCAAGTTTCAGTTTTCCACATTCCAGTGTGAATAGGATGCTGAGCGATGAGTACCCTTTGCCGAAATCATCAAGTGATATGATAAAGCCATTTGCAATAAGTTCCTCAAGTGTGTCTTTGGCGACTTTGTTTTTTTCCAGAGTCATGGACTCAGTGACTTCAATGATGAGTTCATGATTAACTATATTGAAAACACTGACGAGTTCTGTCAATTTGTCGATGAAATTGGAATCGAGGAGCTGTAAAACCGATACGTTGACGGATATGGGAATGCGTTTGCCGATTTCATTTGTTATGGTATTGAAGGCTTTGAGCGATTCCACAACAGAAAAATAACCAAGGTCAATGATGTTCAAGGTCCGCTCTGCAATCGGAATGAACTCATCGGGGTAGATTTCACCATACTCGGTGCTGTGCCATCGCATCAATGCCTCCAAGGAACTCACCTCACCTGTTTTGGAATCCAATATGGGCTGAAAGACCATCTCGAATTCCTCGGCAGTCAATGCACTGCGCATTTCGGTTTCGATAAAATTGGTTCTTTTCACGTCATATCGAATTTCATCATTATAGAGGATGCAGTATTCGATTTGGTTCTTCTTGGCATAAGACATTGCAAGCTTTGCTGAGTCGTAATCATTGGTTCTGTCGGACAAACCCGCATAGACCTGTAGTTCGACTCCCTTGATGAGTTGTTCTGTTTTGCGTCTTATGGTTTTGATGCAACTGTCGATAGAGGCTTTTATAAATTCATTGGACATTCTTTTGTGGAAGAGGATCGCGAAATCATAATATTCCATCTTGAACAGCAAATGACTTTGTTTGAACATTTCCGTCAACACATCGGCGACCACTTGTAAAATCCGTGCGGACAAGTCATGACCATAGATTTCATTTATGGATTCCATCTGATTGAATCCAATGGACGTGACGATGAATTCGTCGGGATGGTCCGCAAGCGTCTCAATGAGCTTGGATCGGTTGAAAAGGCCTGTCATCTTGTCTTTGAAGGCCAGGTCGAATATTCGAATCTCATCAATTTTTCTCGCTGTGATATCCTGATGCGCTCCAACCATATAAAGATATTCGCCATGATCATCATATTTAGTGACGCCTTTGGCTTCAATCCATACATATTGATTCTTTCGATTCATCACCCGGTATTCACTCATAAACATGACTGTGCCGCTACCGATCTGTTGGTCCACATTGTTGCTGAATTTCAACTTGTCTTCAGGGTGAATCAGGTCAATCCACTCATCAAGAGTAGAGTTCTCGAGGTTTATGTTGAAATTCTTATAAAAATTCTTATTGTAAAATGACATTTCACCGCTCGGTGACATCTCCCAAAGACCCTCACTGGAGGCATCGAACAATGCCATCAGGGAGTCGAAATTTTTATTGCTCATTTGTTTGATTCTCTCCATTTCTTGACATCAAGCAAACAATTGTAACGCTTCATTTCCAGTATGGGATCGATATCACTGACGCATTTGAAACCGAAGTTTTTAAAAAACTTCACGGACTTATAATCACATTCGAGTGCCACGGAGTCATATTGCCCATCGTCTATCAGAGCAGACAACAATTTCTTACCGATGCCGGTACGTTTTTGATCCGGGGACACCGCCATATGTCTGAGAATGAACTGATCGTTGTTGATCTGCGAACCTCCAGCGATGCCAATAATCTCATCATCTTTTTCACACACATAGAAGCGGCCTTGATTCTTGGCATAAACCGACTGTGCGATGTTTTGCACCTTGCCATATGTCGGATTGATCATGCACAGCATCAACAATTTTGCGATGGTCTCATTTTCAAAAATGTGACTGTAGTCTTCTATTCTTTTGATGGTCATTGTCATACCTCACTTTTATAGTTATTTCAATTCATTCTATCATTTTGATGAAATGAATTCAAACAAAAACATTGTAAAAATATGTAAATAAATGTTATGATTATATAATGTTAATGCAGTTGATCTAAATAGAAATGCTGAATTGCAGTTTGGGTGCCGTTTGTGCCGTTTGGGTACCGGGTACCCAAACGGCGGTTCAGCGAGAAGGAGCAGGATATGAGAAGAATAATTATTGTGTTTGCGGTAGTCACCATGCTGGTTTCGGGGTTGTCGTTCGCTGATGGAGCGGCCACATTCAGTGACCTCAAAGATACGCATTGGGCGAAAAGCTCGATTGACCATCTTTCCAGACTTGAAATCATAAGTGGCTATCCGGATGGAACGTTCAAACCGGAGAACAATATCAAAATCAATGAATTCATCTTGATGACCATCAAATCACTAGGCTATCATTTTGAATCCAAGTCTACAGATTGGGCAAAGCCTTACATAGACAAGGCCATTGAACTCGGGATTATCGAAGATCAGGAGTTTGTGCAGTACACTGCGGATATCACAAGGGAGCAAATGGCATCGATTGTGGTCAACGCACTGTCGCTTTCTGAAAAAAGACCTTCAAACGATGTGGATCTTTACGTCAGAAACGATATGAAAGATTATCACCTCGTAGACGATTACTACAAGCAAAATGTCCTAGACAGCTATAAATTTGGAATAGTAACAGGCTATCCAGATGGCACATTTAACCCTGAAGGACTTGCCAAGCGATCAGAAGCATCAAGAGTGCTTGTGACCATGCTGAAGGCAGAAGAAAGAAAGCCGTATGAGAATGTTGAAGCGAAAAGTACTATGATGCCAGTAAGATATGTGGATGACAATGGTAAAGATGCAGTGCGTTTTGAACGCATGTATGCGCCGATTTTTAACGGAAAGCCAGTAAATGAATTGGTGGAGATTGGAGAACACCTGGTAAATGTACAAGACCAGGGAAAAGGATACTTAAAAGTTGGCGCTGATCCTTACACACAACAATATTCAGTGAGTGGATATCAATCCAAAGCCTTTTTTGATGGTATTTATGATGCGTCAACACCGATTCAGCAATCATTTTTGGCTGCAGAACGGATGGATTTTAGCTTTAAAGTTGAACCACTGAATCTTACTGACAAATACAAACCTTATACACTTACTGTTTGGAAAAATCAATCCCATGTGGATAGAAGCATGAGCTATGAGCAATATTTTATGGAACGATATGAAGCGCAGTTTAAACCCATCTTTGAAATACTTTTTGAAGATGAAATGGATCAAGCGTGGGGATATTTTAAAACTGCATTGAATCACTCGGGCGAATGGAAACGCATTGAAGAAGCCATCAATGGCAGAAATTTTTCTATTGGATATTCAAATACAGGCATCAACATTTCCATTTCACTAAAACGATAAAGGAGAACAGGTATGAACCGAAAAATAGTCGTAGCACTTGCACTGATTCTCATTTTTCAAAGTATCTTTGCTTACCCGTATGAGATTGGTTACGCAGCCACCAACAACCCCAATCGATACGATCAGCCCAAGTGGTTTGAAACCGATCCTTTAGCCGGGCAAACGTGGAACGAATACAAAAACGCTTATGGGCTTCCTATGGAAACGCCTAGACTCAATGGAAAGGGATATGCCTTTTCCATGGAACATTGGATCGATAAACACATTGTCGTTTACGGTGGACCGGAAGATGTTCCTGCAAATGACTTTAAAAACGCAACAAGGGTTGATAATACAGAGTACCCCAATCAAGGCTATTATGAAAATGGAAAAGGAGAGTACCGATATCATGGATTTGATGCGGCGGGAAATCCTTACTCGAACAACAATTTTCCAAGGGACGCTGACTCAGGGACGCTTCCTTCAGAAAAAAACTGGATACATCAAATATGGAAAGATAGTAGTCCATACAAATACAGAACTGATGGCACGGCAAGAATTGAAAAAGCCAGCATATACAATCAAATTGCAATGGAAATAGGAAACGATACCGCTATGATCAGCACCCGCAAATGGATCAATGAGGGATTACCTTTTGAAATCAACCGCAGTACAGAACCAGAAGACAAAAACGCTTACAGCTATGCACATGTTTTAACCAGGCCAACAAGTCTTTTCCCAGGCGAATCGGTCATGTGGCACATTTCAAAATATGATAACAAACCATGGTATCAAACGTTCACTTTAAGCAAGATTGAAGAAAAGGCACCAACGCCCGTTGAAGCGCAGATTGAAATCCGTTCCATCAGCGACAAAGCCATAGACGATTCTGGAGCAGTTGTCGTTATGGGAACCATTCGTGGAAAGATCCAAGATGATCACATGTATGATGGCATCGATGAGGATGGCATCCCCGATGATGTGTTAATTGGTGCCTTTTACAATCGTGAGGACATTGATTCATGGTCATTCAAAATCAGAGATCAAGTCACAGGACAGGAAAAATCACTCACTGGGAAAAGAGAAACCGCTAATACAGGTAGTGCGGAATTTACCATTTCCATACCCTATAATACTTACAAGCACCTTATAAGTATAGACAATCCATCCCTTGAAATCATCCTCAACGGAAGTTCAACCAGTCATTTCAATACAGGAGATTCAGAAACAGGATATGCAAGCACCGATGGAAGTGTTTCAGGTGGAACAGGACAACCATCACCGCCAATTATAGTAGAAGCACCAATATTTGAACGTGTGGAACCTATGAATTTTGACGTGACCGCATCTGATAAAATGCTCGACACAGAAAGGTTCAATCTCAGGGACAATACCGTTCCACTGGAAGGTGCCATAAGAGAAATTTATGTTGGTGGACAGCTTTTATCAGAATCACAGGAAGAAGCCTTTGCAAATGGACAGCACTTATTTCCGCTCATTGGTGAAGATAAAATTTATAACTACAAGATTAAATATATTGATCCAGATGGAACAGAATATGAATACATCGGTCATGTGGTCGTTTATACCTCCAAACCCAAAGCACAATTCAGAGTTACAGGCACATTCAAAGAAAACAGACTCATAGAAGCGAATACAGACATTTCAAGTGTCAATTCAAGCTATCTGTTATCAAATGCCACAATCGGCACAGATTTCTTTACCGCACAGAATCTTGACGGTTCAAGCTCTATCATCAAGTATGGTACGCTAAACTCTACAAAGCTTGCATATATCGTCAAAGACCAAGCGTCCATTCAGATGCAAATGCGTGTGACAACATCTGTTCCCGCACCGAAGATTCAACGATCGGATCTTCCAAGCGGTTATTTCATATCGGATATTTATAATTACAAACTATTTGTGCTCGAAGATCATGCTCCGGCAATGATCGCCAATGTTTGGAACTCTACACTTGTGAGAAATGAAACTCTTGATTTTTACTACGATGCCGCAAGTGTGGATGAAGATCATATCAGCATCAGTACTTATAAAATCTATTACGATAACGATGGCAACGGAACGCCCGAAGTGCTTATAAAGCAAGGCAACTATTCAGACTACACGGAATTCAAACCCACACAGCTAGGGTATTACAAGATCGTGTTCTATGCGGAAGAAACATTTGGGCAACCGACACTCTCGCAGTTTATCACTACAGCAGATAAGAAAACCGCCACCTTAGAGCGTGAATTTTATGTAGACAACCTCGCACCGATGACCAAGATCTACACGGACATCGAATACGATTTTCCCGAATCAGACGTTGTGATTCTCAATGATCAAGCCATTACAAGAGAACTCAACAACACCATCGTTTCAGAGCGTGTGAACTGGATCAACGCACTGAGACAATCGGGCATATCAGCCAATATGGAAATATGGGATCTTCACACTTATGTCTATTCGCAAAGCGCTTCAACCTCACGAAACACAGGGGAAAGCTATCCACCGTCAACACGTTCGTATTCTTCTGATGGGTACTCAGGAACACTGCATTTGTATGACGTGGTGAACAATCAATATATGCAGGATGATGGTCGATATGTGACCGTTACGGATTCCTTTACAGCCACTGACTCCAGATCACAAAGCGGATCGGCTCCTCCGAGTGCATCAAGCAATTTGCCATCAAGCATTTCCTACAGCAGTGGGGGATATACAGGAACGCTTTCGCAGGATTCTTATTCCTATGACACCTATCCTGTTTATGAAGCCGATGGAACTGTATCTACTTGGAAATATGATTGGAGCAGATATGCAACGTACTCAGGTACCGTTTCTAAATCCAGTACGGTCTGGCAATCGAATTACAATTGGTATGACGATTACAGAGGATACTACAGCGGAACCGTCTATAAAAACGTGAAGCAAACATTCGTACCATCGTTCAGAATAGCTTCAGACAAGTATATCGTTTACTTTGCAGACAGTACCATAAACAACAAGACGGATCTTCAAACGGTTCTGAATAAAGGGGATGCCAAGGTGATTCTAGTTGGAAAAGCCGCAACCAGATCTCAAGTCACACATCAATTTTACGTTGATTCCACAAAACCACTTGGTGAAATCATGAAAGCGGTCAACGACATCATCAAAGAAAACAACCCCGTTGACAATCGCAAGCTTCTTCTCGTTGGACAGACTTTTGCGACAAACATTGCCAACTACGACATGGAAAACGATCCTCTCACCACACTCGGCTTTCAATATGTGCATGATGCAAACTACTATGACAACAGCATGGGTGCAGAGAGTGGCACTAGAACAAGCTATCTGGAAACCGGATTTTCAGGAACAGTCAAAAACAGTTTCTCAAAAGTGGGCAAGTACACGGTCCATCGCAAAATCAAGGATGCGCCGATTGGCAAACCCGAGTTTGCAAAAGAATCCAACGTACCTGCCCTGGACATCTATGTTCATAGAAAACCCATAGCGGATTTCACACTCGATTGGGATTACAACTCAAGTCTACAAAAGTACAAGACGAGTTGGCTGGATTTGTCCTACGACCTCGACCATCAATTTTCAGACGCGCAAAAAGGTATACGAGACAGACAAATCATGTACCGAAAGCTGGATGGTGACAGTCAGTGGATCTACGCGATTCCGGACAATCTCACACCGGGAACCTATGAAGTGAGATATATCGTAAAAGATATCGAAGGGGTTTGGAGCGACTGGAAGGCACGAATATTTACGCTCGATGCGATACCCGCACTGATCATAGACGCCACACTTAGTCCACAATTGCTTCCGGCATCGGAATACATCACCATCAAAGATATTTTCACACAGTACCATGAGGCGCATGATGTCAAATTGGAATGGCTCACTCAAAGTGGCCAGCTCAAAGGCACAATTGCGTTATTGTTATATTCCAACATGTCAAATTATGACAAAATAGACAGTAAACACCATTGGTTGGAGCAAAGTTTCAGAATTCCTTCTGTCACCCAGGATGGGGATTATATGATTCGCGTCAGCTCAAGGGATGCCTCCGTGAACTTACCGTTCAAAGTAATCACACCGATTGATGTGATTGGAAGCATGGATGAGATGATCGCAGGAGAAAAAACGGACTTTTATGCCGAAGCTGGGAAATATGCCGAGGGGGTATCCGTCAGACTCTACATGGGAACAGAACATGAAGTGGTCAGGTCCATGACTTATGCCGGTAAAAACAGTAGTGGTAGAACCTTGTGGAGATGCTCAGAGATCATTCCCGAAAATGTCGAGGAAGGTCTCCATGATTTTGAGTTCACGGCGACTACGGCCTCAGGCAATCAGGCCACCCACACAGTGTCTTCCATCATTGAAGTTTTGAGGATTTTAGAGGTTGAGGTAGAAGGGTATTGGAACCATTGGCGTGGTCAGGTCAATATGTTTGGAGATCGAATGACAAATGAACCCCATCGATTCCTATCGCATGAAAAAGTGAAGGTTAGAGTGAGAACCGTTGGCAATCCAGAATCTGCAAACCTGAGATTGTCGCCAAGACTTGAGCAAATGATCTATACCGATGCGATGGGACATATGCACTCCTATGAAGACACCTTTGGCTACACTGTGAGTTTCCCGCTTCAATTGAATCAGGTGTCAACCGATCTGTGGGAGATCCATTATATATTACCCCTTGCGGACCATACTCTGAACTGGGATAATTCAAGGACTGCACCGCCATATTATTTGGAAGTTGAAGTCAAAAAAGGGACTGTAGTCAAAAAAGAACGTTTAGAGGACATTGACATTACTGGCAACATCTACGATCTTTTATTTCTACAGCCCCGTTACGGTCAGTGATTAAACAATCTTGTAACCAACTCCCCAAACCGTTTCAATGAGAAGGGTATTGGGTGCTACAGTTTCAATCTTTTCACGGATACGCTTCACATGGACAGTCACTGTGAAAGCGTCACCGAGTGAGTCGTATTTCCACACACGCTCATAAATCTCCTCTTTTGAAAACACACGTCCTCTGTTTTTTGCGAGGAGGAGGATGATTTCAAATTCTTTGGGCGTCAAATCCAAAGTGATGTCACCCACAGTGAAAGTCTTGGTCATTTCGTTGATCACCATATTTCGGATGGTGACATTGGAATCATCAAAAGTACCGGAGGGCGAGGACTTCATTTTGCTATAACGTCTCAATTGAGCCTTGACTCGAGCAATGAACTCATTTGTGCTGAAAGGTTTGGTCATATAATCATCCGCTCCGACTCCCAATCCCAAAACGATGTCCATGTCCTGGTTTTTCGCTGAAACAATCATGACAGGGATATCCTTGAGGGATTGGATTTTTTTACAGATATCGATGCCGTTACCGCTGGGCAGCATCAGATCCAGCACTACGAGTGAGACCCCTTCCAGTAAAGGAATGATTTTTGTGACATCACCGGTATTTTCCATGACGACTTCATAGCCATTGATTTCAAGGTAATCCTTTTGTAATCTGGCGATGCTTTGGTCATCTTCTATGATCAGTATTTTTTCCATATTTTTCTCTCCATGACTTGTTTTTTTTGTGTTGCACAGGAACAATTTCAATGTCTTCGTACGCCTTTAAACGGATGGAAATGGTCAGGCCATTGATATCATTGCCAGTGGCGGAGATTTTTCCACCGTGGGCTTCGATGATTTCTTTGCAAATGCTGAGTCCGATGCCATTGCCACCGACATCCAGGTTCCTCGATTTGTCAGATCTGTAGAAACGGTCGAAGATTCGGTCCAAATCGGGCTCGGGCACTCCGATTCCATTGTCGGAGATGTTGATGAATACGCCGTCGTCGTCTCTATTGGCCAGGATGACGATTTCTATAGGTTTTTCACTGCGATATTTGACGGCATTTTCAATGAGATTGATGAAAACCCGCATCAATTTTTCAGGATCCACCTCGATCATGGTGTCCTTTATGATGTAGTGCAAGTACAGCTGTCCGCCAAATTTGGTGACGTCATTTTCCAGCTCATCCACACAGTCGAACAAAAAGCTTCTCAAATCAATGACTTGTTTGTTCAGCTTGATGGAGTTCGTGTCATAACCTGTGAATTCGGCGAGATCGTTAACGAGACTTTCAATCATATAGGTCTTGGATTCAATGATATCCAAATATTCCTTTTGGGTGGTAGCAGTTCTGGCCACACCATCTTTCAGACCCTGGACATAACCTCTGATGGAAGTGATCGGGGTCCTGAGGTCGTGGGAAATGTTGGCGATCAACTCTTTTTTCTCGCTTTCGAGAAGCTTTTGTTTTTCAACCGACCTCTTGAGAGATTGGCGCATGCTTTCAATACTTTGGGCAAGCTCTTCAAAATCGTCGTTTTCATTGTAGGACAGTTCAGCGCTCAAATTGCCCTTACGAATCTCATTGGTGGTAAACGTAAGCTTTTGGATACTGTGCTTGATCGGATTGGAAATCCAAGCGATCAGAAAAGCCAGTAAAATGAGGTTGAAAGCGCCATAAAGCAAGAAGAAAACCCTTTCAAAAGACTGATAGGCGAGCTCGAGTCGAGTGCTGTCAATTTTGAGTCTGACGTCGATGGCGTTGCCGTTCAGTCTTTCAAAATGATGATGTTTTAAGGAATAATGTTCGTTTGGGAGATTAGGTGCCAGTTGCTTATAGAACCAATTTTCTATAAAGGTCGCATCCGACAGGTCCTCTGAATATGTGGTAAATAGCACATTGCCGCTTTCAGCAACTTCAACAATCAAAAATGTGGAACTGAAACGTTCTTTCGCGTCGCGTCTGAATGATTCGGAAAGAAAAAACTCCGGTGATTCCGAATATGGGGTCACGTAATATTCAAACTCAGTGGATATTTTTGAAAAGTTGTTGAAAATGTCGAAATAGGTGTCGAAGAAATGTATGAAATTGAGGTTCTCACTCAAAAAATTACTGGTCACAGAAACAGTGAAAGCAGCAGGGAGCAAGACCAATAAGATGAGTGCAAATATAAATTTGGTTTTGATTTTCATGGATCGCCTCGTTGTTCATTTAATAGTATTAATTATATTATAACATCCTATCCTTTTTCTAAATGAAAAATAACGAAATTATGAACAATTATATTAAAAATCTTTTACATTGGGAATTTTTAGTATTTCATATGTTAAGATTAAAAATATCACTTCATTTTTCAAGGAGGCTTAAGATGTTAGATTTATTACTCAAGATGAACCCCATCGGGCAAATCATAATCATTCTGATTTTGCTCGTTCTAGCACTGACTGTTATTGCGCTTTTCAAGATCAAGACCAAATACATGTCGCTTGTATACGATCTCATGGATGACTCGAATCGAAAAAGCAAGATATTCAAATACGAGATCAACAATGTGATCACAGATGATTTCAAGTCCGCTATGGATTTTCGAATTTCAGAAGTGAATACTCCAGCTATAATTGACAAGAACATCCAGACCTACATGTCGAAAACGTTGGTCGGTGAACGCTTTATAGGTAGAGCTTCGGGACTGATGATCATATTGGGACTCGTAGGAACATTTTTTGGATTGACACTCTCCATATCAGAATTGGTGCAACTTTTATCTTCCACAAGTGAGGCTTTGATAGGCGATGTGAATCTGATCACCGGAGGATTGCTCAGTTCGATCAACGGGATGTCAGTCGCTTTTGCCACGTCACTATTTGGAATCAGCGCATCCATCATAGTCAATGTATTGACGGTGCTCATCGGTACAGCAGAATCCAGAGGGCATTATATCGCAGTGGCCGAAGAATACCTGGACAATGTCCTTGGGCATAGATCGACCGATCTGACCGTAATTGATGAAGAGGGTAGAACTCCACTGGAAGTGGCATTTGAAGAACTTGCAGGTCGTCTGTCCAGAGATATTCAATCTGTCTCTGAAGCGATGAGCTATCGTTTGACCGTGGCGTCCAACAGCATGAAGGATACCGCGGATACCATAGAGCATAGTCTCAAGGGATTTGACGATTCAATTCAGACTTTTTCTTCCAATACCCGTGATTTTTCAGAGTTCAACCACCATTTGAAGTCCAATATCGAAAGAATGTCTTTGGCATTTGAGGACTTTACGGAAGGCATGAAAGAAAACGGTAAAAAACAATAAGGGAGGAGCGTCATGAAAACGCGTAAAAGAAGAGACATACACTCTGAACCTGAAAATTTTTGGCCGTCTTTTACCGATATGATTTCGACCATTGCCATCATCCTTTTCTTTCTGATGTTTCTTATGTACATCAACAACATCATCGCAGGAAAGAATCTCGAATTCCTGAGAAAAGAATTGGATGACAGCCAGAAACAACTTGAAGCCAGTCAACTTGAGATCAGTCAAGCGGAAAACAATCTCAGATTGCTCAAGATCGAACTGGATCAAACGATGGCAGAAGTCGAAGCCGGACAAATCGCACTCACACTTTCAAGTGAAGAAATAGACCGCCAAAGAGAAATCATCGCCAGCAGCAACCAGGAACTGGGTGATTTGAGGCAAAAATTACAAGGCATCGCCATCCTCAGACTTGACGTGCTGACCGCTGTCAAGGATTCCATCGAGGATGTGCTGGGTAAAACCAACCAGGCAGGTGAGGCTCTGGTGTCCATCAGCGACAATGGCAACATTGTCATCAACGAATCGCTCTTGTTTGATCGATATTCCTACGCTGTAAAAAGTGAAGGGCGGTCACTGCTGGATCAACTTGCTGAAGCGTTCGAGACTGTGCTTTCGAATCCGGATATCCGGGAGAGCATCGACGCCATCAATATCCAAGGTCATACGGACGACCGTGGAACAGGAAACAGCAACAGGGAACTTGGAACCAGACGGGCCACAGCTGTTGTGAATTATCTGATGTCTTCCAACCCAAGTCTTGAAACCGATTATGCGGATTACTTCCTGGCAAGCTCCTATTCGGAGTTCAGACCAGTGGTTTCCGGAACAAGTGAAGAGGCGTATGCACAAAATAGAAGAATAGAGATCAGCATCATTCTAAGAGATACACATGTACAGGATGTCATCAACGAATATTTGTTGGATTCGATAAAAACATTTGATTAGACACAGATCCCGGTTGCTGCCATCAGAACCGGGATTTCACTTGTCATAATCTTTTAATCCTTTTATTATTTGCCAGCAACAAACGTTGTGTATAATAGGGCTATACTGAAAACGAGGTGGGACTAATGAAAAATGGCATGAAGAAAGTTATAGCTTCAACAGTATTGGCAGGACTCTTGATGTTGTCTTCGACATCATTTGCCGCATACGACCCGATTTACAGACAGGAATCCGCAATTTCAAAATATGCGGATGGCGTAACGCATCAAAACATCAGGACATTTACAAATGAAGGTTGGATCAATCTCAATGTGATGCGCATTGACCTGACCAAAAATGTAAGCTTGACCGCTATTACAGATCAGTATCTGACCAATCGTGACACTTTGACCAACATCGTCAAAAAAAATGATGTGAACAGTACGATTGTAGCAGCGATCAACACCGATTTTTTTGGCGCCACATCACTTGGAAACATCGTCAACAAAGGGAATTTGATCTCAACAAGTGTCGGCATTGACGAATTTGCATCTTTCAATGTCTCAACATCAGGTATGCCATTTATCGCATACATCAATTCACCCAACAACACCATCACCAATGGCACATCGACATTCACTTTGGACTACATCAATAAACCTTATGTGACAGAAAATCGTCTGATTTTGTTCGACCACAATTGGGCCAAACAATCTTACGGTGGAGCCATAGAGGCGGATATAGTGGAAATGTATGTCAAAGATGGTTACATTCATGAAATCAGAACAAATGGAGCACCATTTGAATTGAGTGAGAATGCATATGTAATCGCAGCAGTTGGAACACGAAGAGCTGAGATCACTCAAAAACTTCGTGTGGGAGACGCTATCACAGTCAATTATGACGTCAATTTCAGATTCATGGATCTCAGTGTCGGTGGAGGCGCTCAATTGGTTTCAGCGGGAAAAGTTGTAACCCAGTTTTCCCAAAACATCAATGGCAAACATCCCCGTACAGGTCTTGGAATAACGCAAGATAGAAAAGAAGTCATTCTAGTTACTGTAGATGGCAGAACAAATTCATACAGAGGTGTGACTCAAACGGAACTGGCCGAGATTCTTATTAGTCTTGGTGCCTTTGAAGGCATCAATTTTGATGGTGGCGGATCGACTCAAATGGTGGCGAAATCACCATGGACGACCCAACTCAGCACACTCAACTTTCCTTCTGAACAATCGGAAAGAAGAATTTTCACTGCGCTTGGAGTAGAGAAAATTTTGGTGGAATCACCTGTATTGAATGAGATTCAAATCGAATTGAAACAGGATCGTGTTTTTCTAGGTACACCTATGCCAGTGTCAATAACAGCTATTGATACGAATTATACAGCACTGAACGTTGATCAAAGTGCGGTGAAATGGAGTGTTTCCGGCATAGAAGGTGTCTTTGAAAACGGAAAATTATATCCAAAGAGTGCTGGAAAAGGCAAGATTACTGCGGAATATAATGGTAAGACAGCTACCAAAGATATTGTGGTGAGCAAAGACGCAATCCGATTGATGGTCTCTCCAGCACAAGTCAAAATGGCAGGCAATCAAACCCAAATCGTCAAGTTTTCAGTACAAACCCAAACGGGTGACGTGATCCAGATAGAGCCATGGTTGGTGTCTGCGAAAATTCCAGAAGCAATCGGAACTTATGATTCAGCTTCGGGGACATTGACTACCGGTGCAGGTGTCAGTCAAGGCATTCTGGAGTTCTCATTTGACGGATTGACCACTTATGTTCCAGCAGGTGTCGGAACGACTAAAGTACTTTTACACGATTTTGAGACACCTACCGCCACGTTTTCAAGTTTTCCACTTCTGATGTCCGGCAATTACCAAGAGATAGCAGATGGCGGAAAAACAGGTTCGGGCGGATTATTGAGTTATGATTTTTCCAATCATGATGTGACAAGAGCCGCTTACATGAATATCACTACTCCAAAGCAGCTTCAAGCGGGCACACAAGCCATCGGTTTATGGGCATTTGGAGATTACGGAAACGCTCACTGGTTAAGAGGACGTATAACGGATGCGAATGGCACTTCCGTCAACTTGACATTTGCGAAAAATGTCAACTGGACAGGTTGGAAATATTTGACCGCTGAAGTCCCTAACAATTTGGTCGCACCATTTGCACTGGACAGAATTTATCTCGCTGAAGTGGATCCGCTTCTCAAGGATTCCGGTTATATCATCATTGATGACGTAGAAGCAGTGGTTTCACATAATCTTTCCATCAATGTTCCGGCAAACATCACTCGCGTGAAGGGCATCACTGAGTTCAGGTTGCCGGATGCGATACGCAATATCAGTAACAGACAGGTCCGTGTGAACTATCTGCCTTCGGACTCAAAAGTAAAAGTTGAGACGAAATATTCAAAGCAGTTCATCGGAGGCATCCATTATCTGACCATGGTCAACAAGGATGGATCCATCAGACAAAGCAATGTGGCACAGTGGAAGAATCTTATTGCATTCACCAAAGAAAACCCTATGAGTCCAATAGTGATTTCCATGAGCGACAGTTACCAGTTCAAGGATCGTCTCGAAGGCGATTTGCTGTTTGAACTGCTGGGCAATCTAGTGGATCGTGGAACAGATGTCACTGTCGTATTTCCATCGTCCGCGCAGTCTGCGACATTGATTTACAGAAATGGCGTGAAAGTCATTCAACTGCCTAGAGGCGTTGGAACAATGGCCTTCGGTATCGCTCAAAATAAACTCCATTATGAATGGATGAAATAAATAAATGGTTTTCATCGAAAACCAATTTATTTATTTCGCGTAGGTAAGTTTCCGAAGGAAACTTATTAGCGCCTCAGTCGACATTTCAAGATGCATCTGAGATAATATATTGCCATGTACACATAAATAGAGATCAGCTCGCGCTGATCTCTATTTTTTATGTCTATTTTTTTATCTCAATTTTCAAGTGTATATCCTCTTTTTCAAAGCCTTCAACAGCAATTGAAATTTGAGCGTCACCCGCGTCTCCTTTGGATTTGATCCAAAAGGCACGTGAGCCACCAATCAGGGCAAATGTCTTTGGTCCGATGAGCTCAACCGGTCCTGTGCAATCAACAGTTACTGCGGCCATTTGATACGGAAGAGCGTTCCCGTACTGGTCATTGATGGAAATCACGACTCTAGTGACATCATAGGTATCTTCTTCAAGCAAATGATATGAATCGGGAGTTATTTTAAGTGTCGGAGAGGCGTCGGCGGATTTGATGATCGTCGTCAGGTGCTCTCCATTTTTATACCCTTCAAATTTGAATTCAGTGGAGGCCTGTCCCCAATTTCCGATGTATCTTGTATAAAGCTCAGCCGCATCCTGAAAACTCATTTTGTATTTGAGCAGGATTTTCCCCATGGAGAGTCGATCTTTCAAAGACAGTTTCGGACCATGGCTGGCGACACTGAGCAGTATTCTTTTGACAGTTTTTGCATCGTCCCGCGAGAATGCTTCACCCAGCTCAAGCAAATCACCGATCAGATCGTCGACTATGACTGGAGGATGAGGGAGATGCTTCAGTAAATCGGTCGATGGAAAAAAGGTTCCAAGCAGATGGTTGTTTTTGTAGACTTTGACAAAATCGGCATTGGTGAAAACCATCACATTCCCCAGCTCAGAAGCTTCAAAATCGCCGATTTGCATACTGGAGAGCACTTCCATATACGGATTGAGATCAGATTGTGATGCGTATACAGCAGCGGCATATTTAGGAATCCTGAACATATCCATGACACCGTGATAACAAATCTTATCCCCGGATCCGAAATCCTTATGGGTGTTGTAATCGAACATGCACCAACCTATGGCACCACTGATTTCTGGTGTCTCATACATAGTGTCGAGGACTTTGGCATGACGCATGGCCTGATCGATTCTTCTTTGCTCCACATCAAATTTTTTGACAGGGAACATATGACCGTTGTGTTCCGTGACGAGATAGGGCATTTTGCGTTTGGCAATTTTAATAGGTGGTTCAAGGGCGATGTTGTTGCCGCGGTGGACAAAGTCGTTGTATGTGTAGACATCTTCAAAAGTTTTGCTTCCAGCGAAATTCCTGACGCCACCGGTTTGTCTGGTGTTATCCAGGCTGTGGGCAAGAGCGTTGGTTTTTGAATAAAACCCGTCACTGTCTTTGGATTCGTTGATTCTCACGCCCCATATGATGATGCTCGGATGATTCCAGTCACGTCTAATCATTTCTTCTATACTTTTCAGAGCGTTTTCCTGCCACACCTCATCACCAATGTGTTGCCATCCCGGAAGTTCTTCAAAGACGAGCAATCCTATGGCATCACAATGATCCAAAAAATGCTTGGATTGTGGGTAATGGGAACAGCGCACACAGTTAAGACCCAGTTCGTATTTCAAAATTTCAGCATCTTTGATTTGAGCGTTTTTTGGCATGGCATAACCGACGTAGGGAAAGGCTTGATGTCGATTGAGACCTCGGAGCTTCACGGGCTCTCCGTTGAGGTAGAAACCATCGTTTCTAAACTCTGCTGTCCTGAATCCAAACCTTGTGGTGAATTCATCCAAGATCTCATCCTTCTGGATCAGCTGAACGCTCAATTGATACAATTCAGGTTCATCCAAAGACCACAGTTTTGTGTTGTGAAACTCATCCTTTACGCTGAAATGGGTGGTTGCATGACATGGCAAAGTATGAGTGTAAACGAGCTCGTCTCCCAAAAGTATTTCAGCTTTGATCAAATATGAAGGATCCAGTGGGGCAGAGGTAAAAATATCAATTTCATATTTGGAATGCTGAGTTGAGACTTCAGGAGTGGCAATTTTGACATTTTCAATGATGACAGGTGATCTGTATTCCAAATAGACTTCCCGGTAGATGCCGCCATAAGTCAGGTAATCCACCACAAATCCGAAGGGTGGTGTGTCAGTTCTTTCCGACGAATCCACGACAACTGTGATGGTGTTTTCTTCAGCCGGATTTATAAATGGAGTTGCATTCACCTCGAAAGGTGTGTAACCACCAAAGTGCTCCATGACAAAGTGTCCATTGATAAGGACTTTCGCATGATTCATGACCCCTTCAAAAATAAGGACTATATTCTTGTGGCTTAAATCTTGGTGGATGTGAAACGTTTTTTTGTAGCAACTCACAAACTGATAGGACTTTTCATCAAAGCCGTTGTAGGGCAGTTCAATATTGGTGTGTGGGATCCTCACCACTTCGAAGCCCTCATTGGATTTCAGATCTTTTTCAGTGAAGTAGGGTTTGTAGAGCCAATGGTTGTTCATTGGCTGTCTATTGCGCATAGTGACCTCCTATTTGATTTCAAGATCTCTCGATTGAAGTATTTCTGAAACGATTTGGTTATAAAAAGTGGCATCGATCTTATATCGCTTCATGTAGATGATGAGTGATGCGACAAGTCCGAAGATCGGAACCATGAACATGAGCAATCTGAGTCCCGTCAAAGTAGCAGTGGATTGGACGGCATCAGGAACGAAGCCGATGACCTGAAGTCCGATGCCCACAATAAAAGCGCTTACTGCAGAGGAGACTTTGACAATGAACGTCTGTATTGAAAACACAATACTCTCACTTCGAATGCCTAGTTTCCATTCGCCGTACTCAACAGTGTCCGCAAGCATGGCGGTGGTGAGTATGTTCATATAGCCAAGTCCCGCAAAAATAAGGAATCCACTGAAAAAAAGGATTGGCAGCGAGAAAATTCCGATTTGGCTTGCGCCGAACAATCCCAAATAGCCGAATATGGATACTCCGACACCAAGACCGAATATGTTTTTGCGTGTAAAATGATTACTGAGCATCGGAAACGACAACATCGCCAAAATTTGAGCGATTCCGGCAACACCGGCAAATATGCTGTAAAGCACTTCGTTGCCAACATCGTATTTGAAGAAGTAGATGCCTAACGTTGTGGTGATATATGTGGAAATATTGAACATGATGACCGTTGCCATGACGACAAACAATTGATCGTTGCTTTTAAGGATCTCATACATTTTTTTAAGGGAGACCTTATCTTGGTGTGCAACGACGTGTTCCTTGACATTGCTGACCATAATGGAGATAAAGAGTACAAATAACAGAGCGACTCCGATTGAGATCATTGAAAATCCAAAACGGTCGTTGCCCCCGCCGATCCATTTGACCAAGGGGATGGTTCCCACAGTGACAAGTGTGAAACCGATTGCCGCAAATACCCTCGCGACCACCGCTATGTTCTCACGGTCTTTCTGGACTATGGAAAGTGCCGGAATCAAGGACCAATAGGGAATGTCCATCAAAGTGTAAGTGATGCCCCATAAGATATATAAAACGCTGACATAGATGAGCAGTGTATTGCCGCTTAGTGATGGTACCGTGAACAACGCCACGAGTATTACGGCATTTGTCAGGGTGCCTATGAGAATCCAAGGCCTGAACTTTCCGAAACGCGAACGGGTGTTGTCCACGATCATGCCCATGATGGGATCGTTGATGGCGTCAAACGCACGTGCCACCAGAAACAGGGAGCCAAGAAATAGTGCGCTTATTCCTACGATGTCATTCAAATAGAAAAGTATGTAACCCGCTACAAAACCGTAAACCAAATCCTTTCCAAGTGCCCCTAGCCCATAACTAAAGCTTTCTTTTCGATTCATAATGGAACCTCCGAATTATTTTTGATCAGTCCGTGAAATATATGATGAATGCATTCGCGCATCAACATCCGTGGTGTATCATGCTCAGTCAACAGCAGCTGTTTGTAGAGGCCCAACAAAAGAATTTTAAAGGTCTCATTTCCTATGGGGCGGATCAGACCCAGTTCGATGTTGAGGTTCAAAAGCTCAAAAGTCTCATCCCAATTGTTCTCAAGGTATAGATCAA
This sequence comes from Firmicutes bacterium UBA5201, assembly GCA_002412775.1. Classification (GTDB taxonomy): domain Bacteria; phylum Bacillota; class Clostridia; order Peptostreptococcales; family Acidaminobacteraceae; genus Fusibacter_D. The sequence goes on along the minus strand of DHVT01000026.1, from coordinate 74,599 downwards.
CCCTTTGATAGAGCTGAGGATAGGTTTCTTTTATGGATAAGATATGATGATAGTTCACTGCCTCATAATCAGGATAGACACAAAGGATTTCAATCAATTTTTCAAGTGGTGTGAGTGATTTGTCAGTGTAGATTTCGTGTTCTTTGGCCTTGATGACTCTGAAGAGCTCGTCTACGATGTCGCTTAGGATAGCTTCTTTGTTTTCATAGTGTTTGTAGAGTGTTTTCTTACTGATTTTCAGTTCTTTTGAAATGGTGTCGAGATGAAAATGGACGCCATCCTGATTGAAATGGCTCAGTGCGCTTTTTCTGATTTTTTCTTTTACTGGATCCATGTGATTGCCTCCGGAAACTCAAAGTTCGTTCTCAGTTTCCATAATATCAGAATATTCTAAAAGTGTAAATAAAACATTTGTTTAATTGGAATTTTTGTTCAAAAAGGTGTACACTTATAACATTATTTGAAAAAAGGGGTAATGAAATGTTAAAAACATCTTATGAGATTGTACAGACCGAGAAAAAATACTTGGACGACTTGATTGAGCTCTTTATAGGAAATTATAATGTGACTCGAGAAAAGAATCCGCTATTGCCAATCAAATACGGTACATATGAGGGAATCAAAGCATCCATATCCTGGATGCTCAACAATTGTGACGGTGTTGTCGCGTTAAAGGATGGCAAAGTTGTAGGCTATATGTCAGCACTTATTCTCAATCAGTTCAAAAGCAGCAACAGAGGCGCGTATACGCCTGAGTTCGCTCATTCAAGTACTGAAGTGGACAAAGTCAGAATCTACAACATGATGAGGACTGAACTTTGGAAAATGCTGTCATCCATCGAGTGTGCAGTTCACAGCATAACGTTGCTCGACGATGACACTCTTAAAACCGACTTTTTCATGGCGAGCTACGGGCTGTTGGTGATGGACGCGATGAATACAGTGGACCAATTGATTGCGACAACTGCTGATCACCTTTCAGACAAGTATTCTGCCAGAATTGCAAAAGCGGATGAGATTGAGACAATCAAACCTCTCGTGTTATCGTACAGAGATTACATGTCCGGACCTCCGATTTTCAACAATCTCGGAGCTGAGGATATTGACGTCATGCTCGAAAGATGGTTCATGGAAGATAAACGCAGTGTTTGGGTGGTGGAATCACAAACCGGATCCCATCCGGAAATCATAGGTTTCGCAAATCTGATCACAGATCCTGACAATGCCAGTTATGTAGTGAGAGACAAATCGGTTCTAGGCATTTCGGGAACATTCATATTGAGCGAGCATCGCAACAAAGGCGCCGGAAGCGTATTGTACAATACTGCCAGCAACTGGGCTAAGCAGAACGGATACGATAAAATATCAGTGGACTTTGAAAGTGCGAATCCACTTGCTTTGAAATTCTGGCTGAATCACTTTGAACCTGTCACTTACTCATTGATCAGACATATTGACGATCGATTGATTGGGAAGTTATAAACACTGAAGTAAGAATTGGGTTAGAATGGCATTAGAAAATATTAAATCAATACTAAACAAACTCGGGTGGATGACACCCGAGTTTTTTTATATACTGAGTTCAAAGAGAGTGATGAAAAGAGGTGATTATGTTGTTCAGCTTCAAATCGAGGCAATTGACGGAGGATGAGCGCATCAAAAGATTGAAATGGATCATGTCACAGTGTGAAATAGATGATTACAAAACGAAGAAGTTCAAGGGACTTTTGTTTGATACGATACCGAATGAAACCGGACTTAAGACAAGGCTTGAAATCATGGGTACGGGCGGTTATATGGAGCAGCTCATCAAGCTCAGCAACCGCGATACGGATTATGGATCGAAAGTCGAGAAGCTTGCATTGGAATTTTCCAGGACTTATGGATTTGTTCCAGAAGAGAGTTTCAGGACTTTCTCTCTGTGTTCAAGGGCACTGGGCATCAAGCACAAAAGCGAGGTTGCCATCAGCCCCGAGATCGGTCAAGCCATCCAAAAAGCGCAGGGCAATTTTTCAAAGAAGCATTTCAACGAAGCGGGAACAAAGAACGAACCGGGAGCAAAGGAAGAAATCAGAAAGCCGATCGAACAAAAATCAACTTATAAAAAGAAGCTGATCAGAAGCAAGGCGAATTTGATCAAAGTATTGATATTCCTCATCGGAATGGTCGCAGGTGCGTTTTACATCGGTTATTCCTTCGAACTGGACTGGTTCAGTTATTCGTTCATGGCTGTTGAGGAAGGGCTTCCCATCTACACCAACCCATGGATTGTGGGTACTGTGATTACGACAATCGTACTTTGGTTGGTTCCATATGTATCTTATAAAAAATTTGACAAGAATATCGTTGCGCTCTATCCACTGATGGTGCTTTTAATCCAGTTTGGCGCTTCCTCACTATTTGTCGGACTTCCATTGCTCTATGAAAAAATTCAAGTTATCTTGTGGCTGACAATGCTGGGATCGTTCGTATTATTGACTGCCTTCTCGGTCCGGCTTCCAAGAGGCGCAAAGGATTTTATCTCATACAAGTCCATAACACCATATTATTTGTCGGCAATCACATTCTTCATTACGCAGTATGCTGTGCGTTTGATGCTATAAAAAGGAGGGTAACATGTCTGATCTATTGAAACCCGGTGATCATGTCTCATCAGGGGAAAAGAAGTACAGAGTGCTTAAGGAAATTGGAGATGGCGGGCAAGGCAATGTGTACTGTGTCTCAGAAGGGGAGCATTTGTATGCCCTCAAATGGTACAACAAATCCGCGTCTACACCAGAACAATATGAATCCATTGAAATGCTCATAGAAAAAGGGGCGCCGAGTGAGGAATTCATTTGGCCTATAGAACTTGTGGAAGGCGCTTCAACAGATAATTTCGGCTACGTCATGCCACTCATCAACACCAAAAAATTCACCAAACTCTCCTATTACTTCAGTGGCGATGTCGAAGTCAAAAAGTTTGAGACCATCATCGATGCGGGCATAAAAATGGCGCACGCCTTTTATGCGCTCCACATCAACGGTCTTTGCTATAGGGATATATCGTTCGGCAATCTGTTTGTAAATTTTGAAACCGGAGATGTCTTGATCTGCGACAACGACAATGTGACATTTGACAATCTGACTTCTTTAGAAAACAATTGGGGAACCAACGGTTTTATGGCTCCCGAAGTCGTAAGGGGAGAATTGCCTCCGAGTTCACAGACCGATTTGTTCTCGCTTTCGGTAGTGCTTTTCAGAATGCTCCACAAACAGCATCCGCTTCAAGGACAACGGGAATATGACGTTTTGATTTCAGACTATGAATCCGATCTGGCCCTATATGGGACCAATCCGATTTTCATATATGACCCGATTGACGCGACCAATAGACCGGTTGCGGGGAAAAAGGATATAGCCGAGGCTTACTGGCCATACTATCCGACGTTCATAAAAGAAAGGTTCATAGAGGCATTCACACTTGGGCTTCACGACCCACATGCCAGAATCCGTGAGAGCATTTGGATCAAGGATTTGTCGGCGCTCAAATCGCAACTTTATTATTGCTACAACTGCGGTGGACAAGTTTTCTATGACAAATCTCTCCTTACTGAAAATGTAGTTTGTCCGGCATGCAAAAGCAAAATAAAAGTACTGCCACCAAGGCTCAAGATTGGAGATTCCGTCATCATGTTGAATCATGATACAGTACTTTATGCCAATCAAATCGACGGCAGCAAGGTGATGGATTATGACACCGAAGTCGGAAAAGTCGAGATCCACCCCAAGCATCCGAACGTCTGGGGGATCAGAAACCTTTCAGACCAGGTTTGGAGATACGTCACTAAAGAGGGCACTGTAAAAGAAGTGAACAAGGATGAAGTGATTCCAATCATCCACAATTTGGAAATTCAGTTGGGAACTCAAACAGGCACTTTGCGACTGATGTCGCAAATCAAATCATAAAGGAGGTCATATTATGACAGTAGATAGATTAGGCAATATGGGCGCTAGAGATTTACATTTGTTTTTCCTGATAGACGCATCCGACTCGATGAGTTACGGTGGCAAGGCGGAGACACTCAACAACGCAATCAGGGAAGCGATTCCACACATCAGGGAAGTCGCAAAAGAAGCTGAAGGGTCCATCAAGGTACATGCACTTTCGTTTTCAACCGGTGCGAGATGGATCGCAAATAATGTGGATATCAACAATTTCACTTGGGAAAATGTGACGACTAAAGGTGTTACTGACATGGGAAGAGGCTTTGAGTTGCTTTCAGAGAAACTCACCAGCGATTTTCAAGGAGAAAGAGGTTACCAACCGATTATGATCCTTCTATCGGATGGTCTGCCCACAGATAAGTACGAAGAAGGACTGAATCAGCTTAAAAAAACCTATTGGGGCGGCAAAGCCATCAGAATTGCCATAGCCATCGGTTCGGAAACCGATATGGACGTTCTGCAGGACTTCATCGGAGACAGCTTCAGAGGAGAGCTCAAACCTCTGAAGGCAAAAAACGCCGCTGAACTCAAAAATTATATAAGATGGGCATCCACTACAGTATCCCACGCATCGATCAATCCGGTCAGGGGAATGTTGCCACCTCCACCGACACTGGATGATTCAATAGATGTAGAGAATCTGGACTGGTGATGTCTTATGTGGAAAGCATTCGGGGCCTCAGTGACGGGGCCTTCCCACGTTTCAAAAGAAATGCCCAATCAGGATGCGTTCATATGTTTTGATGAGAACCCCAAAATGATCGCTATTGCAGATGGACATGGTGACATCAAACACAAATTCAGCGATGTTGGAGCTCAGATGGCTGTGAAAACCGCCCACGAGGTCATTCAACAGTACTTATATGACGGTATGAACATATCGGACCCGGTGAAGATCAAGTATCTTTTGGAGAATGATATCGCATTCGAGATCAAGAACCGATGGAAAACTGCTGTTGTTGATGATGAAAAATTATTCGGGTGCACTTTGTTGGTCGCTTTTGAGTTTTTGGGCCACCTGTATTTCATGGAACTGGGTGATGGTAAAATTGTAGTTGTCTACGAAAATGGGGATGTCTATTATCCGATTCCAGAAGACGAGCGGTATGTGAACAATATGACTTCATCACTTTCAGATGCGCTGGCTTGGATGGAATTCAAGGTGGAGATTCTTCCTGTCACTGATTCCATCAAATGGATCGGACTGTTTTCAGATGGTGTTGAGAATGCATATCCACACAACAGATTCGATGATGTTTTTTTCTATCTGGACCTGGCACGGGCAAGAGCGGATGAGGATTATGACACCTATCTCAGCACACGATTGGAACTTGCCGCGGCGTATTCAAAAGACGACACGACAGGTGTCGTCTGGACGAGAGCGTTCAACGGAGACAACGATGGTACGGATTGGGATGTTGACAACCCCACAATACTTTTCACCAGCAATCCCTACGGATGGAAGCCATTGACGCAGGTGATCAGTGGCTCCAAAAAGTATAAGCGGATAGAGTACGCTCATAGAATTATCAATTGTTTTGACTCAACCCAAACCGGCCATGGTAATTCCAACCCTGTTTCCATCAAACAAATTTTTATCGATGAAGATAGCGGTAAGTTGGTGTGTCTTAGCAAAATAGGCGATTTCAAAGATTTGATACGAATTATCGCCACAATTGTAGAAGGGACACCAATGACCAGTTCACATTCGGATTATGAAAGTATGGACTCCATTAAAAAGGTGAGGGAAAAGCTGATTGAATCACAAAGGGCGATCAGATTATGTTACTCATGTGGAGTGGAGTATACGGGTGCATGTCCTTTCTGTGGGTCTCAGGCGGAGAACGTGCCCTGTTTGGAAGGCGCGAACGGAAGATTCGAACTGATTTACGACCAGACTATTTTTCTTCATCACATCATGCCGATCATCGGAGGCTATGACCCTGTGATTGGAGGAGTCGTTCAACATCCAAAACATCCTTCCGTCTGGGGCATTAAAAACGCCTCAGGTCATTTGTGGTATGTGAACGGGGCGAAAACCGGTCCGATTGAAACCGGAAAAGTGATGGCCCTGACAGGCGACCAGATTCGAACGGTCATTTTCGAGTTGCCGGTAACCATTCAAATAAAGTAGTTTCAGCTCATGTTGAAGCTACTTTTTTATTTTTTGAAAAAAAAAGTGACAAAAAAACAAAAATAATTGATTATTATTATTGGATAAAGGATATTATGGTATATATATAAGAAAATACCGTGGAAGGAGTGAGAAAAAATGAGAGAAGAAAATATTCAAGAGATCATGTCAAATGTTTTATTGCTGATGCCTATGTTGAATAAACGCTTTTTGAGAGAAGACGAGCTGTTCAAGTCAGAAAATCTATATCCGTCACATATACAGATTCTACTTTTGCTGTCACATAACAAACAATTGACCATGTCAGAAATCAGCAGGGAGATTCATGTGATCAATTCCAATTTGACACCTCTCGTGGACAAGCTGATCAAGCTCGGTTATTTGAAAAGACAGCCATCCAAAAAAGATCGTAGAGTAGTGCACATTTCTCTGACGGCGAGCGGCAAAAGACAAGTTGAGAAGCATAGAATATACGTCGTGGAACTATTAAATGAGAGACTGGAACAACTGACAGATGAAAAAGTGGAACAATTGAAGGAGCACGTCAAGGGACTATCAGACATCATCTCAGAGTGCATAGAACCGTAAAAAAATATTTGTATGACAAACTGAATTTATGATAGGATAAGTTAGGATAGAAATGTCTTAACTTTTTTTTAGTCAAGTACTGACAGTCCACCGGAATGTCAGTAATAAGGAGGGGGATCACATGTTACAAGAAAAATTAAGAAAATACGCGGAACTGTTGGTCAAAACTGGTATCAATCTTAAAAAAAATCAAATATTGGTGGTCAGAACACCTGTGGAATGTGCGGATTTTGCACGACTCATATCTGAAATAGCATTCAAAGAAGGTGCCAGAGACGTCGTTTTGAACTGGTCGGATGAAGTCGCATCCAAAATAAGATATTTGTATGGACCTGATGATCTTTTCAATTATTTTCCAAGTTGGCAAAAAGAGTTCTATCTTTCCTATGTTCGCCAAGATGCGGCGTTTCTATCCATATCCGCTTCTGATCCCGATGTCATGAAAGATGTGGATCCAGAGAGAATACAAAGGTATTCGCGTGTAGTCAGTGCGGAAATCGAAGAATATAGAACCCGAATGATGAACAATGAGAACGTATGGTGTGTAGCCTCCGTACCGGCGCCTTCATGGGCTAAAAAAGTGTTTCCGGAGCTAAGTGAGGAAGAGGCTGTCGAGAAGCTCTGGGAAGCGATTTTCGATGCTGTGAGGGTCAACGAGGAAGATCCGGTGGCGGCGTGGGATGCCCACAAGGCCAATTTGAAAAAACAGATGGATCTGTTGAATGACCATCGTTTCAAGTCCATTCATTTCACCAATGAACTTGGAACGGATCTGCATGTTGAATTGCCCGAAGGACACTTGTGGCTCGGTGGATCCGATCTGACGCCTGATGGTCACGAGTTTATAGCCAACATGCCTACTGAAGAGGTTTTCACAGCTCCCAAACGTGATGGTGTCAATGGGAAAGCGGTCAGTGCGATGCCTCTGAATTTCAATGGCAGTCTCATAGAGGATTTTGAAATAGAGTTCAAGGATGGCGCTGTTGTGGATTTCAAGGCAAAGACAGGTTATGAGAATCTGAGACGGTTGATTGAGACGGATGAAGGTTCCAAATATCTTGGCGAAGTCGCTCTTGTACCATATGATTCACCGATTTCAAATACGGGTATATTATTTTACAACACTCTGTTTGATGAGAACGCCGCGTGTCATCTGGCCCTTGGTAAAGCCTATCCTGTCTGTATCGAAGGGGGCGAGAAGCTGGATTCTGACGAGTTGATCAAAAGGGGCATCAACGACTCCATAACCCATGAGGATTTCATGATCGGCACCAAAGATATGAAAATCTCAGGAATCAACAAGGATGGCGTTGAAGTATTGATATTTGAACATGGTAATTTTGTGCTGTAGAAAAAGGAAGTGCGGCCATGAAACGGATCAAAAGCAACGAAAAGTTCTATCAGGATTTGTACAGATATGACGAGAGGGACAAGACCTATATCATAGAGGTATCTCTTGATGAATATGAGGATGTCTATGATGAATGGGATCCCTCACCTTTCAAGAAAAGGGATATTGAGGATGAATTCGATGATTTCATATGGGACTCATCCAATGATATTCCTCTGAAATTCAAAATAAAAATTGTCCTCTACCTGCCGATGGCTCAGAAAAATGAAGTCAAGGAAAAAGCTTTGAGAGAAGCTTATGACAATTTCTATTCGTTCCGTTTGATCCGGGCTTTCAAGAAGCAGAAGCAAATTCAAAAAAAGATTCTGACTTATTTGATGATGTCTTTGACATTTCTGTATATTGGCTATTTCTATTCCGCCGAGTCGGGCATTGTCATGTCCGTCCTCAAAGAGGGCATCTTCATCGGTGGTTGGGTGTTTCTCTGGGAAGTGTTCACCCTGATTTTCATCACACTGGGAGAAGAACGCAAAGTCTTCAAGATCGTCAAAAGGCTTCTCGACACTGAAATATGTTTCATCTATTCGGATGATTCAAGAAATTAGGATGAAATCCATGGCGTATTCGATGCGCCTTGGATTTTTTTGGTTAAATAAACGTAAAGTTTGATATTTTACTCGGATCTTTGGTATATATGAATAGTAAATTGTTTTCAATTATTCAGATAAAGGTGGTTATATGAAAAAAACTATTATTATTGCAGGTGCCGCAGGTGAGGGAATCAACACTGTGGAACTCTATGTGGAAAAACTGCTGAAACAAGAAGGTTACGAAATATATGCCTATAAAAATTATATGTCCCGTGTCAGAGGTGGTTACAACTACTCGACGATCACAATAGGTCAGGAAAGGGTTTATGCCGTCGAATCACATGCGGACATCTTTATTGCCCTGAACGCCGAAGCCGTCGAAAATGTTGGTGCGCAAATCAAAACGGATGGCATGCTGATCGCTCTTGATGGACTGAAATCGAAAAGTGAGTTTGGTGGCAAAGCGATTTGGGTGGATGAGGACGGTCTGAAAAACATCACAAAAAATAAAAATGCATTTGGCATGGTCGCAGTGGGAATGGTCATCAAATGGTTTGGTGGCGATGAATCCGTATTGGATAAAATCAACAACAAAAAGTGGTCCGAGGCGATCAATTCATCAAATATCAGTTGTGCGAAATGGGGATTTGAGCAGATGGAAAGTGTTCATATGCCAGTTCGGACAGATGATGAGCGCATCATCCTGAACGGCAATCAAGCAGTTGCACTGGGAGCACTGAGCGCCGGTCTCGGATTTTATTGTGCCTATCCAATGGCGCCGTCGACTGGCATCATGAATTATCTGGCGACACATGAGAAGAAAATGAACATAGTCGTAGAGCAAGCCGAGGACGAGATTGCTGCTGCCATGGCAGCGATTGGTGCTGCGTCAAACGGTGTGCGAGCGATGACGGGCACATCCGGTGGTGGATTTTCGCTTATGGTCGAGTCCATTGGTTTCGCCGCCGTCAGTGAAGTCCCGATAGTCATCTGCAACGTACAACGACCTGGACCTGCCACTGGACTTCCGACTAGAACGGAACAAGCGGATCTCGCTTTCGTTGTGACCGCTTCACAAGGTGAATTCGCCAGAATCGTGATGGCTCCCCGAACCGTTTCGGACGCTTATTATTCCACGTTCAGAGCATTCAATCTGGCCGAGAAATATCAAGTTCCAGTCATTATACTCTCAGACCAATTGCTTGCGGATTCTGTCCAGAGCATCGAACGTTTCGATACAGCTTCACTGAAAATCCAACGACATCTCAAAGAGGATTTCGATCCCAAATACAAACGCTATGATTTTGAAAATATCTCAGGCAATAGAAAATATCCCGGTTTGGACAGTCAAACGCTCATCATGACGGATTCACACGTACATGACGAATATGGAAAAGTGACCGAATCGGAAGAAATGACCATCGCTCTAAAAAACAAATTCCTGAACAGGATGGAGGCCATCAAAAAAGAGCTGAATGCTCCTGAATTTTACGGTTCCGAGAATTATGACACACTATTCATATGTTGGGGATCCACTTATGGCGCTCTACGGGAAGCGGTAGATGGGCTCAATTCAGCTGGAAATGAAGTGGCCATGATAGCGTTCACAGATGTTTTTCCCATCAGGGAAAATGTGCTCGAGCCATTCATAAAAGCTGAAACGAGGGTAGTAAATGTGGAAGGCAATGCCATGAACCAGTTCGGCAAAATTTTAAGAATGGAGACAGGCGTGAAGTTCAGTCACAGCATCAACAGATATGACGGAAGACCATTCACTTCCGCATTCATTACGGAAGCTTACGAGGTGATTAAAAATGATTGATCAAATAGATGCACTTAAAACAGTGGACAATCCATTTGTAACGAACAACCCGACAAGTTGGTGTCCAGGATGCGGTAATTTCAGTATACTCGATACTCTCAACAAAACACTGTTCGACGTGGGACTGAAACCCCAGGACGTCCTATTGGTGTCGGGAATCGGTCAAGCGGCAAAACTGCCACACTATATCCACGCGCATGGCCTCAACACCCTCCATGGTAGAGCACTTCCTTCAGCACTTGGTGCTCACGTGGCCAACAATACCCTCAAAATCATTTTGAACTCCGGTGATGGCGACACCTATGGTGAAGGTGGCAATCACCTCATGCACAATATCAGAAGAAACATAGACATTGTGCATATCGTCCACAACAATCAGGTTTATGGTCTCACAAAAGGACAAGGGTCACCCACCACGCCACTTGGACAAATCACCAGGCTTCAGTTTGATGGCATGAGGTCCGAGGAGATCCGGCCACTTGCACTGGCGATCAGTCTAGGCTGTGGATTCGTAGCGCGAAGTTTTTCCGGAGATTCGGAACATCTTGGTGAAATGATAAAAGCCGCAATGGACTATAAGGGATATGCCCTTATAGACGTCATGCAGCCTTGTGTTTCCTTCAATAAGATCAATACATTCAAATGGTATAAGGATAGGGCATTCAAACTCCCTGACGATTACGATCCGACGGATAAGATCAAAGCTTTTGAAATGGCACAGATGTTTGGTGATGAAGGGATCCCGATGGGCATCCTATTCAAAGAGAACAAATCGGATTTCATGGCGCGAATTCCTCATATCACAAAACCTTTGGTGCTTTACGATAGAAAGCCGGACGACATCGAAAAGTTGTTGGATGGAATGATTTAACCGAATATTTGATACAAAAGGGGTACCAGTACAACTGTTATTAGGCCGGCAAGGCCTATGGCAGCGCTACTGAGTGCTCCTTCTTTTTCGCCGATTTCAAGCGCTTTGGCCGTACCGACAGCATGTGAGGCTGTTCCTATGCCGACACCAACCGCAATCGGGTTGACTCCGCTCAACAATTTCAAAACCCAAGGTGCCATAAAAGCACCACCGATGCCTGTCAGAATCACCATTATTACAGTAAGTGAACCTGTTCCGCCGAGTATTTCGCTCAGTGACAAAGCCATAGGCGTTGTTATGGATTTCGGCAACAGGGAAATCAAAAAATCTTCAGGCAATTTCAATAGCTTGCTGAGCAATAAAATGCTGAAAAAAGATGCCAGCACACCGGAAGTGATGCCAATCATCAGACTCAGGAAATAGGTTCTGATCGTTTCGCGTTGACGGTATAACATCAGTCCCAAAGCGACGGTAAGCGGGCTCAGCATAAAATGAATGCCATCGCCACCGAGCTTGTAATTTTCATAAGGTATATCAAAGACTTTCAGAAATCCAATAATCAGAACAAGGGCAATCAACAAGGGGTTTGCAAAATCGGACTCGGTCTTTTTCTTGATGAAAGCCCCTAACTGATAAGCCAGTATTGTGATCAGAATTCCAAAAGCAGGTGAAAAAGTCAATTCACGAATCATTTTTTCGCCTCCTTGCCCTTAGTGAGCATATGGGTCACCAACATTGTGACAACCATGGTGACAAATGTCGATACAAGCGCAACAATGACCAGTGGAGTCACGTGCTCTCCGCTGATGCTGTCAAGCGCTAGAATCGCCACACTTGCTGGAACAAAGAAGAAGGCGATATTGGTCAGCAGGAAGTCCCCGATATCCTTGATTTGCTTTTCTTTCAACACACCTGAAGTCAAAGCAACGAATAGGAGCACCATGCCGAGAATGGATCCGGGAATGGCTATGATGGATTCCAGAATCGAGCTGAGGACCTCGCCCAACAACCAGAATCCGATCAATAGACCAAACTGCAGGATCAGTTTCATCAGATCAATCGCAACAATAGGTCATTGCTGCGTTTTATAAACTTTGTCATCGCCTCGGGCGATAAATGTGTGTGACTGAGCATCGCCAAATCATAGAGTTGTTCACAGATCATATAACGAATTTCTTCAGATGCCTCCTCGTTCTCTATCAAATGCTGAACCAGAGGGTGTTTGATATTGAGAAACAAAGTGGTTTCAGTTTTGAACATATCGGGATTCATACCAGAAACACTGTACATTTTCATCATATCCTGCATTCTTCTCGACTCTTCGGAAAGAATGATCATGCTGGACAGGCCTTCATTTTTCATTTTTTCGAGTTGAATTTTGATTTTATCGAGGTGAAGGGCTTTCTTAAATTGCGCTTCCAGTTTCTCGAGTATGACGGCCTTCTCATCTTCGCTCCAGTCATGGGTTTCCTTGAAGTGTTCATTGAGGTCCGCATCAACTCTTTCAAACGAGATGCCTTCGCGCTTTGATTCAAGAAGTGAAATGAAAGGCTGATCGATATGGTGGTCCAAAATCACAGCTTCGAGCTCATGTTCCTTGAACATTCTGACGTATTGTGCCTGTTGAATAGGATCGGAGACATAGAAAATGGTGTTTTCGTGCTTTCCGATGGCATCCGCAAGGTACTCGTCGAGTGTCACAAATCGATTGTCCGTAGTATAGAACATGAGGATTTTTTCCACACCCTCATAAAACTTTTCATCTTTGAGTGTCCCGAATTTGATGAAAGGACTAATATCATTCCAGAACCCTTCAAACGAATTTCTCTCCGTCTTGAAAAGACCACCCAGTTTATCAGCGACTTTTTTGCTGATATAAGTCGAAATTTTTCTGACGAATCCGTCATTTTGCAGAAAACTTCTGGAAACGTTGAGTGGAAGGTCAGGGCAATCGATGACACCTTTAAGCAGCAGCAGGAATTCCGGAATGACTTCCTTGATATTGTCGGCGACAAAGACTTGCGAGTTGTAAAGTTTGATTTGACCTTCAATGGTATCGAATTCCGTACTCAATTTCGGGAAATATAGAATGCCCTTTAAATTGAAAGGGTAATCCATGTTGAGGTGGATCCAAAACAAGGGTTCCTTGTAGTCATTGAAGGTTTTTTGATAAAAGTCTTTGTATTCTTCGTCGGTGCAATCCGCAGGTGCTTTGGCATAGAGCGGAAGAGTGGTGTTGAGTGGCTTGATTTCATCTTCCGGAGTTTTGCCTTCCACTGTGAGGTAGATTTCATAAGGCATGAAGGAACAGTATTTTTCAATGATGCTTTTGAGTTTGTATTCATTCAAAAATTCTTTGCCGTCTTCACTGATATTCAGAATGATGTCCGTTCCTCGGGTTGTTCTGTTGCCTTTTTCCATTTCGAAAGTCGTACCGCCGTCGCAGCGCCAGATTACCGGTTCCGAATCTTTCTGATAGGACAAACTGTGGATCTCGACATTTTCAGCAACCATGAAAGCCGAATAGAATCCAAGGCCGAAGTGACCTATGATCTGGTCTTTGTCGGATTTGTCCTTGTACTTGTTCAGAAAATCCTCCGCTCCTGAAAATGCGATCTGATTGATGTACTTCTTGATTTCCTCGTCGGTCATGCCTATTCCGTTATCTGAGAAGGTAAGTGTCTTTTCAGTTTCGTTCAGATGAATGCCAATTTTGAATTTCTCATCCGAGTCCAAGTCGATTTCTTGCATGGTGGAAAGTTTTTTGATTTTGGTTATAGCGTCACTCGCATTGGAAACCAATTCTCTCACAAAAATATCATGGTCGGAATACAACCATTTCTTGATAATCGGGAAAATATTTTCACTATGAATGGACAGATTGCCTTTTTGGGTTTTCATTATATTGTTCACTCCTTTAATAATTTCTATAAAAATATGATATAGCCACGATATCAAAAAGTCAAGATGGAATTAGCACTCAAGGTTAAAGAGTGCTAACGGCAAAATTAAATTATTGAAATATTTGTTGTGATATCATTATTTTGGGATATACATAGTATGAATGGCAAAAAAAACAAATCAAGCACAATTGAAAGGGGTAATATTATGAAAGTTAGAGCAATTATGGTCTCAGCGAACGAATTAACGGTTTTGAAACCGAATGACACGGCGAAAGACGCCATTGAAATCATTGAGAAGAACGGATTTTTATCTTTGCCGGTGGCGGAAAACAAAAAGTTTTTAGGATTTTTATCAAAACAATATATCTATGACACGTTTTTCAGTGAAGGTCATACCGATATTCAGGAATTTTTATCCAGACCGGTAAGTTCATTCATCCATAACCGCGTTGATCCTGTCAAACCCGATTTGTTCATTGAAGAGGCAGCTGCAATCTTTTTCAAGAACAAAGTGAGATTTATACCGGTTGTCAATGATCGGGATGAGTTTTTGGGAATTGTCACACAAAATGCTTTGTTTGGCGTCCTCACCAAAATTTACGGCATGAACAATTCCAAAATTTCCATATACACCGATGATTTCAAGGGTGTGCTAAGCAAAATCGCAGAAATCATCTCAAAAAACAACGGCAATATTTCAAATATCGCTCTCATTGACACTGAAGTCATGGGTATTCAAGAAATATCGATTCGTGTGAAAAGTGATGACCCTGATAGGATCGTAAAGAAGCTTGAAGAAAAAGGATTCAAAGTCAGAGAATTTATCAAGAACTGACGATTGGAGGACCAAATGGGACTATCCAGACCCAAAATATTATGCAGCGCTTGTCTTGAGCACTGCAATTGCAGGTATGACGGAAGTGTTATCAAAAACGAGACCATCGAAAAATTGAAGGAGTATGTCGATTTTGTAACGGTATGTCCTGAAATGGCCATTGGGCTACCATCACCAAGAGAGGCCATTAGGATCATCAAGACCGACAGCGGTTTCAAACTCGTGGATTCCTATAAAGGCACCGATCGGACTCCGGACATGGAAAAATTCATGGATGGGTTTTTCAAGGAAAACAATCAAGATGAGTTTGACGGTGTGATCTTGAAATGCAAGTCACCGACATGTGGATTGAAGGATGCCAAATATTACCCGTCCGCGGGGAAGGTTCCTAGTATAGACAAGACCAATGGTTTTTTCGGGGGTGCCATCAAATCGCATTTTCCGAATCTTCCTACGGAGGACGACGGAAGACTGATGCACTTCAACATCAGAGAACATTTTCTGATGTCATTATTTTTACATTTTGAGTTCAGAAATGTGGTAAGCGAAGTCAATACCATCAAGAAAATAAGTCCGCTGGTCGCTTTCCATACCAAAAACAAATATCTGTTTATGGCTTACCATCAGAAGGCTTTGTCACAAATGGGCAAAATCGTCGCCAACCATGAACACCATCATCCAGATGAAGTACTGAAACTATATGAGCAAGCGATGCTTCCCATTTACTCGACATATCCAAACAGCGGCAAGAACACCAATATGTTGCTTCATTTGTTCGGTTACTTCAAGAATGAGCTTTCCAAAGACGAGAAATCTTTTTTCCTCGATCAGCTCGAACAATATCAGAACAAGAAAATTCCTTTTTCGAGCGTATTGATGATCATCCGGTCATGGGTGATCCGATTTGATGAACCTTATCTTAAAAATCAGACCATATTCAATATGTTCCCTACGGATTTGATAGAGGTTACTGATTCTGGGAAGGGATTATAAAACAAAAAACGGACTTCACAAGTGAAGTCCGTTTTTTTGTTTTACTATAATAAGTTTCCTACTATTACTGTTTAGAACATAGAGACATAGACTCCTGTGGTTTCTATTTTCAGTATTGTAAGAATCGACTGAGACGCTAATAAGTTTCCTTCGGAAACTTACCTACGCGAAAAATAAGAAGAATGCACGAATGCATTCTTCTTATTTTTTATTCCATCTCCCTATGATGAACCGTATCAAATTTCTTGATCAAAAGTTTTGCCAGAAGGTACAGCAAAAACAATAAGAAATGGGCAAACACGGCAGTCAATAGCCATGTGCGTGTGAATCCGATAAAGAAATCAAGAGGCATGAGTTGGATCAGACGATCGGTGCGTGGATCCAACAGCCAAAGATCATTTGAAAAAAAGATTTCGTGGAAACGATGAAACGCCCAATTGAAGTCCACAAAATAGAGAGAACCGAGGAATGTGATGAATGCAACCGCAGTCCACAACGCACCCTTCAAAGGTTTGAGGAAGAACTGGATGTCACCTTTTGCGGAGTAAAACAATGTCAATAAAGCCAACACCATCAAAACCTGAAGGACAAAAACGAAAGTACGCGCATTTTTTGCGAGAACATAGATGTCATCCAAATGAATACGCTCTTTGACATTAAAAAAGACCACGTTTGTCCCGTTCACGACAGCTGTGGTCATAAGATTCCCACTGCCATCGTCAATATATGAAACCAATGCCTCTGTGACGCCGATCAAATCACTTTCTGAAATTCCTACTGTCTCATCTACGCCAAGAGCCAAAAAATTCTCTATATAATAATTGGAATTGAAAGCATAATGCTCAAATACCAATAAGAATATGTTCAGAGATAGGGCAACACTCAAAAACAAGATTAACAACCTGTGCGATAACTTCATAAATCCTCCTTAATGGTGATGGATAAATTATACACTTATTTCATGAAAAAATAAATATGGGAATACAACCTTTCTGGATTGTCCGTCAGGCATATTCCTTGATAGACCTATTGAAAAATGGTAAAATATATCAACTCGCCGGTTAAAACTTGGAGGCATTATGATACGTTTATTCATGGGACAGGCAAAAAGTGGTAAAACATATACGGTTTATGAAGAAATGAAGAGACACATTGAAAATGGGAAAAACAATGAGACCATTTTGATTGTTCCCGAGCAGTTCACTCTAGAGGCTGAGAAGCAGTTCATTTCCCATTCTGGAATGAACGGAATACTAGGTGTGGAAATCATCAGTTTCAAAAGACTTATGCATAGAATCTTTGAGGAGGTCGGCAACATCCATCAGTCCATAATCACTGAAATGGGAAAAATGATGTTGTTGAGAAAAGTATTCTTATCCAATGAGGATGCCCTGCATCTTTATAAAAATGCTTATGACAAACCCGGTTTTTTACTCAAGTTCCACGAATTGATTCAAGAACTCAAGCAGAACATGGTTGTTCCTGAGGATTTGGAGCGCATTTACGAGGCCATCGAGGTTGAAAGCCTGCTCAAATTCAAGATCAAAGATCTGAAAACCATTTTTGAGGGATATGAAAAAGAAAAAGGAGACCTCTTTTTTGATGATGAGGACTATTACAACCTGCTTCTTGAGGTCATGCCCACAACTGAACTATTGAAGAACTCCGACGTCTGGGTGGATGGTTTTGACAGTTTCACAGTGCAGGAATATGAAATTTTGAGGCGGATTGCCGAGAGTTCCAGAAATTTGACCATTACGGTTTCATGGGATTTGAATCAAAACAGTGGAACATTCAACCATACCGATAGAATGGTGCAAAAAATTCTCGAGATAGGGGAAACCGCTAAAATCGAAGTGAAAAAGATGGTCTTTGATAGACCCTTTGGCAATGAGAGAATAGAACATTTCGCTGGAAATCTGATGATTTATCCCTATAAATCCAGTGCGTTCAATAATGACAACATCAGAATCATAGCCTCGAACAACAGGCTCAGTGAAATTGAGACTTGTGCGATCGAAATTGTAAAATGCGTCAGGGAAGGCGGGTACGACTGGCGTGATATCGCAGTGGTGACCAACGCACTTTCCGAGTATGAGATGGCAATAAAAAGAATTTTCAACGCCTATGATTTGCCATACTTTCTTGACATCAAAGCGAGTGTGCTTTCCAATCCGTTGATCCGTTTCATATTGTCGCTTTGTAAAGCGGTCAATGAACCCAAAAATCCGGAACATGTGAGTCAACTGCTTAAAACAGGTTATTATCAGTTGCCCCATGATGCCATATCGGCATTTGAACTCTATATCAAGCAATATGGTATCAAAACATATCATTTAAAGACTCCGTTTACCCGTCCTACCCCTGAGGGCTTGGATCTGGACAGCATAGATCTGGTCAGAGCAAGACTTTATAGTACCATCCAACCACTGAATCAACTCAAATCCAAAAGCACGCGTGAGGTCATTTCAGTCCTTTACAACATATTGGTGGAAATGAGGATACTGGAAGATATAGACAGATCGGTTAAAAAATTCACTGAGACCCATCAGTATGATGAAGCACAACGTTTTACCCAGGTTTGGAACAAGACAATGGAACTTTTTGATCAATTGGTTGCAATCATGGGAGATGAAATAGTGTCGCTTGACGTGGTGACCGGGCTACTTGAGACGGGCTTCGAACATATGGAAGTCGGACTTTTGCCACTTAATGAGCATCAAATTCTGATCGGATCATTGGATCGTTCCAGAGCGCATCCCATAAAAGTGCTGTTCATCCTTGGAATCAACGATGGCATTTTACCCGAAGTGGGAAGTGATCAACAGTTGATCTCAGAGACTGAAAAAGAGAAACTTCACGAAAAAGGTGGCCGTTTCTTGTCGGACAGTAAAATGTTCGTGGACAAGGAAACATTCAACATTTATAGCGCAGTGACGAGACCAAGCGAAAAGTTATATCTGAGTTATGCCAAATCGGATGCGGAAGGTGCCGCTTTAAGGGCGTCCTATTTGATTTCCAAGGCACGTAAGGTGGATCTGTCACTTAAGATAGAACACGAACGCATCTACGAGGAAGAGGATATTTCCACCCATCATCATATTTCCACAAGCAAGTCGACATTGAGACATCTCGCAATTGAAATGCGACGTGCCATGGATGGCAATCCAATCCGAAAAGATTGGGTGGATGTGTTCAAATGGTATTGCAAGAACGAACCGATTGAGACTTCCCATCTCATGGACGCCTTAAGATACGACAACATGGTGGATAGGATCAACGGGGACATCGTGCGCTCTTTGTATGACCTGCCGATCAAGACGAGCGTCTCAAGACTTGAGGACTATATTCAATGTCCATTCAAATACTTTGTATCGACCGGATTGAAACCTCGACCTTTGAAGAATTTTTCCCTGGAATATCCCGATGTTGGTATTTTGTTTCACAAGACTTTGGAATTGTTTGGAAAGCAGATTTATGAACAGGGTCTGAATTGGTCTGAACTGACAGATGAAGTTTGTGATGAGATGATCGGTGCCATAGTCGACTCGATGGTCGATACGGATTTGTTCCGTTCAAAATTTCAATATCAATACATGATCAGAAAATTAAAACGAGTCTCCAGACGTGCCGCAAAGACACTTACTGAGCATTTGAGACTTGGAAAATTCGTTCCGGCCGCTTTTGAAATGGTATTTTCGGATGGAATGAACAGTGTTCCACCAATAGTTCTTACTTTGTCAAATGGTGAGAAGATTCTACTTAGAGGCGTGATCGATCGAATTGATGTGCTCGAAACCAATGGGAAAAGTTATGTGAAAATAATTGATTATAAATCGGGATCGAAACAACTGTCGCTCTCAGACATCTACAACGGACTCCAAATGCAATTGATGGTATATCTGGATGCCTGTCTTGGTCATCCCGAGTATTTCAAATCTGCTGAGCTGTTGCCAGCCGGCGCATTTTATTTCAAGATTGACGACCCGATGATAGAGACTGCTGAACAAGTCAAGGAAATGGTTGAAAAGCAGATTGCGGGTGAACTGAAGCTTGATGGTCTGGTGGTGGATGATATCAACGTCCTCAAGAATCTGGACGAATCCCTCTATGAAAACAATCAATCACAAGTTGTGCAAATCAAAATAAAAAATGACGGATCATTCACAAAGGATTCGAAGACAATTCCCCTTGAGAGTTTTTATGATATGATCCATTGGGTCAAAAAGACCATTGTGGAAGTGGGGGATGAGCTCGTTGATGGCAAGATAGACATCAAACCTTGTCAATCAGGGACTTTCAAGAGTTGTGACTATTGCGATTACAAGGCTTTGTGTCAGTTTGACACTCATTTTGAAAGCAACCGGTTCAGGGTTTTAAAGAGCTATACCAACGAAGAAGTATTACTTAAGGTAAGTGATGGAGGCGAAAATGGCTAATTGGACACTTGAACAGCGTGCGGCCATAGATTTGAGAAATACGAATATTCTTGTATCAGCAGCTGCCGGTTCGGGAAAAACGGCCGTACTTGTGGAGCGCATCACCAGATTGATCCTGAATAAAGAGACTCAAGTGGATAGAATGCTCGTGGTGACATATACAAATGCCGCGGCAGGAGAAATGCGTAGCCGAATCGAAGAAGCCCTTGCCGAGGCAATAGAGACCCATGAAGCTGACGGGGTCGCGCTTCATGAACAGATCAAGCTGTTGAACAGGGCAAATATCAAGACTTTTCACGCCTTTTGTCTGGATATCATACGCAACCATTTTCAAAGTGTGGATCTCGATCCCAATTTCAAATTGATCAGAGATACCGACAGACTCATATTGATCGAGCAGGCACTTGATGAAGTTCTTGAAGGTTCTTATGAAGTACCCACTCAGGAATTTGAAGATCTTGTTGAGGCTTTTTCAGGAAATCGAAATGATGAGAAATTGAGGTTGATGATCAAGCAGCTCTATGGTTTCATCCTAAGTCAACCTTATCCTGTCAAATGGTTGGAATACCAAATGGATGCCTACGCCAATCCAGGTCATCCATTAAGGGTGCTATGGGAGAAGATTTTACTGGATCAGATATCGGACAAAATCGAAGGCGCTATCCAACTCCTTCAAAAGGCATCTGAATTGTGCCACGAACCCGGCGGTCCAGAGCCCTATATCCCCACTTTCTTTTCGGACATCCAGATGTTCGAAAAACTTGCGGAGAGTGCTGGGATTGGTCTGAAGGCTCTTGGGATGACCATGGCAGGATCGAAATTCGATCGAATCGCTTCCATCAAGAAAAATGAAAGAGAACTCTATGATGAAGCATTGATCATAGAAGTCAAAGATGTCATAAGAGACAAAATGGTCAAAAAACAGATTTTCGAGAGCATGAAAAAATTCTTTGACTATAAGGAAGTGGACCGGTACGAAGCGGAAATGCCTGCGCTTTCCGAAATGTTGAAAGAATTATGTCGATTGACATTGGCGTTTGAGGAAAGATACAGCCAATTGAAACGGTCAAAAAACCTCATGGACTTCAACGACCTGGAACATTTTGCAATCAAGATCCTCGAGGACCCGCGCATCTGCGAGGTCTATAGGGACAAGCTGGATTATATATTCGTGGATGAATACCAGGATTCCAGCGCCATACAGGAAACCATCGTCAATAGGATCAAACGCAAGAACAATCTTTTCATGGTCGGTGATGTGAAGCAGAGCATATACAAGTTTCGTCTCGCAGATCCGGAACTTTTCATCGAAAAATATAAGACTTATACGCAATTTGATGATTTGATTGAAGACATCGACGACTCCAACCAGGCTATCGAAAGGCTCAATATGAAATTGGCTCAAGAGGCATCCGAGCAGTTCGTTCGGATAGATTTGAAAAACAATTTCAGAACGAGGACGGACATTCTCGACCAGGTCAATACGGTGTTTGAACAGATCATGTCTGAAAAACTAGGGGATGTGGCGTACGACCACACTGCAAAATTGTATGGTAAAATGCATTTCGAGGAAACAGGCGGACCTTATGTCGAAGTCAATATCCTATCCAAAAAACGATTGGATGACGAACCTGAGGAGGATGCGGAGACCGAACTAAGAACTGACGAACTCGAAGCCAGGGCTATTGCGGGTAGAATCAAAACCATGATTGGAACAACTTTGTATTTTCCAAAAGAAAAGGTGCCAAGGGGCTGTCGGTACAAAGACATCGTAGTGCTTCTCAGAAGTTCAAAATCATGGACACCAACTTTTGAACATGTTTTCATGGAAGAGGGCGTACCCCTTTACGCAGACAGTCAGACCGGTTATTTTGACGCACTGGAAATCAAAATGCTGGTAGAGCTTTTGAAAATAATTGACAACCCTCTGCAAGACCTTCCATTATTGACCGTCTTGAGATCACCGGTGGTCGGACTCAACGTTGAAGAGATCGCAAATCTTAAAATTTTGACTTCAGGTACCCAGTTCTACTATTACAAATGCAAAAAAGTAGTGGAGGATTCAAGCATTGAGTTCAAATCCAAAGAAAGACTTGAAAGATTTTTAGGGCAATTGGAGGATTGGCGTGAAAAAACACGTTATCTGCCGTTGGATGAGATGATTTGGGATGTGATGCAAACATCGGGTTATTACAACTATGTCATTGCAATGCCAGGTGGAGTGGCCAGACAAGCCAATCTGAAATTGCTTGTGGATCGGGCGACGGATCTTAAAAACTCAAGATTGTTCACGCTGTCCCATTTCATAACTTTCATCAATCAAATGACATCGACCAGTGGCGATATGGGTGTCGCGAGCAGTATCGGTGAGGAAGAGGATGTCGTGAGGCTTATGAGCATCCATAAATCCAAAGGTCTTGAATTTCCAGTCGTCATCATAAGTGGATTGGGGAGAAAATTCAATATGATGGACACATATGGAGATCTGATTTTGCATAAGAATCTGGGTGTGGGTCTTTCACATGTGGATTTGGATCTGAGAGTCAAGTCCAAATCATTGCCTCAGTTTGTTTTGAAAGAAGAAATGAAAAGAGAGACATTGTCAGAGGAAATGCGTGTGCTCTATGTCGGACTGACGAGAGCTGTTGACCGAATGATTCTATTTGCGACTGTGAACGATCTCAATACCAAATCCAGCGCTTGGGAGAGGGATATCAACTACTATGGTCTTTATTCATCAGGTGGATTTGTGGATTGGCTCATGCCCGCTTTTGGAACCGGAGGTGCGGTGTCGATCAATACGGCATCTGAATACAACCTTGTGCAAACGGAGAGACAAGTGGAGCAGGACCAAATAAAGCGATATGAGTTCTGGGAAAAAATCAAGGCAACCAATCCCGGAAAACTTGAGGTGGATGAAGCGATAGAAACGAGGCTGTCTTATGAATTGCCTCGGATCGACAAAAATTTCAAACCACTTAAAGTCTCTGTTTCCGAGAAAAAAAGAGCCATGGACGATTCCGTCTATAACGTACCCGCTTTATCGGCCGTTCCGGAATTTATGAAATCAGAACAACCCTTGACTCCGATGGAGAAAGGCACTGCAACGCACAAGGTGCTTGAACGCATTGATCTCAGAGCGGAACATAGTCTGGAAACCATCGCAGTTGAAATAGAAAGACTAAGGGAAGCGCATGTATTGTCTGAAAAAGAGTGTGAACATTTGGATCCGCAAAAAATTCTTTCTTTTCTTAATACCGAAATGGGTATAAGATTAAGGCAAAGTAGCAACATCCACAAAGAAAGACCATTTGTTTTGATGGATGACGAGCAACTTGTACAAGGTGTCATAGATTTGTATTTTGAGGAAGATGACGGATATGTGCTCGTCGATTATAAAACCGATCACGTCGGCAAAAAATCGTTGTCCGAATTGTCCGCCAAGTATGGAATACAACTTCAGTATTATAAAAAAGCAATTGAAACACTTTCGAGTAAACATGTCAAAGAAATGCATCTGTATTATTTTGACGTGGATCAATTCTTCACATTCCAGAAATTGAGGTCGGTATGATGTTTGAAAAAGAACTGCAGTGTGCCATGGATGCCGCATATGCGGCAGGTGAAAAAATTATGGAAATCTACAACAAGGACTTTGTCGTAACCTATAAGGACGATACATCTCCGGTCACTGAAGCTGACTTCGAATCAAACACGATCATTCTAGAGCATTTGGCCAGTATGTTTCCTGAAGATGGAATGCTCTCAGAAGAAGCGATCGATGATGAAAGCCGTTTTGACAAAAAGCGTTTTTGGGTAGTCGATCCTTTGGATGGAACGAAAGAGTTCATCAAGAAAAATGGTGAGTTTGCGGTCAACATCGGTCTGATCCTGGAGGGAAAGGTTGTTCTGGGAGTAGTATACCTCCCTGTCAAGAAGATGATCTACTATGCTGTAAGTGGTGAAGGTGCCTATAAAAAAGCGCTTTCTGATGGAAAACTCATTGAATTGCATGTCTCAAAACGCGAAAAACCTTATCACTTGTTGATCAGCCGCTCACATCCTTCCAAAAGAACACAGAAATTTCTCAGCCACAATGCGGATGTCATTCTCAGTGTCACTGAAATGGGGAGTTCGATCAAAGGCTGTCTGATTGCGGAAGGGTCCTATGACGTCTATTATAATTTTGGGTTGTCCATGAAATGGGACACTTGTGCCATGGAATGCATCGTCAAGGAAGCCGGAGGCATCCTGAAGCGATTGGATGACCACGATATCGACTATTTGGAGCATGACAAACTCAATAAAGGTTTTTATATTCTGAACAATTGGAACAATAAAATGGATTTAAGCAAGATTTGATGTTAAGCCTGGAGGAAATGATGAGATTACAGAAAATTTCCAAAGAAATGCAAAAGAAAACACTTTGGGCTTCAGGAGAAAGTACCGAGATCTATCTTTATCCTGAATATGGGGATTTTGGCAAACGCGAGTTCACATGGCGTGTGAGTACAGCCACAGTCACAGAGGAAACATCCAATTTCACTGCTTTGAGTGGAATAAAACGATGGATCATGCCTCTGGATTCACAGATGAAATTAAAACATTCCAACAATCTGAGGTCCATATTTGAGATCACACTCAAACCATTTCAACCCCATGGTTTCAGAGGCGATTGGGATACGATCTGTCTGGGTAAGGCTACGGATTTCAACTTGATGTTCAAAGATGGCGCACACGGTTTGATCAAACATTCCAAGTTGATGCGATACGAACCCAAGAAATTGTCTCAGATCTTCAATGAAGCTTTTGACAGCAGACTGTCCAGGCAACATTCAAGAGTCACCATTGGAATCTATTCCTATGACGGTACTTGTATTTTGGATAAAGAATCCATAAATTCATCCGAAATGATGTTGATTCATATGAACACCAAAGAAATTGAGAATGCTATGGATTTGGTGTTGTGCAATGAGGATTCGGATAGTGTGAACATAATTTTAACAGTTGTTTCATATAATAACTAGACAGAACATTAGAGAAAGGAACGGCTATGAAAAATGTGTTGATCATCGGGGGAACATCCGCGGGTCCAAGAGAAGAAACGAATATTGAGGCTTTGCTTCTCAGAAAGATGGGCTATAATGTCACTGTTCATTTCACTGCTCCTGATTGGGATGAAATTGAAGCACTAAAAACTTGGTTGAATGAGAATGGAATCGTATCCTATGGTGAGATTTCTGAACAGATCGACTGGGTGAGACTTGGGAAAGAGTTGAAGATCCACCAAAATATCATTGTCAAGACCAATGTTTCCATTTTGCCTGCTCTGGATTTCGCAAAAGTTTATGGGAGAGATGTCTGGTGTGCCATTGACTCAGATTCAGATGCTGCTTTTGTGGACCAATGCGACTATACTTTTAGGATTGGCATGTCGTGCGATTTCGATGAAAGTGCGAACAAAATGTGTGTGACTCTCAAGCCTGACGGATTGATCCATTATTATGAGCGAGGAATTGATGCTCTTGATTTTAAACTTGAAGTCGAAAATCTGGATTGGAATTCCCATGATCTCGGAATTTTCATGTGTGGTTTCATCTATGCTTTTGATAAAGGCGAGTATACCGACCAATGTTTGAAGTTTGGTCTTGCGGTACATGATCAAATAAAAAAAGGCACCCCTTTTGATATAGAGACAATATCAACTATATCTGAGGTGCCTCTTCAGGCTTTGGAATAAGAAGTGTGAATTTGGTACCTTCATTGAGCGCGCTATCCACTTGTATGCGTCCACGATGCTGCTCAATGATTATTTTTGCTATGGATAGACCTAAACCAGTGCCTCCGTGCTGGTTTTCTTTCATTTTTGTTCTGGATTTGTCTGCGCGATAAAAACGGTCGAATATGTGAGGCAAATCTTCTTTGGATATCCCTATGCCATTGTCGGATATGATAATGATGTTATGTCTTTCGGATGTTCTGAGCACTATACTGATCTCACCGTCATCCGGCGTATACTTGATGCTGTTGTCAACGAATATCCTCAGAGCTTGCTTCAATTTGTCAATTGAGCCATAAAACGGGACGTTTCCTTCAATGGCATCAATGATCTTATGTTGCGTATCAATCATTTTTGTTTCTTTGACGATTTCACAAATGAGCTCGGAGAGATTGAAATGATCCATGTCCATTTTAAGAGTGCCTTTGTCGTTTCGGGCGATGAACAATAGACTTTCGACCAAGCTGTGCATATTGTCGGTCTCACCTAGAATAGCCTGAATGCTTTCATTGAGAATTTCAGGATCGTCTTTGCCCCATCGGTTAAGCATGCCAGCATAACCTTTTATGACTGCAATAGGAGTTCTGAGCTCGTGAGAAGCGTCGGAAACAAATTGTTTTTCACGCTCATAACTCTTCTGGATGTCATCCAACATCTTATTGAACGTATGGGACAGATCCTTGAGTTCATCTTTGGTGCCGCTGACGTTGAGGCGCGTGCTCAAATTGTTTGCCGACATGTCCTTCACTTGTTCCGTCATGGTGTGAATCGGCCTGAGATGTTTGTTGGCCATTTTGGAAGCGGAAGCTATAGAGGATATGATCAGCACGAAACAGAGCACAAAACCTATTGGGAAAGTGGATTCGATGACGTTTTGAAGGGGTTCCATCTTTTTCTGGATTGAGAAATATGCGGGTTCGGTCTGAATATCGATAAAAGTTCCAAAACGGTTCAAATCGGGAAACCGCGGAAAGTCCCTGAAATCATACTCATAGAATCGGGTGGCCTCTTCATAGGTGAGTGGAGTGTCTGTGTTGTAAAAAACAAGGTCCTTGTTCTGGTTGTAGACATAAAATTCCAAAACCTCTGAATTCAAATAACGCTCAAGGCCCTCATTTTCGTAAGATCCCGATTCTGTCAATGTGCTGCTTACAAAGGCATAACTGGAATCCATCTCATTTTGTGCGGTGTAATACAAATAAAATGTGAATGAACCATACACCACCACAAACAGGAATACAATCAAAAAAATAAGACGCAGTGTGTAACCGAGTGTTAGTTTGAAAGTGATATTGAAGCGCAACAAAGAAACGAACTTTTCTATCATTGTTTCGAAATAGGTGGGTTCGCTGATTTCAATCTTTTTTTCAGGAGTGACGGGAGCCACTTTTTTATTTTTGCTTTGTTCCCGGCGACGTTTTTCCTTTTCCAGATGAGCTTTGCGTTGTTCTGTCTTACTGGAAGAGGAAGGCTTTACAACAGAACGTCCCGAGGTGTCACCATCCCCGGTTTTTCTTTTGCGTGGGGGAGGTGTTTTTACAGCTTGTTGTATTTCTTCCGTGTCTTTACTTATGATCTTCATCTTTGAATAAGTAACCTACCCCTCTGACGGTGTGAATGAATTTGGTGCTGAAACAATCGTCGATTTTACTTCTCAAATATCTTATGTAGACATCTACAATTTTGGTTTCACCAAAGTAATCATATCCCCAGACCTTATCCAGAATCTGTTCTCTGGAAAGTGCGATGTTTCTGTTTTCGGCGAGATAATGGAGCAAATCGAACTCAGTCTTTGTGAGTTCCACCGACTTGCCATCATAAGATGCCGTGTATTGATTGTAGTCGATCTTGAGTCTTCCCGAGATGAAAATATTGGTCGGTGTTTGAGGCTGTGAAGCATTCTTCCTGAATATTCTGCGAATCCTTGCGAGCAATTCCTCAATGGCGAAGGGTTTGGTCATATAATCGTCCGCACCGAAATCCAGTCCCATGACTTTGTCCATTGTGTCATCTTTTGCTGTAAGCATGATGACTGGAATGTCCGAGTTCAATCTTAGACGTCTACAGACTTCCATACCATTGAGCCCGGGAAGCATAATGTCAAGAATGACGAGATCGAATTCACCTTCAAGTGCCTTGTCGAGACCAGACCTGCCATCATGGGCGGAATCGACAGAAAATCCTTCATGTTTGAGTTCAAGTTCAATAAAACGTGCGATTTTGACATCATCCTCGACAACCAAGATTTTTTGCATGTGGAACCTCCATTTGTAATCGATATCATATATATTTTAATATAGCATTTTGTGTGTATGAATGCAAAGCAAACCCAGACGTTTGAATGTCATATCTCAGACGTCTGGGTTCTTGGGAGTGATGGATTTCTTATCTCATTCGATCTTCATTTTCTTTTTTTTCTTCTTTTGGCGCATTGCCAAAGTCAAAAGCGTTTTCGACCTTCATTTTTTTGCCGTCCGGATCCAATATGAGAATTTTATATCCGAACAGATATGGAAGGATCAACAGAAACAGAGAGACCGGCATTGTGAAAAGTACGATCAGACCTGCAATTGTGAGTGGGATATCGAGAACTCGATGCCCTTTCTTTCCGATGACGAAGCTGGTTTTATGCATTTTTTCAAAAAACTTTCTGACATCTTCAAAGAAGTCGGTATCTGATTTGTGTGGATTGCCTTTTCTGGATTGGACGTGCACTTTCACAGATTTGGATTGGAGTTTTGGTTTTGCTGTTTTGTTGGACGCCTCAAGTTCGATCAAAGCTTCAACCATATCTCCGTCATGTCGCTCAAGGGCCTCTTTAGCTTCTTTGTAACTTATGTTAGCCCTTTCCATGAGCATATCGATTTTTTCTAAACTTACTGACATATGAATGCCTCCTTTTATTTATATTATAGTTTGATTATAAAATATTAACCTTAATGCACAACCAAAGAACGGTTAGAATTTGGATAGAAATTATTCCGTCTTCTTCTTGATCCAACTTGCGATGTCTGTTTCATGACCGCTTTCGCGTTTGAACATCATTTTTATACCGAAGAAGAATGGAATGACGATTGCGATCAATGAGAATGGCATCAACCAGATTGTGACAATCAAGACGACCAGCAAGGGGAGTTCGAAGAGGAACTGATCTTGCTTTTTCCATGCGATTTTAATGAGTAATGATTTTTGGATCAATTTCCCAAATTGTTTCAATGCCCATTTCAGTTTCGTTTGCCATTCATTGATGGTCTCTTTTTTGATTGCGGGTTCTTTTTCAACGGTCGCCTTTTTTTCATTCTCAATTTCAATGATGGCTTCCAGAACGTCGCCTCCGTTTTTTTCAAGCTTTTCCTTTGCTTCTTTGTAACTGACTTTTGTACGATCCATGATTTGATCGATTTGTTCTATTGTGATTGACATGTGGACCTCCTTATTAGTTGTTTTATACTATGGGTCAATTATAAGACTCCAACATTAACACATCACCAATAAAGGGTTAGAAAACAGGAAGAATTTGAACAATATATTCAATTTTTCAGACGAATTAACAAAGCTTAACGGATATTAATGAATGTTAACAGGATATCTATTGAAGTTTGAAACCCGATTTGTTATTATAAATCTCGTTGACAGGCTACAAAATTGAATTGCAACAAGGTTTACATTTATCCCCCTTTTATAATAAATGTAAATGGTCGATTCGAGGTGCACATTGGTGTGCCTTTTTTTTTTACAAAGCACTTTGCAAGTATGGTAGAATAAGCCATATGTAACAATTGAAGAGGATGAGGATATGGATAATAATAGAAGGTTCATTGTTTTGGGCAATTACTTTGGTTTTGTGGTCATGGGAATGATCGTTATTTCGTTCGGTGCCATTATGCCGGACATTCGATCCACTTTTGACCTGTCTTATGAGCAAGGCGGCTTGATGTTGTCGATTTTCTCATTGAGTTATCTATTGAACGGTCTGCTTGGTGGTGTCCTTTCAGATAGAATAGGACTCAAGAAGACCATCACTCTGGGAAATTCGCTCTATGTGGTCGGTCTGTTGGGCATAGCCGCATCGAATAGCGTCTGGATGTTGTTCTTGGGCATCGGCATCACAGGGATGGGATGGGGATATTGCAATACGGCAATCAATGTCCTGATCAATGAGATCAGTGATGGTGACGGCAACGCAATGAGTTTGCTGCATATGTCGTTCGGTATTGGTGCGTTTGTGATCCCGCTCATATTCAGTATATTTTTGAGATTGGATATGACTTGGCAACACATGATGGCATTTCTCGCATTTATGGCATTGATCGCTTTGATATTATCCGGATGGATGGATATACCCCGGAAGACCAAGTCCGAGTTGAAGGTAAGACGCGACAAGGGCAAAAGATCCTGGCCGATGATGCTGCTTTTCATGGGCATTCTCTTCTTTTATGTGGGATCGGAAAACGCATTTAGCGGATGGATGGTCACATACTTGACAACTGCCGTGTCCTTTTCGGAATCCGGTGCGCAAAATATGCTCTCGACGCTTTGGCTGATGGTGATCGTAGGTCGAATCGTATCCGGAAAAGTCAGCAGGTCAGTTTCACCTGCGACGTTGACTTTTTTCATGAGTTTGGGAGCGCTTTTGGCGATGTTGTTGTTTATTGGCACATCTTCACCGTATGCAATCGGTCTGTCCATTGTCATGGTGGGATTGATGTTCTCAGGGATCTATCCTTTGACTATGGCCAACGCCAATTCCATTATCAAAGGTTCGGCCACATCCAGCGCCATTGTGATTGCTGGTGGTGGACTTGGATCGACGATATTACCGTATGTCACAGGTAAAATTGCTGACACGTGGGGAACGGCTGCAATCATATACGCGATCATAGCAACTTTGTCGGCAATGGTCATTCTGACTGGAATCAATAGATTCTTCGCAAAAAAAACCACCATTTGATCAAAATGGTGGTTTTTGTGTTTAGACTCTGAAGACTTCTTTGATGTAGTAATCCAGTTCAGAGTAGAGCGCATGCCCAGAAATTGGGGAAAGGGCATTGAGAACTGCTTTGTAATACCATTTCTGCTCTTCATATCCCGCGTTGAACTTAGACCAAATCGTGTCATCTTGATTCCTGTAGATGCTTTTTATATTGCTTATTTTGTCGGCACATATAATGAATAGAACTTCTTCGGGAGCATTTTCCATGTGTTCAAGATAAGCCAATTTTCTTTCTAGCCAAGGCAAATTTTTATTCTGTTCCGTACAAGCATTGACATAATCCGCAACGATTTCACCGAACTGATCTCTTACAGACTTCAGTTCCAACAATGTATCCTCGATGGTATCATGAAGAATACCTGCTACGATCATCTCATCGCTGAAACCGTTTTTTGCGAGGAGCATCCCGACTTCCAATGGATGTGTGACATAAATGTCGTTGTCGATCTTTCTTTTTTGCTGATCATGAGCCTGAATCGCTGTATGTATGGCGTTATAAATATTCATACCGACCTCCGTTGTGCTTACTGATATTTTATCATATCGAGTTTGATATGAAGATGTTTTTTTTCAAAACAACTCAAAAAAAACAAAAAAACATCTAGATATTGTGTATAATAAAGTTGTTAATACATTATATTGTTAGGGGGACGGAAAAAGTGTATCCATTAATTGAGAAAAGAAATGGCGAACTTAAGATATTTGATTCGAAAAAAGTCGAGGTTGCCGTGTTCAAAGCGCTTGTGGCTTCAAAACCTTCAAGATTGAGAAAAGAATTGAT
Source organism: Firmicutes bacterium UBA5201 (assembly GCA_002412775.1). Taxonomy (GTDB): domain Bacteria; phylum Bacillota; class Clostridia; order Peptostreptococcales; family Acidaminobacteraceae; genus Fusibacter_D. The sequence goes on along the minus strand of DHVT01000026.1, from coordinate 42,533 downwards.
CAAACTATCAGAAGTCATCACCGATTATGTCATTCTATACCTGAATGAGAATTTGACGGATTCCTATCCAAAAGTTGAAACTGTTCAGGATGCTGTCGAAGATGTATTGATGCGTATGGGTGAGTATGACACGGCGAAAGCCTATATCAAATATCGGTATGAACATAAAATCAAAAGAGTGAATCAACAGACGGCGATGGACATTCTGTCATTGTTTGGTGACTATATAGGAAAGAACGATTGGTTGGTCAGGGAAAATTCCAATATGAGCTATTCGTTGCAAGGTCTTAACAATCACATCATCTCCAAAGCTTCAAAAACATTTTGGCTTCACAATGTCTACTCGGAAACCGTCAGAACCTCTCACGAAGATGGCGACCTACATATACATGATCTAGGACTGTTGTCGACCTATTGCTGCGGTTGGAGTTTGGAGGATCTTCTTCTCAAAGGCTTCGGAGGTGTCGCCAACAAGATTGAGTCTTCACCTGCAAGTCACTTTGACACCGCACTGATGCAACTGGTCAATTTCATATATACCGTTCAGGGTGAGGCGGCAGGCGCTCAAGCGGTATCGAATTTTGACACGTTGTTGGCGCCATTCATAGCCCACGACGAATTGACTTATCCGGAAGTCAAGCGTTCCATGGAAACATTCGTCTTCAATATGAATATTGCCACCAGAGTAGGCTTTCAAACACCTTTCTTCAATATCACCATGGACAAGGAAGTCCCGGTGACGCACCTTGACATGCCAATCATCATCGGAGGAAAGCGGATCTACGATAAGACATATCGTACCTATCAAAAGGAAATGGACATGATCAACCTTGCCTTTTGTGAAGTGATGATGGCCGGGGACGCAAAGGGACGAGTATTCACATTTCCGATTCCAACTTACAATATCACGGATTCTTGGGATTGGAATAATGAAGTTTCAGATAAAATAATGGAAATGACGGCCAAATATGGCACTCCGTATTTCAGCAATTTCGTCAATTCCGACCTTAATCCTGAAGATGTCCGCAGTATGTGCTGCAGATTGAGACTCGACAACAAAGCTTTGATCAAAAGGGGCGGTGGATTGTTCGGAGCCAACCCTAAAACAGGATCCATAGGGGTCGTCACAATCAATATGGCACGGATCGGCTATCTGTCGAAATCCTACGAGGAGTTGACCAACAGGCTGGAGCGGTTGATGGAAATCGCAAAGGATTCTTTGGAAGCCAAAAGATTGATTTTGGAACAAAACATGCATAAGGGACTATACCCATATTCAAAGTTCTATCTGGAAGAGATTTTCGAGAGCAACAATGAATATTGGCACAATCACTTCGCGACCATAGGACCGAACGGCATGAATGAATGCATCATCAACTTCACCAACGGTGAAGAAAACATAGCAACAGACAAAGGGCGGGAATTTGCTGAAGACTTGCTTGACTTTATGAATGCGGTTTTGATCAGATTCCAGCAGGAGACCGACCATCTTTATAATCTGGAGGCGAGTCCAGCAGAAGGTGCGGCTTACCGCTTTGCCAAAATGGACAAGGAAAGATATCCATCGATCACAACCTCTGGTGAGGATATCCCATATTATACGAATTCCACTCAACTTCCTGTGGGATATTCAACAGATCTATTCGAGGCGTTGGACCACCAGGATGTACTTCAGACCAAATATACCGGTGGAACTGTGTTCCATGGATTTATCCCGGAAAAGACAAATGACAAGGACGTGGTCAGAAAGTTGCTTCAAAAGGTGACCCAACATTACAAGTTGCCATACTTTACAATCACGCCCACTTTCAGCATTTGCGAAGATCACAAATATATCGCCGGAGAAGTGCATATCTGTCCGGATTGCGGTAAACCCACTGAAGTTTGGTCCAGGGTTGTAGGCTACTATCGTCCCATCAAAACATGGAATGACGGCAAGCAGGAAGAATTCAGGGATCGACAGACTTTCAACCAATTCTGATGAGGCAAAATTATGATTTATGATTTCATTAAAACATCGTTTGTGGATTTTCCAAAGTTGATCAGTACAGTGATCTTCACGTCTGGATGCAATTTGAGATGTCCATACTGCCACAACGGGTCGTTGGTCGATCACCACATCGGAGAGCTTTCTGTGACCAATCGTTTTTTTGACCATGTGGAAAAACGGAAAAGTGTACTGGAAGGTGTAGTGATCACAGGCGGTGAACCGACGATGCACAGTGGTTTGCCCAAACTTGTGGAAAGCCTAAAGGATTTTGGAATGAAAGTCAAACTCGATACCAACGGCACAAACCCTGAAATGCTGAGAAGAGCAATTGACGCCGGTGTCGACTATGTGGCGATGGACTTGAAGAGTGATTTTGAAAATTACGCGCATACTACCGGATTGGATGTCTCACCAGTGGAAAATATCCGTCAGTCCATGCGGTTGCTTAGAAATTCAACCGTTGAATATGAATTTAGGACCACAATCATGAAGGAGTTCCATTCCAGCCAGGTTTTGGATCGGATCGAGGCAATGATTCTACCCGGTGAACTGTGGGTCATCCAAAATTACCGTTTTTCCGACGAACAGTTGGAACAAACTCATTTCACTGCATTCTCACCGCTTGAGCTGATGGAGATTCGGGACAGATTTGCGAAAGACACTCGAATCGAGCTGAGATAAAGTGAATATTTACAGATTTGCTTTGAAAGCATATAATTGTATTGTTGTTCAATGAAAATGATCGGATGTGGAATTGTGATATTTGGAAATGGTGTCGACTTGTTGGAAATCGATAGGATCAAGGCTTTGCTGGATAAGAACCCAAGATTTCTGGAGCGGTTTTTTACGGAAGATGAATGCGTATTTTTCGAGAAAAAAATGATGAATATTGAAACCATAGCCGCAAATTTCGCGGCCAAAGAAGCTGTATCCAAATCCTTTGGAACAGGCGTGAGGGGGTTCAACCTCATCGACATCGAAATATTGCGTGATGAGATGGGCAAACCCATAGTAAACCTTTACAATGGCGCGCAGATTTTGGCTGAATCCCTGGAGATCGATCACATCATGCTGAGCATCTCACATACTGAAAAATATGCGGTGGCATTTGCAATTGCAATGAAGAAATTATAAAATCGGGAGAATTTGAATATGAATAGAATGCAGTCCACTCGACCTGTCTGGGCGGAAATCAATTTGGATCATCTGGCACACAACATAAACGAAGTCAAGAGAAGCGTCAAAGAAAGCACACTGGTCACTGCTGTAATCAAGGCAGACGGTTATGGTCATGGAGCGGTACATATCGGCAGGACGCTTCTGGAAAACGGTGCTGACCGATTTGCAGTGGCCACTTTGTCGGAAGCGTTGCAACTCAGAAATGCTTATCCGGAGACGGAAATCATGATTTTGGGCTATACGCCAAGCGAACTTGCCGCGGATGTCATCGAAAACCGATTGATTCAAACGATTTTTCATGAATCTCAAGCTGTACGATTTTCTGAGAAAGCGCTCGAACTCAATAAGAATCTGAAAATCCATATCAAATTGGACACGGGAATGAGACGTGTCGGGATGGCCATCACGGATGAAACGATCGATTCCATAATCTGGATCTCTAAACTGCCCAATATCGAAGTGGAAGGCATATTCACCCATTTCGCCGCAGCGGATGAAACGGACAAATCCTTCACGCATGAGCAAGTAAAAAGGTTCTTGTGGGTGACTGATGCGCTTGAGGCGAAAGGGCTGCACATTAAAATCAAGCATGTTTCCAACAGTGCGGCAATCATCGACTGCCCTGAGTATAATTTTGATATGGTGCGTGCGGGAATCATGCTATATGGGCTATATCCTTCTCCGGAAGTCGATCACGAACATATTGTGCTGAAGGAAGTGATGTCCTTGAAAGCCCAGGTCGCCCAAGTGAAAATGGTCGAAGAAGGGGAAGGCGTGAGTTATGGCCTTAAATACATCGCACCAAAAAGAACTCAGATCGCTACACTTCCCATTGGTTATGCGGATGGTTTTTCCAGAGGCTTGACCCATAAGGCGAAAGGGATCATACATGGCGAGATCAAACCGATTGTCGGTAGGATCTGCATGGATCAGTGCATGATGGAAGTGGATGGCCTTAGTGTGAAAGTGGACGAGGTCGTCACATTGTTCGGCAGTGCGGATGGCAAATTCATATCCATAGATGACTATGCTGAAATGCTTGGCACGATCAATTATGAAACCGTATGTCTGATTGGCAAGAGAGTGCCTAGAAAATATGTCCTTAGGGGTGAAACCCTTCATTTCGAAGATGCCAATTTAAACCTGAATTTGAGTTCGCTATGGTAGGCAAGTTGAATTTATGATATGATAATTGCAAAATATATATATAATTAATGGGGGTAAGGTACTGGTTTCACTTTTGTCGGTTAATGCATGGGGGTACTTATGAAAAATCGGACGCAGTACTTAAATAAAACTTTGACGGCTTATTCAAATACTATGGGGGAATTGGCTGTCACTTTGCGTGTTAAGGAATCATTGAGGCAATATCATGCTGATGAGGCCATGCGCAACGGTTACGAGGTCATGGCGCAAATCAATTTGGATTTTTGTGAGTTCGGTCTTGTGGATTGTCTTTCATCCATAAGCATATTTGAAGAAAACTTGAATGGAGATGATAATTAAAGTGAATATTAAAAGAGGCGATGTCTACTTTGCGGATTTATCACCTGTTCGAGGTTCCGAGCAGGGTGGACAAAGACCCGTTTTGATCGTACAGAACAATATCGGGAACAAATACAGTCCAACAGTCATCGTTGCAGCAATCACAGCTAAAATCGCAAAGGCCAAACTGCCTACCCACGTGGAAATCGAAGCATCAAAAGTTGGTCTGGTCAGGGATTCTGTTGTGTTGCTTGAACAGGTGAGAACTATAGATAAAACAAGATTGATTCAAAAGTTGGGACAGCTTGAGAGCGAAGATATGTCTTTGGTTGACAAGGCGCTTGTGATCAGTTTGGGGCTTTTTGAGGAAGAAATATGATGCCTGTATATCTGGATATGCAGGTATTTTAATGGGGGTATTTCCATGAAATACAAGAAAATCGTTTATTTGATGGTGGTTGTTCTCAGCTTGATCGCGACAGGATACGAGTTTGTTGTCTCGTTGGATGTCTTTGCCGCGGAATCCGTTCGTTTGTTTGAACTTTTCAACATGACCGGACTGGGTTTGATTGTACTTGCGCTCATCGTACTGAAAATAGCGTTTGATATCTCCTTTGTTTTTGAGATGGTTTTGCTCACAGCCAGCGTTGTTGGGATTACAGCTCTGAATTTGACAGGTTCCGAATATGGTGGGGCAATCAACGGCGTGTTGATTCAAACAGTGTTTCCAATTCTTGGGGCATTGTTCATCATAGAATATGTCAAGGATTTGTTGCTCAGTGACAAGGTGTTCACTTCACGGGGCATCATGGTCAAAAGTCTACTGTGTGCGGCGATCGTTTTTATCATCGTACATATTGGAAGTATATATAGTACGGTTTCAGGATACATAGGTGCAGAAATTGTAAGTTCGGCAGTTGTCCTTTTTTTCATGGCTATGATCTATATCGTCAAAATGGGTTACAAGAGGGACATCCGCGAACTGGTGGAGCACAGCTATTTCATAGAGGACTTGAAGCGACTGCTTAAGGACACGATGAAAGTATATGAGTTGATTTTGCTTGTATTTCATATAGGAGCGATCTATCTGTTTTACAATGGTCTGTTACCTTTTCGTTTTTCATTCGCGTTCATGGTCGGAGGCATTTTTTTCGCTGCCAGAGGCTACAGGCAGTGGATGTTTCCCTTCGTACTATTGGGCACATTGAGTCTTATGACTTATATCAATGCATTCAATGTTCAGAAAATGGCAATTATGGATTTGCACAGCATCTCATCTTTGGAATATGCCAAAGCAACGGTTTATGGTCTCGTTTTGGTTTTCATTTTTGTTTGGGTCAGCCGAATCGTCATAGCCACATCTAATCGAAATATCGAATCATGATCGGGAGGGTACATGGAAAGCAACAAAAGTAACAATACAGTCAAGATTTTTGGTGTCAAATTTGACAAATTATCCTCTGAAGGGGCTTATAATAAGTTTTTGACGTTCATGTCAAGCGACAAGGACCGTACTCATATGGTCTTCACCCCCAATGCCGAGATCGTCATGAAAGCTCAGGAAGATCCTGAATTCATGAGCATTCTTGTTGAAGGCGATCTGGTGATTCCTGATGGAATCGGGGTGATCATAGCTTCCAAAGTCCATCATTTGGGTCTTGAGGAGCGAATCCCGGGAATTGAAATGATGACTCGCATACTTGAGTATTGCAATTTATCGGGAAAATCCATATATCTTTTCGGTGGTAAGCCGGGTGTGTCCGAAAAGGCCGCCATCAATATTCAAAACCGATATCCCAATCTTACGGTCAAGGGACATCGTGACGGCTTTTTTGAGGATAAGGATTCCCCTGGAATTTTGGATGAGATCAACGGGCTGAAACCAGATGTTCTCTTCGTGGCACTAGGCGCACCAAAACAGGAGAAGTGGATCTATAAGAATCGAAAACTCCTTCACACCAAGGTGGCAATGGGAGTTGGAGGGTCACTCGATGTTTTTGCGGGTACCGCCAAACGAGCACCTGTGTTGTTTCAAAAAATGGGTATCGAATGGCTATACAGATTGCTGTTGCAACCCTCAAGAATCGGAAGAATGATGGTTTTACCAAAATTCCTCATCAAGGTATTTTTGGCCGGACCAACTGAAAAATCATAAAAACAGGAGGCTATCATGTCAGATCATATGTCAATGGGAGATTGGCTCGACAAGTTTGATACAACAGAAAGACTATCCAAAGGCGATGTCGTGGAAGGTACCGTTATTTCAGCCAATGCAGAGGAAGTGATGGTGAACATCAATTTCATGGCGGATGGCGTAGTACCCAAAAATGAAATACCGGATGAAAATCCACTCGATTATACGCCGGGACAAAAGGTATCAGTATATGTGATCAAAGTGGATGACGGAGATGGCAATGTACTTTTGTCACTCAACCGGGCAGAGGCGTTATTGGTTTGGGACATGCTGGGTGAAATGTACCGGGATCAGAAGTCTTTCGAACTCAAAATCAAGGAAGCCGTAAAAGGTGGCGTTGTGGGTGTCTACAAAACCGCAAGGATTTTCATCCCTGCGTCACAGTTGTCATTGAGTTTCGTAGAAAATCTGGATGCTTACGTGGGTACCAAATTGATGGTGCAATTGATTGAGTTCCAATTGGATACAAAGAAAGCGGTCGCATCCCATAAATCCATCTTGAAACGTGAAGCGGAATCCAATAGATCGGACAGACTTTCCAGAATATCCATTGGAGATACACTTAGTGGTACTGTAGTAAGATTGGCCGATTATGGCGCGTTTGTGGATCTGGGTGGAATAGATGGTTTGATCCATGTTTCTCAAATGTCTTGGAAACGTGTGAAGCATCCTTCCGAGGTACTCAAAGAAGGTGACGTTGTCGATGTTTTCGTCATGAATGTCGATCGCGAGAAAGAGAAAATCAGCTTGAAACTTGCTGATGTCCAAGAAAATCCATGGGAAAACATCTATGTGACACATCATGTCAATGACATCGTCACAGGCAAAGTGACAAGATTGACACCATTTGGCGCATTTGTGGAGCTCACGGAAGGCATTGAAGGTTTGATCCATATTTCGGAGCTATCGGACCAACATGTCAACCAGGCTTCCGAAATTGTCAAAGTCGGAGACACTGTTGAAGTAATGGTGATCGATATCGATGCGGAGCAACATAGAATGGCCTTGAGTCTCAAGGCTGTGGATACGCTGGACGAAGTGGACTATTTGGAAATGACCCAGGAAGAGCCCGAACAAACGACAACACTCAGTGATCTGTTCGGAGATAAACTCAAGAATTTGAAATTAAAATGATTGCTTTGGATTGTGGCTTATGGCCACAATCTTTTTTTTGTTGTCATAGCCTGAAATCGGGGTAGAAACAAAATAACAGAAATGTTATAACAGAATAGGTAATGATTGAACGGAGGTCCTATGGAAATTTTGAAACTAAAACCGGAGCAATTATACAACAAATGTGATGAATCAGTATTTGACTTCAGCACAACTGAAGAACTGGTGCCCATCAGAGGAATCATAGGTCAGGAGCGGGCAAAAAAAGCACTGCAGTTCGGACTTGATGTCACCAAGAAGGGATACAACATCTATGTGTCGGGACCTTGGGGAACAGGAAGAAACAGTTTCGTGAATATGCTGGCTGAAGAACAGGCCATCAAAAGACCCGCTCCAAGTGACTGGGTCTATGTCAATAATTTCAAAGATCCGTATCACCCGATCGCCATCAAAATCGAGAACGGGCAAGCTAAAAATTTCATCAATAGAGTCAACCGCGCCATACGTTTCCTTAGGAGAGGCATCATAGAGATATTTTCGAGCAGGGATTATGAGAATGCGAGACAAAAATTGGTTGAGGAATACAATATCAAATCGAACAACATCGTCGAAAACCTCAATGATCTTGGAAAAAAATACGGTTTTGTGTTTTCACTCACGGAAAAGGGCATAGTGAGCATTCCGCTAAAAGATGGCAAACCCATGAGTGAGGAAGCGTATAACTCAATCACCCAAAAAGAGTATGAGATATTGCTTGAAAGCTCGCAAAAACTGAGTCTTGAAACCATTGACCTGTTCAACAAGCTTAGGATCGAGGAAGAAAACCTAAGATTGAGATTGAAAAGCCTGGATGAGCAAATGGGCAGACACTTGGTCAAATTTCATCTGGACAGCATCAAGGAAAAACATAAAGAAAATGACGAGATCAAGAGATACATCGAACTACTGGAAGATGACATTGTCGAAAATCTCGAACATTTCAAAGAAAAGGATTCTGAAGTCGATGAAAACAACCCTCTTGCGATCTTGGCGATGACTCAGGAAAACAATGAAACGTTTTTTGAGCGCTATAGAATCAATCTGTTTGTGGACAATAGTGAAGTCAAAAGGGCGCCAGTCGTTTTCGAATCCAATCCGACTTATTATAATCTTGCGGGCAGCATTGAATATGTCAATGAGATGGGCGTCATGAAAACGGATTTCACAATGATCAAACCCGGTGCGCTGCATCGTGCGAATGGCGGGTACCTTATTTTGCTGGCAAAAGATATCCTGACCAATGCGTTTGCATGGAAGAGTCTGAAGAGAAGCCTTCTGGACGAGTCGGTTTCCATTGATTCCCGTGCGGCTTTTTCAGGGGCGTTGGTGTCTCAGACCATCAAGCCCGGTCCAATTCCAATTGATGTGAAGGTCATTATCATCGGCGACTATTATACCTATCTGATTTTAAACGAATACGATGAGGAATTTCAAAAGTTGTTCAAGGTAATGGCGGATTTTGATGTGGATATGGATCGAGATCATGAGAGCATTCAGAAGTTCGCGAGATTCGTCACCACCAAATGTCAAACAGAAGGCCTTAATCATTTCACCCCTGGTGCTGTGGCACTTCTGGTGGAGCATGCAACAAGGCTGGCGGACAACCAGGGAAAGTTGACCGCTCATCTCAAGACATTGGGCGATCTGATCATCGAGTCGGACGCATGGGCAAATTATTACAAGGAAAATACCGTGGGCAGAGAGCATGTGCAAAAAGCACTTGAAGAAAAATGGATCAGAGCAAATAAATACGAGGAAAATATGCTCGAAATGTTTGACGAAGGCATATACCTGATAGATGTTGATGGGTTTAAAGTAGGTGAAATCAATGGTTTGGCGATTGTAGGTGTCGGCCAGTACAGTTTTGGAAAACCATCCAAAATCACCGTGTCCACCTATCAAGGCAGACAAGGCATCATCAATATCGAACGAGAAGCGCGTACAAGTGGAAAAATCCATGATAAGGGCGTCATGATTCTGACTGGATTTTTGGGACGCATGTTCGCTCAGGACAAACCTCTGGCTTTGACGGCAAGTATCGTATTTGAGCAACTCTATTCCGGAATCGACGGTGATAGCGCATCCAGTACGGAACTCTATGCGCTGTTGTCGGACCTTTCAGGAGTACCGATCAATCAATCGATAGCGGTTACCGGGTCGGTCAATCAAAGGGGTTTCATTCAACCCATAGGTGGCGTGAATGAGAAAATCGAAGGCTATTATAAGGTCTGCAAACACAAGGGGTTCAATGGTGACCAAGGCGTGATCATTCCAATTCAAAACGTCAAGAATCTGATGCTTGACAATGATGTTGTTCAGGCTGTCAAAAATGGAAGATTTCACATCTGGGCAATTTCTCATGTGGATGAGGGCATTGAAATATTGACGGACCGAAAGCCCGGAAAAAGATTGAAATCAGGAGAATTTCAAGATGGCACCATTTATGCTCTAGTGGATCGACGGTTGAAAGCTTTGGCAAAAGATGCCAAAGCCCCTTCAAAATCCACAAGCAAGAATGCGACAAATAAAGAGCATTGAAAAAATGAGAAGGTGGAATCCATTTGGGTCCCACCTTCTCATTTTGTTGAAAACATCCAAATCTCAAAACTTTTTCACACCTGATTCAGTGACCAAATGGGTGATGCGCATATCGAAAGGTTCAAGTGGCAATTCTGATACGCATTGCAGGTCGAAGGCCAGTCCGATTTTTGGAATTTCATTTCCTACACCTGCAAACAGATGATCATAAAAACCACCTCCATATCCCAAACGGTAACCGTTGGGATCGAAGGCTATACCCGGAGTGATGAACAGTTCGATCCGCTGGGGGTCAACCATTTCGTGGACAGAAGGATTCGGTTCCATAATGCCGTAGCTGCTGCGTACCAATTCATTCAAATCCTTGATTCCATAAAATGTCATAGTTCGACTTTTCATGTCAATGAGCGGCAAATAGAGCGATTTTCCACTTGAGAGAATCCATCTGTTGATGGCGTCTGTCGAAACCTCGTTTCTGAAATCGACAAATGAAGCGATGTTTTTCACTTGGTTTACTATATCCAGTTTGAGCAGTTCGGTTGCAATGCTTTCGCTCTTTGATTTCCATTCGGATTCACTTAGATGCGTTCGTTTGGCGAGCACCTCTTTACGCAGAGTTTTTTTTAGATCCATCGTGTGGCCTCCTGTAATATTTATTTAATAATTATACTATTAAAAATGCTTAAAAGTACAGGTATAATAAGTATTAGGGTTTACGGTTTACTGTGAATTGTTTATAATGAATAATAACCAACTTTGGATTAGGAGAGTACTATGATTGAATTTAGCAACGTCTCTAAAAGATATGACAACGGTGTAATGGCGCTAAACAACGTCAATGTGAGAATAGACAAGGGTGAATTCGTTTTTTTGGTGGGACCGAGCGGTGCCGGCAAATCAACTTTTATCAAAGCAATTTTAAAAGAAGTCAATGTGACCACTGGAAAAGTTACTGTGGATGATATGCTGATCAATAAGATGCATCGTAGAAAGGTGCCTTTTTTGAGACGTAAAGTCGGAGTCGTTTTCCAGGATTTCAGATTGTTGCCTAATAAAACAGTTTATGAAAACATAGCTTTTGCCATGGAAATACTTGGCACACCACAAAGAAACATCAGAAAACAGGTACCGATGATTTTGGCACTGGTGGGTTTGTCGGGAAAGGGCAACTTTTATCCCAACCAATTGTCCGGTGGAGAACAACAGAGAGTTTCCATTGCAAGATCCATGATCAATAATCCACCTATTTTGATCGCTGATGAACCTACGGGCAATTTGGATCCGGACACCTCATGGGAAATCATGAAAGTTCTGCGTACCATCAACCGTAGAGGCACCACAATTCTTATGGCGACTCACGACCGAGAAATTGTAGACATTATGAAGAAAAGGGTAATCGCACTGGAAAACGGTGAGGTTGCCAGAGATGACAAAGTGGGAGTGTATGGCTATGACGATTAAACCATTATTTACATTGAAGGAAGCCATAAAAAGTCTTTGGCGCAACAGGCTGATGAGTATAGCTTCTGTGACTTCGGTCGCAGCGACATTGATCATATTGGGGATTATTTTCGCCATCATAATCAATATCAACTCCATCGCACAATCCGCCAAAGATCAATTCGACTCTATACAGGCCTATATGGCTGAAACGGCAACAGCAGAAGACATTCAGGAATTGAAAACCACGATAGAAGGCTTTGAAGGCGTGGCCGAGGTCGTATATGAAAGTAAAAGCGATGCGCTGCTCAACATGAAATCCTCATGGAAAGACAATGCGTATCTTCTTGAAGGTTTGGAGGAAAACCCTCTTCCGAGTTCTTTGGTCGTCTATTTGAAGGATATTTACTATTCCGAGAGCGTCCTTAAGCAAATGCAGTTCCTTCAAGGGATAGAGGAAATCAAATCCTATCAGGATATCGTTGAAAAATTGTTGGCTGCCACAGAAGTGATCAGAAAGACCGGTATGATTGTCATCTTTGTTTTGATTGGCATTTCCACTTTCATCATTCACAACACCATAAAACTCGCAGTCAACGCCAGACAACGTGAAATCAATATCATGAAATATGTCGGAGCGACAAACTGGTTCATCAGATGGCCTTTCCTGACGGAAGGAACCCTGTTGGGTTTGATGGGCGCGGGTATAGCCGCCGGCATGATCAGGCTTGGCTATGATTATATATACGAAGTGCTCGGTACAGATTTTTATGCCATCATTTCAGTTTATGTCATTAGACCGGATGCGCTCATGAGCGATATAGTCTTTCTATTTGTGATCATTGGCGCAGGTATTGGTGCACTTGGCAGTATTTGGTCGATGCGCAAGTACTTGAATGTTTAGGGGGGTGTGATGAATATGAGACGGATCCGAAGCGGATTGATCCTACTTTTGATTTTCACCATCACTTTTACAGGTATCGTTTCTGCAAATGATGAAATCAAAAGAAGAGAACGTGAACTCGAAGAACTCAGACTACAAATGGAAGAACTCGATGCATCGATCGACAACAACCAAAGCCTTCAATCGGAAACCAATCAAAAAATCAGAAATGTCACGACTCAAGTCAAAACACTTGAAAAAGAAATCATAGATCTCGATGGAGAAATCAAGGCGACTGAAAGTGCGATCATTGTAAAGACAGATGAACTAGCTGAGGCTGAAATCAAGATCGCCGAGAAAAATGAACTTTTGAACCAAAGGCTCAGGGTCATGTACAAGACCGGATCTGTGGGGTATTTGGAGGTTCTTTTCGGAGCTGAGGATTTCACGGATTTGCTGTCCAGAATCGATATGCTCCAGAAAATTCTCGTGCACGACCAAAATCTGATTCAATCCCTTAAGGAACAAAGGGATATCATCGAGCAGAAAAAAGTGGAACTGGAAACCATAAAAGATGAATTATTGGCACTTTTCAAAAATAAGATCACAAAACAAAATGAACTCAACGTGGCACTCAACAATCTGATTGCCTACAAAAAAGAGTTGATCAATGACGAAGTCGCGCTGGTCGAGATGGAAGACGCATTGCTTGATGAAGCCAACAAATTGACTGAAATCATCAAAAATCTGGAATTGGCGGCGACATATGTCGGTGGCGAAATGATGTGGCCCGTGCCAGGTCATTATATGATCACATCTCCATTCGGCAATCGACTGCATCCGATTTCCAAGCAGTACAAGATGCATACGGGAATCGACATCGCAGGACCGAAGGGCACCCCCATTGTTGCCGCACAAACGGGAACCGTCGTCTATGCCAACTGGTTCGGTAGCTACGGCAAAGCGATCATAATCGATCACGGCGGCGGATATACCACGCTTTACGCACACAATGATTCCATAAACGTTTCAGTGGGATCGGTAGTTAAAAAAGGGGATAATATCGCATTATTGGGAACTACCGGTTATTCAACCGGACCACATTTGCATTTTGAGGTACGTATGAACGGGGAATATGTAGAACCATTAACTTATGTAAAAGGAAATTGAGGTGTTTGAATTGAAAAAATCGTTTGTGATCGTACTAAGTATATTCCTTGTGCTCCTAACTGCCACTACCACATTTTTTGTGACCTCATTCATTCAAATCAACGTCGGTGACAAATTGGTCATCAACCAAAAGGATCTGGATGATTATAGAACATTTTATGAAAAATACGGTGAAGTCGAAGAATTGAAAAACTACATCCTAAAAAATTATTATCTCGATATTGATGATGATGTTTTGATTGAGGGCATGAAAAAAGGTTTGTTTGAGATCTTAAATGATCCATACTCAGTCTACATGAATTCAGATGAGTTCAAAAGCTACATGGAATCGTCGACAGGCGAGTACCCTGGAATCGGGATCTATCTGACCCCAAATGACAAGAATCAGATTGAAATCGTCTCTCCGATCGAAGACACCCCCGCCGATAAAGTGGGCTTGGTTGCGAAAGATATCATAACCGCCGTGAATGGTGACCCGTTCAATGCGGATACTATGGATGCGGCAATCAAAATCATCAAGGGAGAACCGGGTACGCCGGTGACACTGACAATCTACAGACCTTCCAAAGACACTACTTTTGATGTGGAAATCATCCGGGCATGGATCGACATCAAGGTTGTAAAGTCGAGAATGTTGGATGATCAAATGGGTTATCTGAGACTTTCGATGTTTGATGACAATTCAGCAAGTGAATTTGATCAACATGCCAAAGAACTGATCAATGCCGGTGCAAAAGGCATAGTTCTTGACTTGAGACAAAATCCAGGTGGTTATTTGAGTCAGTGCGTCAAAATCGCGGATTTAATGCTTGGGAAGAAAATGATTGTCTACACAGAGGGTAGGAATGGCGACAATGAGGAATTCCACTCAGATGCCAAAAAATATGATGTCGAGTGGGTCGTCCTGACAGATGGCGGATCGGCAAGTGCATCCGAGATCCTGACAGGAGCACTCAAAGATCATGGAGCAGCTACCATCATAGGCACCACGACTTTTGGAAAGGGCGTCGTCCAAATCGTCAAACCCTATGACCTGAATACCGGTTTCAAGTTGACGACATCACAATACTTCACTCCGAATGGGATGAACATTCACGGGATCGGAATAGAACCTGACATTTTCATTGAGATGGACGAATCTTATTTTGAGCTCGAGTCTCCAACGGATGAAGACGACAATCAATTACAAAGGGCAATCGAGGTCTTGAGTGAAAAATTGAACTGATACTTTTGATCAAGGAGTGAATATGAATACTCAAAGAATCAGAACGGAAGTGGACACGATCAAGGAAATAGTTGAAGGATTGACCAAAACGGAAATTTATAAAGGTGAAGACCAATCATCGATTCATGACAGCAAAAAGATTGTTGTGACCGTAGTGCTTTGCATAACAGTCATAGTGATCGGTTTAATTGCTTATTTGACATGGTGGGGGGTACAATAGGAAAGTACTGAAATGGGGGCATTATGTATGATTCATACATATGCCCTTTTTTCTGCATTGACTATGAAAATGGAAACCGATATAATGAAAATACGAACAAACGTTTGGAGGAGTGAATATGGATCGATTCAAAGTAGTTTCCAAATATAAGCCCACAGGTGACCAACCCCTTGCCATAGAACATATCGCCAATGATATCATGCATGATAAAAAACACAATATACTTCTGGGAGTCACTGGCTCCGGTAAAACGTTCACAGTGGCGAACATCATCGAAAAAGTGCAAAAACCGACGCTGGTCATCGCACACAATAAGATTTTAGCCGCCCAGTTGGCTTCGGAGTTCAAAGAATACTTCCCGGAAAACGCCGTGGAATTCTTTGTGAGTTATTATGATTACTACCAACCAGAGGCTTATGTCGCGCGCTCGGATACATATATTGAAAAAGATGCCTCCATCAATGAAGAGATTGACAAATTGAGACACTCCGCCACATCGGCTTTGTTTGAGAGGAAAGACGTCATCATCGTCGCATCCGTATCCTGTATCTATGGACTGGGTGACCCGATCGATTACTCCAGCATGACACTCACTGTCAGACCGGGAGTGCAAAAATCGAGAGAAGAGATACTGCACAGGCTCATAGACATTCAATATATGAGAAATGACATCAACTTCACCAGAAACACATTCAGAGTCAGGGGAGATGTGATTGAAGTCATGCCTGCGTACGAGTTTGAGCGTGCCTATCGCATCGAACTTTTTGGTGATGAAGTGGATCGGATCGCTGAAGTCAATGCGCTCACAGGAGAAATTCTGGGATATAGGACACATTTGACGATTTATCCAGCTTCACATTATGTGACTCCCAAAGATAAACTTGAAGTGGCGATCGAGGTCATTGAAGAGGAACTCGAGCATCAAGTCAAATTCTTCAAGGACAACAACAAGTTGATTGAGGCACAGCGCATAGAACAAAGAACCAAATACGATCTTGAGATGTTAAAAGAGATGGGCTTCTGTCAAGGCATTGAAAATTACTCGAGAGTATTGTCAGGACGGCCTTCAGGCAGTAGACCCTATACTTTGTTGGATTATTTTCCCGATGATTTTTTGATTGTGGTGGACGAGTCGCATGTGAGCATACCGCAAATCAGAGCCATGTTCGGCGGTGACAGGACCAGAAAACAATCCCTTGTGGATTACGGTTTTCGTTTGCCTTCTGCAATGGACAATCGACCTCTCAATTTTGAGGAGTTTGAAACGTTGGCCCATCAGCTTTTGTATGTGAGCGCCACACCAGGCCCGTACGAATATGAGAAGAGCGGAAAAATAGTTGAACAGATCATAAGACCTACGGGATTGGTGGATCCTGAAATAGAAGTAAGACCGACAACAAATCAGATTGACGACCTTTATGGCGAAATCATGAAGCGTGTTGCGATCAACGAACGCGTTCTTGTGACCACCTTGACTAAGAAAATGGCTGAAGACTTGACGGACTATTTCAAGAAATTGGATGTGAAAGTCAGATACATGCACTCGGAGATCAAGACAATGGAGCGCATGACCATCATCAGAGACTTCAGAAAAGGTGTCTTTGACGTTTTGGTGGGAATCAACCTGTTGCGTGAAGGTTTGGATTTGCCGGAGGTCTCCTTGGTTGCGATTTTGGATGCGGACAAGGAAGGTTTTTTGAGATCTGAGACTTCCCTTGTTCAAACCATTGGCCGTGCCGCCAGAAATATCAACGGAAGAGTCATCATGTACGCCAATGTGATCACCAAGTCCATGAAGTTCGCAATCGATGAGACCAATAGAAGAAGAGCGATTCAAGAAGCATACAACATAGAGCACAACATTACGCCTCAAGGCATCATAAAAGCGATCAGGGAAGTCATCGAAGCCACCATTGTCGCCGATGACGATGCGATCTATGAGGTGGACCGCATCAAGAAAATGACGAAAAAAGAACGCAGAGAATATGTCGAGAGTCTTGAGTTCGAGATGTACGAGGCATCCAAACATCTCCAGTTCGAGCGAGCCGCTGAACTCAGAGATATGATAGTGGAAATAAAAACGATGAAATGATTCGAGGATAAGACAATGAGTAGAGATAAAATATTTGTGAAAGGTGCCAAAGAGCACAATCTAAAAAACATCGATGTGACGATACCTAGGGATAAACTCGTCGTAATCACTGGCCTCAGTGGATCGGGCAAGTCATCTCTTGCTTTTGATACGATCTATGCGGAAGGTCAAAGAAGATATGTCGAGAGTTTGTCCTCTTATGCCAGACAATTTTTGGGGCAAATGGAGAAACCGGATGTTGAATATATAGAGGGGTTGTCACCTGCAATCTCCATCGATCAAAAGACGACCAGTAAGAATCCGCGTTCCACTGTGGGAACTGTGACTGAGATATATGATTATCTCAGATTGTTGTACGCCAGGGCAGGTACTCCGCATTGTCCTGTATGCGGCATTGAAATCGCACCACAGACCATCGACCAGATAGTGGATCAGATCATGAAACTGGAAGAGGGACTTAAAATACAAGTGCTGGCACCCATAGTGACCGGAAAAAAAGGACTCCATCAGAAAATATTGGATAATTTGAAAAAGGAAGGTTTTGTCAGAGCCAGAGTCAATGGTGAGACGATTGACCTCTCTGAAGAGCTTATCCTCGATAAAAACAAGAAACATACGATAGAAGTGGTAGTGGACAGATTGGTCATAAAAGAGAGCATACAGCAAAGGCTCACCGATTCACTGGAAACAGTGCTCCGTTTGTCTGAGGGTCTGATCATCATCAATGTGATTGACGGAGAGGACCTGGTATTCAACACCCAATTCTCATGTCCGATCCATGGTCAGGGCATATCTGAAATGGAACCGAGAATGTTCTCGTTCAACGCACCCTATGGCGCATGCCCGGATTGCAATGGATTGGGATTCACAAAAAAGGTGGATCCGGAGCTTCTCGTGCCTGATGTCAAGCTTTCCATCGCAGAAGGCGCACTCTTGCCGATTGCAAACAGTGCGGAGGGAACTTTTTACGTCAATATGATCAATGCATTGCTCGATGAGGCGGGCGTCACACAAGATGTGCCTTTCAGGGAGTTGCCTGATCGTCTGAAAAAAGAAATATTCTATGGGACCGGTGATCGAAAGATCACGTTCAATTATGACAGCAAGTATGTCGGTTATGCAGAATTCAACCGAGCATTTGAAGGTTTGGTTGTCAACTATGAAAGACGTTATGCCGCAACCAATTCGGAATACATGAGAGCAAAAATAGACGAGTTCATGAGCATGATCGAATGTAGCACCTGTCACGGAAAAAGGCTTAAGGATGAAGTCCTCGCCGTCACCGTTGGCGGTAAAAACATTTGGGAAGTGACAGGGTTGTCAGTGAAAGATGCGATTGAATTTTTCAGCGACCTGGAGTTGAACCTCACCCAAACACATATAGCAGAACAAATATTGAAAGAAATAAATGCCAGACTCAATTTTCTTAAAAATGTCGGTCTGGAATATTTGACTTTATCCAGAGCCGCAGGCACACTTTCCGGAGGGGAATCCCAGAGAATACGCCTTGCGACACAAATCGGTTCAGGTCTTGTCGGGGTTTTGTATATATTGGATGAACCGAGTATCGGCCTGCACCAAAAGGACAACCAAAAGTTGTTGAAAACTTTACGCAATCTCACCAACTTGGGAAATACGCTTCTGGTCGTGGAGCATGATGAGGAAACGATCATGGAAGCGGATTATATCTTGGATCTTGGACCGGGAGCCGGTGAACATGGAGGTTATATAATTGCTGAAGGGACCATCGACGACATTTTGGCGTCGGATGCGTCCATAACCGGTCAGTATTTGTCCGGACGCAAGAAAGTGGAAGTCCCTGAATCGAGAAGAACATCAAATGGCAACATGATATCGATTATCGGCGCCACTGAAAACAACCTCAAAAATATCAATGTCGACATTCCACTTGGCGTCCTATGTGCGATCACGGGAGTCTCAGGTTCTGGAAAAAGCACATTGATCAATGAGATATTATACAAATCCTGTGCCATCAAAATCAACCACAGCAGAATGAAGTCGGGCAAACATGATGACATTACAGGCCTTGAACATATCGACAAAGTCATAGAAATCGATCAATCGCCCATTGGAAGAACACCCCGTTCCAATCCCGCCACCTATACTGGTGTTTTTGACTTCATCAGGGATTTGTTCGCGCAGACTCCCGAAGCCAAAATCAGGGGATATCAGAAGGGTCGATTCAGTTTCAATGTCAGCGGGGGAAGATGTGAACATTGCAAAGGGGACGGCATCATCAAAATAGAAATGCATTTTTTGCCTGATGTGTATGTTCAATGCGATGTGTGCAAAGGAAAGCGATACAACCGGGAAACGCTTGAAGTCAAATACAAGAACAAGTCCATTTCGGAAGTGTTGGATATGACCGTTGAAGAAGCCCTGGATTTTTTCACAAACATACCTCGAATCAAACGCAAGCTGAAGACCTTGCATGATGTTGGTCTGGACTATATCAGGCTTGGACAACCTTCAACCCAATTGTCCGGTGGTGAGGCCCAAAGGATCAAACTGGCGACCGAACTCAGCAAGATGAGCACAGGAAAGACGCTCTATATTCTCGATGAACCCACTACCGGTCTTCACACTGCAGATGTCCATAACCTGATCGAGGTGCTTCAAAAACTGGTGGATGCGGGAAATACCATGGTGGTGATCGAGCATAACCTGGATGTCATAAAATCTGCGGACCACATCATCGATTTAGGACCGGATGGCGGTGACAAGGGTGGTACAGTGATTGCAACCGGAACGCCTGAAGAGGTTTCAAAGGTCAAGAAATCCTATACAGGCGCATATTTGAAAAAAATGCTTAAGAATTAACGAGGTAAGCGAATGCCTAATGATACTTTTGAGGTCAAGGAACACATCAAAGAACAATTAAAAAGCGTGCCACAGCTTCCAGGCGTCTATATAATGAAGGATGCCACGGGTGAAATCATTTATGTGGGCAAGTCCAAACTTCTGAAAAACAGATTAAGTTCATATTTCAGAGGTTTTAGCAAGCATCTTCCCAAAACCCAGACCATGGTGGTGAATATTGCCTCATTCGAATACATCCTCACTGATAGTGAGATGGAAGCGCTCATTTTGGAAGCCAACCTGATCAAGAAACATTTGCCAAGGTTCAACATCCTCCTTAAGGATGATAAGAACTATCCTTATATAGTCATCACTTTGGGAGAGGATTTTCCAAGAGTTTTCATGACGAGGAATTATCAAAAAGGCGCTTACAAGTACTTCGGTCCATATACTGGTGCCGAGCAAGTGCGCATCACACTCGAAGTGATTCAGACCATTTTTCCAATTAGGGAATGCAACCGGAAAATCACTGAAAAAATCGATCGACCTTGTTTGAACTACTATATCGGTAGATGTGCCGGCGTTTGCAATCATATGATCACAAAGGAAGCGTATGGGGAATACATCCAGGCGATCATTCGGTTCCTGAATGGAGACAAGGAATGGTTGCTCAAGGAACTTCAAGAAAAAATGGCCAAAGCGGCCTCCGAAATGAAATATGAGGACGCAGCCACATTCCGTGATCAGATCATGGCACTCAAAGCACTCAATGAAAAGCAAAAAGCGCTTCAAACCAATGACAAGAATCAGGATTACATCGCCTATTACAGTTATGAGGAAAAAACTTGTGTCATGCTGTTTCAGGTCAGAAACGGTAAAATCGAAGGCCGTGAATCCTTCAATGTCGCCAATGCCGATCATGTCGCCGCATCGGATTTGCTGAGTTCGTTCATCACCCAGTACTATCTGGGATCGAACGACATACCTAAAGAAATCTATCTGTCGGATGAAGTGGACGGCATGGAGCTTTATAGCACTTGGCTCAGTAAATTGAGCGGTCACAAGGTCATCCTTTCCGTGCCTATGAAGGGTGAAAAAAGGAAAACCATCGAACTGGTCGAAAAAAACGCGAAAGAATACATCATGAAGTTTCAAACCCGTATCGAAAAAGAGCTGTCATTCAGAAACAAAGCTGAAGATGAGTTGAGAACCATGCTTGAACTTCCTGATAATATTCCATTGAAACGTCTTGAGGCCTATGATATTTCCAATACTTCCGGTGTTCATTCGGTCGGGAGTATGGTCGTGTACGACGGTGGTGTCAAAAAACGCAGTGACTACAGGCGGTATAGGGTAAAGACCATTGAAGGATCAAATGACTACGGTTCCATGCAGGAAGTATTGTACAGACGTTTCAAAAGAGGACTTGAAGAACAGAAAATGGCTGACGAGACAGGAAAATCCTTTTCGATTTTCCCCGATTTGATTTTGATTGACGGTGGCAAAGGGCATGTGAATGCAGTCAATGATATACTCAATGCGCTTGAAATCCGTATCCCAGTCGCAGGGATGGTGAAAGATGATTATCACAAGACGGACGATCTTTACTTCAACGGAACTCTCAGAAAACTTAAGGAAAACAATAGCGCTTTCAGACTGATCAGTGAGATTCAGGATGAGGTTCACAGATTTGCGATTGAATACCATAAATCACTCAGATCCAAAGAAATGGTCCATTCGATTCTGGATGAGATCGAAGGGATCGGCGAGAAACGCCGGATAGCGCTCATGAAACATTTCAAATCGATCGAAGCCATACAAACAGCCAGTTTGGATGAGTTGCTTAGTGTACCGGGACTCAACAGGAAAGTGGCACAAAAAATTCAAGATTTCTTCAAATAAAGGCAGTGGAAACTGTCTTTTTTTTTGCCTCGATTATTACGAAAATTTATACAATAGAAAAGATTGTTAAAGACTATACAAACAAATTCGTCTATGTTATAATCGTATTCGATGAGTTAATTTATTAACAAATAAGTTATGACCTAGTAAATAACTAGGAATTCGAGGAAGCCCGGCGAGCTTTATCATTAACTTAAGGATGTATAAAGGAGGAACAATTAATGACCAAGAATTATCTAACTGAAGAGAACTTTGCAAAACTTCATGAAGTCATTGAATCACACAAAGACATGCAAGGTCCTTTGATGCCTATTCTTCATGAAGCACAGCATATTTTCGGAGCGATTCCACTCGAAGTGCAAAAAGCAATTTCTGAAAAAATGAATGTACCTTTGGCGGAGATTTATGGTGTGGTGACTTTTTACTCACAGTTTACCCTCGAGCCTAAAGGCGAGTTTCTGATCAGCATATGTCTAGGAACGGCATGCTATGTAAGAGGTGCTCAACAACTTATCGACAAAGTCGTTGAATTGACTGGAGTTGGTGTTGGAAAAACATCTTTGGACGGTAAATATTCGCTTGAAGCGACCCGTTGTATCGGAGCTTGCGGACTCGCACCTGTATTGACAGTGAACGAAGATGTATATGGCAGACTTGTTGTCGCGGATATTCCTGGAATTATCCAAAAGTATAACGGTTAGATATTAGGAGGCATTATATGAAATCATTAGCTGAACTTTCAAAATTAAGAGATGAAGCAATTAAAAAAGTCGATATCAGAAAAGAACGTGTCGGTACAAGAATCGTAGTCGGCATGGCAACTTGCGGAATCGCGGCGGGAGCCAGACCAGTCTTGACTGCTCTTATGGATGAAGCCCAAAAAAGAGGACTTAGTGATGTGACAATAACTCAAACCGGATGCATCGGCGTATGCAGATTGGAACCATTGATCGAAGTATACAAAGAAGGCGAAGAGAAAGTGACTTATGTTGAGTTGACTGAAGAGAAAGCAAGAAGAATCATTGCTGAGCACATCGTTAACGGAAGCATAGTCAAAGAATTTACTATCGGTGCAGTCGAATAGTCGTTGAAACTTATTAGGAGGTAATCAAATGGATTTTTATAGAGCGCATGTGCTTGTTTGTGGCGGTACAGGCTGTGTTTCTTCAGGATCGTTGACCATAGAAGAAATGTTCAATCAAGCATTGAAGGAAAGAAGCCTGGACAAAGAAGTCAAGGTAGTAAGAACGGGTTGTTTCGGACTTTGTGAAGCAGGTCCAATTTGTATCGTATACCCTGAAGGATCATTTTATTCAAGAGTGGAACAAAAAGATGTCGAGAGAATTGTTGATGAGCATCTTTTAAAAGGTAGAATTGTAAAAGATTTGCTGTTTGTTGATAAGGCAGCTGATGTGACTGAAATTCATACATCGATCAACGATGTCACTTTCTATAAGAAACAAAAACGTGTCGTTCTCCAAAACTGTGGTGTGATCAACCCTGAAGTCATTGAAGAATATATAGCTTTCGATGGTTATCAGGCACTTGGCAAGGCGCTCACGCAAATGAAACCGGAAGATGTCATCAATGAAATCAAAAGATCCGGGCTCAGAGGCAGAGGCGGCGGCGGATTCCCTACTGGACTCAAGTGGGAATTCACCAGAAAATCAAAAGGCGACATCAAATATGTGGCTTGTAATGCTGACGAGGGAGATCCGGGTGCATTTATGGACCGTTCGGTTCTTGAAGGCGATCCTCACTCTATAATTGAAGCTATGGCATTGACGGCATACGCCATTGGAGCAGAAAAAGGATTCGTGTACATTCGTGCGGAATACCCTATTGCTGTTAAGAGACTCGGAATAGCTATCGCTCAAGCCAAAGAAATGGGACTTTTGGGTGAAAGAATTTTCGATACTGACTTCAATTTCGACATGGAAATCCGATTGGGAGCTGGTGCATTCGTATGTGGTGAAGAAACCGCATTGATCGCTTCAATAGAGGGCGAACGTGGAATGCCTAGACCGAAGCCACCGTTTCCTGCGGAAAAAGGAATCTTTGGAAAACCGACGGTAATCAATAACGTTGAAACTTATGCATCAGTACCGCAAATCATTTTAAAAGGTGCGGATTGGTTCACTTCATTCGGTACAGAAAAATCTCCTGGTACTAAGGTTTTCGCACTTGGTGGCAAGATCAACAACACTGGACTTGTGGAAATTCCGATGGGTACGACACTCAGAGAAGTCATTTATGATATCGGTGGCGGTATTCCTGACGGCAAAAAGTTCAAAGCTGTTCAAACCGGTGGCCCATCAGGTGGTTGCTTGACAGTGGATCATCTTGATACACCAATAGATTTTGATACGCTTACAGCTCTTGGATCCATGATGGGTTCAGGCGGAATGATCGTCGTTGACGAGACCAACTGTATGGTGGACTTCGCAAGATTCTTCCTGGATTTCACTGTGGATGAATCGTGTGGTAAATGTGTGCCATGTAGAGAAGGCACAAAAAGAATGCTTGAAATTTTGGAAAGAATCACATCAGGTACTGGTACCTTGGCTGATTTGGACCAATTGGAAGAATTGGCATACACAATTAAAGATTCGTCACTTTGCGGATTGGGTCAAACTGCTCCAAATCCGGTATTGTCGACGCTCAAATATTTCAAGGATGAGTATCTTGCTCACGTTGTCGACAAAAAATGTCCTGCGGGCATGTGCCAAGACTTATTGTCAATCGTAATTTTGGATGAAGGTTGTATCGGTTGTACAGCTTGTAAGAGAGTTTGTCCAGTGGATGCCATCAGCGGTGAAGTCAAGCAACAACACGTGATCGATCAGGCAATCTGTATCAAATGTGGCGCTTGTATTCCTAAATGTCCGAAGAAAGTTATTGTTAAACAGTAGTTCAGTAACTTAACAAGATTATAAGAAAGAGGTGTACGAATCGTGAGTAACGTATCTTTATCCATAAACGGTACCCAGTATGAAGTACCAAAAGAGTTGACGGTTTTAGAAGCTGCCAGAACTGTAGGTATTGATATCCCAACACTTTGTTTCCTTAAAGATATCAATGAAGTAGGCGCTTGCCGAGTTTGTGTGGTTGAAGTTGAAGGCGCAAGAGCGCTTCAGGCATCATGTGTGCTTCCAGTAAGAGAAGGCATGGTCGTCAATACAAACAACAATAGAGTTAGAAAAGCGAGAAAGAGTACAGTTGAACTTTTGCTTGCAAACCATAATAGAGAATGTACTACATGCGTCAGAAGCAAGAACTGTGAACTTCAAAGTGTATCTGAAGAGCTTGGAATTCGCGAAATCAGATATTCAGGAGCAAAAAGAGAAGCGAGCTATGATGACCTTTCACCATCAATCATCAGAGACTCAAGCAAATGTATCCTTTGTGGACGTTGCGTGAGCGCATGTAAAAATGTTCAGGGCATCGGTATCCTTGATTTCACCAACCGTGGATTTGAGACCACTGTCGGTCCAGCATTCGATATGAGCATGAAGGATGTGCCTTGTATCTATTGTGGACAGTGTATGGTAGTTTGTCCTGTAGGCGCATTGTCTGAAAAGCCGAGCACACAATTTGTGTGGGATGTCCTCGAAGACAAGACCAAGCATGTCATCGTTCAATCGGCTCCGGCTGTAAGAGCGGCTCTTGGTGAGGAATTCGGATTCCCAATTGGAACCAATGTCACTGGAAAACTCGCTACAGCGCTTAGAAAATTAGGCTTTGATAAAGTGTTTGACACGAACTGGGCAGCTGATGTAACCATAATGGAAGAGGGTACTGAATTGCTCGGTCGAATTCAAAACGGTGGCGTTTTGCCAATGATCACATCTTGTTCTCCAGGTTGGGTCAGATACATCGAATTCCAATATCCTGAATTATTACCGCATTTGTCTTCTTGTAAGTCACCTCAGAACATGTTTGGTGCGCTTGCCAAGAGTTACTATGCTGAGAAGCATGGCATCAATCCTAAAGATATCGTGGTCGTATCCGTAATGCCTTGTACTTCCAAAAAGTCTGAGATCGTCAGACCTGAACTTGAAGTCAATGGCACGCGTGACGTGGATATCTCCATTACAACAAGAGAACTCGCACTGATGATCAAGGAAGCCAGACTTGAGTTTGATAAACTAGAAGATGGCACTTTCGATGCATTCATGGGCGACTACACAGGCGCTGGTGTAATTTTCGGAGCGACTGGTGGCGTTATGGAAGCGGCTCTTAGAACAGTTGCAGACGTTCTTTCAGGCGAAGACTTGGAAAATGTGGATTATGTGGCAGTAAGAGGACTCGAGGGGATCAAAGAAGCTACAGTGAATATTGGCGGAATGGATGTCAAGATTGCCGTTGCACATAATACGACCAATGCGGGTATATTGCTTGAAAAAATCAAATCCGGTGAAGCGGATTATCATTTCATTGAAGTGATGGCTTGTCCAGGTGGATGTGTCAATGGTGGTGGTCAGCCGATTCAGCCTGCAAATGTAAGAAATGTTATCGATATTCGTGCAGAAAGAGCAAAAGCACTTTATTCTGAAGATGCGTCTTTATCTGTGAGAAAATCACATAAAAATCCAGAAATCAAAAAACTCTACGATGAGTACCTTGGCAAACCGAACAGCCATAAGGCTCACGAACTCTTGCATACACACTATGTATCGAGAGAAAAGTTCCCATTATAATCAGAAATTTGGAAGCCGTCCTGAATTGGACGGTTTTCTTTTGTTTCAAAATGGGCACAAATAGTTTAAAATAAGGATAAGGTCAATTTAGGAGGTCATAAAAGAATGTCCAAAACCGTAGTAATTTCACTTGAAGGCGGAGAAGGTGCCGGAAAAACATCTGTAATAGAAAAAATCAAGACTCATCTTGAATCCAAGGGAATATCACATATGATCACCAGAGAGCCGGGTGGGGTTCCAATTTCAGAAAAGATCAGAGAAATCATCTTGGACAAGACGCATGATGAAATGGATCACAGGACAGAGGCATTGCTTTTCGCCGCTGCTAGACGGCAACATCTGATTGAGAAAGTGATTCCTGCAATCCGTTCCGGCATCGAAGTGGTCGTATTTGATCGATTTGTGGATTCATCTATGGTTTATCAAGGTTATGTCAGAGGGATAGGAGTAGACGAAGTTTATCAAATGAATCTTTTTGCAACAGAAGGATTCCTACCGGATTTGACACTTTATCTGGACTTGGATCCTGAGATCGGTCTAGCGAGAATCAACTCCAACCCGGATAGGGAAATCAATAAGCTGGATATGGAAACCCTTGAATTTCACAAGTTGGTGAGAGAAGGTTACCTGGAATTGGCGAGTAAGTTTCCCGAGCGAATCCGAATAATCAATGCAGAAAACAGTATCGAGGAAGTCTGTGAAGAATCCGTAAAAGAAATTGAAGTATTCCTTTAAAGATGCTATAATGTAAGAAATTATTGTTAAAATATTAACTTAATTTCACAGTATTTTACGCTATTATGCGCTAGGAGGCAATATGCAGATAAAATACATAGCAGACGTTATAAATGCACAGATTCTTGCTTTTGACAAAGGTCTGGAGCACGAGGTTGTCACAGCCTTTGGATCAGATTTGATGAGTGATGTGCTTGCTTATGTAGAGGAAGACACATTATTGATCACCGGTCTGATCAACCAACAAGTCATAAGGACTGCTGAAATGCTCGATTTGAAGGCGATTCTATTTGTTCGTGGCAAGATGCCTTGTGACGAAGTCATTAAATTGGCAGAAGAAAAACAGATATTGCTGATGACGACTAGAGAATCACTTTTTACGGTTTCAGGCATATTGTTTCAACATGGACTTAGAGGCATAAAAATTTAAGGGGACTCTATGAACACGTATGAAAAAGATCAAAAAAATGTAGCTCTCAAATTGCATTATGACATTGCAAACGATGATTTCTCAAGAGCAGGCGAGGCTTCGAGCAAGATCAAGAAAATGCTCAAACAACTTGCCATTGATGCCAATATCGTCAGACGCGTGGCTATTGCAACGTATGAAGCAGAGATCAACCTCGTGATCCATTCCAATGGAGGCAATATCGAGGTTTTTATTAAATCCGATTGTATAGAGATTTATGTTGAAGACTGCGGACCAGGGATTGAAAATGTCGAACTGGCCATGACTAAAGGCTTTTCAACTGCGACAAATGTCGCAAGGGAAATGGGCTTCGGAGCTGGCATGGGATTGCCCAACATGGAAAAAATGAGTGATGATTTCATTATAGAATCCGAACCGGGAACAGGAACCAACATAAAAATGATCGTCAGGTATGAGAATTGACAACAGGTAAATTTGAGTAATGGAGGAACTGATGGAAAAGACTTACTGGCATTCAGTTGTTCTTGAAAAAGATTATTGCAATGGATGCACACATTGTTTGGACCGATGTCCGACCCAAGCCATTCGTATTGTGGACCATAAGGCCAAGATCATCGAATCTCGTTGCATTGATTGCGGCGAGTGTTTAAAAGTATGCCCTTATCATGCAAAAGGCGCATTGGTCAGCAATTTGGAAATCATCAAAAAATTTAAATACACTGTAGCATTACCTGCAATTTCGTTTTATGGTCAGTTTCCAATTGAATATGACATGAACACGGTGTATAACGCTTTACTGGAATTGGGATTTGATGAAGTTTACGATTTGGCACATGCCGCCGAACTGTTGTCCGTCTATGAAAATAGAATTCTGGACAAGGCTCATTTGAACAAGCCTATGATTTCAACTTACTGCCCTGTCATCACAAGGTTGATTCAAATCAGATTTCCGGCACTGATCGATCACATCATCAAGCTGGAAGCACCTATGGAAATAGCAGCAAGGGCTATCAAAAAGCGTTTGCTCAGTGAAGGTCATGAATATGATGATATTGGAATCATATACATTACGCCATGTCCTGCCAAAGTGACCAGTATCAAGAATCCGATAGGTTTATCCAAGTCGTTCATCGATGAGGCCATATCAACTGAGGAAATCTACTACAAGATCATGAAAATCATCGATAAGGTCGAACCTAGGAAACAGTTGCAGACAGCCACTGGAAAGGGAATCGGTTGGGCACGTGTCGGCGGACAGAGTTATGCGATGGAAATTGAAGATTACATTGCGGTCGATGGTATTGAGGAAGTCATCAAAGTGCTTGAATCCATGGAACTGGGAAAATTGGAATCCTTGGATTTCTTTGAAGGTTATGCTTGTATCAACGGGTGCGTCGGTGGACCACTTAATGTTGAGAATACATTCATTGGTAAGAATCGAATACGAAAACTCACCAATTTGTATGGGATGAATGAGCCGATCAATATTGATATTGAACTCACTCCTGAAAATATGGAATGGGATTTGCCGATCAAACCGATGCCAATATTCAAACTCGACAAAGATTTCAAGAAAGCACTTGAAAAAATGTCGCAAATAGAGGAATTGACCCAAAAATTGCCCGGTGTGAACTGTGGCGCCTGTGGAGCTCCCACTTGCAGGGTGTTGGCAGAGGATATCGTAAATGGGTTCGCAAAATTTGAAGATTGTATATTTATGAAAAAAGATAAAGATAAAGGTGGTCAAGGACATGTTGGTTAAAGATTTGGTTGAAAAACACGGTTTTGTCAAAATATCGGGATCTGATCAGGATAGAGAGATTTTGAATGTTTATTCATGTGATTTGTTGAGTTGGGTCATGGCAAAAGGAAAACATGACACTGCTTGGATCACAGTGCAGACACACAGCAATATTCTCGCTGTGGCATCTCTGCTTGATTTTTCCTGCATCATCATTCCTGAAGGAATTGTTGTGGAGAAAGAGACCATAGAGAAAGCCGATGAGCAAGATGTTGTTTTACTGACGACACCTCTTGAGGCTTATGAGATTTTTAAAATTTTATACGAAGAAGGCGTGAAATAGTGAAATTGTTTTATGATCTGCATATCCATTCTTGCCTGTCCCCATGCGGAAGTGATGAAATGACGCCCAACAATATTGCCAATATGGCCTATTTGAAAGGTTTGGACATCATATCCATCACGGATCACAACACCGGTAAAAACAATGACGTGATCAGGCGTCTGGCGCAGCACTTGGGTATCCTGGTGGTTCCCGGAATGGAAGTGCAGACAAAGGAAGAAGTTCATATCCTTTGCTATTTTCCTGATATGGAAGCTTTGAATGCATTTGAGAACGAGTTGGATGCGCATAGGGTTCAAATGCCCAATCGTCCGGAACGTTTTGGCAATCAATGGGTCATGGATGAGGAAGACAGCATAATTGAAGAGTATCCTTGGGCTCTTATATTGTCATTGAATCTGAGCTTGGAACAATTGAATGCGCTTGTCGACAATTTCGGCGGAGTCATTGTTCCTGCTCATATCAATAAGAGCTCCAATAGCATGCTGTCCAATTTGGGCTTCATTCCAGAAGATTTGAATCTGAAATTTATCGAGGTTTTCATGAATGCACCTGTCCCTCAAGACATACTGGATCATTATGGCGTCCTCATCAATTCCGATGCACATTCATTGGGACAGATCAGTGAACCAATCCAGAGTCTGGAATTAACAGAAAAAACAACATATGCACTGATCAATCATCTGAAGAGGAGGGTGACGTTGTGAAAGAATTATCTTTACACATACTGGACATAGCTCAAAATTCAATCAAGGCTGAAGCTGATGTACTTAGAATCGCAATCATTGAAAACATAATCGATGACCTACTGACTATAAAGATCAAAGATGATGGTGTCGGGATGGATTCAGACACAGTTATGAAAGTGGTCGATCCGTTTTATACAACCAGGACAACCAGAAAAGTAGGCCTCGGCATACCGCTTTTCAAATTATCGGCTGAGCAATGCGAAGGGTATTTCAATATCAACTCACAACTCGGAATGGGCACCGAAATCGTAGCTGTTTTCAAGCATAGCCACATCGATCGAGTGCCACTCGGTAATATGCCTGAGACCATCATCACCATCTTGAACGGTTGTGATGAAATGGATTTGATTTATACACACGATTACAATGGATATACTTTTACATTAAACTCAAAGGAAATCAAGAAATTGCTCGATGGAGTACCGATCAGCAACAATGATGTGATCAGATGGCTAAGAGACTATGTCGCAGAAGGCCTAGCTGAGATTTATTCTGAAGGGAGCGAAAGGAGCTTGAAGTGAGAAAGTTCGGAATCAAACTTATTCTATTCACAATTGCTTTCCTTATACTTTCAGGCTACGTGATGGACATGGATTCTTATGTTAAAACGGCTCTAGGCGTTTTTCTGATTGGTTCGGGGGTTGTTTTGATTATTCTTGGTGGTGTCACACACTTTAAAGATTCGTAATGTTTACGGGTTTTTTATTGCTTGTATGGGGTATATATTTCAAAACGATAAAACAATGGAATGAAAGTGAAGGCATTATATGAAAAAAAGAATTTCAACTTTATTGATCATAATAGGTATTCTTGTTGCGGCTTATCCACTGGCAAGCCGGGCATATATTTGGTACTGGGAGAATAAGCTTTTGGAGGGATTTGAATCGGAGCTGGAGCTGCAGATAGGGTCCGAAACGCTTTCCGAAGCTGATTATCTGGCATTGCAGATTCTCTTTGAACAGGAGAGTGAACTTGCGGATCGTGATGAAAGTGGTCTGTTGCAACCCGATCCGGATGTCGATATCATACCGGCTGAAGATTATTTGGATCCAGTCGAGCGTCCACAGGCCGGTGAAACAACTCCTGAAACGGTTCCCGCCCCGGTACAGACTTCAAGCTCAGGTGCTCTCGGGAAAATAGTCATCCCTAAAATCGATTTGACTATGCCTATACTGAATGGCGCCACAGAGTATAACCTTAACCGTGGTGCCGCAACAATAGCCGGAACCTCCAACTTTGGTGAGATTGGAAATGTGGGGATCGCAGGTCACAGAGGGCGATCGTATGGCATCATGTTCAACCGGCTGGATGAAATGACCATCGGGGATACCATTGAAGTTGTGACTTCGTCAAAAACATACAAATATAAAGTTTATAAGACCCATATAGTTGAACCAACCGATATAACCGTTCTTTACAGAAACAGCAAGGACCAAATCATAACATTGGTCACCTGCGATCCAGTCAGAAACCCGACTCACAGATTGATAGTGCATGCTATTCTTGTGCCGTAATGATTTGTTCACAAAATTGAAATCATTCCTCTATATGGATTATGGGGGTTATGTGTTATGATGAATGTAACTTAATAACTTAAGGTGCAATGTATACGTACTTCACCGATAAAGGCAAACCATTGGAAACGATGGGACGCAAAGCCATAGGGCCTTTCAGAAATGAATGGCAGCCGTGCTACCGAAGGGAGTTTTTTCTATGAAAAAAATGCTGTCGATGCTTTTTTTGTCGTTGGTCATTACCGTTTCATCCATGTCGTCATTTGCTGTTTCGGCAGGTGTCAATATCGGAACCGAAGCCATTCAATCTGGAATGGTGAGTCTCAGTATCAATCAAGTCTATGAATCCAAGCTGCTTTTTTTAGTGGAAAAGGATGGCAATAGATATATGTATCCAGTCAACGATGATGGTTCGCTCAATTACTTCCCACTTCAAATGGGCAGCGGTGATTATCTCGTAAGGCTCATGCAAAATGTCGAAGGTAACAAATATAAGGAAGTTGTCAGAAAAACAGTCAACCTCAACGCAACATCAGAACGAGAAATATTCTTGCAATCAGTGATAGAGGTCAATTGGTCCAACGAATCGCCTGCAATCCTTAAAGCCAAGTCATTGACTAAAGGTATGACATCCGATTCCGCAAAGGTCAAAGCCATTTATGATTATATCACCAGTAATTACAAATATGATTATGATAAGATCTCAACACTGAGTTCCGGTTATATTCCAAATATAAATCAAGTGTTTTATGATAAGCAAGGCATTTGTTATGATTATTCTGTGTTGTTTGCTTCAATGCTAAGAAGTGTTGGAGTTCCCACAAAATTGGTCAAAGGTTATTCGGATCTGATCCCAGATCAATACCACGCATGGAATGAAGTTTATGTGAACGGCAAATGGCAAACAGTGGATACCACTTATGATGCGGCATATCTTCAAGCAAAAAAGACGGTTTCCATGTACAAATCATCCATCTTATTTGATGCCATAAAAATATACTAAAAATGACGCTTGTGTGTTTTGAACGCACAAGCGTTTTCTGAGTCTTGGTGAAGTGTTAATTTTTAGACATCAGAAAAATAAATGTATATTTTTACCTGGATTTGTTATAAGATAGTATAGTTGTTTAATGCAAAATATTGAATGGAGTTTAGTATGAATGTTAAAGGCATAATGAATGTTGCCGTAATAGCGCACGTCGATGCGGGTAAATCGACATTAGTGGATGCTTTCTTAAGTCAAAATGGAGTTTTTCGTGCCAATGAAGTTGTTCCTGATTGTGTCATGGACAGCAATGACCTTGAACGAGAAAGAGGCATCACCATATATTCCAAAAATTGTTCAATCATGTACAATGACTATAAAATAAATATCGTGGACACACCAGGCCATGCTGATTTCTCATCTGAGGTGGAACGGATCATGCAAACTGTTGATACTGTAATCCTTTTGGTGGATTCCAGTGAAGGTCCGATGCCACAAACCCGTTTTGTTCTTAAAAAGTCACTTGAAGCTGGATTGAGACCAATCCTGTTTATTAATAAAATTGATAAAAAAGACCAACGTGCAGAAGAAGTTGTCGACTTGACATTCGACCTGTTCGTTGAACTTGGAGCGACAGACGAGCAACTTGAGTTTCCTATAGTCTACGGTATTGCCAGAGAAGGCATCGCCAAGCACAACATGGAAGATGAAAGTTCGGATCTATCACCACTATTTGAAACGATTCTCAGCCACATCAAACCTTATGCGGTGAGTTCTGATGAGCCTTTAAAAATTCAGATTTCTTCTCTGGACTATGATGATTATGTGGGAAGACTCGGAATTGGAAGAGTTTACAGAGGCACAATACGTCCAAACGATAATATTATCATATCCAAACGCGATAATACTTCCAAACGAGGCAAAATCGGAAGATTATACGTTTATGAAGGTATGGCGAGAAAAGAAGTTGACGTCGCATATGCCGGAGATATGATTATAGTTTCAGGCATCAACGACATCTCCATCGGAGAAACAATCTGCGATCCGGATTGTGTTGAGCCTATGCCAATAGTGGAAATTGAAGAACCAACCCTGTCAATGAACTTTTTGATCAATGACTCACCATTTTGTGGAAAGAGTGGAAAGTTCGTTACGAGCCGACATCTCAAAGGCAGACTGGAAAAGGAACTTGAGGTCAATGTTGGGCTTAGGGTGGAACCGCTGGACTCTGTTCAAGACGGATTCAAAGTTTCTGGTAGAGGTGAGTTGCACCTTTCCATATTGCTTGAGAACATGAGAAGAGAAGGGTATGAAATTGCCGTCTCAAAACCTCAGGTTTTGCTTAAGACTGTTGAGGGCGCAAAACATGAGCCTATAGAAAAAGTCATAGCCATAGTCCCTGATGCATATGCCGGTACAGTCATTTCTGAACTCAATATCCGTAAAGGTACTATGGAAACCATGCACGCTGAAGATGGTTTCACTAGAGTTGAGTTTCTTGTTCCAACAAGAGGTTTGCTGGGTTATAGAAGTGAGTTCATCAATGTTACTCGCGGAGAAGGCGTTTTATTGCGATCATTCGATTCATACGAACCTTATAGAGGTGAGATTCCTTCTCGTAACAATGGAGTTTTGGTATCTCAACAGGGTGGAACTGCAATGGCATTTTCATTGTACAACCTTTCAGAGCGTGCGATAATGATGATTGCAGCCGGAACTGATGTCTATGAAGGAATGGTCATCGGAATCAACTCCAGAAAAGAAGATATGACTGTCAATCCGACTAAAAACAAGAAATTGACCAACACACGTGCGTCTGGATCCGATGATGCGATCAAACTGTTACCTCCTAAGATTTTTTCCATGGAAGAGGCACTGACATTCATTGAAGAAGATGAATTGCTTGAGATCACACCGGATGCGCTCCGAATCAGAAAAAGAATTTTGAATGAGACCGATCGTATGCGTTCAAGAAGCAAGGTCAGTAAAGCTTCAGAATAATAAAACAATAAATTTCAAGCCATAATGGGGATTTTCCCCATTATTTTTTTATCAGTTATTGACATTTAATTACAAAAATAGTACATTATTTACATGTCAAATAATGGAAGTGATGATTTATGTTCACGACAGAGATAACTATGATAATTCCTATTGTGCTGATTATGATCTTTTGTATAATGGTGATGGCTCTTTTTATGGCAGAACTCAATTTGACAGTCCTTTCAACAGAAAGAGCATTTTTGATGCAAGTTTGTGATCAAATGGTTTTAAACGGAGTCGGCGCAATTAAAAGTGATGATTTTAAAGTTTCCAACCGTGGGGTTTGGACAAAATATACCATCCATTATGGAAGGCGCTTCGGGAATCCTTTTCAGGAGCTCATGAAGAAAGACCATTTTGAAATTGATTCTTCCTATGACCTGATGCGTTTGAACAGACCGGTACTCAAGTTGATTCTCCATGGAGGTGAAAAAATATTTGAAATCGAATAGAGGCAGCATATCCATTTTCATGCTATTGATAGTTCCGATCATAGCCATCGGTATTTTTATCCTTTATGATCACTTGAGAACATACCAATTGGATAACCAAGTCATGAAAAACACCCGTAATGTCAGTGAAATACAACTTTCAAATAATAATGCGCATTTGTTCGACTATTATGGGATATTGGCATACTTGGATCAGGAAGTCATACAAAATCAAATCTTGGCTCTCAATGATCAAGTTGCTGTGACAAACATTGAAGTGGACCATTTCAAAATGGACAATCCCAACAACTTCGTCGAGTCAACGACAAAGGCATCAAGAAATCTCATCGCGCTGGAAGCTGTCAATCAAGTACAAACATTGATCCATCCCTATCTTCAAACCGTACAATCCAGCGCATTTCTTCAACAGATCAAGAAGTTTGAGAAGATGGTGGAAAAATTCTTTGACTTTCATGATGCGGTTAAAAGCATCGAGAAGCTGAGAACATCCAGTAGCGTTGAAACCCTCTTGAAGCGTATTGAAAATGATATAAACATCAAATTGAATGAAGTGGTCGACTCTTATGAAGCGCTTCTTCAGAGTGAAACAGAGGCCATGCAACAACAAATTCAAAAATATGAGGTTCTTCTGAATGAGTCGGTTCGCATAGGTGGTGAATGGGGAGATCGAATATCGGAGTTGAGGCATATCAATAACAACATCGTGCATCTCCGTCAGGAGTTGTCTGATCTGCAAACGGAAATTGATCTGAAGGCCATGGAACTTGAAGAGCTTTCGGAGATAGAAGATGTGGTGTTGGAGGCGTTGACTGGCCTAAGAACACAAAAAACAGAATGTGCCTATGAGCTCTCCATCATGGAAGAAAAGTGGAATGCCTCGATAGACAGGATCATTGAAGACCATAGCGATTCAAAACCGTTACTATTGAATAGAATCGCACAATTGTTGGGTACAATCGATGAATTGTTGTTCGATCTCGAACCGGTTGAAAACTTGGCGTTGACACTTGAAGATTTGGATCTGGATGGAGCGATCAACATAGATAGCTCCGAGATGAATATGTTGGACCAATGGATCTATGCTGAATATTGGATGGGAGTGCTTAACAGTTTTGATAAAGGCAGTGTCAGAAACTTCAATCCACTGGGAACGAAAACAGAAAGAAAAACGATCATCAAAGGTGAGGTCGAGTATTTGTTGGCGGGAAAGCAATCCGATCCACAGAACGTTCAGACCATTAAAATGCGAATCTTTTCTATGAGGACAGTCGCCAATATGATGCATATCGCTTCAGACGCTTCGAAAACCTCTCAAATCGGACGCACGACTGCGGTCCTGCCCGCACCATGGAACATGATCGCATACGGCGCAATGGTGACTCTATGGAGCAGTGCAGAGGGATATCTGGATATGATAGCGCTTTATAAGGGAGAAGGGCATCATTTCATAAAAAATGATGAAGAATGGAAGTTGGGCCTCGATGATCTGTTGCAAGGCAGTTTGTCGACCTTGATGGAAAGCAATGGAACAAAGAAGGCTCAAGCACAAAGTGGCAAAGTGTACTATCAGGATTATTTAAGGCTCATGTTATATGCCCAACCGGTGGAAGTCACCGCAAAGCGTGGGATGTTGCTGCTGGATGCCAATATCAGGAAAGTTTCCGAGAACCGCTTCAATCTGATCCGATTTTCAATTGGACATAAGATCGAGGTTGCCTATGTTGTGAAAGGATTTGATGAAACCCATAATGTGATGTCAATGGTCAACAAGTATTGAACGGGAAGGTGGATGTGTGAAGCGTTCAGAAAAAGGTAGTGTGACAATTGAGGCTACCATAGTGATCAGTTTGGTTTTACTGCTTTTATTTGGATGTGTAGGGACACTGTTGACCGTTTATGTGGATGCTCAGATGGAGTGGGCGGTCCAAGGCGCCTCAGATGAAATGAACATCATCGGAATGCCATTTTCAGATCGGACAGACCTGTTGAAAGGTCTGATGTGGGCGAAGGTCAAAAGGCAAGCGGAAAATCGATTCATAGATCATTTTGTCGAAATAAGTGAAATCACACTTGAGACCATAAAGGGTCATGACATCGATTTGTGGGAAATCTCGTACAATTACACGTTCTTATCATTTGCAAGCACTGAAAAAATTCGGATGCCCTTCAAAAGGGGCAACGATGATGATGGCCTGAAATTCGCGTCTTCAACAGTCTACATAACAACATATGGGGAAAAATATCATTTGGAGCAATGCTTTCATCTTAGAAAAAGCAAATTTCCAATAGATATTGATGAGGCGGCAGCCAAAGGATATGAACCCTGCAAAAATTGTCATAAAAATATAGAATCGAGGTAGTTTAGCAATGAAGTGGCTTACACAATATAATTTGATGAGACGTGAGTGCAAACAGGAACTCTATGTTTCGGAAAAAACCGGACATAAAGTGATCTTGAAAAAGACGGAGATCCAATCCGGAGTCATAGAAGTAGGGGTCTTACAAAAATTGTGTGGAAATGCATTTCCAAAATTGCTCGATTACAGGATCAATGGAGATGAGATGCACATAGCGTTGCAATTCATAGAAGGCAACACTTTCAACAGGTTAAGAGAGGTTGAAATGTGCTCATTTACGGCCAATCAATTGTTGTTGAATGCTCTCGTTTCCTTGGATGAGTTGCATAGTAGCGGCTTCATACATTGTGACATCAAACCTGAGAACATGATTTTTGACAGTCAGTTTCATGTGTATATCATTGATTTTGGAACAGCCCAGTCCATTCAGTATCGAAGGGTGAGGGACGAGTGGAGGGGATCCACATTTTTTATGTCCCCTGAAGCACTGTACACCCCTGACACTGTCGATTACAGAAGTGATTATTATTCACTTGGAAAATGCATTGAAATGAGCATCGGCCATGAGTTGGAACTATTACCTTATAACGTCATCACTTGCCTGGAAAACCTTGGAGCCATCATTCCGAATGAAAGACCGTCAGATCTTTCTGAATGGATAAAAACATTGAAATCATAGTGAAAATGACGGAAGCAATGTCGTAAAATTCATTTTGGCGGCTTTTTTCGAAAAATAATGTTGCATTTTGCATAATTCCCATGTACAATATTCACAAGAGGATAATTGTATACAAAAATACCAAAGCGTATAGGGAGGCGAGTTTATGAAAGATGCGATCAGGGGTAATCAATTTGAAGTGAAATTTTGCAAACGATGTGGTGATGAAAAAAAAGTGAATAAATATAGTCTTTGTAAAACTTGTCAATCTGAAGTCGATCACGAATATTCGATGATGTATGAGACAAAAACTAGGGAGCATTAAAAAAATAAGAGTAGTGCGCGAAAGCGCACTACTCTTATTTTTTATTTTATGATATAATTACATTGATGGTACCGATAGGACCATACATTCCGATTGATCCAAGTTTTGAATCCA
Source organism: Firmicutes bacterium UBA5201 (assembly GCA_002412775.1). Lineage (GTDB taxonomy): Bacteria > Bacillota > Clostridia > Peptostreptococcales > Acidaminobacteraceae > Fusibacter_D. Next base: position 3,097 of record DHVT01000026.1, on the reverse strand, counting down.
TTACGGCTCTGAGCAAATTTGCCCGAGACTGAAATAAAGTTATGTGATATAACTCTTTTTGTCTTGTGCAGAAAGAGTTTTTTTGTTGCAAAAAAAAGGAAGTGACACAATATGATGATTGGTATTATAGGCGCAGGTGCTGTCGGCAAGTCTCTTGGGATGTATCTCAATGGAATGGACCAGTCCGTATCCGGTTATTACAGCAAGACGATGGCCCATACAATCAACGCCGCTGAAAAAATCAATGCGAAGGCATATGACTCTCTGAATGATTTGATTTTAGACAATGATTTGATGATCATAGCAGTAAATGATGATGCCATTGAAGTCGTTGTGAGGGATATGTTGAATGCTTCGGAATCTTTTTCACATAAGCACATACTACATACGAGTGGTGTCCACACCTCTGAGGTGTTGGCGCCATTACGGTCAAAAGGAGCGAAAATATTGAGTGTTCATCCACTTCAATCTTTCGCAGATCCCGATGAGGCACAAAAGTCGATTCCAAGCACCTATTTCAGTATTGAAGGTGATTTGGACGAAACAATGATGAATTGGCTGACCGATCATAAAATCAAATATTTCGAAATCGACAAAGAGAACAAGGTCAAATACCATTTGGCTGCGGTCGCGGTATCCAACTATCTGGTGGCAACACTTGATTTTGGAACCAAGCAATTTGAATCCCTAGGATATACGAAAGATTTTGCGCTGAAAGCGCTATGGCCATTGGTTGAAGGTACGATCAACAACGTCAGGCAATTTGGTACGGTCAAATCAATGACCGGTCCCATTGTAAGAGGCGATTTAAAGACCATTGACAACCATCTGTCGGTCCTATCGGGATTGGAACGGGAACTTTACTCGAAATTAGGGGAATATACAGTTGAAATCGCTCTTGAAAAAGGATTGGACAAGGAAATCGCAAAGGGTATTTCAACGCGTTTGAAGGAGGAAAACCATGGCTAAGACCACTGTTGCAAGTTTTCATGAAATGAAAGTGAAAAAAGAAAAAATAACTGTTCTGACCGCATATGATTATTCGATGGCCAAGACACTCGATCGAGCCGGTGTGGACTGCCTTTTGGTGGGTGATTCACTTGGAATGACCATGCTTGGTTATGACGACACTCTTGCAGTGACCATGGAGGACATGATTCATCATGCCAAAGCGGTAAAGCGCGGTACCGAAAATGCGCTTGTGGTTTGTGACATGCCATTCATGTCTTATCACGTCAGTGCGGAGGATGCGGTTAGAAACGCAGGTAGAATCATAAAGGAAACAGGATCGCACGCCGTCAAATTGGAGGGTGGCAGTGAAATCTCGAAACAGATCGAAGCCATTATCGCAGCAAAAATTCCTGTTATGGGTCACCTTGGATTGACACCTCAATCCGTCAATATGATGGGTGGGTTCAAAGTTCAAGGCAAATCAGAGGATCAAGCCAAGAAATTGATTGAAGAGGCAAAAGTGCTTGAAGCATTGGGATGTTTTTCCATAGTTTTGGAATGCATTCCTGAAAAACTCGCAACCATCATATCCGAGCAATTGAACATTCCGACCATTGGCATTGGAGCCGGTGCGGGGTGTGACGGCCAGGTGTTGGTCATTCAGGACATGTTGGGCATGTATGACGATTTCAGACCGAAATTCGTCAAAGCTTATGCTGAAATCAACATTGCCATAGCGGATGCTGTGAAATTATATTGTGAAGAGGTCAAATCCGGAGAATTTCCTGAAATAAAGCACACGTTCAAAATCAGTGAAGATATTTTGAATCGCTTATACTAAATAATAACTAGAGGTGTATGATGCAAGTGTTCAATGAGATAAAGGCACTCAAAAACGAGATTTCTGCGAAAAAGAGAGAAGGAAAAACGATCGGATTCGTACCAACGATGGGTTTTTTTCACGAGGGGCATCTGTCTCTGATGAGACAAGCGGTAAAGGAAACGGATTGCGTTGTCGTGAGCATATTTGTCAACCCGACCCAATTCGGTCCAGGAGAGGATTTTGAGTCTTATCCCAGAGATTTGGATAGGGATTTGAGCCTTTGTGAGGCTGTAGGTGTGGATTTTGTCTTCACACCTGATGTCAATGAGATGTACCCGGCAGGATATTCCACTTTTGTGGAGTGTGAGGGTGGAATCACCCATACGCTATGTGGGGCAAGCAGACCTGGACACTTCAAAGGCGTCACGTCGGTAGTCAATAAATTGTTCAATATTGTCGAACCGGATCAGGCTTACTTTGGACAAAAGGATGCGCAACAAGTGGCTGTTCTTGAAAAAATGGTCAGAGATTTGAACATGAATCTTAAGATCATACCTTGTCCGATTATGAGGGAAGAGGATGGTTTGGCAATGAGTTCAAGAAATGTCTATTTGAAAGCAGATGAGCGAAAGGACGCGTTGGTACTCAGCGGGTCGCTGAAAATCGCCTCGGATCTCATCCAAGAAGGCGAGAGGAATTCGAACACAATCATTGAACAAATGAAGGCCCATATTATGACCGCTCCCAGTGCTGTGATTGATTATGTCCAAATAGTAGACAACAACAATTTGTCGGATATCGATTCCGCTATCGGTGATGTGCTGTTTGCAGTGGCTGTTAAAATTGGAAAGACCAGGTTGATCGACAATATGAGAATGACAATCTGAAAGGATATACAGGAGGAAAATATGTTGTTGCATATGTATAAAAGTAAAATTCATAGAGCCACAGTTACTGAGGCCAATCTAAACTACGTCGGAAGCATCACCATTGATCAGGATTTGCTCGACGCGGCAGGAATATTGCCGGGAGAAAAAGTGCAAATCGTGAACAACAACAATGGTGCTCGACTCGAAACCTACACCATATCCGGCGAGCGAGGAAGTGGAATCATCTGCTTGAACGGAGCAGCCGCACGTTTGGTCCAACCGGGGGATGTGGTCATCATCATCGCTTATTGCATTTTGGATCGGGAAGAAGCGAAAACATTTGAACCTGATGTCGTCTTTTTGGATTCCAACAACAGAATCGTTGAAATCACCCATGAAGAAAAACATGGGGAAATCAAATAAATGAAAGTGTCAATCACATTTGAAAATGTCC
>DHVT01000028.1 GCA_002412775.1 Firmicutes bacterium UBA5201 | reverse complement strand
TCATGAACTCTACATCTTGAAACAGATCCAACATTTCATTTCTTGACATGTTAATTTCAAGCTCAATTTTATATTTCATTATATACCTCCATAATTTTTTGCGAAGCGAAAAATTAGGTGTAGGTATGGTTCTCGCGCAGCGAAACTATACTAGCCTGCTGTCCATTAAACGACAGTGTATCAGATGTATTCTAATAGAATTTAACTTAGTAAAAGAAGTGTTTTTCTACAGTGTATGTGGATTAACATAGCGGCTAGTGTATTTTGCTTCGCAAAACACACCTACGCCAGATTTTACTTCGTAAAATCTCATCCAGTGATGATGGCGGAGGGGCAACACCTGTTCCCATACCGAACACAGAAGTAAAGTCCTCCAGCGTCGATGGTACTTGGCGGGTAGCTGCCTGGGAGAGTAGAACGTTGCTGGTTAAAGAAAAGAGAGTCCGATGATTTTTCATCAGACTCTCTTTTCTTTGTAATTTTTCACCGAAGTATTAAAAGTGACATAGAGGCTAGTGTATTTTGCTTGCGATTTTTCGCAAAGCGAAAATATCGACCGAACGTAGTATTATAAATGTTATGTGAAACGAAACATTTATAATACAGGAGGTACACTTTTCAATCTAATACTCAGTTGAAGGTGTGACAAAGAGGATAGTAACATTATACATAATGTATAGATGGGCTTAAGGCTAATAAACGTTTCTTACATAGCGAACATAGTGACATAAGGCTAGTGTATTTGCTTCGCAAACACACCTACGCCCATTTTTTCTCTTTGAGAAAAAATGCTATAATCCAAAATATTCATGTACACTTTCAAGTGCTATTTGTGATTTATCCTGTGCGATAATGCATGATATCTTAATTTCAGAAGTGGAAATCATTTCAATATTGATTCCGAGATCATAAAATCTTCCAAATAATCCTGATGCGATTTTCACATCGGAGGTTACTCCGGTTCCAATAATGGATAATTTTGAGACCTCTTTCTTTATGCGTGCTGGGGAGGCACCAACCTCATCGACATAAGCATTGATTGCAGGCATAATATGTTCCAAATCTTCTGAGGGTACTGTAAACGAGATATCGTTTAAGCCGTCGTGGTTCAAGTTTTGGATGATCATGTCGATGTGTACATTCAAGTCCACCAGTGATGAGAATAATTTAAAGGCTATACCAGGTTTGTCGGGAACGTTGGGTACGGATATTCTAACAATGTTCTCATCAATTGTGACACCTCTAACTTGTGCTTTTTCCATTTTTTTTGCTCCTATGATTTCTGTTCCGTTTGAGTTAAAGTCAAAAGCAGATCGAACAACCAGTTTTGTGCTGTTCTTTCGTGCCAGTTCTATCGATCTGGGGTGCATGACACCAGCCCCTAATTTTGCCATTTCCAACATTTCGTCGTAGCTTATTGATTTTAGAAGGCTTGCAGATTTGACCCGACGAGGGTCTGTTGTGTAAACACCCAGTACATCTGTGTATATTTCACATTGTTCTGCTTCCAGAGCGATTGCAAGCGCCACTGCAGTCGTATCAGACCCGCCTCTACCCAGAGTTGTGATATCACCGTTTTGAGATGTACCCTGGAAACCGGCGACGATCACTATACGATTTTGTTCCAGTTCACGTTTTATTCTTCGGGTATCGATCGCATCTATTTTGGCTTTTGAATAAATATCATCAGTTTGTATGCCACACTGTGCACCGGTAAGCGATATGACATCATATCCTTTACTTTCAATGGCAATGGCCAGCATGGCAATCGACAGTTGCTCACCTGTTGAAATCAACATGTCCATTTCTCGTGTTGAAGGATGGGGGTTCAATTTTCGTGCCATTTTTATGAGCTCATCGGTCGAGTCACCCATTGCGGATACAACGACTACAGTCTGATACCCCTTTTCTTTGGTTTCAATGACTCTGCCTGCAACATTTTTTATGCGTTCTACATCTGCAACAGAAGTGCCTCCATATTTTTGAACGATCAAACTCATGATTTCCACCTTATTTCTATTCGTATATTAGATAGTATTTATGATCACAGCCCAACTGTGAAGAAAGTGTCTTAAGTTTTTTGATCAAAGCTTCTTCGTTGATCTCAGCGAATTTCATGAAATGAGTATCCTCCGACACAGATACATGCTCATCAAATATGTCATTTGATGACACACCAGTCAACTTCACAATCCAGTCCGCTTGATCCGGAAAAAATCTAACCAATGTTTTATTTTCGAGTTTTTTGTTGATTTTGATTTTGGTGTTTAGAATCAGGTCGACCAAATCACCAAGGACGGATGTCGCTGTTGCTAATTGACCGGCACCTTTTCCTGTAAACATAAGCTCTCCGACAGATTCGCCTTGGACACGAACAGCATTGTACTCGTTGTGTATAGAAGCAAATTTCGAGGTGTTGTCCACTAAAACCGGCCGAACTGAACAATAGATGCCATCCTTTGTGAGCTTTGTAATGCCAATAAGTTTGACGTTTAACTGTTCTTGATTGAAAAAAGCGATATCGTTTGAATCGATTTCAGTGATTCCTTCCACAGGGATTGATTTCCAGTCCACATCGATGTTTAGTCCGATTTTTGTCAAAATGGCTATTTTTCTGACTGAGTCGAGACCTTCAACGTCAGATGTGGGATCCGCTTCTGCAAAGCCCAAATTTTGAGCCATAGCAAGGGCAGTGTTATAGTTTAAGGCATCATTGTTCATTTTTGTGAGGATGTAATTTGTCGTTCCGTTGACAATACCCGCAATTTCAATAATTCTGTCACCTGCCAAATTTTCACCCAGCGGTTTCAATATGGGAATCCCTCCGCCCACACTGGCCTCATAACGGATGCTGGTGTTGTTGGCCTTTGCTAAAGCAGTCAACAGATTGCCTCTTTCAGCAATCAAGTCCTTGTTGGATGTGATTACAGGTACGCCTTTTGCCAGAAAATGAGACACATAATCAAAAGCTGGTTCAATACCTCCAATGGTTTCAATGGCCACATCGACAGATAAGTCTTTGAAATCGTCGAATTGGTTGGAGAAAAGCTCATTATAGGGTAGATGTTTATAATTTTCCAAACGGTTGACCAAGATTCGTTCTATATCCATTTCCTTGCCATACACTTCTTTAAAGTGGGATCTGTTTTTCATGATGAGCTCATAGACGCCTGATCCGACGGTTCCATGACCAAGTAATGCAATCTTCAAAATGATGCCTCCTACGTAAGTTTGTTTTATGTTTATGATTCTATGGCTTCCAGTACAAATTTGTAAACACCTTCAATTTTCTGAATTTCTTGATTCAATGATGAGAGTGTAGTGGACATTTCGGAAATGTCGAATGTTATTGTGACACTGGCTTTGTTCTCAATGGGTATGCTTTGGCTGATTGTCAAAATATTCCCCTTATTTTTTGCTATGACTTCAAGAATTTTGGATAACACTCCAAGATGATGGCTTAGAATCATGGAAATGGTCGCTTTTTTTCCTACCAATCCATCGGTCAATGTGAATACGAAGTCATTATATTTATAGAATGTACTTCTGCTGATGCCAACAATTCCAACCGCTTCAGCCACTGAAAGTTCATTGTTCGCTCGTAATAGTTCTTTGACTTCTATGACCTTTGTAAAAACCTCCGGTAACACATCCACGTGGATCATCAAGTAATCATTCTTAACCATAAACCCTCCTAGTCCGCCATTGGCGAACACATGTCCGCGAATAACCATTGAAAGAAGTATAGCACAGATGATTTGGCGATACAACCATTAAATAATAAAAGAGCCCGATTATTTCTAATCGGACCCGTCTTTGAATTGTTAGTAATGTATGCCATTTTCATAGTAATCTTCTTTTTCAAGTGTTGTGAAGAAGATCTCTGTAGTGTCATGACCATGAATTCTTAAAGCTTTATCGATGGCGGCTGCAACACGATCTTTGCAGGATTGTCCCCGATCAAACCATTTGACTTCAACAATTGGATATAGAACAGTGAGATCTCCATCAAAAATGAATTGGGTTTCAATACATTCCAGAGTAAAATAATCTCTTGGTGAATCCGTTATGAGTGACAAATCGTTGACCAATTTAGTACTGATTTCTTTGATCGTGTTTGTTTTGACACCTTTAAAAATGAGTTGCGGCATAAATAAGCTCCTTTCAAAGTTCTGATCATAGATTACAATCGGTGGATAACGTCATGTTCTTCCCACTCTCTTTGGCGGCATATAAAAGTTCATCAACAGTTTTGAAACCTTCGTCAAAATTGGACTTTGAATGACATAACAGACCAATGCTGACGGTGATGGGTTCTGATTTGAAGGACCAACTGACGGATTGTACATTTATCCTGAGTGCTTCGGCAATATCCCATGGATTGGTTTTTTCGGTGTTCTGAATAACGATTAGAAACTCCTCACCACCATATCTTCCGGCATAGCCAATGCCCATCATTGTGTGTTCAATGACCTCCGCCACCTTTCGAATAACTTCATCGCCGATCAAATGGCCAAATGAGTCGTTGATGTCCTTGAAGTCGTCAATGTCGACAATCGCGAGTGCTGTTTTCGAAGAAATTTCCTTCTCATAGCGATCGACGAGTGCCATTCTATTGTACAAACCTGTCAAACCGTCTTTGATGGACTTTTCGTAGACTTCTTTTGTCAAAGATTTCACTTTGAAGTATTCTTTGATGATGATCAGAATCAGTAAAATAAGCAATAGTGAAAAAGCCGAGATGATTCCGATGATTCTCATTTGTCGTTGGGATTCCGCTTCCAGAGAACGATTTTCCAGAGTTCTCAATTTTTCATTGATGAGTTCGAATCGGTCCACTTCAGCTTTTGTGTCAAAATCATAAGCTTCTTCAAGGATCAATTCAGATGATTTTTGATAATCGCCAGTGTTATAGTAGGCATAGGCCAGATCGTAACTGAGATAATCGGCAAGTTTGGTATATAGGTCCCCAAAGTTTGTCGTCTCAAGGTGCTCATGTGCCTCTTCAAGCAGAGGAACTGCTTTTTCATAAGCGCCAAGTTTATTGAGTATATAGGAAGATTCCCACAGCGCAGTCAATTTAAGATTCCAGCTTGAATCCAAGTATGACAATGCATTTGCTTCAATATTTTGGATTTGAGCTTCAGTTGCATCATTGACCAAACTGTTAGTAATGGTCAACATTATTTCGTTTTCTTCAAGAAACTCTCCGAATACCCAATCCTCATCGAGGATTGCTTTCTCAAGATGTGATTTGGCAATGACAAATGACTCGAGAGCGGCGTCATATTCCTCATAAGAATATGTGATTAGTCCTGAAAATGTGTGATATAGACCCTTTCCGAGCTCGTAGCCGTTCCTGTTCGCCAGATCCAGCATTTTTTCAAAGTATTCAAGGGCTTTGGTGTCTTCGTATAATTTATAATAGACATTCCCCAGATAATAATAACCGATCATTTCATTGAAAGAGTCTTTGTTTTGAATGCTCGAATCGACAAGTTCGAGTCCGTGTAGTAGAAGCTGATCGGTATCTCCGATAAGAGTATCAATTTCAAGAATCATTCTTAGTACTTTTGTGTTTTGGTCATTGTCTGCTTCAAGCAATGAATCATTCAACACTTTGTAAGCTTCTTCAAAATTTTTATCATTTATGAGTGCATTGATTGTATCTTTGTCTGTTTCGAGGGTTGCCGATACCGGTGTTGGATTTGAAATGATGAAAATAATCAAAAGAAGGATTACTGTAATTTTTTTAATCATGAACACACATCCTTATCTAAAAAAAAAGTGGGACTAACAGCCCACTTTTAATTTTACTACTTTATCTATATTTTGTTAAGTGTTTTTGTTGTAACGGATATGTTTTGTTTTGTATAGATAACCAAGAGCAACAAAGATCAAGAGTGTTGCACCTAGGTAGATGTACCACAATGTGTTGCTTTCCTTACCATAGATGATGGTTTCAGGTACACCGAGTGGAATATCAATAGGGACTTCTCTTTCAGGATATGTGATTGTTGCTGTGAAATTGACATTGGACGATGAGGATATGCTCATGACGTAATCCCCTTCGGTGACGTTAAAAGTACCAGATGTTCCCGTGAAGTTGAGACCGGATATCTTAATGTCTGGAGCCACTTTGGCAACATAACTGACATCGACATCCAGTTGTCCTGGGTTGACAATTTTGATCACATGATTGATCAGAGGTGATTTTTTGTTGATAGTGCCTTTGACAACTTCAATATCTCTTACCATTTGCGTGTCGGGTTCGAGTTCAATGAAATCTTCTTCATCCACCGGTTCTTCAGTGACAGGTTGCTCCGGAGTTTCCATAACAGGTGCGGATACGATTTCAATGGTTCTGGTCACTGGAGTTGCGGAGTTGCCCGCTTGGTCGGAGACTGTATATGTCAAATTGTAAACGCCGACTTCCTGTACATTGACCACACCTGTGATTTGAACTTTATGACTGATGTCACCGTCAATATTGTCAATTGCTGTTGCACCGAGTTCTTCATAAGCATTGTCTTGGGTGAGTTCAACAAATGCATTTCCATTCAATGATAGGATTGGAGCGATTGTATCTTTAACTGGAAGTGGTGCGCTTGATCCGGATATGAGGCCAAGTGATTTGCCCATATCCACCATACCATATCCAAAAGTGGTATCATAGCCAGGACTGCCCAAATCGAGAGCACCTTTGGCAAGGGCGTCAAAAACCATGCTTGGGGTGACTTCAGCATTGGATGAGTACATGAGTGCGACCAATCCGGCGACATATGGTGATGCAAACGATGTGCCTGATGCAGTACCGATATAAGTTGTGGTGGTTGCGACTCTTGCGCTTCCACCGGCCATTATGGTGATGCCTTGACCTGTATTGGAGTATGAGGTCTTGTTGTTGTAAAAGTCCACAGCGCCAACACCAATGACATTGTCGTAAGCAGCTGGGTAACTGAGCGAAGTGGAGCCTTCATTTCCTGCAGCGGCTACTACTGTGACTCCGCTGCTGATGGCATTGTCCACTGCGAGTTTCAATGCTGTGGAGACGGTTCTTCCTCCAATGCTCATATTGATGACATTGGCACCATTTGAAACCGCATATTCAATCCCTTTGATCATCGAGGAGTAAGTCCCCGATCCGGAAGAGTTCATGACTTTTACTGCGAGCAGTTTGCTCTTGCCTGAAATGCCCGCGATGCCATAGCCATTATCGGTGATGCCCGCTGCTACGCTGGCCACCATTGTCCCGTGACCGTTGTCATCGGCGTAATTCGTATTATCTGAGATAAAGTTGTAACCTCCAATGACATTGCCTTGCATATCAAAATTTCCGGAACTGATTCCCGTATCCAAAACGGCAATCACAACATTCGGACTACCGAGGGTAATGTCCCAGGCTGCGGCAGTATTCATTTTAGGGAGATACGATTGTGCGGGGTAATAGGGATCGTTGGGAATGTAATCAATACTAGTAATATAGTCATATTCCACATAGTCGATATTTGGATTTTTTCTTAGTGTATCCAAAACTTCTTTTGCCCGATCGTTTCTCACTTTCACAACCTCAGCCCCGATGCTTCGAAGTTCCTCTTTCATCTCGAGTTGCATCTGAGCCCTCAGAGCCATTTTAACGTTTGCGGGTGTCCTACGGTTATAACCGACGATGAGTTGTCCTGAAACATAAGGTCTGGCAAATTCGTCATAGGCGATTTCGTCTGCTTCATCCATGGCGAAGTTGGGAATTCCAGTAAAAAACAACGAGAAAACGAAAATGAAAATCAATAATTCGACGGAGAAAAGTTTTAACCAAGTATGTTTCATGGCAACGCCTCCATTCAAAATAGTTAAAGAAAGCACCCGTTAAGAGTGCTTTCAGTTATCCAATCTGTCTATTTACTGAGGAATCCACACAACCATGTGAATTACGATGTATTTTGCATATGCAGCTTCAACAGTTTGTGTATAGTTACCGACACCTTGAGGAATATCTGTCAACTCAACATACGATCCAAAGTGAACATCACCAAGAATGTAAATCCCAATTAAGTGGAATGTGGTCACAAAGTAACCGTTTTCAATACCGACATCCACTTGACCTACAAGGGTGCCTTTTGTAATATCATTTTGTGCAGCACCTGCGTAAATGTTATAAGATACGGTACCTTCTTCAAGTGTTGGTGCGTTGATGTACCAGCCCCATTTTTCGCTGTTGCCAGGGATACTGTTGAGTGCTCCACCACCATCAACACCATCAACAACATTATAAATAGCATAGGCGGTTTCGTCTTTGTACTCAACTTCTTTGACGTTGTTGAAAATGAAGTGGATTGACTCTGCATCTCCAGCACTGAATTGTACTGTAGGTGTATTGAAATCAATAGGAGTTCCTCCGTCAACAATGAGTTGAGCTTTCACAAAATCATAACCTGTGAAGTCAATTTCTGTGATGGTGTAGATGCCGTATGGAAGAACGAGTGTAGATACAGGAGTAGCTTCACCTATAGGTACAGGGAGGAACATGAGTTCACCATTGGGTCCGTTGCTTTTAGCAGTGGCAACAGGTTCATCAAGGTTGTTGCGAATCACGAAGTCAAAGAAGATGCCATCGAAAGGCTCACCGTTTTCATCCAGTTTGATGCCTGTGATGATACTGTCTTTCATCCTGTTGAAGAATTCAAATCTGAAGGTATCGACGTCACCTGCGCTGAATGGGAATTCTGGGCCGTCAAAGCCTTCAACCGGATCCATTATAACATTATCAGCATACATATCGTATCGGATGAACTCATATGCAGCGGGGAGGTTCACTTCTTTGATGATATAGTCACCATAAAGTAATACCAAATCTTCAACATAATCATCTGGGAAAATCGAATCGTTATTTTGATCAAAAGCGGTGAAGAAAAGCACTTTTCCGTCACCATCGCTTCTACCTATTGCAACTTTTTCGCCACCTACTTTATCTTCCCAAACTTCAAAGTCGAAAGAAACTCCTACGATAGGAACTTTGCCTTCTGCATCGGCATTGAATTTGAAAGCGTTGATGGTGCTGTCTTTCATTCTGTTGTAGAAGTAGAATGTAAAATCGACATCATCACCAGAAGTGAATTCGAAGTATGGTGTATAACCTTCGTCAAGACCACCTTGTGAATCTTGTATTACATATTTTACAAACTCATAGCCGGTTTTTGCAAGTTCGGAAATAGTGTAAACGCCTTCCGGCAACTCGAGGTTATCAAGATTAATCATACCATCGATTGGATCTTCATTTTCGTCAACCATTGTAAATATAAGAGTACCCTCTCCTGGCTCTCCCGGATCGCTGAATGCTCTTGCAACCAAATTGCCCTCTGAATCGCGAATTTCGAATTCAAAACTCTCGCCGTAAATAGGTAATTCAATTTCTGAATCAGCATCGCGCTTAAATCCTGTAATAATGCTGTAGAGCTCAGTCGGTTCATAAGCGCCCACATAGTAATGGCTGATGTCTTTAACTGGCAACTTAATATAAATACTCTCACCTACGGCAAGCGGTTCAGGAAGTTTCATCACATAAAATGCTGTACCAGTTTTAATGATGAAATACTCAAGCAACATACCATCTGGAAGCGCCTTGCTGTAATAAAGGGTGTATGTGTCGGTTTTGCCCCCTGATGGTGTAAAGTAGATGTAATCACTAATGGTACCTCGGTTGTCAATTTTTTCTGACATCCAGTCGAATGGCTCTAAGGTAGTCTTTTCAATAAGCCAAGCGTTGATAATTGGCATTACTACTGATGTATCTTGAGGACCCTTATATTGTATCGGACCATAAAATTCCAATGTGATTGGGGTCGCTGCAAAACTAGCAAAGCTACCTCCGAATATCATCAGGGTAGCCAGGAAAATGCTTAAAAATTTATTTCTCATATAATATTACCCTCTTTCGCATCATATAGATTTTTTTAAAATTTCATAAATAGTGACAGAAATTCACTTCTATAATCTGCAACCAGACGATCTTGGCAAGGGAATAGTTAATGTCCAAATTTGCTTTAGATTCTTGGTTTTGCGTCCTGCTCTTTCGAACAGTTTGCCGAAATTTTGCTCACCTCCTTCTGTGCAATTGAATTCGTACAAACCCTATATACCCCGAAAAACGGATTTGAAACTCAGGAGTTGCAAGATGCCATTCAAAAAGTGGATAGGTTGTAAAGCAATTGACACCGCAAACAATTCTGTATAGAATAATAGGGAATAGATTACCCTGGAGGCAATATGGATCTTTTTGATCAAAAGAAGGAAAACAAATCTTTGACGTCTTTGATTTTTGATAGAATCAGAGAAGATATTTTGAACGGTCGATATTTGACAGGAGACAAACTGGTGGAAATCAAATTGGCGGATGAGCTCGGAGTCAGTAGGACACCTGTGCGTGAAGCGCTGAAACAATTGGAACTGGACGGTCTTGTGGACAATATTCCCAATCGGGGCGTTGTCGTAAAGGGAATCAGCCAGGATGACATCGACGATATATTGACGATCCGTCTTTGTATTGAAGGTCTTGTCGGTCAATGGGCGGCAGAACGCATCTTGGATGAGGAAATCAAAGAGCTTGAAGAAATTTTTGATTTGATGGAGTTTTACACATCAAAAGGAGACATCGACAAGATTTTCGAACTGAATACAAAGTTCCACGAAACGCTTTATAAGGCGACAAAGAGCCGATACCTTGAAGGTGTGCTCAAAGATTTTCAGCTATTCATCAAATCTTCTCGAAACAATTCACTCAAAACGGAGGGAAGACTATTCACAGCACTTGAGGAACATAGAAACATTCTCGAGGCCATCAAGAACCATGATCGGGAAAACACCAGAATTTCACTCGTCAAACATATTTCCGAATCAAATGAAAACATCAAATCATTGGTCATCAAACAAAAATAATGGAGGCAGCCTGAATGTCAGAGTTTAGAAGAAAAGCCATCATCAAGCAATTGGAAGATTCCGACAGGCCAATTACAGGATCTGAATTGGCTGAAACCTTTGATGTTTCAAGACAAGTCATCGTTCAGGACATTGCCATCATCAGAGCATCCGGACTACATGTCATGGCGACGTCCAACGGGTATTTGATCCCAAAACTGAAAAAGTCATCTCATTTGATCAAAACCTTCGTCTCAAAACACAACGGTTTTGAGAACATGGAGGAAGAGCTTGATATCATTGTGGAGTACGGTGGTAAAATCATCGATGTCATTGTTGAGCATCCTGTTTATGGTGAGATTGTGGGCACATTACATATTTCCAGCAAAGAGGATGTCGATAAATTTCTGGATCGGGTCAGGGAGTCGAATGCGAATCCGCTCTCCATTTTGACACAAGGAGACCATATACACACGATAGAAGTACCAAGTGAAAAGGTTTTTAGATTGATCATGGATGAACTGAGAGCTAAGGGTTTTGTGGAATAATGTGTTGCAGGGGGGGAAATGTCCCCTCTTTTTTAAGGCGCTATATGACAAGACATTTGTATACTCATTAATAAAGGGGATAATGAAATATGAAAATTAGACAGTATTTTACGAAAACATTGAATGGAATGGCACTCGGTCTTTTTGCATCATTGATCATCGGGCTGATCCTAAAGCAAATCGGTGAGTTGACAGGCATTCAGCTGTTGGTCACTTTCGGAAGTGTGGCTCAGGTGCTCATGGGACCGGCAATTGGAGCGGCAGTCGCTTATAGTGTGGGAGCCTCACCGCTCGGAATATTCGCTTCGGTGGTTGCTGGTGCAATCGGTGCGGGAAGTGTAAAAGTGATCGAGACCGGTCAAATGGTAATCGGTATCGGTGAACCTATGGGCGCATTCATTGCAGGGCTCGCAGCAGCAGAATTTTCCAAGGTCATTGCGGGCAAGACAAAAGTGGATATTGTGGTTGTTCCAGCGCTTACGATTATCGTAGGTGGTCTTGTCGGTGTGACATTGAGTCCTGTAATCGCAGGGTTTATGAAAGCTTTTGGAGGCTTGATCAACGCTGCGACAGTACTTCAGCCTATACCAATGGGTATAATTTTGGCGGTTGTCATGGGCATGGTTCTCACGCTTCCCATCAGCAGTGCCGCACTTGCCATATCCATGGGACTTTCAGGAATTGCGGCTGGTGCCTCACTGGTCGGTTGTGCTTGTCAAATGATCGGTTTTGCAACAATCAGCTATAGGGAAAATGGCATGGGTGGCGCTATTGCCCAAGGTCTTGGAACATCCATGCTACAGGTTCCGAACATCATCAAGAATCCAAAAATATGGATCCCCCCGATTATCGCCAGTGCGCTGCTTGGTCCTGTAAGCACGACTCTACTGAAAATGGAAAGCAACAGCATCGGTGCCGGAATGGGAACCAGTGGTCTCGTTGGACAATTCGGCGCTTACGCCGCAATGGGAGACAAAATGGCTTTGACAACGTTTTTACTCATTATTGCAGTGATGCATTTTATCTTACCTGCTGTAATCGCTCTTGTCATCAGCGAATGGATGAGAAAAAAGGAATGGATCAAACCTGGAGACATGTTGCTATCGGGTAACAAATAGAGCGTTGTTTGCATCGCGGAAAAATGCCCGATCAATGTTCCAATTGAACGGGCATTTATTTTTTCTTTGGTTGAAACCCTTTACAGGACTCTCCTGACGATTTTCTGACGACTTCCGATGGCATTTGCTTGGACTTGAATCCGAAAAGACGGCAACCCATTGGATTTGTTGGATCCCATGTGACATAATAGTGAATGCATTTTCTGCAATCTATTCGCTCACTTTCCATAATGACCTCCTGATCTGTGCCTACTTCAATTATACAAAACTATGTTTATGTTGGCAATTGGATGTGTTATAATGGTGCATGAAAAGGAATGGTGATTTTAAGAATGGATAAATTCAGCAAAATCGGTGTATTTGATTCGGGACTGGGTGGATTGTCGGTTCTACATACAATAAGGCAGATCATGCCGAATGAGTCTTTGATCTATATCGGAGATTCGAAAAATGCACCTTATGGCACAAAGGAAAAGTCAGAGGTTTTGGATCTTTCCAAACAGGTGTGCAACACGTTGATCTCAAACGATGTCAAAGCGATTGTCATTGCATGCAACACTGCGACGAGTGCGGCAGTGAACGAACTAAGGTCGACTTATGATATCCCGATAATAGGGATGGAACCCGCCATAAAACCGGCTCTCAGACAGACTGAAGGCAAAGTGCTCGTTCTTGCCACGGAAATGACTTTAAAGGAAGAGAAGTTCCAACAGTTGGTGGAAAGTTTGGAGGAAGGTTACCGCATAATAAAGATGCCGGCACCGGAATGGGTGGAACTCGTGGAAAACCACATGTCCGATACAGATCGTGTGCAAAAGGAAGTCGACGGTTTTTTAAATAAAGTCACTGAAAAGATTGAAGCAGTCGTCCTTGGATGTACTCATTTCATATTCTTAAAGCCTTATATCAGGACACATTACAAAGACAAAGTGGAGATTTTTGACGGCAACATGGGCACCGCATTACAGCTGAAAAATTTACTGGAGTCCCACAATTGGTTGAATGACCAACCCAAAGCGGGTTCCGTAGAAATACTAAACACCAAATCTGAGCTCTTTGTGGAAAAATCCTATGAGATGTTCAATTGGCTTGAAACGAGGGATGAGTTTTGAATCCGGAAATACTTAAGATCGTAAATGAAAAATTGGAAGAGATATTGGCAGAAGCCGTTTTTGATTCCAAAGCCGAGCAGATCTTCAAGCTCCACTACGGCATCAAATGCACAAGAATGGAACCAAAATCGATTGTAAAGGAAGCCAAAATTCCGGCAAAGCGACTTAAAATGGAATTGATTCGAATCGACAACAAAGTATTCAACATACTCAAGAAACACAAGTGGATTGAAAACGAGGTTTAAGTTGACGATACAACCGATTTGCGTTATAATGATTGAAATCGATATGGACTATGATGAGGAACAGTAAATTCTTTCCCGGAATGAAGAGAGCTGATGGTTGGTGAAAATCAGTTTCAGGGGGTATTGAATCCGCCTCGGAGTTTTTAGGTAATGCTAAACGTATTCAAGGCGATAACTTGATCGAGTGGGTATGAAAATACCAACTAGGGTGGCAACGCGGGTTAACTTCTCGTCCCTTCATGGGATGAGGAGTTTTTTGTATTTTTTGATTAAAATCATGGAGGTATGTTATGTTGGATCTTAAAAGAATCAGAAGTGAATACGATACGGTGGAAGCTCTATTGAAATTAAGGGGAAAAGGCGACTACGGTTTGCCACTCATCAAAGAAAAGGATGAGGAAAGACGTGTCTTGATCGGCGAGGTCGAAGACCTGAAAAGCAAACAGAACAAGATGTCTAAGGAAATTCCGATGAAAAAGAAAGCCGGCGAGGACACTGATGCGCTCTTTGCCGAGATGAAAGAACTCTCTGATACCATCAAGGAACTTGACGCCAAAGTGAAAGTTGTTGAAGAAGCACTAAATGAAATGATCATGGAAGTTCCAAACACACTTAAAGCAGATACGCCGATTGGTGAAGATGACCATGACAATCCAGTGATCCGTTTGGTCGGAACACCTAGAACATTTGATTTCGAAGCAAAAGCGCACTGGGATATCGGAGTGACACTGGATATTCTCGATTTTGAACGCGCCACAAAAATAACCGGTACGCGTTTTACTGTACTGAAAGGGATGGGCGCCAAGCTGGAAAGGGCTTTGATCAATTTCATGCTCGATCTGCATATCGATGAACACGGCTATACTGAAATTTTACCACCATTTATGGTCAATCGCGATTCTATGACGGGTACCGGTCAATTGCCAAAATTCGAAGATGACATGTTTCACATTCCATCTAAGGACTTTTTCCTGGTTCCGACGGCTGAAGTGCCTGTGACGAATCTTTACAGAGGTGAAATCCTTGAGGAAGTGGCTCTTCCGATCAATCATACCGCTTATACGCCATGTTTCAGAAAAGAAGCCGGTTCTGCTGGTAGAGACACTCGTGGAGTGATCCGCCAACATCAATTCAATAAAGTGGAAATGGTCAAGTTCGTAAAACCGGAAGATTCTTATGAGGAACTGGAAAAATTAACCAATCATGCCGAAGAAGTATTAAAGCGCTTGGAGTTGCCATACCGAGTAGTGAGATTATGCAGTGGTGACGTAGGTTTCAGTTCTGCGATGACCTATGATATAGAAGTGTGGCTTCCAAGCTATGAAGCCTACAAGGAGATTTCAAGCTGTTCCAATTTTGAGGATTTCCAGGCACGACGTGCGGGCATCCGATACAGAGATGCAGAGACCAAAAAAGTCAATTTTGTCCATACCCTCAATGGTTCTGGACTTGCCGTAGGCAGGACTGTCGCAGCAATCCTTGAGAATTATCAGAACGCGGACGGCAGTGTTGAGATACCAAAAGTTCTTCAGCCTTACTTTGGTGGGAAAACTGTGATAAAATAGAGGTAGGCATGTCGATAATCGAATGGATTTTAGTAGGAGTCGTACTGATTGTATTCACACTGATCCTATTCTATGCGGGAGTGGACCTTTTCAGAGATCGAAAATACTATATCGCAAAGTCTAAGAATGTGACTGCAATTGCAGAGCATAAAAAGAAAAAAAAGCGTTAGGAGCTCACGAGGATTATATGCGTTTACTGGAGGCACTTGAAAGTATCAACAACGAGAGGCTGACTTCTTTTCATATGCCTGGGCATAAAGGCGGGAGATTGATCGGTGAGTCACTAAAGCTGTTTTTAGCCTATGATATTACCGAAATACCGGGTGCGGACAATTTACACTATTCCGAATCGTGTATACTGGATACGAAAATCGCAATCTCAGAGTATTACGGTTCTCAGATGAGTGAGATTCTTGTGGGAGGCAGTACTGTCGGATTGATATCCGCCATAATGGGTGCAACCCAAAGAGGAGATGAAATCCTCATCAACCGCAATGCACATCAATCCGTGTACAATGCCGTTGAACTGCAAGGTCTAAAACCCTATTTTATTGCGCCTGAGTTCGACGATCGTCTCGGCATCCCGATTGGGATCGACAGTCAAAAGTTGAACGACAGGATCAAGAACATGAGAGCACCAAAAGTCTGCGTGTTGACCTACCCCACGTACGAGGGCATCTGCTATCCGATTGAAGAGTTGATCAAAGCTTGTCATGAAGCCGGCATGGTAGTGATCGTAGACGAGGCACATGGTGCGCATTTGAAGCTCTTCGGCGGGCCATTCAGGTCGTCTCTTGAACTCGGGGCGGACATAGTGGTACAAAGTTTTCACAAGACGCTTCCAGCCATGACCCAAACCGCATGTATTCATTTTTCAAAGACAAGCAGGTTGAGCGGCAATCAGATGGACACAATTCTTTGGCACCTAAAAGTGCTTCAGACCAGCAGCCCATCCTATGTAATGATGGCATCGGTTGATGGGATGCTCCGAGTTTTAGAGGATCAAGGTCATGAGTATGCCGAGTGGCTGAAAGCAAGAATTGAAGTATACTATAAAGAAGTGTCAAGGTTCAAAACTTTGAAGTGCTGCAATCTGGCAAATCAGGACATCAGTAAAATCATTATTTCCATCGCACCAGGTTATTACGATGATGAGCATTGGAACTGCGAAATTCTGGCAGATCAATTGAGAAATGTTCACCGGATCCAGGTGGAATACGCAACGAAAAACATGTGTCTTTTGATAACAAGTATCGCCAATGAAGACGAGGATTTTGAACGTCTTGAAATGGCACTTGAACATATTGACGCAGAAATCATACTGAGAGTAGCGCATCCGGTCCATCAAGCGAGGCTACCATTTGGACAAGTGTATGAAAGCATTTCCGATCCAGGAGTTCACATTCATAAAGCAAACGAAGCCAGAAACATGGCGCGTGTCAAAGTGCCCGTGAGTGAGTCTATCGGTCAAATTGCCGGAGAATACGTCATACCTTATCCACCAGGTATTCCTGTGATTGTACCCGGAGAGCGGATCATAAAAGAATCTCTCCGATTGGTACCGGAAACAATGAAAGAAATCTATATTTTGAGGTGAAACCATGGATAAGATCAAAAAAGAGTTGCTCGAATGGGGTCAAGCCATTTTGATTACTCTTGTAGTTTTTTTACTATACAACATATTTTTTGGAACAACAACCGTCTACAATACTTCGATGTATCCGACCCTAGTTGAGAAGGATATGCTTTTCATGTTGAAAGTGGGTTCTATCGAACAAGGGGACATCGTTTCCTTTAAATCTCAGCTCACTTTGACGGAAGCGGATTACGAGGGACTCAACTTCATACAGAAAATCCTTCATAAGGAAGGCGAACGAAAAAATCTCATCAAGAGGGTCATTGCAGGGCCTGGAGATTCCATTTCAATCGTCAGTGGTGTTGTGACTGTCAACGGGAAAGTGCTCGAGGAACCCTATATCAATTCCAACACGAACAAGGACATTGAGGCAATGGTCGTCGGTGAAGGCAAGTATTTCATGATGGGTGACAACAGGAGTGTGAGTTATGACTCCAGAGACCTGGGACTCGTCGATGAAGAAGATATAATCGGCAAAGTGCTTTTCAGATTTATGCCACTCAAAAAAATGGGAACCGTGAATTAATTGACGTTTTTGTGGTATACTTATAATAATAATCTCATGAGGAGGCGTTATTATGAAATTGATTATAGCAATTGTCCACGACGAAGATGCTCACACATTGGTTAAAAAATTGACAGCTGAAGATTTCGGTGTCACAAAATTGGCTTCAACAGGCGGATTTTTGAAATCGGGCAATACGACTTTGATTATCGGTACGCCAAAAGTACGTGTCGAGCAAGCCACAAAGATCATCGAGGACACATGTAAGACTCGAAAAGAGATTACCACAACGACTTCACTGATGGGTGACAATAGTGTCATGGGAATGCCGCTCGAGATTTCTGTCGGCGGAGCCACTGTTTTTGTCATCGATGTGGAAGATTACTTGAAATTGTAGAGGAATCAGACCTATGAATGTGTTTCACAACCAGCGTCAGTTTTTGACTGATGCATTGAAGAAGAACCGTTTGTCCCATAGCTATATATTTTCTGGAACTGAGGATCTACAATTTGCAAAAGCAATTGCAAAAATGATTTTATGCAAACAGGAACACACAGGATGTGATTCCTGTTCGTCTTGTGTAAAAGTGAATTCCGAAAATCATCCTGACCTGAACGTGGTGTCACCGGATGGGGCTTCCATAAAGAATGCCCAAGTGGAAGAGCTGCAGGAGTACATGTTCATCAGACCGTATGAGAGCAAACATAAAATTGCCATCATACATCAATCGCATTTGATGACAGAGTCAGCTCAGAACAGGCTGCTCAAAATTCTGGAAGAACCACCGGAGTATGCGATTTTTCTGTTCTTGACCCAAAACTTGGAAGGTATGCTTGAAACGCTCCAATCGAGATGCCAAGTCCTCGGATTCAATTTGGACGGTGAGTCCGAAACGGACAATTCGCCCGAAATCACCGATAAGGCAGTTGATTTTATCCAAAGTATCGAGAATCGGGATATGGGTAGAATACTGGAGTTTAGTGCATATGCGAAACAAGATAAGCAAAGGTTTGTCATATTTTTAAATAGAGTTATAATTATTTTGAGAGATTTGATGATTTTTAGGGAAACCCAAAATAAACAATTGATTCATGAAGTTAATTTTTCTATACTTGAAGAGAGAGGACAATTGATGAAATCATCTGGCAAATTAAGCAGAAAACAGATGGTGGAACTCATTTTGACCATAGATCACGTGGAACAAAAAATAAAAAACAATATGAATTTTGATTTGACAGTAGATAACCTGCTGTTTCATTGCATAGAAGACTAGGAGGAAAGATGATCACTGTTGTTGGTGTGAGATTTAAGAAAGCGGGCAAAATCTACTATTTCGATCCAGGCGATGTGGCTGTTGAAAAAGACAATCATGTCATAGTGGAAACCGCTAGAGGCATAGAGTATGGTGAGTGTGTCATAGGTAAGAGGGATATTCCCGAGGACCAGATTGTAAGTCCGCTCAAGCCTGTACTCAGAGTATCGACTGCTGAAGACGATGCTAACCACCTTGCCAATAAGGAAAAGGCGAAAGAGGCTTTTTCGATTTGTATAGAAAAGATCAAAACGCATGAGCTAGACATGAAATTGATTGATGTCGAGTATACTTTTGATAATAATAAAGTGATTTTTTATTTTACAGCAGATGGTAGGATCGATTTCAGAGAATTGGTCAAGGACCTTGCCGCAATATTCAGAACGCGAATTGAACTCAGACAGATTGGTGTCAGAGACGAGTCAAAAATGGTCAAAGGCCTTGGTCCATGTGGTCGAGAGATTTGTTGTGGCAGTTGGCTTGGGGACTTTGCACCTGTATCGATAAAAATGGCAAAAGATCAGAATTTATCGCTCAATCCGGTTAAAATATCAGGACTTTGCGGCAGGTTGATGTGTTGCCTCAAATACGAATATGACACCTATGTACAGATTCGTGTTGGAATGCCCAACAGGGGCGACAAGGTCAAAACGCCGGATGGTCTCGCATACGTGGTGGATACCAACATTTTGCTTGAGCAGGCGAAAGTGAGACATATTGTCAAAGAAAAACCAGAGGAACTCAGCGAGGACTTCGTTTCCTATCACAAGGATTTGATCAAAGTCGTCGAAGTCAACCGATATTCATCGTCCGGTCCAAAACCTGTAGTTGATGCGGCTCCGGTGGACTTTGCCGAACTCAAAAAATTAGAAGATTGATTATGCGGACGTTTTGAACCTGATTTCAGTTTCAAAGCGTCTTATTTTTGGAGAAGATTATGAAAAATGAAATGGAATTGGTGTTACCACATGAGCGTGTCGATGACTTGCAACTCAAAGGACTTAAGATCATTCAGGATCCCAAGGGATTTTGTTTTGGCATTGATGCGGTTCTTCTCAGCAACTTCACCAAACTCAAATCGGGGGACACTGTGGTGGAATTTGGAACCGGTACAGGAATTATTCCGATTTTACTGTCCGGAAAAACCGAATTCAAGAAAATTTATGCTTTTGAGGTACAGGAGCAAATGGCAGAAATGGCCACAAGGAGCATCCAGCTCAATGGCCTTGAGGATCGGATCGAAGTCATTCATGCCAATTTGATCGATGCGATCGACTATGTTCCTCTGGGAAGTGTGGATGTTGTTGTTTCCAACCCACCGTACATGTCAGGCACCGGGGGACTGAAAAATCCTTCTGATCTGAAAGCGATTTCCAGACATGAGGTGCTATGCACGCTTGAGGACATTGTGGAAAAAGCGGCCAAATTGTTGAAATTCAAAGGAAAATTCTATTTAATCCACAGGCCGAATCGATTGGTGGACATTTTTGTGCTATGTCGAAAGTACAAACTGGAGCCTAAACGGATTCGAATGATTCAGCCCTTTGTTCATAAGAGTCCCAACATTTGTCTGATTCAATGCGTGAAAGGCGGGAATTCAGAACTCCATGTTCAGGAACCGCTTATCGTCTACGAACAGGGTGGGACGTTCACAAAAGAAATATATGAGATCTACGGTATGGAAAATATCACGGCATTCACAAAAGAAAACGGGGAGGAATCATGATGTCCGGTAAATTATATTTGTGTGGAACACCCATTGGAAATCTGGAAGACATCACATTCAGGGTGCTTGAGACACTCAAAACCTGTGACGTCGTCTACGCCGAGGATACAAGGCATTCCTTAAGACTTCTCAATCATTTCGGCATCAGCAAACCCCTACACAGTTACCATGACCACAATCAGGAGCAAGCCGGAAATGAGATCATATCCAAAGTTCAAATGGGGGAGAAGGTGGCCCTGGTGACCGATGCCGGAATGCCGGGAATTTCGGACCCCGGTGAAAATCTGGTGATCAAATGCATCGAAACCGATACGCCTTTCGAAATCATTCCGGGAGTGACAGCGTTTTCAATGGCGCTTGTCGGTTCAGGATTTTCAACGGGGCAGTTCGTATTTGAAGGATTTTTGAGTCGTGATAAAAGACAAAAGAGAAAGCATATCGAAAGATTGAAGTATGAGAGACGGACGCTCCTGTTTTACGAATCGCCCCATAGACTCAAGGAAACATTGCGATTGCTTCATGAAGGTCTTGGCGATCGAAAAGCGGTCGTCGCGAGGGAACTCACCAAGAGGTTTGAGACTTTCCAGCGCGGCACGCTGACTGAATTAATGGCCTTTTATGATTCGGAGACTGTGAAAGGTGAAATCGTCATTGTTTTGGAAGGTGGCAATATTGATCCCGAACCAGTCATAGATTTCTCCGAAGTACCGATCAAAGCGAGGTATGAATCTTTAGTGGAAAGCGGACTTGACAACAAGGAAGCGATGAAAATGATCGCCAAGGAACGCAACATGAAAAAATCGGATGTCTACTCCCTTTTGCTGGAATAAGCATCCGATTAAACGCATAAAAATCCCAGGCGTAGGTCGCCTGGGATCAATTTTATAATTCTTTGATTTCATCCACACAAGATGGACAAATGTTTTTTCCTTTTACGTTTTTTACGCCTTTGGCTTGACCGCAGAAAATGCATGCCGGTTCATATTTTTTAAGGATGATCGTTTCACCTTCAGTGAAAATCTCTAAAGCATCCTTCTCGCCAATCGCCAATGTTCTTCTCAGTTCGATAGGAATAACAACTCTTCCGAGTTCGTCAACCTTACGTACGATACCTGTCGATTTCATCAAAAACCTCCTGTTCGCTATAATGATTTATAACTGAATCATAATATAATAATTTCCAGTTGTCAACAAAATGTGGTAGAAATACACAGTTGGCTAACCTTCCTGTTTTTCTTCCGCTGTTTTCTCAACTTCTGCAACAATGTCCTTAAACTCCTTCACTTTGTCACCGAAATATTTGTCATATAGAGCTTTCCCGATGGAAACAGTATGCATAAACGAAGAAAGACCTCCGACGAAATTTTGATTCTCATTGATAGTGTCGGTGACAGATTCAGCTGTTTCTGCTATGTTGTCAACAGTACCCCTGAAGGCCTTGACATCGTGAGCGACCTCATCAGTGATCGTTTCCAGATGCTTGGTGAGCAGTGGCACCACTTCCATGGTGGCATCGATGCTTTTACGGTTGCCATCGACAATCTGATTCACTTGTTTGACTACAAGCAAAGCACGTCTAAGAATGAGCACCAGATAAACCAATAGGGTTACAAGACACCCCCAGAGTACGAATAATAGAAGATCTTTGAATGTGAAAATCATTTGACTGCCCATGAATGCCTCCCTAGAATATATTGTTAGTCACATTATACCCCAAAAAAGATTTTGTAACAAGTTTAGCGGACATTGAAGGCGCGGTCATTGATTCTGATTTTGTTCGCGTCGATATATAGTGAGGAATCGTTGATATTCACAGCAAAATTCGGTATGGATATGAATATGTCGTCAGATGCGGATTGTTTTGCTGCAGTGAACTCACCGAATCCAAGATCGTCATAAGATACGACGTTCAGGTTTTCGTTGGACAAATCGAGTTCAGATTTAAGATCGTGGTCGATGTAATAAAAAGCTTTTACATCTTCAAAAATGATTTCAACCGGGTCGACTTCAGTACGACTGCTGATAGCGACAGAAATTTTATCAAAGTCCATATCGATGTTCAGGGAGTTGATTTTTCCTTTGGCGAAAGCATCTAAAAACGGATGGACGTTATTAACCATAGGTCACCTCTTTCATTAGGATTAAGCAAGTATATTAATATCACATTACTATCATACGTGCAACAAGTTTTTTTTATGTTGCATAAAACCAAGTGTTATGTTACAATTTCCCTAAATTATCGGATATAAAGGTTATGATGGGAAGAGTACCCGTTCAAGCACCTTAAGAGAGTCGACGTTTGGTGGGAGTCGATGGTGATGGAATGGGGAACATGGTCCTTGAACCGCCGTGCTGAAATAATTTAGGCATGGACGTGGGTGTACGTTATAGCACAGTGCTGAGCACATCGAGGGCTGCATTTGCAGAACTAGGGTGGTACCGCGGAATTTACTTTCGTCCCTATTGTAGGGAGGGGAGTTTTTTGTTTTTTTGAACAAATAGAATGAGGAGAGTGACATTATGAGTAAAGGAAAATATTATTTGACCACTGCGATTGCCTACACATCTAAAATCCCACATATCGGGAATGTATATGAAGCTATTTTGTCGGATGCCCTTGTACGCTTCAAAAAAGAGCAAGGTTACGACACGTATTTCTTGACAGGAACAGACGAGCATGGCCAAAAAATCGAACTCCAAGCGCTTGAGGCCGGAAAATCGCCACAAGAACACGTGGATGAAATCGCGGGCGAGATCAAAAGGATCTGGGATCTGGTAGGTGTGAGTTATGACCAGTTCATCCGTACGACGGATGAAGAGCACAAAAGAGTCGTTCAGAAGATATTCAAGCGATTGTATGAAAAGGGTGACATATACAGAGGAAAATATGAAGGCTGGTATTGCACACCTTGTGAATCGTTCTGGACGGAAACACAGATTCAGGACGGCAATTGTCCGGATTGTGGTCGCGAGGTTTTTCAGGCGAGCGAAGAAGCCTATTTCTTGAAACTTTCGAAGTATCAGAAACAATTAGAGGATCATATCGAGAAAAATCCCGAGTTCATCTGGCCGGAATCCAGAAAAAACGAGATGCTCAACAATTTCATAAAACCTGGTCTTCAAGACCTGTGCGTGTCCAGAACCTCATTCTCATGGGGAATTCCTGTGGATTTCGATCCAGGACATGTGGTATATGTATGGCTTGACGCACTATCAAACTACATCACGGCAATTGGATATGATCCCGATGGTTCATCAGAACAGTTCAACAAGCTTTGGCCTGCGGATGTCCATGTGATCGGTAAAGATATCGTACGATTCCATACCATTTATTGGCCGATCATCCTCATGGGACTTGAGATAGAACTGCCTAAACAGGTTTTTGGACATCCATGGCTTCTGACCGGCAAGGACAAAATGAGCAAATCCAGAGGCAATGTCATTTACACTGATGACCTGGTGGAGCTTTTCGGCGTGGATGCGGTACGTTATTACGTACTCAGGGAAATGCCATTTTCATGGGATGGAACCATCACCTATGAGATGATGATCAACAGAATCAACTCGGATCTGGCCAATGTCCTCGGCAATCTCGTCAACAGAACTGTGGCGATGGTGAAAAAGTACTTTGATGGAGTGATAGTGGCACCAACCGCTCCAGAGGCCATTGACGAGGAATTGATCTCACTGGCACTTTCAATACCGAAAAAAGTGGAAGAGCGTATGGACGCATATAAAGTGGCGGATGCTCTAGACGAAATTTGGCAACTGCTTCGCAGAAGCAACAAATACATCGATGAGACATTGCCGTGGAATCTGGCCAAAAATCCGGATGACATGGAGAGACTTGGAACTGTCCTTTATAATCTTTTGGAAGCGATCCGGTTTTCAGGCGTGCTCCTAAAATCATTCATTCCGGATACTGCCGCCAAAATCTTGGATCAGATAGGCGCTACTGCAACGACGCTGGAATCGCTTGGCACGTTTGATGGCACAGTCATTGGTAACCCCGTCGGTACAGCTGAAGTCCTTTTCGCAAGAATGGACGAAACCAAAAAAATGGTCGAGGTTGATGCTGTCAAAGCGAAATACATCGTCCAGGAAGAAGTCCCCGAAGTGCTCGAAGTCAAACCTGAAATCACCATAGACGATTTTGCGAAACTTGACCTTAAGGTGGCGACTGTCCTTTCGGCAGAGAAGCATCCAAAAGCGGACAAATTGTTGGTGCTTCAGCTTCAGGTCGGTCCTGAAAAAAGACAGGTCGTCTCAGGAATAGCGA
Source organism: Firmicutes bacterium UBA5201 (assembly GCA_002412775.1). Lineage (GTDB taxonomy): Bacteria > Bacillota > Clostridia > Peptostreptococcales > Acidaminobacteraceae > Fusibacter_D. The sequence continues at coordinate 204,541 of DHVT01000028.1, read as the reverse complement.
ATGCCTACAAACCGGAAGAACTGGTGGGTCAAAATGTCATTTTGGTGGCCAATTTGAAACCGGTCCAACTTAGAGGAATCGAGTCGCAAGGCATGATTTTGGCCGCTACTCGGGAGGATATTCTCAAACTGGTTACAGCGGACATTAAAAACGGAAGTCAAGTGTCATAAATGAAACCCCGAATCTTTTTGTACAGGAAGAGATTTGGGGTTTTCCTCGTTCCTTATTTCCTTTTGGCATAAAATAAGGCATAATAGGAGTGTAGGAGGTGACTCATGTTATTTGATTCACATGCACATCTGGATGCGTCACAATTCGACCATGACCGTGAACTCGTCATAAAAAGAGCCAAATTGAACGGCGTTTCATATATACTCAACCCAGGCGCTGATTTCGAATCCAGTGTAAGGGCAGTGGAGATCGCAAAAGCGCATGATTTCATATATGCGGGGGTCGGAATCCATCCTCATGACGCTGAAACGGTAGATGCCACGATGCTTGGATTGATCGAGCAGATGGCCAAAAGCGACCGCGTCAAAGCCATTGGCGAAATAGGACTCGATTATTACAGGGATTTGTCGCCCAGATCCGTCCAAAAAGAGGTTTTCATAGAGCAGATCAGGATCGCCAAAAAACTTGACCTGCCAATCATCATCCACGATAGGGACGCAAACGCCGATGTGCTTCAGATTCTCAAAGAGGAAAAAGCCTTTTCCACCGGAGTTCTGATGCATTGCTTTTCTGGAAGCCATGAACTGGCCACCCAATACGTGAAGCTGGGGGCAATGATTTCAATCGCCGGACCTGTCACTTATAAAAACGCAAGAAAAACTGTCGAGGTAGTGGAAGCGGTTCCTCTGGATCGACTATTCATAGAAACGGACTCGCCCTATCTGTCTCCGGAACCCATGAGGGGCAAACGCAATGAACCGATGTTCGTCAGACATACCTGCGAACGCATAGCCAATATCAAAAACATCAATTATGAAACTGTTGCGGAAACCACGCTTCAAAACGCCAAGCAGTTTTTTAGAATCAAATAGTGGAAACGAGAGGTATATGGAAAATATCAAGGAAACAATAGTGGTAGAGGGAAAAGACGATGAATCCGCAGTGAAAAAAGCGGTTGTCTGCGATGTCATCATCACACATGGTTACGGAATCCGTGAATCCACATGGCAGCGCATTGAAAAAGCGGCTGAGACGGTGGGAATCATCGTTCTTACGGATCCCGATTTTGCAGGTGAACGGATCCGGGAAAGAATCGCCAGCCGCGTCAAAAACTGCAAACATGCTTTCATCAGCAAGGCCGATGCTAAAATGGGCGATGACATAGGTGTTGAAAATGCCAGTCCTGAAGTCATCATTGATGCACTTTCGAAAGTGAAGACGATCAAAGCGTTCAGCACTCCTGTCTTTACAAAAAACGATCTGGTCAGGGACGGTCTCAGTGGCGGCACAGGTGCCAGCGAGAATCGGGCCGTCGTCGGCAAAGCACTGGGGATCGGGTATTGCAATGCCAAACAATTCCTGAACAGACTCAATCATTACGGCATCATCAAAGAGGACTATAACCGCGTCATTGACGCCTTAACTAAGGAGAAAGCATGATAGACAGATTGACATCGCCCAAAACGATAAAATATATAATGGAAAAGTACAATTTTCAGTTCAGTAAAAGATTCGGTCAAAACTTCATCATCGATGAAAATGTTTTGGACAGGATAGTGGATGGTGCGGGAATCACCAAAGAGGATCACGTTCTCGAGATCGGACCCGGAATAGGCGTCATGACCAATGCGCTTTGTGAGGCGTCCGGCAAAGTCGTCTCGGTTGAGATCGACCGCAGTTTGATTCCTGTATTGGATGAGACCGTGGGACATCATGACAACTTGACGATCATCTGCGATGATATTCTTAAAGTGGACCTGAAAGCATTGTTCGAAACCCATTTCAAGGAAAAATCACCTAAATTGGTGGCGAATCTCCCTTATTATGTGACGACACCCATCATCATGAAGTTTCTTGAAGAAAGAGTGCCGGTAACCGATTTGGTCATCATGATCCAAAAGGAAGTCGCCGATAGAATCATGGCATCGCCTTCCACAAAGGATTATGGGGCACTTTCTGTAGCTGTCCAATATTTTACGGAACCGTCCATTGTCACCCGCGTTTCCAGAGGCTCTTTCATGCCTTCTCCAAACGTGGATTCCACTGTGATCAGATTGAATGTCAGAAAGGCACCACCTGTCGAGTTGCTCGATGAAAAAACCTTTTTCTCAACGGTCAAGGACGGGTTTGGAAAACGCAGAAAAACACTTCTCAATGCTTTGACCGGAGGTTTTCTCGGACTGGATAGGGATGAGGCCAGAAAGGCACTTGCCATTGCGGAAATCGAAGAGAGAACTCGAGGCGAAGCGCTTGGAATGGAAGAGTTCGCAAGACTTTCCAATGCCATTTTCACTATTAAGAAGGGAAGATGAAATGAATAGGGTTTATGAGACTGAACGCCTGAGACTTGTAGTGGTCGACAGTACTTATGCATCTAAAATTCTCAAATTTTATTTGGAAAACGAATCGTTTTTAATGCGATGGGAGCAGATCAAGCAACCTGATTTTTATACGATCAATCACCAGAGACGCATACTCAATCTTGAGGAACAGTTTTTTATGAAAGGTCAAATGGTCCGTTTTTGGATATTTAAGAAAGAAGACGAGACCAATGATGAACCTATTGGCAGTGTTTCGCTCACCAATATCATCAGGGGTGTCTTTCAGTCCTGCTTTTTGGGGTATAAACTTGGTGAGCGCTTTACGGGAGCCGGGTATATGACAGAAGCCATCTCAAAAGTCATGGAAGTCGCATTTGATGAAATGGAACTTCACAGGATTGAAGCCAACATCATGCCCGACAACATGAAATCCATGAACGTGGTGAAGAGACTTGGTTTTGAAAATGAAGGCCTTGCCCGAAAATACCTGAAAATCAATGGCAAATGGGAAGACCATTATCATATGGTCAAATTGAATGAATACATGATATAATAAATAATAATACACAGGGGGATTTTATGGCTTTAAGAATCATTACAGATAGTGCCTCTGACTTGCCGAAAGCATTGGCAGAGAAACATCAAATTGAAATATTGCCACTGATCGTCTATTTGAACAATGTGGAATACCTGGATTCAGTAACTATTGAACCGAACGACATGTATAAAGCCATGATCAAAGGCAGTACTGTAAAAACGGCACAAATTCCGCTCAATCACTTTCTGGATTATTTTGAGAAATTCGCCCAAACTGGCGATGAATTTATTTATTTGGCATTTTCGTCCAATTTATCAGGGACTTATCAAACTTCGGTACTGGCATATGAAACAATCAAAGAAGAGTATCCGGATTTCAAGATGACGATCATCGATACCAAGTGCGTTTCATTGGGACTCGGTGTCATAGTCGTCGAAGCCGCAAAAATGGTTGAGAACAACGCTACCTACGATGAAGTGATGTCCTATGTGGCAAAAGCCTCCTCACAAATGCGACATGTTTTTTCAGTGGATGATCTGGAGTACCTTTTAAGAGGCGGCAGGGTAAGTAAATCCCAGGCAATGATCGGCAACATACTCAACATAAAACCGATTCTCCATGTGGTGGATGGTTTTTTGGTACCTTTTGACAAAGCGAAGGGTAAAAAGAAACTGTTGACCAAACTTTATGAATATATAGAAGCCAACGGACGTGGACTGGACAATCAACTTGTGGGGATCGCCCACACATTGAATGATGAGGAAGCGGCTGAAGTCAAAAACCATTTTGAGACTGTATATGGTACAAGAAATTTTATCATCAACACTTTGGGGTGTGCGGTAGGGGCTCATTGCGGTCCAGGCATGATCACAATTTTTTTCAAGAACGAATTTTGATGTTGTGCAGCTAACTTTTTATGAGATGGTACTGGATGGTGAGCGATTGTGAAAATAATTGAAACGAAGCAACTTAGGGATGGTATGATTTTAGGCGAATCCATTATAGATTCAAGTGGTGTCGTCGAACTTCTCAGCAAAGGCACTCGTTTGACACAAAGGCATATCGAACTGATTTCAAATCTCGGTTTTACAGAAGTCAAAGTTTTGGAACATGAAAATGAAGCCATTGAAAATGTTGCGCTGGATGTTCACGCATTCAAAGAGAACGCATCCAAAAATGGTGACGCCTTCGATTTGATGAAATTGTTGAATGATCTCGATGAAATCAATGGTCATGTCTATGAGCCAACCGAAAGAAGTGTTGTCAACCGCAACATGGAAATTCACGTGCTCACCGGTGAGGGCAACATCCCTATTGATGTCAAACATCAGAAGATGATCGATGACACCAAAGAAGTGTTCAGAAACATCAGAGAAACCGGTGAACTGGATCTCGAACGCATCAAGCACAATGTTGAAGAGGCACTTCCGGACATGATCAGAAACAATGATGTCCTCATGAGGCTCAATCAACTCAAGGAATCCGATGATTACACTTTCCAGCATTCCTTAAGAGTTTCAATACTCGCCACAATGATCGGAAAATGGCTCGGTTATTCTCAAGAGGAACTTATTGAACTCGGTGAAGCGGGACTTTTGTATGATATCGGCAAAATGAATATTCCTGATTTTATAGTCAAAAAAGAAGAAAATGTCAACGCTGAGGAATTTGAACTCATCAAAAAACACGCTCAGTTCGGTTATAGCATTTTGCTTAAGACCAAAGGCGTTTCGTCCAATATAAAATATGCCGCTCTTCATCACCATGAACGCATGGATGGTTCGGGATATCCGCTTCGTCTAAGAGAGAATCAAATTCATGATTTTGCAAAAATCATAATGGTTTGCGACGTCTTTGACGCCATGATCACAGATCGTCCATATCGAAAGGGCATTTCACCACTGTTGGCTGCGGATTACCTTTCCTGGTCGAGCGGGAAACTCTTCGATGCGGAAGTGTGCTACATTTTCGTTAAGAAACTGTCAGAGTACTATGTCGGGAAACAGGTCAAACTTTCAACCGGTGAAATGGGTAAGATCATATTCATCGATCATAATTATCCGACCAGACCTTTGGTTCAGGTGGGCGAGCGTTTCGTCGATCTTGCGAAGGACCGATCGGTTCATGTTGAGGTTTTGATGTAGTATGACTTGACAAGTATTGCAAAATAATTTATATTTGTAGATAATTCTATAGGAACATCATGTTCTGTATAGGCGTTTGAAGTGGCTTAGTAGAAAATTCTGTTGAAATTCAGAGAGGATTGCGGTTGGTGAAAGCGATTCCAATAGTTTTTTTGAATTACGCGCCATGAGCCTTGATGGGAAACCATCACGCGTCCCGAGCGTTATTCGGTTTGAGGTGACTGCGAAAGTAGTCATGAAGCAAGGTGGTAACACGGGTTCTCTCGTCCTTCGATGGAGAGGCCCTTTTTTTATTTAAAAAAAAGATTAGAGGTGGCTTATGAAAAACGTATACGATACACTGCTTGAACGTGGTTACATCGAACAGATCACACATGAAGAGGAAGTCAAAGAGTTGCTTGCAAAAGAAAGCGTGACTTTCTATATTGGCTTCGATCCCACAGCGGACAGTTTGCATTTAGGACATTTCATACAAATCATGGTCATGATGCATATGCAGCGCGCGGGACACAAACCGATTGCATTGATTGGCGGAGGAACCGCAAAAGTCGGAGATCCTTCTGGTAAAACGGACATGAGAAAAATGCTGACACCTGAGGATATTGATTTCAACGGTGAGTGTTTAAAGAAGCAAATGGAAAATTACCTGACTCTGGACGGTAAATCCGGTTACGTCTCCAACAATGCCCAGTGGCTTGATGAACTGAAATATATACCTTTCCTAAGGGAAATAGGCAGTAAGTTTTCGGTCAATCGCATGCTATCCGCCGAGTGTTTCAAACAAAGACTTGAAAAGGGACTGAGTTTCCTTGAATTCAACTATATGATCATGCAGGCTTATGATTTTCTTGAGCTGAACAGACAGTTTGACTGCCAGATGCAACTTGGTGGCAACGACCAATGGTCCAATATCATTGCAGGTGTGGATCTTGTAAGAAGAATGGAAAGCAAGCAGGTTTATGGCTTGACGTTCAAACTGCTTTTAACCAGCGACGGCAAGAAAATGGGCAAGACGGAGTCCGGAGCGATTTGGATGGACCCAGAGAAAACGACACCATATGAACTCTTCCAATACCTCAGAAATATTGAAGACGCCGATGTCGAGAATTGCCTGAGACTATTGACATTCCTTCCTATGGACGAGGTCAGAACGCTTTCCGCACTTGAAGGATCGGAAATCAACAGGGCCAAAGAAATTTTGGCGTTTGAATTCACAAAAATTGTCCACGGTCCTGAAGAAGCTGAGAAGGCGCTTGAAACTGCAAGAGCATTGTTTTCAGGTGGGAGCAACACGGAAAATATCCCGACAACTGAAATGGACGCCTCTGAGATTGAGGAGGGCGTTTTGATTCTTGATTTGATGCAAAAGCTTGAACTCATCTCTTCAAAGGGTGAAGGCAGAAGACTGATTCAGCAAAATGGTGTTTCTGTGAACGATGAGGTTTTAGATGATTTCAACAGATTGATCACTAAAGAAGATTTTATTGATGGTGATTTGATGATCAGAAAAGGAAAGAAAGTATACCATAGAGTAAAGGTGAAGTAGACTGTGAAGGGTGGGGGATATGGAGTTCTGGAAATCGATCGAAGAAGAAGTGTTTGAAAACTACGATCTCGACATTTACGAGAAGATGTGTCTTTTGGTGTTGATGAGCAGAGATGAATCCACGCGTATGACCACCGAGAAACTCGCTGAGTTTATGGGGTGTGGAAAAGTCACTGCCAAGCGTGCATTTGATTCACTCAGAATGAAGGGTTATCTGGCCAAAGACTACCAAAATGACCCTCCCGTCAGAAGAGAGAGTAGTGTCATTCAAAATCCGGATGATGTGGCTGAAATCACAAAGGTACTTCAGCATTTCGACGACGACTTTAAGGAAGGTTTCTTTAAAGTCGATCAGGAACCGGTTGTCAACACACCGGAAAATTCGGTTCCGTCACAAACCAAGCATCGTGGAGAAAACGACCTTAGAAGACGTATGGCGGAGTACTTGCTCGGTGATGAAACTTCATATGAATCTGTGCCAAAAGCATTTGTGAGCCAGAAGGAATCCAAGGAAGCACTGGTGGATGAAGTGATTGAGCTTATTGAAGAAAAAATCAATTTTAAAGAGGCCAACATCATATTGGCTTTTGCCGGTAACGACATGGAACGGATCAAAAAACACTATGTTCAGGCGAAATCATCTCAAGTCACAGACACCATCGGATTCTTGATCAATGCGCTTCAAAAAAAGGAAAGCAATGTCATAAAAACCGAAGAAAAGGCTCAAGAAAACAGTCAGATCGACACAAATAGACTCAAGAAAATGCAGGCTTATCACAACAATAAAATGAAATAAGGTAAAATTTGGAATTACAATTGTTTAAAAGTTACAAAACAATTTAGTGCAATTTCAGGAACCATCACAAGAAACTTCTGATTGCAAGGTGCACGGAGCTGGAATAATAAGGTAAAAACACACTGCTATTGGTGGAAGACAACATAAGTTACATTTTGTTAATTGACACTTTTTAAACTTATGCTATAATTTGTAAAGTCATGATGAACATAGCGCAACTCGCTGTGTTCTTCGTTATTTTAGAATATGAAGCTTAAATTTAGAAAGGTGATATCATGAAAACAATCAATAAGATTTTAGTTGTAGCGCTTGTATTTTTAGGATTATCTGTAGTGTTATTGGGAAGTAAAACATTACAAGCGGCAAATGAAATCCAAAGAGTTGAAACGGAAAAGGCTGAATTGGCGGCAGAAGTTTCAACAAGAGAACAAGAGATCAATGCATTATCCATACAGGTTGAACAGGCACAAAAAGTAATAGAGGCACAAAATCCAATCGTAGAGGAGTTCGAGAAAATTTCAAAGTTCATTGATTTCGATGCTTTTGAATCCACTCAGCTCGAAAAAGTGAAAAGCATAACAGAGCAGACACCACTGAATTATGAAAGTGCACTGGCACTGGTCAAGTATGCGGATAAATACGATGTACCTTACTCGTTGATTTTATCCATCATTGAACTTGAAAGCAATTTCGATCAAAATATTGTCGGTGCGGATCAGGACAGAGGCTACATGCAAATCATTCCTGGGACCGAAAAGTGGCTGGCAACTGAATTTGGTGAGGAACTTGAACTCGAATACGATCCAACTCAGATATTTGAGCCAGAATACAATTTGGCTCTTGGAATTAAATATTTGGATCTCTTGATGGATTCCTATGGTGCCAATTATGAACGTATTCTTTCCGAGTACAATCGAGGTCCGAACAATCTTGCAAAATACTATGCGGCGTATCAGACGTATTCAACCTCGTATTCGAGAACCGTATTATCCAAAGCCAATAAATATGTAGCGCTCAACAACTAATAAGAGCACCTGGGAGTCAGACGAAATTGTCTGGCTCTTTATCATTATATTTGATACAATAATTACGAACATACGTTCATTGTCCGGTAGCGAGGTACTCCATGGCATATGAAAGCAAAATTTCGGTAAGAGGCTTGGTTGAATTTGTCTATCAATCCGGTGACCTTGATTCCAGATTTCAAGGCAAAGGTAAAATGGCAGAGGGCATCAGAACTCACCAGAAAATTCAAAAATCACAGGGAGACGGATACATAGCTGAAGTTTCGCTGTCCAAAAGTATATCATTAACCCCTGATGATGGTGATGACCCGATCACTTTGATCATAAGTGGTAGAGCTGATGGTATTCTTACGACATCAGAAGGTGTCACTGTGGATGAAATCAAAGGAACATCAGTGTTTCTTGAAAAGATAGAAGAAGATACATATCCAGTACACTGGGCACAAGCAAAAATTTATGGTGCAATCTACTCGGAAAATGAATCTCTGAGTGAAATCACCATACAATTGACTTATGCCGATTTTGAATCCGGTGCGGTGAAAAGAATCAAGAGGCTTTATTCAAGTGCGGATTTGAATGAGTTTATGATGGAAACAGTGAAGAGATACAAGAAATGGATTGTATTCAAATCAAAGTGGATCCAATCCAGGAACAGTAGTATCGAACAACTGAATTTTCCGTTTGGAACATACCGGGCAGGCCAGAGGGCGCTGGCTGTTTCTGTGTATAATGCCATCAGGGATGGTGAACACCTTTTTGCTCAAGCGCCTACAGGTATAGGGAAGACGATGTCCACACTGTTTCCGACCATAAAAAGTATGGGCAGCCACATGACGGACAAGATTTTTTATCTTTCGGCTAAGACCATTGCAAAAGTTGTGGCTGAGGATGCGGTCAAGCAGATGCGCGTGACGTCCGGTGGTGAACTTCAAATCAAACAGTTGACGATCACTGCCAGGGACAAGGTCTGCATCAATGATTTGGTGGCTTGTTATCCGGAAAAATGTCCTTATGCCGATGGCCATTTTGACAGAAACCTCGAAGCGCTCTGGGATGCTCTCAACAATGAGGATGTTTTCAGCAGGGAGACAGTTGTCGCATACGCTCTCAAACATCGCGTCTGCCCATATGAATTTTCACTCGATTTGGCGTTGTTTTCAGACGTGATCATATGCGACTACAATTATGTATTTGACCCTAGGGTTTATCTTAGGCGTTTTTTTGATGTGCCTACCGAGGAATATGTTTTTCTTGTAGATGAGGCACACAATCTGGTGGATAGATCCAGAACAATGTATTCAGCGGAACTCAGTCGTGAAAAATTCACAAGTTTAAAAAAGAGACTGCTTCCGAAGGATAAGAAGCTGGGCAATTCTCTGGAGGGAATCAACAAGTTGCTGCTGAGCGCGCGGAAAAATTGCAACGAAGCTGGAGTATGGGTTTCAAATGATGAAATCGAAGAGGTGGCCTTGGGGCTCAAAAAAAGAGCACCGCAAGTTGAGAAGTGGTTGACTGAAAATGCTGGTGCCGAATATTTTGAGCAAGTTTTAGAGGTGTATTTTGACATCCTGGGTTATTTGAGAATCAGTGAGCTCTATGACGATGGATATCTGACCTATATCACAGAAGGTCATAAGAAAGAAATGCTGTATAAATTGTTTTGCATTCATCCGGCGACCAAGTTGAGACGCTTTTTGATGAATTCCAGATCTGCGATCTTTTTTTCTGCGACATTGTCACCAATGCCTTATTATCGCGATTTGCTTTGCAAAGATGAAGATATCAAATTGCTGGATTTACCCTCACCGTTTGATCCGGATAACAGGCTTTTGCTTTATGCCAGTGATGTTTCGGTGAAATACAAGGACCGTGAGAACTCTCTCAGCAAAATATGTGGATATATTTATGAAATGGCATCCGCCAAAACGGGAAATTATATGGTGTTCTTCCCATCATACCAGTACATGGACAATGCTTTTATGTTATTCGAAGCGCTTCATGGTGAATGCTTCAATCTTGTCAGACAAACTCGTGATCTAAGCGATTCGGACAAAGTGGATTTTTTGGGTGCATTTGAAACCCATTTGACGGGTGCCAGTGGCATATCCATGATCAGTTTTGTCGTCATGGGAGGGCATTTTTCTGAAGGCATAGACCTACAGGGAGATTTGCTCATAGGTGCTATGGTGGTCGGGGTGGGACTTCCGATGATCGCTTTTGAGAATAATTTGATCAAGAATTACTTTGATGATATATCAGGACGAGGATTCGAGTTCGCCTATCAATTCCCGGGAATCAACAAAGTAATGCAAAGTGCAGGCCGGGTCATTAGAGGGAGCGATGACCGAGGGGTTGTCGTTCTCGTCGACCAAAGGTATTCGACTGGACATTATAGAAGGTCTTTTCCTAAGGATTGGGGGAAGACATTCACGAGTGAGGAATTGTTTAAGGGACAGTTGGATGGGTTTTGGAAGAATATTTGATTGGGACGCAATCAAATATTTCGCGTAGGTAAGTTTCCGAAGGAAACTTATTAGCGTCTCAGTCGAACTCTAGAAATGCTACAGAGGAATACTTGTTGGTATTCCTCTATGCAATCCTATCTTTTTGCTCATATCTTCACTTTGAAAGTTCATAAATCGCAGAAGCGAATATTTCAGTCATCTTGACAAAATCATCCAATTGCATGTATTCATCCTTTTGGTGCATGGTGTCTTCCCTGCCAGGGAAAAGTGCGCCAAACGCAACTGCGTTGGGGATCGCCCGTGCATAGGTGCCGCCTCCTATGGTTATTGGTTTGGCTTTTTCATCGCCGGTGTGTGTTTTGTAGACCTTCATGAGCGTCTCAACCAGTGGGTGATTGGGCTTGAAGAAAAGTGGAGGAGCTCCAAACAAATCTGAAATCTCTATTCCAGTGCCTCGTACTGCTGAATCCACGCCAGCCTTTATCTTAAATTCCTTCTTGGTGATCGGGTATCTGACGTTGATGGTCATTTCTCCAGAGTCTTCACTGACGTCAATCATACCAAGATTAAGGACTAATGCGTTATAGGCATCTTCAACGGCGATGCCCATGGATTTGCCGTCGGTTTCTTTGCCGATATTGTTGGCGATGAATCTTATGAAACTGGATAAATCCCCAACTTCAATCTCGATGAGGTTGAGAAACTCAACCAATTGCGCAATGGCATTTTTGCCCTTTTCAGGTGTGCTGCCGTGTGCCGAGACACCGTGGGATTTTATGAGGATATAATCCTCATGTTTCTCATATTCCAGGGTTGCTTCCCTGGAAGCATTGAATTTGTCTACAATCTCTTCCAAATCATAAGGTGAGATGAGTTTGGCCTCCGCATAATCGGGAACCATGTTCGGTGCATTGCCGCCTTTCATGCTCAAGACCTTGATGCCACCATCGGGAACCTTGTCCACAAAATCTTTTTTGAGTTTGAAGATGATAATGCCCATTTCTCCGTGAATAACTGGGAAATCAGCATCCGGACTGAAAGCCACAGAAGGTTTTTCTTCGTGTTTAAGGTAATATTTCATACATTTGCTACCACTTTCCTCGTCGGTTCCAAGGATGAGGCGGATGCGCTTTCTAGGTTCGAATCCTGAATCTTTAAGTGCCTTCATGGCATATAGCGATGCTATTGCAGGACCTTTGTTGTCCAGTGTGCCTCGTCCATAGATCTTTCCACCTGAGATTTCACCACCGAATGGGTCGTGAGTCCAGTGGTCGCCTTCCGGAACAACATCGAGATGGCACAAAATACCAAGCATCTCTTTGCCGGTGCCGTATTCGATGTAACCCGCATATTGATCGACATTTTTGGTTTTGAATCCCATTTGCTCTCCTAAATTCAAAGCGTGTTCGAGTGTGGCTTTGATGCCTTTGCCGAACGGAGCGTCGTTTTCAGGTTCTGATTTCACGCTCTTGAAACGAAGGAGTTCTTGCAGAGCCTGGATCATTTGGGCTTCATTTTGCTGGATGAAAGTTTTGAACATTTTTGGTGGCCTCCCCTAAATAGTCTTTTTTAAAATACTCATCAATGATGGATTCAATGTTTAAATGACTTGTATAAACCTCGTCAATTTGTTTTAATACTAGAGTGGAGATTTCGATGCCTTGAATATAAGCCTCCCAAAATTCATCAAAATCAACCGAACTGTAATGCTGGTCCGTGAGCGATTTGGGATAACTCAACAATTTGAGGTCGTAATTGAAAACGCGTGACAATAAAGGCACAAAAGGCAGTGTGGAAATGATGTTTTTCAGCAATATGACCTGTATGATTCTCATGTCCTTTGTCGCTTGCATATAAAGTGCCGTTGGAATTTCGCCAATTGCACATTCTTTGAGGACGTGTCGCCATAACACTCCGATTTCATCGGTCATGACCTTCGGATTGAATCGCCACTCTTTCATGGACATGTTTTGGATCCGCATTTTCTCGGATTGCCATACGATCATGGCGTCCAGAACCAGTTCGATTTCCTTGTGCGATTTTGAATCGGGTCCCCATTTGCAAATCAACGGATGACACTTGAGGTCCAAAATATAATGCGTTATATAACCAGCCACATATGCCTTAAGAGCCTGTGTCTGATGAAGCGAAAGATAATCAAGCATGCTTTTGAAAGTGGACTGAATGTCTGTGGTGTGAAGATGATTTCCGATGCTCTTATAACGTACCTTCCTATAAAATCGAGGCTGGTTGATATAAAAGAAGAAATCCGGCCCTTGGGCACCAAAATAATAATAGGGATCGAAGCTTCTATCCCATTTGAAAAAACTTGGATTCTTATCCTTCAACAGTTTTTTTATTTTTTTCGATGCGAGCTGATGGCTCCAAAAATCAGGCATTTGATCACTTCCATTCGAGAGGTTTGTCAATTCCATTATACATTGAAGTGATTCATTAATAAAGGAGGTTGGGTATGAATGATATTCTGAAATTTTTAGAAGATATGATCCAAAAAGGCAATCTTATCTTCGCTGTTTTGAGCAATGTCAGAAAAGGGGCTCCAAAAACCTATCAAAAGTTGGATATAAAGCCAGTGCTCATAAAAGGCGCTCAGCTTTATCATGTGACTTATCAATTTGAGAAAAAAGTATTGCATGACAATTTTGATGCCACAGAGCTTTTAAGCCTTCTCGAAGAAACTTTGGGAAGTTATTTCAAGCAAGCGGTATTTTATACGACAGATGGTGATCATCAATTGCTTTTCAACAAGAAAATGGAAGGCAAAATCATCACCAAACCGCCATCGCGTTTTAAAGTCGAGCTGGAACACAATCGCAAAAAAAACTACATCATTCCAGATGGAGAGCCTTGTGATTTCATGACCCATCTGGGTCTGATGGACGCCGATGGGCGCGTGTTCAAGAAAAAATATGATAAGTTCAGGCAGCTGAACAAGTACCTGGAGTTTGTTTCGGACAGCCTGGACAGACTTGACGACCTGAAAGTTATCCGAATCATCGATTTCGGTTGTGGTAAAGCCTATTTGACCTTTGCTCTGTATTACTATCTGGTGAAACTTCAAAATCGCAATGTTGAGATTGTTGGACTGGATCTTAAAGAGGATGTCATTGAATTTTGCAATCAAACCGCAAAAGCGCTCGATTATGAAGGATTGACGTTTAAATTGGGTGACATCAAAGATTATGAAACTGAGAAAACAGTGGACATGGTGGTTTCACTTCATGCATGTGATACCGCAACCGATGAGGCATTGATCAAATCGGTCGGGTGGGATGCCAAAATCATCTTTGCGGTGCCGTGTTGCCAACACGAATTGTTCAAGCAACTCGACAACCCTGCGATGGTTCCCCTCCTTAAATACGGAGTGATCAAAGACAAACTGGCCACTTTGGTTACCGATTCACTTAGGGCGTCCGCACTCGAGTGTGTGGGATATGATGTTCAGATGCTCGAATTCGTGGATATGGAACATACACCAAAGAATATACTGATCAGAGCCTACAAGGCTGACAAGTCAGTTGAGGCGATTTTAAAGGCGCAAAATGAATATAAGCTTCTAAAGGAAACATTTAATGTGAGACCCAGTATCGATCGTTTGATGAAAGTGAAATAATCGAATTATTTCTGTTAATTTTTTAAAATAATTCGCACTTTTGTTGACTTTAACCCTATGGTCTGTTAATATGACAGTGGATTTATGCGTGTAATTGCAGATGCAATGATTTTATAGTGAGGTGAGTTTATGTCTACAGTTGTAATATTAGGTGCACAATGGGGAGATGAAGGCAAAGGAAAGGTCATCGATTATTTGTCAAAAGAGGCTGATGTCGTAGTACGTGGCCAAGGGGGCAACAATGCAGGTCACTCTGTGGTTGTCGGTGATCAAAAATATGCACTCCATCTTATTCCATCAGGTATTTTGAATGAAAACACAATCAACGTGATTGGAAATGGCGTCGTATTCGACCCTGAGGGTTTTTTAAACGAAATCAAGGGACTTGAAAGCAAAGGGATAGCAACATCATCCATCAAAGTTTCCGATCGTGCCCATGTGGTATTTCCATACCATAAGGAAATCGATCGATTGGCAGAAGAAGCAAGAGGTGCTGACATGATCGGTACCACCAAAAAAGGAATCGGTCCTTGCTACATGGATAAAGTTGAAAGAAGCGGCATCCGAATTTGCGATTTTGTCGATGATGAAATTTTCGAACCACTCTTCAGAAGCAGAATCAAAGCGAAAAATGAAATCATAGAAAAGATATATGGCGGAACTGCCATGGACGAAGAAGAGATGGTCACGCGATACAAGAAATATGCTGAGCAAGTCAGACCTTTCGTTGATGACACATCCGTTATCGTTTATGAAGCACTCCGAGCTGGCAAGAAAGTTCTTCTTGAAGGTGCTCAAGGCACACTTCTCGATCTCGATTATGGAACTTATCCATACGTGACCAGTTCGCATCCGACTTCAGGTGGTTTTACAATTGGCTCCGGAATAGGTCCCAATGAAATCGGAGAAGTTGTGGGCATCACCAAGGCATACACAACCCGTGTGGGACTTGGACCATTTGTCACTGAATTGGACAATGAAATCGGAGAACGCATCAGAATCGCCGGCAACGAGTTCGGCACCACAACTGGAAGACCTAGAAGGTGTGGATGGCTCGACACTGTAATGATCAATTATTCCAAGCGAGTGAATGGTATGACCTGTATCGCTCTCATGCTTGTGGACGTACTCAGTGGTTTTGATGAAATCAAAATCTGTACCGGTTACAAGTACGGCGACAAGATCATGACGAATTTCCCCGCAAGCCTCTCGGTTCTTGCGAAATGTGAACCGATTTATGAAGTGTTCCCTGGATGGAAGGAAGACATCACCGCTTGCACCACATTTGAATCTCTTCCGGAGAACACAAAAAGATATGTGGAGCGCATAGAAGAACTGGTCGGTGTTCCAGTTAAAATCGTTTCAGTTGGTCCTAAGAGATCTGAGACGATTGTAAGAGACACCATTTTTTAGAAGAGCAGGGAGAAGAGCAGGGAGAAGAGCAGGGAGAAGATCAGGGAGTGTAGGAAAAGAGCAGGGAGTGCAGGGAGTGCAGGTAAGGCAGGAAAACCTGGAAAACCTGGAAAACCTGGAAAACCTGGAAAACCTGGAAACTAATTAATTAAAGATAAATGGTCAATGCATGTGATGTGCATTGACCATTTTTATGTTATAAAATCATTTTTGTAATTCGAGCACTAAAGATTTTGACTTTCCTGCACTCCCTGCACTTCCTGCACTTCCTGCCTTACCTGCTCTTCTCCTGCTCTTCCTGCTCTTCCTGCTTTTCCTGCTCTTCTCCTGCTCTCCCTGCCTTACCTGCTCTCCCAACGGACATCCGGTCCAAAGAACTTCATCAGTTGATAATGTCCTTTGATGCGGGAATCGATACGATCATTGTAAAATGAGCTGATTTCTGAAAGTTTGATATTTGTGGAGATGATTGTGCTCTTGCCATTCAGGATTCTGGTGTTGATGATATTGTAGAATTCACTGATTGTGAATGTGTTGGCGCTTTCTGTGCCGAGATCGTCAATAATGAGCAGATCGGCATTAAAGAGTTGCTCATAGGCCATTTGAATAAATGTGTTGGTCTTGTCTGTAAATGTCTTTTTCTCAATCAACTGGATGATTGTGAATGGTGTCTGATAGAGGACCGAGTGGCCTCTGTCCAAAAGCGACTTGGCGATGCAGTTGCATAGATAGGTTTTTCCAAGTCCGCTCGCACCAAAAAAGAGCAAGTTCTTTTCGCTCGGAAACTGCTTGACGAACTCTTCTGCCTCGGATAGGATCTGCATCATGTTTTCTCGTTGTGAAGCGCCTTCTTTGGCATTTTTATGGTCTGAGAAGATGCTCAGGTTGAAATGGTCAAAATTTTGAAGAGAGAGTTGACGCTCAATATTAGACATTTCGTATGCACGGTGGATCAATTTCTGATTGAAGCAAGAACATCTTCTGTTGTCTTCCATAAAACCTGTGTCTTTGCATTTTTTACATTTATATTCAAGTTCCAGCGCATCCAGTGGAATGTTGTTGTCTGTGAGTAGGATGGCTTTGTTGCGCTTCAGTTGATCGAGTGTGCTTTTGAGTTCCATCAGCATGATTTCGGTGTTTTTGGGGTTTTTCAAGATAGCCTTGGAAATCTCCGCACCGATCTGGCTCATTTGAAGATCGATCTCAGCGAGTTTGGGCAGCCGTTCATAAAGCGCCAGTCGCCTCTCCTTTAGAGTCAGTCGGTTCAAATCCTGCTGTTGTTTGTATTCATCCATGATTCCTTTTATACTTTGGACATTTTGAGACATCGTGACTCCTTTCCTAATTCTTCTTATTTAGCAGCAGATTCTCAAGTTCCTCTTCCGAGTAGGAACGTTCCTTTTCAATAGTGAATCGGTTCCTTTTGGCTTGAGACTGTGACTGTGCTTTCGGCTTGTCATTTGCTTGGGTGCTCTCGTAATTGTCTACGGTTTTGATGCCCTGCTTGTGCAGATCGCCAAATACTTTATCCAGATAATTCATGTTGATGTTGAGAGTTTTCTTTGAAAAGACTATAATGAACTGGTAAAGGGACTCGGGTTCAAATTCATATTGGTCCAACCACTTGTCGATCAGTTCCTTTTCTGCCTGATTGGCCATCCTGAAGGACAATCCGAGATTTCGGAGGACTTCCTTATAGATCATGTTGCGTTCATCTTTGCTTTTGATGTGGTGCTCTATGGATTCCAGAGTGGACAAGTTTTGAGACAGCCATTGGTTCAATAGACCTTTGACAGCTTTCACACTTCGGATGTTCTTTTCCTTATAATTGATTTCAAACGCCCTCAGTATGATGGCGGTATCTGTATAGTAGTGATCGTAAAAATCGCCTATATCCCTGTATTCGGTGTAGGATAGAGGATGGCCCACAATTTTTTCAACTTGTTCACATAATGTCTTGTAATGGCTTTTGATTTTTGGATCGCTTTTGCGGTCTGTCGGCTCGGATTTGGAAGTGTAATTGTTTAGGATGTACAGTTCACGGAGCGATAGGAACTCCACATCGAAATTCATGGCATCGCCGTGAATGTGTTTTTTGATAATGCCCTGTTTTTCCCAGTAGTTCCATGCCTCGACAACATCCTGGAGCGGAAGACCGAGCATATTTGCCAGACTCTTGTTGTCAAAGCGATAGGCATCATTTTCAGATCTCGAGAACATAAGGCCAAGAAGGTATACTTTGACGTAAGTACCACTTGCGGAAGGCATGAAGTCAGAGATGAAAATGTTTTCTATATTGAGTTCGCCGAGGTCAAAAGTCGTCGCGTTTTGAATAAATGCCATGATTTTCCTTCTTTCATAATCGTCATATGAAATATTATAACATTAATATGAATGGTGTATCAGTATTTTAATAAGGTGTTCTAATAATTCTATGTACAGACAAAAAAACATTCAAAAAAAGCACAACATGTGGTATTGTAATACTCTTGAAAGCATCAGATATTGATAAATATGGGGTCAACTTTCTCAAAAAAAAAAATATAATTTATCTCTTGCGAAAGTTGTGCTATAATTAAGAAGGTATTTTATACAGACTACTGCTGTGAACCATTATTAAGGCCAATATTAAGGAGTATAGGATGGGGAAAAAGAGAAACGGGACGTCTCAAAAACATATAGTAAAACGTTCCACCAGTAAAGTGTATGTCAAAGGAGACGAGAAAGTCGAGCGCATTGAAAAAATCGCTGATTTTGGTGCCAAAGCAATCGCTTTGTCATTGTATCCTTTATTTTTAGCAACATCTGGAGTTAGCAAACTCACAAAAAAAATCACATCAACTAAAAATCACAACATAAAATATAGCAATGGTGACAACTTTATTCAAACAATCGCTGAACAGGCGAAATCAAAACTAGGCACTGCAAAGCCGTTTGTGATCAAGCACAAATGGGTAGTAGGTGGTGTTGGTGCGGTGGTAATGGTATCCGCTTTAGGTTTTATCACTTTCAACGCCATGACACCTACAGATTTGGTCGGAACCGACACTTCCAGTACCCATGTGGTGAGTGTTCCTACAAAGGCACTAGAAACCGAAGCCGCTGAGGACTTAGTAAACGAAGTGGTTGTCGAAACCGCTGGAACAGTTGCTATTCCTGAAATCAAAGTGATGAGCATGGCATCGGTAAAAGTGCATCAGGTGCTTGTCAACAACAATCCGGTGGCGAGTTTCAAGACTGAAAATGAAGCCAATAGAATGCTTGAAGCATTAAAAGCGCAGTTTACTTTGAAGGACGACGTTGAGATTTTGGATGTCTATTTCAAAGAAGAAGTAAAAGTAAGCCCTGGGTATATCGATATCATGGACTTTGAAGAATATGACACTGTCGAAACGGCACTGGAGTACATCAAAAAAGGAACAAGGGAAATCAAGATCCATAAGGTTCAAAAAGGTGAAAACTATTGGGTGATTGCCGATTATTATGGAGTCAATCCTTATGATCTCGAAGCAGCAAACCCTGATATCAAAGCGGAAACATTACAAATCGGAATGGAAATCAGTTTAGTGACTCCAAGACCGTTAATCAACGTTGTAACAGTGGAAAAAGCGACTTATTCCGATAAAATCGCTTTTGAAGTGGAATATGAGCCAACAAATTCCCTTTATAAGGGAGAGACAAAAACAAAAGTCGGTGGTGCATACGGCGAACGTGTTGTAGAAGCGGAACTGATCAGACATAACGGAAGAGAAATCGGAAGATCTGTAATTTCCGAAAACATCACTGCTGAACCTCAGACCAAAGTCGTTTATCAAGGTACCAAAGATCCTCCACCGAGAATCGGTACCGGCACATTGGCACATCCTACTTCACGTGGCATCGTCACTTCAGAGTTCGGATGGAGATGGGGAAGACAGCATACTGGTATTGACATCGGCTTAAACGTTGGAACAAGTGTCAAAGCAGCGGATGGTGGAGTCGTTACATTTGCAGGATATTCAAGTTCTTATGGAAGATACATTATCATCGATCATGGTGGCAACCTATCCACACTTTATGCTCACAACAGCGTTTTAAACGTTAAAAAAGGCGATAAAGTATTCCAAGGACAAGTAATAGCCGCAAGTGGAAATACGGGTTACAGTACTGGACCACACCTTCATTTCGAAGTGAGAAAGAACGGTGTTCCACAAAACCCAAGAAATTATGTTAAATTTTAACGATAAAGCGAGTCGATGACTCGCTTTTTTATTTTATTTCGTATAGAATAAGTATATATGCTAACGTCTTAACAAAGGAGGCGAAATGATGAGTAAAAGAATTCTAGTTGTAGATGATGAGAAACCAATATCGGATATCATCAAATTCAATTTGGTTAAAGAAGGTTATGAGATAGAAACCGCGTTTGATGGTGAAGAGGCTTTAAAGAAAGTATATCAGTTCCAGCCGGACTTGGTCCTGCTTGATGTCATGTTGCCAAAACTTGATGGTTTTCAGGTATGCAGGAAAATCAGAGAGGGCTTCAGCATGCCGATCATCATGCTTACCGCCAAAGAGGAAGAAGTGGACAAAGTGCTAGGATTTGAACTGGGTGCCGATGATTACATCACCAAACCTTTTGGAATGAGGGAACTCATTGCACGAGTCAAGGCCAATATCCGTAGGGTGGATATTTCCGATTCTGATGGAAAAGGCCCTAATGGTCACATTATAATCGCAAATAGCCTTACCATTGATCTGGACCGTTATGAAGTGACCAAAGACGGTGAAGTGATAGAACTCACACTCAGGGAATTCGAATTGCTTAAATTTTTGGCGACACAAGCCAATCAGATATTCACAAGAGAACAGCTTTTGAAAGACGTTTGGGGCTATGAGTACTTTGGAGACATCAGAACCGTTGATGTCACAGTCAGACGATTAAGAGAAAAAGTGGAACAAGATTCAAGCAATCCAACTTATATCATGACTAAAAGAGGTGTTGGCTATTACTTCAAAAGAAGTTAGTTGGAGGCACAATGTTTAGAAGCATACGACTGAGATTTACAATTATATATTTTTTGCTCGTATTTATTGCGATGCTTTTGGCTGGTGTGTTCATTGTCAGATCTTTTGAAGATTACAATCTCAATGTCGTATCCAACCGTTTGGATGATATAGCTCAGATTATGATGTCTGAGCTTTCTAAAATTGAAAGTGATGATTTGGGAGCGGTCAGAGGACTTGTTCAGGAATCCATCGAACGACATGCCGACATCGGACTTAGAGAAGAGATTTATATCATCGATCAAAAATCACAGAAGATATTGGCTACGAGTACTGAAAATGTGGATCGGCCAGTATCTGAAGTGCTCAATACAGGACTTGTTGTCGAAGGTTTGATCGGAAAGACGGTGGAAAAGAATTTCGAACTTTCAGGCAATGTCCGAACAAAAGACAAGGTATATCCGGTTTATAGCAAAAGTGTGCAAATCGGTCTGATTTATTTGCGATATGACCTGAATGACATATATGGTACGCTCAACCGCGCCAGAATGATCATCTTGCAAGCAGTGGCGATGAGTCTTGTCCTTTCCATCATCATCGGATTCCTGTTGTCAAAGAGCATCACGGATCCGATCAATGAAGTCACACTTAAGGCTGCCAAACTCGCCGAGGGGGATTTCAATCAAATAGTTGAAGTCCGATCGGAGGATGAGATTGGTGCTCTTTCAAAGACATTCAACTTTCTTACGGGAGAGCTCAAAAAATACATTTCGGAAATATCCAGTGAAAAAAGCAAACTCGAAGCCATCATCAATTACATGGAAGATGGTCTGATAGCCATAAATGCTGAAGGACAGATCATTCACTGCAATCCGAAAGCGGGAAAATTGCTGACTACGGACGGTGTCTTTAACGAAGACATCATTGGTGATCTGTTGTCCATCTACAGCTCCGGAAAACTCAACAATGGCATTGGATCAAAAAGCATTTCATACAATTTGCTGATCCTGAAAGTGAATTTCGCTCCATTTTTAGATGAATCGTCGAAAAAAATGGGCGTCGTTTTTGTGCTCCAAGACATTACCGAAGAGGAGCGGCTTGAAAACATGAGAAGAGAATTCGTAGCGAATGTCTCACATGAACTCAAGACACCTCTCACCAGCATTAAGAGTTATACTGAAACCATTTTGGATGGTGCTGTGGATGATCCGGAGTTGCAAAGAACATTTTTGGAAGTCATCAACACCGAAGCGGACCGTATGGCAAGATTGGTGCGTGATTTGCTTGAACTCAGCAATTTTGACTCGGATACCGTTCGTCTAAAACGCGAAAGATATGAAGTCAACTCACTCATTGACACTTGTGTCCTAAAAGTCAAGGCAACTGCGGATCAAAAGAGACAGGAACTGGTGAAACATTATAATGATGTTAAAATTCACGCATTGATCGACTATGACAAAATCGAACAGTTGGTGCTCAATATATTATCAAACGGCATCAAATACTCAAATGAGGATTCTCAGATCATCATAGATTTGAGAGAAGGTTCAGATGAGGATCATTTTGAACTGATGGTGACAGACAGTGGAATCGGTATACCGGATCAGGACATGAACCGAATTTTTGAAAGGTTTTATCGCGTGGACAAGGCAAGATCGAGAGAACTCGGGGGAACAGGTCTCGGACTCTCAATCGCCAAAGAGATCGCAGAGGCGCATGGTGGCGATATCCGAATTGATTCGGAATATGGCGTGGGCACCAAGGTGACGATCAGTTTACCTTATGGAATTCATGAGGTGTAATTTTGATTTAAATACTGCGTAATGCTTCTGTAATAAATATTGTGTATAATGATATAGAGATTGAATGCAGTTTTCGATCAAAACAATTTTTGGAGGACCATCATGTTCCGTAAAGGACTTATAATCATATTGGCTTTGGTGATTTTCACAATGGGAAATACCGCCTTTGCATTTGAAAATTCAAATGCCTCACCTATTGCACCGGATCAGATCATCATCGGTGAACCTATGAGTGAGAGCATCACAAATGACAATTTAATATTTATCAACGTGAATATCAACAACACGAGAATTGTCGATAACCCACTCTCGGTTTCCCTTGTGAAAGTGGACAGGCAACTGTCTTTTGGGAATGAACTGGGCGATGGGCTGAATGTCTCTGTGATGAGGCTTAATTCTGGTGCGGCAAGTATGGATAAAAGTACTGCCCTCAGCAGGGTTTACGCAAATAAACAACCTACTTTTTCTGAAGGTTTGGTAAAAGAAACCAGAATCATCAACCATTTCTTCGAAGTCAAAGACGCATTGGTCTCAAAGCAAAGCGCATATACTGAACTCAACAAACAATATCATTTTGATTTGATTGCAGATCGACTTGAAGAACTTTCAAAACTCGATGCATCGGTTTATGAGGATTATAAAAAATGGTCCACAATCAGATCGGAACTCAATGCACTCAGGAAAGCATATTCTCTGGCGATGATTGATTACTTGACATTGTTTGAAAAACATATTTACAATGACACCATCAAAAACATGAGTTTCTATAAGGAAATCGGATATCTGTCGAACGGCACTTATAAACTGAGATTTTTAAATAGTGATATGCGACTTGTAAAAGAAATGACATTTAGAATCATTGATAAGGAAAAAACCATCATGCCAATGGTTCCATTAAATATAACCAATTAATTCAAGGAGCAGTCGTATGGTTTCATTTAAAGAAAGAATGAAATCCGTACTGATCATCGGATTGTTCTTGACGGCCTTGCTTTTGATGCAGTGGGTCATGTATGACGACCTTTTTGCAACGGATATCGACAGCAGCGATATAGAGATCAATTCAACTAAACTGTCCGCGTATATTAGCCCCCAAAGTTATTTTGTTAGCTTTGGGGGTATATCTTATACCCGTGTCTATGATGTCTTGCTTCAAGAGCGTATCTGGAGCGAAATAAGGCCTGTAGTTCTGAACAGTTTTGAGAAGTATGACAGTGTGGAGACTATAACACGTGAATCGTATATTGAGGCTTTTTCAGATGAGAGTATGCTGCTGAGAATGCCCATGGAATTGACTGTATCAGAATTTTACAGTTTGTTTTCATCGAATGCCGTAGAGGGTTCCATTTCGGAAATCACTCCTTATGAATACTTGCTGAGCGGGAATGACCCAAGAAGCATTTACATCCATGATCGGAAAAGGGAACAATATTATCTGGTGAAAAACAATTTCCAAATACACGATATCGGAGCGCTGGTCAAGATTGTCAAACAATCACCTTATATCGAATACAGAAAAATCAGCACCCGATTCAGTTTGGAAAGCACTGTGGATGAGAATTATGACCGATTGAATTATGAGCTGATTCCTTTTCAATACAATTATGTCGTTCCCAAAGTCCGTTTTAGAAGTGAAATCGAGTTTGCGGATGGTGAAATGATCGGTGATGTTCAGAGAATATCGGGATCCGTATTTGGAAATCGAATGGATTTTGTCAAGCGTCTGAAAGATGCCAACGGATCTACAATACTGATGTATGGCTATGGAGAGAAGGTCTTGACCCTGTCGCCAGGCGGTGAGGTGCTCTATCATAAAAGATTTGATGCTTCTTTGTCTTCAAATTTGAACTTTAAAGAGGCTTTTTCAATTGCTGCGGGAAAAATCGAAAATTTCGGGCTATATCCGTCTGGAATCTATCTGGCGGATTATGTGTTTGAGAACGGTGCAGTTACTACGCACGTGTTCTATTTTGGTTATAAGATCAATAATTATGCTTTGGCTGAAACCACGCCGGATTCACATCCTATTCGAGTGGAAATAAAAGGCAATCAAGTTGTCAACATCTTCAAGAATATCAAACAACAGGCTGAACTGGTCGATGTTGAAGAGATGGACCGTTTGTATTCCATCGATGAATGCATTTCGAACAATTTTCTGGAAGTGAGTGTCTACTATCTACAGGACAACAACATATATGATTCCGCACTGGACAATATCGAGTATTATTTTCCGATCAGAAGTGAGATCACAAAAATTGATATGCGATATTCCATCGAAGGGCAAAGTGGAAGCGCTTTAATGGTGCCGACATGGCAGGTCGTGATCAGTGGGCGGACTTACCTTTTCAATGCCTATACAGGAGCTCTAATAAAAACGTATCGCTAAATGGGGTAGATTATGGATTGGCCAAAAATTAAGAATGTATTGATTGTTCTGTTGATTGCCACCAATTTGATGCTTGGATTCATCATTATTGAAGATCAGGCACTTTATAGGCAGGCAAATGCCTCCAATCTTCAGGATATATTGCAGCTTTATGATGAGAATGAAATTACTTTGATGCAGGATGAGTTTGACTTTCCTGATGAGATCGCTTCCATTCAACTGGATTTCGAGCGAATCCCTGAGACAATGGTCAGTGATCTTTTAGGTCCTGGATTCATGTATGACGGAGAAAAATATACGTGGGATGATGAGATTGTCATTTTGCATGAAATGGAAATTCTATGGTCGAAACAAGCGCATTATAGCAGGGTCTCAAGTGACGATGAGCAGAATCTCAGGTGGTTTGAACCTGTCACCGATCCGGATGCCTTGAAGGAAACCATGGAAATCATCAATGCTTTCAAATTGGCCAACGGTTTCGACAGTGAATTTGAAAAGATTGAAGTGAAGGCTCTTGGGCACTATCAGATTGTGACCATGAAACATATGAGAAACAATTTGGTCATTGAAGAAGCCAAAGTGATCTACTGGGTTCATGATGGAGAGGTTGTCGGATTCAAAAAATCATGGCCTGTAAATATTGGCTCTTCTGATGTGACAAATTATGATATAATCAGTGTAGACCGTGCTCTATATTCCGTCATGGTCAATTTCAAGGCGGGCGACAGCATTCAAGGCATCACAATTGTGTATAAATTGAATGACCAAAGTTTTCAAGTCAGTGATTTGATCTCCGGAGAAGCATTGCCCTATTATAGATTCATGACGGATCAAGGTAAAATTTTTTATGTTCAAGCGGTAGAGACACCTTAGGAAGAGGTAAACATATGGCGTTGTCGTTTTGTTCACTTGCAAGCGGGAGCTCTGGAAATTGTCAACTTGTGGCATCTGAAACCACAAGATTGTTAGTGGATGCGGGGATGAGCGGAAAGTACATCAAGACATCCCTTGATAATATCGATGTCAGAATTGAAACCATAAACGGCATACTTTTAACGCATGAACACGCTGATCATATCAGTGGACTGGGTGTGCTGATGAGAAGATACAAAATGCCACTTTATGTGACTGAAAAGACTTGGGAAGCTGTGAAACCAAAAATTGGTGCAGTGGACCCAAGTCTATTGCACGTTTACGAGGAAATTGATAACATTGAGATCGGAGACATCAGAATCCAGAGCGCCAAGATCACTCATGATGCAGTCGATCCAAGATGCTATGCCTTTATCAATGAAAACACAAAGATTGGCATCGCAACGGATCTTGGAACCATATCGGATGAGGTCATCGAGAAATTCAAGGACTGTGACTTGTTGATGATCGAGTCCAACCATGATATTGAGATGCTCAAGACGGGTTCGTATCCCATGGTGCTAAAGAGACGAATCCTCAGTGAGTTCGGCCACTTGAGCAATGAGGATGCGGGATTCATCGCCAAGGAAATCATCGGATACGGTGTGACCAAGCATATCCTTTTGGCCCACCTCAGCAAAGAAAACAATTTCCCTGATTTGGCTTATGAAACTGTAAGGGGCATATTGGAAGAGAATATGATCATACCTGGAAAAGATATCGTCCTTGATCTCACCTACCGGGACAAGGTCGGCAAACTTTATAAAATAATGAAATAAGTGAGGCAATACATTGAAAAGCAAATTTATGGCTCTGACCTTGGTTTTTTGTCTAATGATAATGAATGGCCTAGTTTTTTCGGAGGCCCTTGATATAAATGAATCCTCTATGGATGAGATCGTCAACCGCGCCATGGTGAACAACAATTTGCCTGGCCTGGAAGTGATTGTGGTACAAGAGGGTCAAGTTCTTTTTGAGACGGCTCTTGGTCAAGCGGATATCATGAGAAATCAAGCCATGAGCCTGGATCGATCCGTTATTCAGACGGGATCGATTTCAAAAGTTTTCACATCCTATCTTTTGCTTCATTGGATGGACCGAAAAAAAATAGAGGTTGAAGAAGCCATCGAATCCTATTTGCCTCTGAACATCAAAGATAAATCATCGCTTGTCGGGTTGACATTTGGAAACGTCCTGACCCATACGACAGGAATTGCCACATTAAAAGCTGACTCGGCTGTCAGTGAATCACCAATCACCATGTACAAACCTTCTTTTGGCGTGGAAGCGAATAAATTTTTCAGTAACTATAAACTGAAACCGGTCATAGAAAAAGATGAGTTCATTCTCTTGTCCAATGTCAATAGTTTGCTTGCCGGAGTGTTGATTGAATCCCTAAGTGGATTGACCTATGAGAAAGCGATGTCGAACTTGCTCAAATCGACTTTTGGCATGAATATGAGTGCCAGTATGGTGTCGGGCGAAACCGTTGGCAACATAGAGTTGATTCAAAATTATGCGGTTTCAGGGGGGAGACATGAAGCCCTTGGCAATTACAGAACAATTTATTTGCCATCGGATGATTTTCTGACCACAGCTTCTGAAATTTCGAGATTCATGACTTTCATGACCGGTGAGAACGTCTCTGATGAGATGAAGGAAGCGTTTTTCACCAGACAGGCAGGCAGTTTTTCTGGAAGAAGTTTTGGTTTGTCCAAAACACAGTATGGAAAGTATGAGGTGTTCATTCAAGATGGAGGAATACCGGGATCCAACTCCAGACTGTTGTTTGTTCCCCAAAGCAACATATCAGTGTTCATAACTTACAATTCCAATCAGCTCAATGCCAGAGATGAGATCACAAAATCCATCTTCGAGGAAATTTTGCCGGGATATGATTCCATCACGGTTCATAATCCTTATGAAGCGGAGGCGCTTGAGCGATTTGTTGGCGTTTTTTCGCCTGTGAACGCTTCGATGGAGTCCATAGAAAAACTGACGAAAATCATTCATCAGTTGCGTGTTGTCAACCAAGGACAAATGCTTCTGATCGACAAAATGGAATATGTACCAATTTCGGAGACAGTGTTTTACAACGCGGAGGACAATGTTTACGCAGAGTTCAAAACAGATGAGTCGGGAAAATTGAAAGCCCTCATCATAGGCAATAATGTCTATACGAGAGCTTCGTTCTTCAGAAGTATATATGTGGAGATCGGATTGCTTGTTTTCTCGGCATTTTTCAACTTGCTTGCATGGTTGGTGCTCATCACCAAATGGTCGAAAATGCGGGTCAATCGCATCCATGATACACCAAGGGTAGTATTGATGATTCACACACTTGTGATGACCACACTCCTTGGTTTCATATTGCTTGTATCCGCACGGTATTCGCTCTGGGATGTGATTTATGGTGGCTCAAAGGGACTATCTGCGATCAGGATTTTGGGATACATGAACGCACTGTTGATTGTTCCGGCATTTGTGATGTTCAACAGGGCAAAAACGGACTTCAGATGGTCTGGAATGATGACTTTCATTTTTAGGATCCAGTTGATTCTAAGCGTGATGCTCACAATTTGGTTATGGCTTTACAATTTTATTTAAATTCAGGTGGTCGAGCAGAAGCTCGGCCATTCTTTTTTTGACGCTGGCCTCAATAGCGTATTGCATCAACAAAGCCTTGGCCATTTCAGGATCAAGATCATCGAGGTCCGAGGGCAACTCAGACTGCTGTGAGGCGCGGATTATCTTGTGCAACTTTGTGAATTCTGTATAATAGGAGGATTCAATCCTCAAGATGTCCAGTATGGTATGGGTGTCCTGGATGGAAAAACACTGTTTCAGATGATAGACCAGCACAAGGTCGGCCACAGTGGATTTCGGATATTTCTTTTTTGTCGGGGCTTCAATGATTCCCGATTTCACATAATTGTTGATCATGGTTTTCGTGAAGACGGAATCTTCGTCAGATCTCATGAGAACTTCAAGATTGATTTTCAGATAATCCAACATCTGATCCATATAAAGTTTGATGTCGGGCAGTTTGTCATAAGGTGGATCTTCGTAATAAAGTGACTCTTTTAGTGATGACATATAGACCTCCTGTACCAATTATAAATTTATTATAGCATGTATTGCAAATATTGAAAACATGTGATAATATATCGATATAACTTTAAGTAGTATTCAATACTACGTTAGGAGCTCATTATGAAAATCAGGGAACCACTCAACACATGGACACATTTTATAGGTATCGTACTATCCTTTGCGGCTTTGATTACTTTGATCATCACCGCTGTCATGAAAAAGAGTCCTGTCTCATTGGCAGGAGGGATCGTATTTGGTATCAGTTTGATATTGCTCTATACCGCATCAACCATTTACCATGGGTACAATGGTAGCGACCAGATCATTCTGAGACTTAAAAAGCTGGATCACGCAATGATTTTCGTATTGATCGCAGGCACATACACACCCATTTGCCTCATTGCGCTCAGAGGACCTCTCGGCTACGGTCTTTTGATTGGAATCTGGTCACTGGCCTTGATTGGAATGGTGACGAAAGTCATTTTCATCCATATGCCCAGGTGGTTGTCTGCCGGGATGTACCTTTTCATGGGATGGATCAGTGTGGCTTTCATTTATCCACTTTCAAAAACATTACCGACCAATGGGTTTCTTTGGTTGATCATTGGAGGATTGTTCTATACGGTCGGTGCGATATTCTATGCCACCAAATCAGAAAAGATCAAACTGGGCAGTTTTGGGTTTCACGAGATTTTCCACCTGTTCATACTCGCTGGAAGTGCGGCGCATTTCATATTGATTCATCGCTATTTGATCGCAATTGCATAAAACCGATTTGGAGATCCTGAGATATATTCAGGGTCTCCATTCTTTTTCACCTTAGAGGCATTTTTTTTGATATAATATATAAAAACCAAATCTAGGGGCACGCAATGAAATCGAATAAAATTGAAAAGATATTGAACGGTAATCCGATCAAATATAGCAACATCTTAGGTCGCGCAATCAACCAGACACTTGATGTATCCTGGTATGTCAAAGAAGATTTTTTTGTCATGGAACAAGGCGAGTTCATAGTGCCATCAGATGAGAATCCGGAGACGTTCGTTCGTCACTTTGAGGAATACTGCAGATCCGAAATCGGACATACCGAGTTTAACTTTGCGGGTGTGCCCAGAAGGCAATTCGATCTGTTGACGACAAAGTATAAAGAGGAATGGTCTGAGTTTTGTTGGTTGTATTATTATGACGGAAAACCTTATGAGAATATTGAAGACCATTACAGTTTTGACGATGCTGTCTACGAAATCGACAGTCTCAATTTTGCCGATCTAGATATTGTATTTGAGAATTATGCATTTAAAGACGATGGCATCGGGTATATTGAGGCCGTCATAAAAAATGAGACCACATTTTGTGCCAGATTGGGTGGTGAAGCGGTTTCTTGGGTAGTCCAGCGTGAAGATGGCTCCATGGGAATCATGTACACACTGGAAGGTCACAGAAGAAGAGGCGTTGGAGAATGGCTTTGTAAACATTTGATCAATAGCATACTCAAGAAAAATCAACTGCCATATTTGCACATTTGGATAGAAAACGCACCATCGATCGCACTGGCGGAGTCTTTGGGATTCAAACGCCATAGCGAGGTCGTATGGTTTGGTATAAAAAACCCGTATCTTGAGAACCGGAGGGGTGCCGTGCTAAGTGAAGACGAACTGACAGCGCTTTTTGACAGACATTTGGAAGCAATGGACGAAAAACTGAAAAGTATGATCAACCAGGATTTCAATCATTTGAGTATCCACGACTATAGAGAAAGCATTCGCCGTTTTAGGGCTTTGCTCTTCTTTTTCATGCCTTTCATGAGACCTGGAGATTATCGCTTTTTCGACATGCATTCCAAAAGGTATTTTGATAAAACCTCGATGATTCGGGAAATCGATGTGTTTGAACACGGTTATGGCGAAATCATGAACGACTCTGTCCTGAATCGGCTTTCTGTGCTCAAACAACCCCTTCGTGCAAGGCTGATATTGGATGCCAAACGCATGGCGACCTTCAGGTTTTCGAGCACCAGGGTCAAATTGATGCATAACGAAAATGAACAGAAACCAGGATGCGATTGGGGCAGGCAGTGTGAATTGTTCAGACAGTTCATAGAAAAAGATGATCAATTGCTGGGTTATGAAGAGAAATACATCCATTCCAAACGAATGCTTGCCAAAAAAATGAAGTACGTGCATGAAATTCTCATGCCTGACCATATTGAACTTCAAAACATCAACAATAAGTTGGAAGTATTTCAATCGCATGCGAAATTGTTGCATGACACATGTGTCAACTTGAGATTTGTCGGTAAATACGAGCTCGACGACGAACCATTGATTGTCAAGCTTATTGAGGATCACGCTTACTATTCAAAGGCATCTGATGAAGCCTATCTTGAGGTGTGTAAGGCAATGAGCGAGTATATGGACGAAAAAAAATAGGAAGAGGTCATCTTCCTATTTCATAATTATTTCTCATTTTCCTCAACCCACTCTTTTGCTTCTTGTACAGCTTCTTCTGAAGGGATTGTCACTTTAGTATCCTTAATTTCCTTGTCGTTCTCTGCCCATGCTTCAGTAGCGCTTGAGCCTAATTTTTCCAGTTCTTTTGTCTTTTCCATAAAGCACCTCCGTGTTGTTGATAATTATTATCATTAATACCCTAATGCAACATTTTTTAAACATTGAATTCCAATTGAAAAGCATATAGAATAGGTTATACCGAGAAATATAAATAATAAGGATGGTAAGCTTTGAATCCAGTTGAAAATCCAGTTGAAAATCCAAGTGAAAATCAGGAAACGGACAACAAAACCTCAAAATATGAAAAAATTGCTTTGGATATCGCGTACAGTATTGTCAATGACGAGTGGAAAATGGGCGATATCATCAAAGGCAGATCGACCCTTTCAGGAAAATACAGCGTGTCCCCAGAAACAATCAGAAGGGCATTAAAACTTCTCGAAGAACTCAATGTCGTAGAGGTCATTGAAAAAAAGGGGATGTTGATCAAATCCAAAACAGCCGCAGTCGCCTACATAAAAGAATACCGATCCAAGGATCACGTGCTCTCGTTACGTGAGAACATCGCAAAAATGATTGAAGAAAAAAGACTGATTGAAGACAATATGCTGGATAAACTCGACAAGTTGATTGAAGAAGCTGTTCTGCTTAAGAACGTGGGCATCATATATCCACTGGAGTTCAAAATTCAGGAAGGCAGCCCGTTGATCGGACGTTCCATTGGTGACATCAGATTCTGGGAACATACCGGAGCGACAATCATTGGAATCAACAGAACAGGTGAGCTCGTGTTGTCTCCTGGCCCTAAGCTGGTTTTTTTCGAGGGCGACGTGGTTTTCTATGTCGGCAACTCCCCGGGAAATTCGGAACGGGTCAATAAATTTGTAAAAAGTACGGAATAAAATAAAGGATGTAATCGATTGTGATAATCGAATACATCCTTTTTTATTAGCTTATTTTTCGAATGATGCCCAGTGGTGTCTGTTCATGGTCCTGGCCGAGAGGGTTGTCTTTCAAAATCTTGGCGATTTTGTCGCGATTCATGCTGGCATGGGAAACGCCCAGTACCGAACCATCCAGATCGTTGATGTCCACAACCGCCACCTGAACGTCATCATAGAGTTCACTGAGTTCCTTTGCGACTGAATCCGGTCGGTCAGGTCCTAGAACGACATACTGATTGTAAGGCGGAAGCGTATTGGGTGTCGGACCGTCAATCGAGGAAGCCTTGTAACCCGCTATTTTATAAAACACACCTTTTTTGCCTAACAATTTTGTCACGGCACTAGCAAACGATGCCCAAAGTATGCGGGGAATCCCACACTCTCTAAGAGCCATTTCCATAGTTTCAGGCATACCAAGTCCTATTCCCGCAGGGGTTTTCATCACAAAATTCGAAAGTAATTTTGCAAGTGGTCTCGGTGTGATGTCTTTCACAGGTATGGCACGTCCTTGAGTTATGGCGACAATTTTTTCAGTCACAAACAAAAGATCACCCGGTTTGACATGTTCCTCTGTATATTTTTTAACCACGTCAATCAAATGGTCATTTTCCATAATGACGTGCGTTTTAATCGGAATTCTCAGGTAGGTGTCATTGTCCAATTTGATTTCAGGTGCTTTGACTCTTTTTCTAGGTTCGCCCATAATGATCCTCCACATCTATATCAATAGCTATTCATCTCTAGTTATTATAACATCACTCCAGACATATTTGGGAATGATTTTTAGTTTTTATGTGAATCCTTTGTAAAATTACTAACAACCTTATTGACAAGTTGGAGTTGTCAGTGTTATACTATGTTACAGCCTGACAACTTACCATTTATTACAAGTTGTCAGAAAACAATATTTTTTATTTCAGGAAGGAGGTTTATATGATTTTAAGCAAAGGTTATGTCATGAAAAATAAAGCGATTTTGGAGCCGTATATCATGCGATTTATCATGCCTGAAGAGATAGATCAGGTCGTTTCATTACAAGATCATATTTATGAATTGTTGCCAAACAAAGAAATTTTCTACAGAGATCCCAAAGAGATGCTTTTGTTTGAAATAGAACGTGGTGGCAGAATCATAGGCGTGTTCAATCACGCGAATCAAATGATCGCTTACCGCTATATAAGCTTTCCCGGTGAATCCGAATATAATTTAGGTCTTGACATAGGTCTCCATGAGTCCGAATTCAAAGATGTTGTCCACTTGGAAACGACTTTGGTACATCCGGACTACAGAGGCAACAGGCTTCAAGGCTTGACTCTTGAGAAAGCACTTGAGTGGGTGGTCCCATTCGGATACAAACATATGCTTTGTACGGTTTCACCGTACAATTACTTCAGCCTCAACAACATAATGAAGGCTGGACTGAACATCAAGGCCTTAAAAAAGAAGTATGGCACACCTGGCGAAGATGATGGTTTGTGGAGATTTATCCTTCATAAGGATATCACGAGTCAATGCATCAACAATCCCAGCAGGTTCGAAGCCCTGGAAATGGAAAAAATCAAGGAACAAAAGGTATTGATAGAGAGTGGTTATGTGGGCTATAAACTTCATAAGGAAAGCCATCTGATCCACTATACACAAGAGTTCTGCCAAAATTGATCATCGATGATCTCTCATGTCCACAAATTGGATATGAGAGATTTTTTTTGTATGTTATAATATTCGTAACTGAAACAGAAATGGGGAATGGATATGAGTGATAAGATAAAAGAGGCATTGGCTGATTATGAATTGAGATTTCATGCCTTGTTTGAACAAACTCATGACGCTGTTTTTTTGCTCGATTTTGAAGGCAACCATTTGGAGGTCAATCAAAGAGCCTGTGAAATGTTTGGGTATTCAAAAGAGGAAATGCTTAAACTTTCCTATAAGGATGTTTCCATGAAAGTGGAAAGCAGCCGGGATAATTTGGGTATTTTATTGAGAGAAGGGACTTTGCCCATATATGAAAGTCTGTTCAGAAGAAAAGATGGCTCGATCATCCCTGTGGAAATCAATGCTGTGCTTGTGAGAACCCGTGATGACAAGCCTCTGTTCATTCAGAGTGCCTTAAGAGATATCTCTGCTCGCAAAAGAGCTGAAAATGAATATATGAAAAGAGTTGAAAACGAGAAGAAAGTCAAAGCCTTAAGTCGGTTTCAGGCAATCATGATGAATCTGGCGATAGGTTTTGTCAATATAAGTGAAGACCGGTTGGACGAAGCCATCGATCAAACGCTTGAGATGGTGGGAAAGATGTATGGTGTGGATCGTGCTTATCTCTTGAGAAATGATGAACACTTAGGGGCCAAACTGACGAACGAATGGAACAATCCTGGTGTGGTCAGGCCAGGAGAGCCAACCGATATCAATCGTATGGAATTGCCGCTTTCTCATGACGAATCTTGTCTTGGCCATGTTGGATTTGAAGTCTATTCAAAAGACACAAAATGGCAGGAGGAATCGACTACCTTATTGAAGGTTTTGGCTTTGTTGCTCACCAACGTCATAGAAAAGCAAATTCACGAGAATGAGATGATCAAGGCAAAAACAGAAGCGCTATTGGCCAATGAGGTAAAAGGGAACTTCCTCGCCAATATGAGCCATGAATTCAGAACCCCGCTCAATGGGGTGATCGGAATGTTGGGACTGTTGCATAAGACCACTCTCGATCAAAAACAGAAGGATTATCTGGACAAGGCTCTTGAATTCTCAAGACTTTTGCTGCATACTCTAAACGATATCCTCGATTTCTCAAAAATAGAAGCGGGCATGCTGAAACTTGAAAAGACACGTTTTGAACTTCATAAAATCGTTGATGAGGTCAACGCGATTGTCTCTCCGGCGATATTCGACAAAGGGCTTTCACTGACGGTGACCATCCCAAAAAATGTTCCGGAATGCGTGATTGGAGATGGTTTAAGGATCAGACAGATTCTGATCAATCTAATGAGCAACGCAGTCAAATTCACGGATAAAGGCAAGGTGGGCATCAAAATTGAAATGGGCGAAGCCATTGATGAGGGGCGGGCTTGGTTCATTTTCGAAATCACGGATACCGGAATCGGTATGGATCCATCTCAAATTGAAAACGTCTTCAGTCCTTTCGTTCAGGCAGACAGCAGCGTCACGAGGCAATATGGGGGAACGGGACTTGGCCTTGCCATCGTAAAGGACCTGGTTCAAATGATGGGTGGTACGGTTGCCCTGGAAAGCCAGCCTGGTACGGGAAGCATTTTCAAGGTGCTGATTCCACTGGAATTCATCGAGGGTGATGCACTGGATTCATGGACAGTTGATACAAACAATACTGAAACAACAATGAGAGTCATCATGAAAGCACCCCTTCGACGGCGCTCCGATCCCGAGATTATCGAAGTGAAAACGAGGGACGAACACATTGGCTATCTGATCGAGGCACTGAAAGCCCATAAACCCAAGCAAAGTTTTGATGTTTTGGAGAAATTGGAGATCTATTTTCTTAGAATGGAAGACCAAGAGGTCATGAGCAGAATCAAGGTTCAAATCAAGAACTACAAATTTGATGAGGCACTTATTTTGGCAAAGAGCCTCCAAGGAGGGATTTTCAATGAATACCCTTAAGGATTGCACTATTTTGGTCGTGGATGACACGCGAATAAACATCGACATATTGGTCAATATTCTAGGTGACGATTATGAGGTGTCTGTTGCGATGGACGGTCAGCAAGCACTTGATACGATAGAAAATGTCCGGCCTGATCTCATATTGCTCGATATTATGATGCCCATCATGGATGGGTATACAGTCATTGAAAAATTGAAAGAGAATGCGATCACGGAAGATATTCCTGTCATATTCATTTCTGCACTCTCTGATATTGCCAACAAGACCACGGGTTTCAAGCTCGGTGCCGTGGATTATATCGTCAAGCCATTCAACATCGAGGAAGTCAGGGCGCGCGTCAAAACTCATCTTATGCTTTCACTTGCTCAAAAAGCACTTCAGAATCAGAATGAGATTCTTGAGATCAAAGTGGAGGAGCGGACAAAAGAACTCATGTTGACGCAGCAAGCTGTCATAATGAGTTTTGCGAGTCTCGCTGAATACAGGGATTTGGAAACTGGCGGACATATCAAAAGAATCAAGGAATATGTCCACACCATTGTGAAAGAATTGATGAACAATCCCAAATATCATAACATGATCAACAACAAATATATAGATTTGCTGGTACAATCATCGCCACTTCACGACATCGGCAAAGTGGGTGTACCGGATTCCATTTTAAAAAAAGGTGGCAAGTTGAATTCAGATGAGTTCGAAATCATGAAAAAACATACCACTTTCGGGAAAAATGCGATAGAATCCGTTGAAAGGGATTTGGGAGAGCTCGCATTCCTGCATCTGGCCAAGGAAATGGCATATACCCATCATGAGCGTTGGGATGGACTTGGTTATCCGAGAGGCATCAAGGGAAGTGAAATCCCTCTATCGGGTAGGATCATCACAGTTGCGGATGTTTATGACGGACTGGTGAGCAGAAGGATCTACAAGCCACCGTATACGCACCAGGTTGCCGTAGAAATGATTCTTAAGGGCAAGTCGATGCAGTTTGACCCGGATGTGGTAGACGCGTTCATGGTTTGTCTGGAGGAGATCAGACACATCGCAATAGAACAAGCCGATTCAAATGAGGAACGCGAAGTGCTCATGAATGAATATAGCGATTTGTATGTACATTCGCAGGAGATTCCATCTTCGTATGAAAGGTATAATGATACATTTGTATCCAAAAACAGGAGTTCACATGAGATTAAATAACTACATCAGTGCCTCGGGGATCTGTTCAAGAAGAGAAGCCGACAAATGGATTCAGATGAAGCGCGTAAGAATCAACGGAAAGATTGCCGGACTTGGCGAAAGCGTCCGACCTGGAGACAAAGTGGCAGTGGATGGAAAGCCAGTGCGTCCCAAAAAGGAGAACGTGTATATCGCATTCAACAAGCCTGTCGGAGTGACCTGCACAACCGAACGGCATATCAAGGGAAACATCATTGATTTCATCAATCACAAAGAACGTATTTTTCCGGTTGGACGATTGGATAAGGATTCTGAAGGACTCATTTTGCTGACTAGTGACGGCAGTATTGTCAACTCCATACTCAGAGAGGAAAATGAACATGACAAGGAATACCTGGTCACAGTGAACAAGCCCATTGATGATGCATTCATAGCCAATATGGAAAAAGGGGTTAAGATCTTCAACCCGGTTAAAAAGAAGCACACGATCACAAAACCTTGCAAAGTGGAACTTGTTAAACCCAAAATGTTTAGAATCACACTCAATCAAGGGCTAAATCGGCAAATCAGAAGAATGTGTTCGGCATTAGGGTATGAAGTGGTCACACTAAAAAGGACACGGATCATGCACATTGAGTTGAATCAACTCAAGACAGGCAAATGGCGTGACCTTACAGAACAAGAATTGAAATTGCTTCCCAAACCTTGACACAAAATTACGAAGTGATATAATAAACGCAAATGCAAATCAGTTGCATTTGCGTTTATTATTTTTATTTTGTGGTATATACTTATTAAATATATATTTAGGGAGGCATAATGATGAGAAAATTGATAACTGTTGTTATAGCGATAATGCTGGTTTTTGCCCTTAGTGGTTGTGAATCGAATATTGAGAACGTGGTCGCCGCAAACGAAGAAATTGCAGGTGAGGAAGCTTTACCAGATGTGGAAGTTGTACCAGAAGTGGAAGTTGAACCAGAAGATAAATTGAGCATTATCACCTCGCTTTATCCACAATATGATTTTGCAAGAAGCATAGTTGGGGATAAAGCGGACGTGATTCTGATATTACCCCCAGGTGTTGAGTCGCATTCATTCGAACCGACACCCCAGGACATGGTCAAACTTCAGAATTCAGATTTGTTTCTTTATACAGGAAAAGAAATGGAGCCGTGGGCATATAGACTCACAGGGAGCATCAATGCAACAATTGTCGATTTGAGCGAGGGAATCGAATTGATGGATCTTGATGACCATGATCATGACCATGCACATGAAGATGAGCATGATGATGAACTGATGGATCCGCATATTTGGACAGATCCGAATTTGGCCATTGTCATGGTGGATAATATTTTATCTTCCCTAAAGGAAATCGATGAAAAAAATGCCGAATATTATGAAGAAAACGCCAACACTTTAAAGAAAGCATTGATGGACCTCGATCTTGAGATCAGAGAAACCCTCTCGAAAACCACTTCAAAAACGATTCTGTCCGGTGGGCATTTCGCTTTCGGTTATTTCGTGGAGCGATACGGACTTACGCATATGTCCCCTTATGAGGGATTTTCACCCGATGCGGAACCTACACCAAGAAGGATAGCGGCTCTGATAGAGACCATCAAAGAGACCGATGCTAGAGCGATATTTTATGAGGAACTGATTGATCCGAAGGTCTCGAGGGTCATTTCAGAGGAAACTGGCATTGAAATGCTTTTATTGCATGGCGCACACAATGTCACGAAAGAAGAATTCGAGGCAGGAAAAACTTATATCACATTTATGAAAGAAAATCTTGAGAGATTGAAGATAGGACTTGGATACGATGAATAAATTGATCGAAGCAAAAAACATAACAGTGAGATATGGGAACAATGTTGTTTTGACCGACATAAGTTTCGCCATTGAAAAAGGGGATTACATCGGTCTTGTAGGTGCCAATGGATCGGGAAAATCAACACTCGTGAAGGCCATATTGGGACTTGTTCCACTTGAAAAAGGTACGATCGTCTATAACAATCTCAACAAATTTGAGCATGGCATAGGGTATCTGCCTCAAGTCGCTGTCACAGGCAACACACTGTTTCCAGCTGAAGTGAGGGAGATTGTCGGAATCGGGCTTTTGGGCCAGAAAAAATTCCCTAAGAGACTGACCAAAGAGGACCACTTGAAAGTGGATACGATTTTGGACAGACTGGGAATCATCGGACTTAAGCATAAGAAAATCGGAGATTTGTCAGGTGGTCAGCAACAAAGGGTCCTACTCGCCAGAGCCATGGTCTCACACCCGAAACTGCTGATTCTGGACGAACCTACCAGTGCCCTGGATCCAAGAGTGAGGGCGGACTTCTTCAACTTGATTGAGGAAATCAACAAAGTCGACCAGACAAGCATAGTCCTTGTATCACATGACTTGAGCAGCATAAAGCGGTATACCAGGAAAATGATGCTTTTGGATCGAGAACTGGTCTACTTTGGTCCTTCGGGAGAATTTGATTTGAATTTTGGCACGGCAAAGGGGATGCACAATCATGAACATGATTTTTGATACGATAAAAGAAGCACTTTCATATGGTTTCATGCAAAGAGCCATCATTGTTGGCGTACTGATCGGACTCAGCAGTGCCATGCTTGGCATATTTCTGGTGCTTAAAAAATACTCCATGATCGGGGACGGGCTGGCACATGTGAGTTTTGCGACCGTAGCCATCGCACTATTCCTAAATGCATCGCCACTGCTCATATCGATTCCGATAGTCATTGTGGCTTCGATTCTGATTATGGAGCTCAATGAAAAAGCGGGAATTCACGGAGATGCCGCCATCGGACTTGTCTCCTCTTTTTCGGTCGCGCTCGGGGTACTCCTATCCAGTGTCGCTGGCGGATTCAATGTGGATTTGTTCGGATATCTGTTCGGAAGCATTCTGTCCATTCAAAAGTCAGATCTTTGGTTGTCGGTATTTTTGGCGGCTGGCGTCATCTTCACTGTGATTTTCTTTTACAACGATTTATTTGCGATCACACATGATGAGGCATTTTCAAGTGTCATCGGTATTCCCACAAAGCGAAGAAATTATCTGATCGCCACTTTGACATCAGTGACCATAGTGCTTGGAATAAGAGTCGTTGGAACGATGCTGATCTCCAGTATGATCATATTTCCAACAGTGGCCGCCCTTCAGATCTCAAAGAGCTTTAAGTCGACTATTGTGATTTCCTCAATGATTTCTGTGTTTTCAGTCATTGTGGGGGTCCTTGGGTCTTATGTGTACAACTTGCCGTCGGGAGCCAGTATCGTGATGATCAATGCCGCGGTATTCATCGTCCTGATGGGATACAAGCGGTTTGTACGTTCTTGACACACAAAAGAGGTGAAGAAATGTTATCAAAAGATTTAAAGGTTGTTTTTAAGAAATACGGAATCAAAAATACGGTTCAGAGACAAGCCGTTTATAATTTTCTTTCAAGCGGATCCGCACCGATCACTGCTGAGCACATTTACATGGAACTGACCAAGACAGAGAGCGAAGCGATGAATTTGTCGACGGTATATAGGATTCTAGATCTCTTCACAAGAAAGGGATTGGTACTGAAGTCCAATCTGCAGGCGGATGGCAAGTCGACGTATGAGATGAACCATATGGAGCATAGACACCATCTCGTATGTGTGAAATGCAACAGTATTGTCCCTATCAAGGGCTGTCCGCTGAGTGATTACGAGAAAAGACTCAGTGAATCGACACATTACAAAATATTGGAGCATCACCTGGAGATTTTGGGAATTTGCCCCAAATGCCAAGAATAAAAAAGCCCCACACAAACCTAAATAAAATGAAGGTTTGTGTGGGGCTTCAAAAGCTTAAAGTGGTGTGAAATAATTTTGTGTGTAATATGTGCCGAACGGACCACCGAAGTAGACGCCGACACCAAGAAACTGAATGTTTCTGACGAGGTTTTCGCGATGGCCGAATGAATTGACCCAACCCGCATGCGCCCCGAAAGCGTTGAGATAACCTGCTGCGATATTTTCAGCGGCCAATTTGAAATCGATTGGA
The DNA here is from genome assembly GCA_002412775.1 of Firmicutes bacterium UBA5201. GTDB lineage: Bacteria > Bacillota > Clostridia > Peptostreptococcales > Acidaminobacteraceae > Fusibacter_D. The sequence goes on along the minus strand of DHVT01000028.1, from coordinate 162,972 downwards.
TAAGCTGCTATTCTATCGAACGGTGACTGTCCACTTGGATTGATGTGATCGAAGAAATCGCGGACCGCCATGTCTTTGCTGTGCTTACGTGCCACATTGGCTATCGGCTCGCTCCATCTAAGGATTGGTTTGCCATTTTCGAGTCTGAAAACGTTGTTCAAATCGAAAATCTGTTTTTCAAAACTTATTCTGACGGCGTCGGTCAAGTTGCCGTATTGGGTTGTCATGCTCTTTTCAACAGCGGTATCGATCAACATGATCGAGAAAAGCCTTCCAGAATCATGATTGTCAAAATAAGTGGTCAGATATATATTGTTCTTAAGGTATACGGCAGATTCCTGGTTGTTCATTTGAATGTATTCGTCCGCACCCTTGAATATACTGTTGATTGGATTGCCAAGTGCTTTTGTCACAGCCGATTTGTTTTGGTTCATGGCAAGTGATGTTGAGGATTTGAGCAAATCGGATGCGGTGAAGAGTGCAACAACTTTTTGATTGCTTACTCCCACTAAGAAATAATCCTCATAATTGTCATGATAGACCCACCATTTGAATCCATAGGCACTGTCATCGATCCGAACGGGTTCACCGTAAATCTCTTTGACAGTCACTGATGAATCACCGATTTCGATGTCATTGACTGAAAATGGAGTGGACAAGGTGGCAAACGCATGACCAGCCGCATATCCTGAAGCATCCAGGTTGTCTGTAACCAGTTCGATCTTATTTAGAGTTGCCAGGTACTTTTCGAGTACTACCGATGATTCCGCACGGGTGGCGTTCAGCATGGGCTTGAAAGTCGAATCCGGATATCCATTTATGATGCCAATGGCGACTGCTGTTATGACGGAGTCAAGATAACGGTTTGAGACGGTATTGTAGTCGGTCAGCTTTTGACTGGCTTCAGCGATCGCCTCACCTGTGACGGTGGCACCTGTTGCCAGGTAAGCTTTTGTGATGATGCTGGCCATTTCTTGTCTTAGGATCGGTTTTTCATAGACGCTGAGATCGGTACTACCGAACTCGTCCGCTTTTATATAGTTTGCTTCAATTGCCGCTTCGACGAACGGTTTTCCCCAATACTCGGTTCCAACACGTTCCCGGACTTCGATGGACTGGGCTTTGATCACCAGTACCAGGTATTCAATCCGTTTGATTGTGGAATCCGGCTTGAAACTACCATCGGGATATCCGGAAATGACGCCGTATTCACTGACGTTTGTAATTGTTTTTTCCGCCCAGTGACCAGAGACATCATTGAAGGTGACTGCGAAAGATACTGGAACGCTTAGTGAGATTATAGTGATAGCCAATAAAACAACTATGGATTTCAGTGCCCAAAAAGCATTTGGCTTTTTTGTCATAAAGTTCTCCTTTCGGTTATTAACTCTTTCATTATAACCCATGAAGCTTACAGGCGTATTACAAAATTATAAACAATACAAAACAATTGTGTTATAATATATTGGATTTGAAATCCGGTAGAAGAGGTTGAAATGGCAATTAAAAACAAAAAGATAGATATGACCGAGGGCGATATACTCTCCAGTTTGCTCAAAATGGCACTACCAATCATGGGAACGAGTTTCATGCAGATGGCCTATAATCTGACCGACATGATTTGGATCGGATTCCTCGGTTCAAATGCTGTGGCCGCAGTTGGAATCGCGGGATTCTTTGTGTGGTTCGCGAATATGTTCATCATGCTGAGCAAAACAGGTACGGAAATAAGGGTCGCCCAGGCATCCGGAGCAAAAGATGAAGCACGTGCCGAACACTTTGCAAGAAGTGGTCTCCATTTGATTTTCTTCCTTGCGATGGGGTACATGACATTTCTGCTGGTGTTTAAAACCGGTCTGATTTCATTTTTTAACACGGGCAGTCCCGAAGTGGAAAAAAACGCCATCGGTTATCTGTCCATTATCGCCATAGGCATCCTGTTTCCATTTGCGAATCAGGTATTCACCGGAATATTCAACGGGCGTGGGGACAGCAGAACCCCATTCATGTTCAACGCTGTTGGACTGGTGATCAATATCGTACTAGACCCCATCTTGATCAACGGCATTGGTCCGTTTCCGGAAATGGGGGTTGCGGGAGCGGCGCTTGCTACTGTGTTTGCGCAATTCGTCGTCTTTGTCATCTTTGTCTACAACATCAAGTTCAAACATACGCTATTTGAACATTTCACGCTCATCAAACCCATCAAATGGGTGACGCTGTCAGACATAATGAGACTTGGTGGACCACCGGCGGTACAGAGCGGTCTGTTCACTTTCATATCCATGGTGATCGCAAGAATCATCGCTGTATACGGTCCGCTTCCCATTGCGGTCCAAAAGGTCGGTTCACAGATAGAATCCATCACTTGGATGACAGCCACAGGACTTGCCGTGGCACTAGGCGCTTTTGTGGGTCAAAACTATGGAGGCAAACAATATGCCAGGGTGGTGAAAGGATACCGGACGGCCATGAGATTGGCATTTTCCCTGGGGATATTCAATACTTTGCTTTTGTTTTTCGGAGCGAAATATCTTTTTATGATCTTCATCAGAGAACCGGAAGCGATAACACTGGGTGTGGATTATCTCAGGATTCTAGGACTTTCACAACTTTTCATGTGCATTGAAATCACAATCTCCGGAGCATTCAATGGAATAGGTCGTACAAAGCCTGCCGCAATCACCAGTATTGTTTTCAATATACTCAGAATCCCCATGGCACTTTATTTCAGCCAGATGACATTTTTGGGACTCAACGGCATCTGGTGGAGCATCAGCATCAGCAGTGTCTTCAAAGGAACAATCGTCTACATTTGGTTTGAAAGATTGCTTAAGACCCAAAAAGAATTTATCGATCAATAATAAAAGGATGTCGCCGATCATTTTGAAAAATGATCGGGACATCCTTTATGATTTTAGCCAACGTAATTGAGTACCAAATAAACCAGGTAAAAAAGAACCAACAACGCGCCTTCTTTTCGGTTCAGTGTATGACCCTTGTTGAGCGTGAATATTCTGAAGGTCAACAGAATCAAGAGCATTGCAGGAAAATGAAGCGAGTAGAAGTTCTTTGGCACTGCAAGTCCGAGAGGTGTCGCAGCTGCGGAAGCACCAACAACGAACAGCACGTTCAGTATATCGGCGCCGATGATATTGCCTATTGCGAGATCACCGTGTCCACGAAGTACAGATTTTATACTCGTTGTCAATTCAGGCAGACTTGTGCCAAATGCGACCAGTGTCGCGGCGATGATGCTCTGGGGGACTCCAATACGGATGGCCGATATCTCCACTGCCGGAATCAATACTTTTGATGAGAGGATGACGATAGCCATGCCGCCTGCCATAAGTAAAAACTGTTTGACCAGACTTTCTTTTTCATGTTCCTTGATCTCACCTTCGATTTCATCCAATTGTTCTTTTCTGGAGTGCTTGAAAGACCAATAGAGATAAATGCCGAGGAAAGAGAGAAGTACAAATCCCATACCTTGGGTGATCACACCCGAGCTTGAACCGGAAAAAACAGGAAGCGCGAATACGACCAGAAGAATGCCGGCCAATAGCTGGATCCAACTTTGGACGCGGATGGACTTGTAGTCGATGACAATCGGACTGATCAGTGCTGCGATACCGACAATAAGTCCGGTATCCGCAATAATCGAACCGACAGCGTTTCCGAGTGCGAGATCCGGGTTGCCGTTGATTGCGGCCAAGACTGAAACAGATACTTCAGGAAGTGTGGTTCCAAGTGACACTACAGTTGCGCCGATTATGGCTTTTGGTATTCGTAGATGTGCTGAAACGGCTACTGCCTCATCGATCAGAATGTCAGCGCCTTTTCCAAGGGTATAAAGTGTGATTGCAATGATTGCGAATAAAAAAAATGTGGATAGCGGGGTTAAAAACCCTAAAATGAGTTCGTCCATGATATCTCCTTATATGTTTTGATCGGGGAACGAATGCAATAAAAAAACCCTACAATTCACCCGCGAATTGTAGAGTCTCACACGATTTTATAAAAATCATCCAAACCGGGACAAAGTCCGTTCTGACGGCATGGATTCCGCTTATGGGCAGTTACTCCCTCTAACACAACAAATTTATCATAAATATAATATGATGTCAATGAATCATCAACATATTGCCAAAGAGTAAAAATATTCCGATAATTATTAATAAAATGACCTACTTTCTTAACATCGATTTTATTGTATTTGTAAGGTCTGTATGGTATTTTTAATACACAATATCGAACTATGAAGCCAGGTGAAAAGAATTATGACCATAGATTACATAAAATTGCTCAATCCTACCGCATTCTCTCCAGTGGACACCATACTGGAGTGGAGAAGTGAAGGCGTTCGTATGGTAGGCAATGACTGCAAGACTAAAAAAATTGAATACTGTTTGAGTAAGCTTGTTTTGGAGGACGAATCTGTCGACAAGGTCATCATACATTGCAACAGATACTTCGACATCAACCCGGAAGTGGTCATATATGAAGCAAAGCGTGTTCTAAAGAAGAACGGAAGAATTTTCCTATCCTTTTATCACGATGAGGAAATCGGTGTCGTATCGAAATGGTTGTCGAGGCTCAGGACAAAATCCAGATGGTCCATGGATCAAGTGGCCGAAATCATCAACAACTCCGATTTGTTGATCGACAAGAACATCATCGTCGAGAACGATCTGATGTATTTTGAAGTCATAAAACTCGAAAATGACAAACTGGGTCAGATGATCTGGTCGTAAAAATCATGCACATTGTTGCATGGTTTTTTTTATGATAAAATTGAGAGGACAAAAGACATCGGAGATCAATTATGTTGGAGCTTAAGAATCTGGGTAAATTTTATAACGACCAGAAGATACTGGAAGACCTGAACCTGCGCATCGAGCCCGGTGAGATCTTTTGCATCCTTGGTCCGTCGGGTGCGGGGAAATCGACATTGCTCAATATTGTCGCTGGGATCATGGATTCCTATGATGGAAAAATGGTCAATGATGCAAAACGAATCGGTTATGTTTTTCAAGAGGATCGGCTTTTGCCGTGGATGAATGTGGAAGACAACATCAAAGTCGTCAATGATGCTTTGACCCACTTGGAAATCAGTCATTTGCTCATAGAGATGGAACTTTTGAATGATAAAGACAAGATGCCTCATGAGTTGAGCGGCGGTATGAGGCAAAGAGTGGCAATAGCGAGAGCTTTTGCCTATAAACCGGATCTTTTGCTGCTGGATGAACCTTTCAAATCCTTGGATTATTCATTGAAAGCCAAGATGATCGATGCTCTGTTGAGACTATGGAATGAGACTGAAATCACAGTTTTGTTCGTCACACACGACATGGATGAGGCGCTGTGGACCGCGGACAGGATCGCGCTACTCGCAAAGCATCCGAAGGGCCTTCTTGATATTTTCAATATCGAGAATCCGAGAGCGCTCGCTGTGGATGATGTGATCCGATATAAAAACACTATTAAAACCTATTGGGAGGAAAGCATATGAAAAAAACGTTGTACTTGGTTTTGCTTTTAATGATGATATCAATAGTGGGCGCTTGCTCACAAAATGCGGATGGGCCCGAGGTGGTCATTGAGGAACCCTCTGGTGATGTGGTTGATGCGCCACTTGCATCCACCCCTGAAGAACCACTTTATGTAAGGGCCTTGACTCCTGAAGGTGCTACAACCATAGCGATGCTCAAGATGATTTACGAACAACCCGAACTGATGAAAAATGTGATTGTGGAATATGAAAGCATCAACTCCACTGATTTGTTGGCCTCGGAAATCATCGCTGAAAAAGTGGATTTCGCTCTTATCCCGACCAATCTCGCCATCAAACTCTACAATAAAGGTGTCCCATATAAGTTCGTGAGCATCAATACCCATGGCAATCTCTATATGATCACATCTGAGGATATTGACTCGTGGGAGTCGCTGAGAGGCAAAGATGTCTATATGATCGGCCAAGGCTTGGTGCCGGACTTGATTTTCTTGGCATTGCTCGAGGCAAACGGACTCGATCCTGAAAAAGATCTGAACATCATATATTTGGCTGGAACAGCGGAAGTCGGACCGACATATATTTCCGGCAAGTCAACAGTCACAATCATGCCTGAACCCGTACTCTCAACGCTGGACGCAAAAGGTATTCCGTATAACATGCTTTTTGATCTGCAAGAGGAGTATGAAAAGATATCCGGAATTGAAGGTGGTTTCCCTCAAGCGGGGCTCATAGTCAGAAACACAATTGCGGAGGTTTACCCAGATTTGGTTGTAGCCTTTGCTGATGCGCTTTCAGAGTCTTCCGTCTGGTTGAATGAGTTTCCTGATTTGGCCGGTGGTTATTCGGAACAACTCGAGCTTGGCATACCCGTACCCGTTTTTGTGAATGCGGTGAAAGGACTCAACATCCGTCATGAGGACGCTTTTTCGAACAAAGAAAAGTTGGAGTCGTTTTATAGGATGCTTTATACGTTTTCCCCGGAAGCCATAGGAGGAAAAATGCCTGATGAAGATTTTTACTTCAAAAGATGATCGGCAAACAATTGACAGGAAAAAGAATCTGTATATCACCATCTCAACAATCGGGCTGGTATTGATCTGGCATTTGTCCGCACTAGCACTGGCAAAGCCCTACATTTTGCCCACACCTGTGGAAAGTATGGAAGCCTTTATTCATTTGGTCTTCAGCAGATCCTTCCATTTGGCGCTTTTTTATACACTCTTAAGGGTTTTGAGTGTTGTGGCGGTCAGTACTTTTTTAGGAATAGTCTTTGGGATTTTGTCGGGGCGATTCACAGTGCTTGAGCATTTGCTCTCCCCACTTGTCTTGTTGATCAAGACGGTTCCTACTATTGTTCTGATCGTATACGTCGTTCTTTGGATGTCCGGGTATCTGGCTCCGATTTTTGTTACGATTCTCATTACATTTCCAGTGGTTTACGGGAATGTTCTCGAAGGTTATAAACGCATAGACGAGAAACTCATTGAACTCGCGGATGTATACAAGTTCAATTGGATCAAAAAACTGAGAACCGTGTTATTCCCCTCCATCAAACCGTACATTCAGTCGAGCGTGCTGGCGATAGGTGGTCTTGGACTTAAAGTGGTCATCGCATCTGAGGTGTTGAGTCAGACCCAGAACTCTCTTGGAAGGTCGTTTCAAATCGCTCGTATGAATATTGACACCAGTGAAGTACTCGCTCTGGCAATGGTCACCATCATCATCTCCGTAGTGCTTGACGAATTATCCAAACACCTGCTCAAAAAAATGAATTAAGGCGGTAAGTTATGGGAGATTCAAGATTGGAACATCTTTATAAGTGGAAACTGCTCGATGAGAAAAAAGGCGATTACGAAGAATCCTGCTATATGAACGAAGAGCTAAAATTGATGCACTTCGGTATTCGCTCGAAGATCGTACCGCTGGAGGATTCAGGGGGGTATTCCATTTGGGTGCCACTCAAGGATTTTGATGTGGCCTGGGATTTGTTTCACGACCTTACGAAAGAAGTCATTGACTCACCGAGAGAAACCTATCATGTTTTTGATTTGGATCTGAGCTATAAAAACAAGGCGCTCTATGAAGACAAATACAAAGTGAATCAAAAATATATCAGAGGAAGAAATTATCTTCTCTTGGGACTGGTTTTGCTCGCGGTATTTACTTTATTGAAGTTTGTAAAATTTTAGTGAACATTGCTTTCCATAAAATTATCCTCTAGGCATTTTAACAAATGAGTGTTAAAATATTGTCATGGGGATCGTTTTATTTTTTTGCAACGAATAGTTAATAATTTAACAAACGGAGGAAGGAAAATGATATTTGAACTGACAAGTGAAGACCTCATGATGAGGGAAATGTTCAGGAAATTCACAAAAAACGAAGTTGAACCAATGGCGGCAGAGATTGATGAAAAAGAAGAATTTCCAGTTGAGAATGTTAAAAAAATGGCTAGGTTTGGGATGATGGGCATCCCGTTTCCGGTCGAATATGGTGGCTCGGGTGGTACGTATTGGCAATACATCAACCTAGTTGAAGAACTTGGTGTGGCATGTGGCACATCATCGGTGATCGTATCCGCACATACCTCTTTATGTGCTGCTCCGATTTATGAATTCGGTACAGAGGAACAAAAACAGAAATACCTCGTGCCACTCGCAAAAGGTGAAAAAATTGGTGCTTTCGGATTGACTGAGGCGAATGCAGGTACAGATGCAGCCGGTCAACAGACCATAGCGGTCAAAGATGGCGATCATTATATATTGAACGGCAGCAAAATATTCATTACCAACGCAGGATATGCGGATGTCTACGTGATTATGGCCATGACAGATCGGGCAGCAGGTCTCAAAGGGATTTCCGCGTTTATTGTCGAGTCCGGATTTGAAGGGTTCAGCATCGGAAAAAAGGAAGCGAAAATGGGCATCAGAGGCTCAAGTACGTGCGAACTTATTTTCGAAGATTGCAAGGTCCCGGCTGAAAACTTACTCGGAAGTGAAGGAAAAGGTTTCAAAATAGCGATGATGACGCTTGATGGCGGCCGTATCGGAATCGCAGCACAGGCACTTGGAATTGCTCAAGGCGCATACAATGAGACTGTGAAATATGTCAAAGAAAGAAAGCAATTCGGTAGAGCGATTTCAGCGTTCCAGAACACACAATTCCAAATAGCGGATATGAAGACCAAAATTGAAGCCTCTAGAATGCTCGTTTACCATGCCGCTTATCTGAAAGGCAAAAAACTGCCTTATGCCAAAGAAGCCGCAATGGCCAAACTGATGGCTTCGGAAGTGGCCATGGAAGTCACCACAAAAGCGGTTCAACTCCATGGTGGATACGGTTACACAAGAGATTATCCTGTGGAGAGAATGATGAGAGACGCTAAAATCACAGAAATCTATGAAGGCACGAGTGAAGTCCAAAAGATGGTCATCGCCGCTGCCGAACTCAAGTAATGGAGGATAAAGCGATGAAGATTGTCGTATGTATAAAGCAAGTTCCAGATACCAATGAAGTAAAATTGGATCCAAAGACAGGCACTTTGATCAGAGAAGGGGTACCAAGCATCATCAATCCCGACGACAAAGCAGGTCTTGAGGCGGCACTTAGACTTAAAGATGAGTTTGGTGCGCATATCACAGTTCTGACCATGGGACCTCCACAAGCGAAAGTCGCTTTGCAGGAAGCCTATGCAATGGGTGCGGATAGAGTCATCCTGTTGACAGACAGGGTGTTTGCTGGTGCGGATACGCTGGCAACATCCACAACAATTGCCGCAGCACTTTCAAAAATGGAATATGATCTGGTGATCACAGGACGACAAGCGATTGACGGAGATACCGCTCAGGTAGGTCCACAAATCGCGGAACATCTCGGTTTGCCACAAATTTCCTATGTCTCTGCATTTGAGCACCATGGCGACCATGCCATAGTCAAAAGAAGTTTCGAAGACGGGTTTCAAAAAATCAAAGTCAATTATCCATGCCTGATCACAACACTGAGTGAACTCAATGAAGCGAGATACATGTCCGTAAAAGGGATCATTGCTGCACATCGCGTTCTGGAAGTGGAGACTATGACTTTTGAAGACATTCAGGCCGATCCACTTAAGATGGGACTCAAAGGTTCGCCTACGAAAGTGAAGAAATCATTTACCAAAGGTGCCAAACAAGCCGGAAAGATCGTTGAAGGGACACCTAAGGAACTGGCAACCGCAATCGTGGACAAATTAAAAGAGAAATTTATCATTTAGGGAGGATCCAATGAATATTTCAGAATATAGTGGTGTAATGGTTTTTATTGAACAAAGGACAAATCACGTCCAAAACGTTTCACTTGAGTTGCTCGGAAAAGGCAGAAAAATAGCAGATGAACTCGGTGTTCAGCTCATTGCGGTACTTCCAGGACATCAAGTGGACAAACACGGAAGACTGCTGGTGGAATATGGTGCTGACAAAGTCATCCTCATAGATGATGAGGCACTTGAGAGTTATACGACAGAACCATACACCCAGGCCATGGTCAAAGCGATTCGTGAGACGAATCCTGAAGTGGTATTGGTTGGAGCAACATCCATAGGCAGAGATTTGGCACCTAGGGTTTCTGCGAGAATCGAAACCGGATTGACAGCCGATTGTACTTCACTTGATATATCAGAGGATAGAATGCTTCTGATGACACGTCCGGCATTCGGGGGCAACATCATGGCGACAATCATTTGTCCTGATCATCGTCCACAAATGTCCACTGTAAGACCTGGTGTAATGACAAAAATGGAAAGATCGACCGACAGAACCGGTGAGATCGTAAACATGCCTACAACCATTGAGAAAAACAGACAATTTGTCGAAGTGTTGTCTTTTGAAAAAGAGACTGAGGCCAGACAAGATATTCAAGAAGCAACGATTCTGATTTCCGGAGGAAGAGGTGTGGGTTCCGCAGAAAACTTCAAATCGCTCTATGCACTCTCGGATGAACTCGGTGGAATGGTATCCGCTTCTAGAGCGGCAGTAGACAGCGGTTGGATGGATCACGACAGACAGGTCGGACAGACAGGAAAGACCGTAAGACCGGATCTTTACTTCGCTTGTGGCATATCCGGAGCAATCCAACACGTGGCAGGCATGGAAGAGGCAGAACTTATCATTGCCATCAACAAAGATAAGAATTCGAAAATATTCGAAGTTGCGGATCTTGGTGTCGTTGGTGACGTGCATAAGATCTTACCTTTCGTCGTTGAAGAGCTAAAAAAGATCAACGCTTCAAAACAAATCGAAGATTAAATTTCATTCTTACCTGATTCTAATCTCTGGCTAACGCTTTTTATATTTATCTGAGGTATGATAAGTTTAGAAAAAACAGACAGAGGTCTAAGATAGATGGAGGTAGATATGTTGTTTTCGTTAGTTGCAATGGGTGCGCTTGCTTTGATACTGCGCAATAAGGGTTACAGTTTTGAAAAGATGATTCCTTATCTTTTGGTGGTTGGTGCCATCACTTTCTTCATTCCGATCGGTCCGATTTTGGCCATGCCATTCAAATTGATCGGTGGTATCATTGGAGGCATCGGTGGACTCATCGGAGGGATCATAGGTTTGGTCTTCGGACTGATCGGTGGAGTCATCGGTCTGGTCTTCGGAGCAATTGGTATCGCATTTGCTTTAGTGACAGTGCTTGCCATCCCTTTACTGATCATTTTTGTGATATTCAAAATCGTTACATGATGATGTAAAAAAAACACCCTTTGACAGGAAATGTCAAAGGGTGTTTGATTTTTTTGGGTTACTGCGTCACGAGAAAATCGACTATCAATTTTGCAGGTTCCTTCAACGAGAACACTTTGAAGGCGCCTTTTTCTTTGAGTGTGATAGTGATTCCAACAGCGCTGTCGCTGCCTGGGAAGAAATACTCAACTGAAGAGACGGTTGTGCTCTCTTTGAGGTCTATTCCGCTCTTTTTGGCATAGGCACCTCTAGCACCATTAATGATCACAGTGATGCTTTTGCCGTCTCCTGAAACAGTAGCTTCGTAAACGCCGATTTCATCCACTGTATCGGTGGGTTCAAAGCTTGTCCAAGCATAGATGTCAAACACAATGCGTTCAAAATCTTCATGTCTTCCATATCTTGCGGTTGCAACATCTTGTCCATCCGTTATTTTACCACCTGAAAATGTACCGGACTCTATGAATCCTTCTGGAATATCTCCGGTTTTTTCAGGTTCAACAGGCACAGGTTCAGGTTCTGGAGCTGGTGTAGGCTCAGGCGTAGGCGTTGGAGCAGGTACAGGTGTTGCCGGATCTGATGGAGCCGGTTCAGCAGCCACTGGATCACCTGAGAGCACCTCAGTTGAAAAATACTCAATAGTCCACGCTTCTTCCGCTCTAATGACTCTGAAATCCCAATGCATTTGCTCCACGAATTTCTTGTCATCCAGTGTGCGTTCCATTTCAGTGGTCACGGAATACCTCATGGCTTCGGGGTCTTCTTCGACGAGTTTGACATCGTACTGATTCAGTTGGTCAAAAGTGCCCTCTGCTGAAAAGTCCATGAGCGCTTCGAGCGCATCCTCACTGTTTGAAAACAGCGTTAAAATCGAGATGTTGCCCTGATTCACAAAAGTGGGCAAAAGAGTGAAAAATTGATCCACACTATCTTGTGCCGTCTTGTCTTTAGTTTCATCTGTCGGTCCTGGCACCTCTATGGTCTGTCCCGGTTGATCGGCACTGGATTCATATGCCCATGGAAAATCGGACCAATTGGATTTCAGGAATAGAAACAATACGATGACCAATAGAGCCAAGGCACCAATGATCAGAAAAGGTTTTTTGGAGGAACGCTCTTCATAATAATCCAGTTCAGGATCATTTTCAGTCAGTTCGATGTCGATAATATCGGAATCATCATCAAAGTCGGAACCAAATAGTGTTTTGAGGGCCGAATCGAGTTCATGATCATCGGCGTGGTCAGAAAGACTCTTTCTAGGAGGAGCCTTGGAGATCGGTGGTTCCGGTTTTTCTGTGGAAATCGCTATGAGTTCATAACCGCATACTTTGCAAATTTCCGATGCATCCGGGTTGACGAAACTGCAGTTTGGACATTTCATACGTGTTCTCCCTTCCGTTTATCGATCTAATGGTATATCAATGGTGAAGCATGTGCCTTCACCGAGTTCGCTGATGACTTCGATTTTTCCTGAATGTCCCTCGGTCAATTGTTTGACAATGGCAAGACCGAGTCCGGATCCGCCTTTTTCCACTTGGTCTTTGACTTTGTTGACCATGAAAAAAGGATCGAAAATGTTGTTGAGCACATCTTGGGGAATGCCATCCCCGTCGTCTTGTATTCCTATTTGAAGATGATAATGGACAACTTTGGTAGAGACGGTTATTTCCGATTTCGCATATTTTTTCGCATTGCCGATCAGGTTGTCCAGGATCTGATTGAATCTATAAGGGTCCACAAGAATGAATGTGGATATAAAAGGCCTTTTTAGTACAAGTTTTATTGGAGAGTGTTTAAACTCAGCAATTTTGTGATCAAAGTAGTTGCCCATCAATTGTCCGGAATTCACGCGTTCCATATTGAGTGAGAACTCTCCCAATTCCTGCTTGGTATATACGGATAGGTCATCGATCAAATGATTCAGAAAATCCGCCTTTTCCACAATGGTGTCAATATAGAGATCGAAAGTGTCCTGGTCTTTCACAATGCCGTCTTGAATGGCTTCGATGTATCCTTTAATGGATGTCAGCGGGGTCCTCAGGTCGTGAGTGATGCTTGCGATGAGACGTTTTCTACGTTTTTCGATCTCATGCTGCTCGAGGATTGTATCTTTGAGCCTGATACGCATCTTGTCGAATTCCCTGCAGAACTCACCGATTTCATTGTCCCCCTGATATTCTATGGGATAATTGAGGTTGCCCGATTGGATGTTCTCAGCTGCCCGTTTCATTTCGGAGATGGGTGTAAAAATATATTTGTTGATCAACAGCATCATGACCATGAAGTAGATGATCAGCACAGTGATCAATAGAGCAAGCAACAGGTAAGGGCTATTGATGAGCGTCTGGTCCTCCATCAGATCAATGCGGTATTTGAAAAATATGTAGACCATGAAGGCAGTTGTGAAAAGTACCATGCTCAGCACGAATAGAATGATGATGCTTCTTAAATTGATGTGAAAGCGTTTTTTATCTTTCATAATTTATCCTTTGAATTTGTAACCGATGCCCCAAACCGTTTCTATGAATTCAGGTTGAGAGGGATCGACTTCAATCTTTTCTCTGATTTTTCTTACATGGGCCGTTACGGTGTTGATATCACCATACTCGTTGTACCCCCAGATCTCATCGAATATTTTCTCGCGGGACAGTGCCTGATTGCTGTTCAACATCAGATAATGAAGAATCTCGAATTCCTTGACTGAAAATGGAACGTATTTGCCTTCGACTTTGACAGTTCTTGCTTTGACATCCAGCTCAAGTGATTTGAACGTCATCACATCAGTTGCCGGTGCGCCTGAAAGTTCTTTCACACGTCTGAAGTGCGATTGGATTTTGGCTATGAGCACCCTGGGACTGAATGGTTTTTCCACGTAATCGTCCGCCCCAAGTCCCAGTGCCAAGATTTTGTCGGTGTCTTCCTTCTTTGAGCTGAGCATGATGATTGGAATGTTGGATTCGTTTCTGATTTTTCTGCAGAGTTCAAATCCATCGATTTTTGGAATGATGATATCGAGTAGTGCCAACTGGGGTTGTTCCGTTTCAAACTTCATCAATGCCTCTTCACCGTCGGATGCTGTGACAGCTATGTAACCGGAGGCATTGATGTAGTCTTTAAGAAGAGTTTGAATTTGCAGATCGTCTTCTACAATGAGTATTTTTTCCATGGACATTGTTGCCTCCTCGCCACCTTTCTGGTGGTTATTTTTTTATGCCTTTTAAGTCGGCTGTTGAGAGTATGTTTATGGTATTTGAGCGGTTGAGTGATTTTTTTCTTCTATATGTCCTGTGAGCCGCATCAATCATGTCCTCAAGCATTTTGGAGAACGGTTTTCCCGTTGCTTCCCAAAGGTAGAAGGATAGCGAACCAGGAATGGTGTTGAACTCGTTGATATGTGGAAGTCCCGTGACTTTGTCGATCATGAAATCGATTCTTGTGACACCGGCACAATCCAGTGCGATAAAAGCTTCAGCTGCCATGCGTTCAATTTCATCACGCATATCTTTTGTGATATTTGCAGGGATTTGACGTTTTGATGCCGACATCCCTTTGGTCTGACCCGAATTCACGTATTTTTCCTCATAAGTGAGGAAATCACTCGCTGAGATGGGTTCCTCGCAGACCGAAAGCTCCAGTTTCTCGCTGTCGCCTACGACAGAGATATTGATTTCCCTCATGCCGACAAGCATTTTTTCGACGAGCATACGCGAAGTGAAGTTGCGGGCAAGTTCAATGGCGTCAAGGAGTTCAGCGCGGTTTTTCGCTGGTGTGACACCGACGCTTGAACCTATATCGGAGGGTTTGACGATCATCGGGTATCCGAGTTTTTTCTCAAGATCCTCAATAATGGCATCTTTATAGGAAAGCCAATGGTGGGTATAAAACCATTCTCCCTCCACAACACGGATTCCCGAACTCTTCAAAAATAGTTTTGAGGCGATTTTGTCCATGGTGAGTGATGCGGCGAGGACGTTGCACCCCACATAAGGAATATCCATGTGTTCCAGGAAACCTTGCAATGTGCCGTCTTCGCCACCTGTACCGTGAATAATCGGGAATCCGATGTCCACAGTGGTCACAAAAGCGTCTTTGAAGCGTTGAATCGGATGTTTGATCAATACCGCAGAACGTTCTCCTTTGACCATTTGAACTTCCTGAGCATTTTTTATGACCTTATCAAGGTCTTTGTAATGTTCCACCTCGAGCAGATAATCCCCTGTGTACCATCTGTTCTGTTTGGAGATGTAGATGGGCACCACAGTGTAATCGGACATGTTCATAAGTTGAGCGATGGCTTGTTGTGCGGTGATGATGGACACCTCGTGTTCCACGCTTGTCCCACCGAAAAAAACACCAATATTGATCATAATTATTCCCCTTAACTTTTATTCGTTGAATGTGTCCGGCAAATCGTTCTCCAGCAATACGACGTCATCCAGTTCGATGATTTCCGACAATTTCGCAAAGGCGTCGGAGATGTTTTTTGCTATATAGAGCTTGTTCTCATCATAGTGTTTGGCAGTGAGACCGTCCTGGATCGGTTTGGTCTGGTTTTGTCCGACCAAAATGACGAAATCGCAGACATCGGCAATGGATTCTCCAAATGCCTTGTTGAGTTCGAAATGTCTGTCACCGAGTTCGATCATCCCTGGGGTGATGACAATCTTTTTATTGCCTTCAAATTGGCCAAGGACCTCAAGAGCCATTTTGGATCCCACCGGATTGGAGTTGAAAGCGTCATCGAGTATGGTGTAAAAGTCATTGACTCTTCGGTACGAAAGACGATGCTCCACCGGTTTCAAGTCGGCTGTAAGTGCTGGAAGTCTTTCCATCGGCACACCGAGTGAAAGTGCCATTGCAGCACCGGCGACCACATTGGAAAGGTTGTGTCTTCCAAGAAGTCCAGTGCCCAGCCTGACTTTTTTTCCAGTCGGGGTGTGCACGAGTGTGAAACTTGAACCGGAATTGTTGATGGCAATGGATTCGATCATGTAATCGGGTGTGATTTTCAGAGTTTCAGGAAGTTCAGCCTGAGCAGAAAAATAGATGTAACTCAAGTCATCTCTTTTGGGAAGTGAAACTATGTTTGGGTCGCTGACATTGACGAATGCAGTGCCGTTCGGTTCCAAATATTTGAACATCTCGCCTTTTGTGGAGACGATGTTTTCGAAAGTTTTGAACGTTTCGAGATGCTGTGGTCCGATGGAAGTGATGATGCCCATCGTAGGATGCACGAACTCCACCAGCTCTCTGATTTCTCCCACCACTTTTGCACCCATCTCGGCGATGAAGATTTGGTGGGTCGGTTTGAGCCCCTCCCTGATGGTTCTGGTCAGACCCATTTTTGTATTGAAGCTTTCCGGAGTCATGAGTACGTTGAAGTCCTTTGAAAGCATGGCGTACAAAACGTTTTTGGTGCTTGTCTTTCCATAACTTCCAGTGATGCCTATGACGGTCATGTTGGGGTTTTTAGCCAACAGTCTTTTTGCATCGTTGTAATAATAATTGTTGATGGCGGACTCAATCGGTTTGTTGATGATGTTGGAAAGTATGAGCCAGAGGAAACTGAAAATGTAAACAAGCAGGGCCCCGACCATGTTGAGTGGAGAAGGCATGAATCCAATGGCCAGTCCGAGCAAGACTACAAGAACAAGGTCTGTGACCAGCAATCGCTTCACGCGAGGCGTGTAAACCAATTTTTTCTTTTGGGGATATGCTGTTTTGATCAAATGGAAGAAATAAAAATCAATGGCGATGAGCAACAGACCGAGCAGCTGTACCCAGGTGACACCGCTTAGGAAAACGAGAAGAATGCCGATAACATAAAGGGTCTCATGTGGCTTCACCAATCTTCTGATGTCTTCTGAAACCCATTTGAGGTAATGACCGTTAAAATAACCGATCAGTTGAAATCTATGGACATCCGTATGGGTTTTCAACCATGTGAATATGATTACAAGCATTAAAACGAAACTTTTGATCAACATACTTTAGCCTCCGATAAATGTCTTTAGGATTGTCAGAAAACGTGCCGTTTGCTCCAAATACGAAAAGTGACCGGCACCTTCGAATACGACAAGTCCGGCATCCGGAATCATGGATTCCATAAGTTTGGCATCATTCAAAGGAGTGCTCGTATCCTGATCTCCCCACATCAGTAGAGTGGAAGCCTTGATCTTCGGCAGCAAGTGCCTCAAATCTTCGTTCACCACTTTGGAAAGCACCTGCTTCATAATGTCGGAAGCTTGTTTGTAGTCGCTGCTGGAATAACGGTCTCGGTAGGCTTTCAAAGGCTCCTCCAAAATCCAGGAGAAAACGGGCAGTTTGGCGAGGTGTTTAAACGCCTTGTAACCGTACACCTTGAAATAGTAATCCGGTTTTCTGGAAGGTTTGATTCCCGCACTGCTGATCAGAACCAACTTGTCGAACCCGACATGCTCTGTGAGCCTGATGGCGACACGTCCACCGAATGAATGACCGATGGGAATGAATGATTTCAGCTCGAGATGCTTGATGAAGGCGACTGTCATTTCAGTATAATCGGTCAAATTCCATGGGACCGGCGGAGTGTCTGAAAGCCCGAAGCCTGGAAAGTCAATGGCTACGACTTCATAAGAACGGACAAGATCATCGGTCAATACGTTGAAACTGTCCAGATTGGCACCCCAACCGTGCAGAAAAAGCAATGTCTTGCCTTCACCGGAGCGGGTATAGTTGATCTTTAAATCCCTATATTCAAAAGTTGGCATAAATAAACCTCTCAAATCGACTATTTTTATCACTCCTTATTTTATCATAAAAGCACATGAAAGTAATAGAAGGTTTGATTTAGCTTAAAGAAAATTTAATGATGGAACAATAGTGTACGTGTTATAATGGGTTAAGAAAAAAATTCGGAGGACGGAAATATGAAGAAAACGATCATTGCCATCTTGTTGTTGGCTTTTATATTGAGTTCAGGTGCATCTTTTTCAATGGATGTCCCGGAAGGGCACTGGGCAAAATCACATATTGACAGTGTCACCCAGAAAAACATCATGACAAGGGATGCGTTTGGGAATTTCTATCCGAATCGGGTGACGACCAAAATCGAGGCTCTGGTTGTGATTTATCGTTCGGTGAAAGTTGGTGGAATGATCGTGGATGAGGAACTTGCAGCCTTGGTTTCGGATTATGAATCGAGATTTGTCTCAACGGGAATCCCAAGAGTTCATTCCGATTATGGCGAAGATGTCTATCCCGCCATTGCGTATGCGCTGGACAAGAACATCATCTCGCTTGAGGAACTGGATACATTGGTCAGCAACAGTCAACCCGCAGGACTGAAAAAGATTGAATTTGCCATTTATCTGGCGAAGGCATTGAATTACTATAAAAACGAGAATCTGAACAAAATCATCATTCTTCAGTACAAGGATGATGCCTTGATCGATCCCGCATCCAGAAAATATCTCATGTTTTTGATTGAAGAAGGCATTCTTTCCAGTCTTGGTGATGCGAGTGGCAACTTCAATCCCGATAGTGAGGTGAACCGGATGATCATGGCGACCATGGTCGATGGTTTCCTCGACGCGATCGAACCGTATACGACCGGGCGTCCTGTTGTGGAGCAAGTCGACATCAAACCGATCATCGAATCCGAAAAAACCGTTTCCGGGATCATACAGAAGGTCAATGACAACAATAAAACCATAATACTCCTGGAATCCACAGGGAAACTTACAACACTGGACATAAAAGCCGCGACAATCACACACTTGGGAGTTGACGTCGGATTTGATGCGCTGATCCAGACTTTGAATGCGGATGTGACCATCAAAAATGGGACAGTCACGACAGTGAAGCTGGACCGTGTCTTTGAATCCGTTGAAGGCGAAATGGTTTCAATCTCTGAAATATTCAGTGAAGCGCTCAATTTCCGCTCCATGAAAGTGAAGCTGAATAATGGGAATTATGATTTCAAAAGGGTTTATGACAATACGCTCATCACGATCAATGGCATTTCTGCAAAGCCTTCGGATCTCAAACCCGATTATAAACTGAACGTGAGATTTGACGGTTATGATGCTATGCGTATAACCGCCTATTCGGAAGTTTACGAGTTCAGTGCCATGGTCGAGGAGATAGTGGTGAATTCACGGATCCAACTCAGGATGGAATATGGTGTGACTTTTGAAATCGATTTTGAAGAGGGCTTTCAAGTGGGTGACATCGTGAAGGTCACAATGCTTTATGGTGATGTCTCAACTGTTGAAAACATTGGAAAAGCCCATATCTTCACAGGTAAGATCTTCGGCATCAACATTAAGGCAACGCCTGAATTGACAATCAGGCTTTATGACAATATCTATGAGACACACCCACTTGCAAGAGGGGTTGTGATATTGGATGAGACGGGCAACAATACTCTGAACATATATGATTTGAGATTGGATCAGGAAGTTTCTGTGAGTACCGGCATAGGAGGTATTGTCCGGATCGATACCGGAAGGAGAATCATCGTGGTTGAGACGGGGAACCTCTTCACGGTCACCCAGGTTTTTGAATCCTCCAATATTTTGATTGTCACAGATAAGGATGGCAGAACGAGAACTCTGGTTTTTGCACTCGGTTCAGGACTATCCATCTTGGATTATAATGTCGGCAACGTGATTTATGCTGAAGGACAAGCGCTTACGGATCAGATATTTGAAGCGACAAAAATAACCATTACAGCCCAATAAAAAATGTTGACTCAGTTTGTCAATGTGGATATAATATCTAAGTATTGTTAATTGAATCGGTCAGTATCACCCTGTGGGGTGGCAACTGGAACCTTAGAACAAGAGTGGTCAGTCATCCTTTTGGGAGCTTTCTCACTCTTTTTTTTTATTTTTGGGCGTTTGTTTATTGAAAGGAGCAATTTATGGGCACAAAGTATATTTTCGTCACTGGGGGTGTCGTATCCTCACTTGGGAAGGGAATCACAGCGGCTTCATTGGGGCAGCTGCTGAAAGCGAGGGGGCTTAAGGTCACCATTCAAAAGTTTGATCCCTATATCAATGTCGATCCGGGAACAATGAGTCCTTATCAACACGGAGAGGTGTTTGTCACCGATGACGGTGCGGAAACGGATCTTGATCTTGGTCATTATGAGAGATTCATCGATATCAATCTTTCAAAACTCAGCAATGTGACTACCGGTAAGATTTATTGGAGTGTTTTGACCAAGGAAAGACGTGGCGATTATTTGGGGGCGACCATACAAGTCATTCCACATATCACGAACGAGATCAAAGAGCGTCTCACGCTTTCGGCGAAAGAAACCGGTGCGGATATTGTAATCACAGAAATCGGAGGAACGGTTGGAGACATAGAATCGCTTCCCTTTTTAGAGGCCATCAGACAAATGAAATACGATGTCGGCGCTGAAAACGTCATGTATATCCATTTGACCTTATTGCCATATCTCAGCAAAGCGGGTGAACTCAAAACAAAACCCACACAACATTCAGTCAAGGAACTGAGGGAAATCGGTATTCAACCTGATCTGATTGTCTGTAGAACCGAAAAACCGATTTCGGATGATTTGAAATCAAAAATCGCATTGTTTTGCAGTGTTTCAGCTCGAAATGTCATAGAAAACCTGGATGCGGATTCGCTCTATTCAGTGCCGTTGACCCTTGAGAAAGAGGGCTTGCCAGACAAGGTATGCGAGTTTTTCAAAATGCCTGTGATCACTCCGGATCTGACGGAATGGGAGCACATAGTGGACATCGAGAACAATCTGGAAAAGACGGTGAAAATCGCTTTGGTCGGGAAATATGTCGAACTTAGGGATGCTTATCTCTCCGTTGCTGAAGCGCTTAAGCACGCCGGACTTGCAAACAATGTGGCAGTGGATATCCAGTGGATCCATTCTGAGGATCTCACCGATGAAAACGCGGACGAAATTCTCGGAGGGTGCAACGGCATTCTGGTCCCGGGCGGTTTCGGTTATCGCGGAGTGGAGGGTAAGATCTCCGCGACAAAGTACGCACGTGAGAACAACATACCATTTTTCGGTATATGTCTGGGGATGCAAATGGCCGTTGTGGAATTCGCCAGAACCCTGTTGGGATATGAAGACGCACACAGCTCGGAACTCAATGGACTTACCACAGTTCCGGTCATTGACCTCATGCCGGAGCAACATGATGTGGAAGATAAGGGCGGCACCATGCGCCTTGGACTCTATCCGTGCAAAGTGAAGCCTGGAACAAAGGCTTATGAAGCCTATGGTGAAGCACTGATCTACGAGCGCCATAGGCACAGATATGAATTCAACAACACCTATAGGGATGCATTTTTGGCAAAGGGATTTGTGTTCAGTGGACTGTCACCGGACGAAAGATTGGTGGAAATCATAGAGGTCCCTGATCATCCTTGGTTTTTGGCAGTTCAGTTCCATCCCGAGTTCAAATCGAGACCGACCAGGTCACATCCACTTTTCAGGGAATTTATCAAAGCTTCGCTTTAACTCAAGCGACAGATGATGTAGAATAGGAGATGTAAGAGGGACCAAATAAAATTATTTCGGAGGGATTTTATGTCAGAAAAAGCTATGATTAGAATGCGTATGAGCATGCATGACGCCCATTACGGCGGCAACTTGGTGGATGGTGCGAAAATGCTCAACCTGTTTGGCGATGTGGCAACAGAACTTTTGATTCGTCAAGATGGCGATGAGGGTCTTTTTGCCGCTTATGAGAGTGTCGAATTCTTGGCACCTGTTTATGCCGGAGATTATATCGAAGCTGTTGGTGAAATCACCAAGTTGGGAAACAGCTCTCGAAAAATGACCTTCGAAGCAAGAAAAGTGATCGTTCCAAGACCGGACATCAATGAGTCGGCATGTGACGTGCTCGAAGAACCGATTGTTGTTTGTAGAGCGGTAGGAACCTGTGTGGTCCCTAAAAACAAGCAAAGAAACAAATAACGATTGAATTGGAGGTTCGGAATGGATAAATTGATCATCACCGCGGCGCTCACTGGAGCGGAAGTCACAAGAGAACAACAACCTAATTTGCCACTGACAGCCGAAGAAATCGGAGTAGCGGCATTTGAATGTTATAAAGCGGGCGCTTCTATTGTACATGTCCACGCGAGAGACGCAAAAGGTGATCCCACGCAGGATATTGAAGCTTACCGTGCAATCAAGGAAAGTATTGAATCGAAATGCAATATCATTTTTCAACCCTCTACAGGAGGAGCCGTATGGCACACGCCAGAAGAAAGACTTCAGCCTGTCGAGCTTAAGCCTGAAATGGCGACACTCAGTACGGGCACATGCAATTTCGGCCCTGATGTGTTCATGAATACGGAAGAATATATGGAGAAATTTGCAAAGCGTATGCTCGATCTCGGTGTCAAACCTGAAATTGAAGTGTTTGAACGCGGCATGATTGAAAATGCGAAGAAATTGGTCAAAAGGGGCCTGGTTAAGGCACCGCTTCATTTTGACCTGGTGCTTGGAGTGCCTGGAGCGTGTCCGGGAACACCGGAAGATCTCATGTTCATGGTCGCTCAACTCCCTGCTGGTTCCACTTGGACCGTAGCGGGAATCGGTAGAAGCGAATTGCCTCTCGCCGTGATGGCCATCGTTCTAGGTGGACATGTCAGAGTTGGCTTTGAGGATAACGTCTATTATGGCAAAGGTGAGCTTGCAACGTCCAATGCCCAGCTTGTGGAGCGTATTGTCCGCATCGCAAAGGAAGTCGGCAGGGAAGTGGCAACACCTGATGAGGCTAGAGCAATACTTGGGATTTAATGAAGAAAAATAGGGAGGGTGCGATCAAAATGATCGCACTTACGGTTTGAAAAATTTACTGAGACGCTAATAAGTTTCCTACGGAAACTTACCTACGCGAAAAATAGGGAGGGTGCGATCAAAATGATCGCACCCTCCCTATTTTTTAAAAAGGCAATATCTCCGTACTGAGGAAATTCGAATAGTGAGAGCTCCTTGAGAGATTGAAACGTTTCGGACCACCGTCATCGCGCTTGGTGATGTCCTGTGCAAGATCTGCAATGAGCCATTTGCCGTTGATGAAGGTTTCCACCCAGTAATCCGATTTTTCCTCAAATGAGCCTCTGACGATTCTGGCGGGAATATCATTGGCCCTCAACAGACCGGCATAAAGCATACATATTTCAACTTCATTGGCCGATGTCGTTTCAATCAGTTCATAGAGCGATAGGAATCCGCCTTCAAAAGTCTTGTCAGACAACGTGTAATTATCGTAAATCCACTCGTAGATGGTGCGTGCTTTTGCATATTCACTGGTCAGATTGTAAGTGAGTCTTGTGGTCAAAGCATAAATCTCAGGTCTGTCAAAATCGATGAACTCCGAAGGCAAAAGGTTCTTGATGGTATCACTTGAAATGTTGATCACACTGAAGTGCATCAAAGGTTTGCTGGTATTGACGTTGCGATTGCCGAGAAGAGCGTAATCAATGAAATTGTCCAGAGAAAGATTCGACTCGGTTTCAAGAGACCCTATGATATCAATGACAGAATCCGGTTCCCCGGTGACATCCAAAAATACCCTGATGTTGTGTTTTCCAAGGCCAAACGGTGTATAAACCATTGCGTCAAAAGTATTGGAAACGACTGGAACATAGTAGTCGGTCCTATCTGAATCCTTTGTGACAGAGATATAAAAGCCTTCGACTTTTTCCTTTGAATCCAAAGTGCCGCTGAAATGAAATTGATTTTCGACCTGGACATTGGAATAAAGATTTGTACTCAAATGGAGATCATATTCGAAAAAACTGTCGAATTCGACATAGTGCTCATTGATTGTATTGATGGACAACCTGTTGATTTCAAATGTGCTGATGACTGTGTCGAAAATCTCACGGCTTTCTACGACATCGTTGACATCCGTGTAGGTCGCGGTAAAAACATAAGCTATATTATTTTGAAAGAAGACGAACAAAATCTGATGAACGACCTCATTTCCGGTTGTCAGTGAATAGTAGAGACTGGTCGCCCGGTAATCTCCTGCCTGAATATTCTTTGAACCTGTGATACTGAGTGCGTCACCATACTCAAACTGAAGGTTTTCGATCAGATTGCCAAGCAGTATAGCGCTGGTGAAGTTTTCATCGAGCGGGAGCAGTTTGACATTCAGCAGATAATGCTCATATTCGGTGACGAATCCGTAAGTGGCAATTTGATCCTCGATGGGTTCCCAAAATTCTGGCATGTAGAAACTGATGCCGAAATCCGGTATTCGAACCCTTTTATAATGATAAAATCCGATTTCACGATACTGGGCCACATCATCCCGATAATTCATTGTGACCGTTTGTTTCAGTTTATCATGTGAAAAGGTCAAATCATAAGCTGCGGTGAGTGTGCTTAACGGAATGAACACCTCTTTGCCGCTGATCAGAATTTGGACCGGTATAGCGACAGGTCTGCCGTTGATCATGGCAAAATCGCTACCGACTTTGAATTTTGAGAAGGTGTTGTCTTTATAGCTTACGAATTCTTGGCTATCTTCGAACCAATAGACTTGTGCGCCTATAGTATCAAAGAACGATCTCGCCGGAACCATGATCTCATCATTGATGATAAAGGCGGAAAGTGTAAAAGGCGCCTCACCATCGGACAGAAAAAGGTTCACATTCTCGATTTCTCCGCCCATTGACGGGGAAAGGGTGTTTGCATAAGTAGCCGGTGAGATCAAAATAATCATCAAGCCGAACATGAGGAACATATATAATTTGTGTTTCATTGTCATTGTCTCACCACCGTTTGATAAAGGGATTGAATTGTGATAATATTGAATAAACCTTATAATAGAATATATCACAAAATGAATATACTTAAACGTCAGATTTGAATTGTTGCGTGGATTTAATATATGCACCGGAGGCGAAAATGGAAATTGAAACACTGAGGCTGAAAAAAGTTGCTGATTTGCGGGAAATTGCTAAAGCAATGGGATTTTTACACATCACGCAATATAAAAAAGATGAACTGATCGATTTGATTGTCAACGGGAACACCGATACCGTCGAAGAAGAGGTGGTAGAGGACTCCGGGCGTGAAAACGAAAACGATGAATTGTCTTTTTCTTCAATTGAATATAAGGAATATCCCGAAGTGCTCCGCTCACTGGAAGATGAAGTCAAAATCAGACCAAGGCACAATCCACAGGAAGAAGTGGAAGGTGTACTGGAAATCATCGAGCAAGGTTATGGTTTTTTGAGGTTTGAGAATTTCCTTTCAAGTGAAAGGGACGTATACGTCTCGCCATCCCAAATCCGAAAGTTCTCCATGAGAACAGGAGATAAGATTTCCGGACTGACCAGACCTCCAAATGCTGGAGAACGATTCAACGCACTATTGCGGGTAGGCAAGATCAATGGGGATCGTCCAAGATCGGACTATAAAAGACCGAAGTTTGAGGACCTCACACCCCTTTATCCCAAATCCAGATTCAGGCTGGAAAGAAGTTCGGATGAACATGCGATGAGAATCATCGATTTTGTATCACCGATCGGCAAAGGTCAGCGCGGGCTCATAGTCGCACCCCCGAAATCCGGCAAGACGATATTGCTGCAAAAGATCGCAAAGGCGATATCCACCAATTACCCAGAAGTCGAATTGATTGTCCTTTTGATCGACGAGAGACCGGAAGAAGTCACCGACATGAAACGGTCCATCAATGCCGACGTCATCTACAGCACTTTTGACGAACTGCCGTCGCATCATATAAAAGTGGCGGAGATGGTGCTCAGCAGAGCCAAAGCGCTTGTGGAACAAAAGAAAGATGTCGTCATATTGCTCGATAGCATCACGAGACTGGCAAGAGCCTACAATTTGGTTATGCCTTCAAGCGGGAAAACACTTTCCGGCGGACTCGATCCAAATGCGCTTCACAGACCGAAACGCTTCTTTGGAGCGGCAAGGAACATTGAGGAGGGAGGATCGCTCACCATTCTCGCCACCGCTCTCATCGAGACAGGATCCAGAATGGACGATGTGATTTTCGAGGAGTTCAAGGGTACTGGCAATATGGAACTGCTTCTCGACCGTAAATTATCTGAAAAGCGCATTTTCCCATCCATCGATTTGCGCAAATCGGGCACGAGACGTGAGGAATTCCTTTTTGATCCAGAAGAACTTGAAGCGGTGTGGCAAATCAGACGCAATTTCGACAAGTTCAACAACACCGAGATTATCGAACGCTTCATAGACACGTTGATCTCGACGGAATCCAACAAGGAACTTATCGGCCTCATCAACAAAGACACAAATAATTAACAAAATGTTATTGAAAGAATTAGTTCTTTGTGTTACAATGATAAGGCTTGAAATTTGATTATCGTATTTTGATATAAAACAAAAATGAGGAGTGAGGTGAACAAAATGAAAGAAGGAATTCATCCTAATTACAAACAAATAGACGTACACT
Source organism: Firmicutes bacterium UBA5201 (assembly GCA_002412775.1). Taxonomy (GTDB): domain Bacteria; phylum Bacillota; class Clostridia; order Peptostreptococcales; family Acidaminobacteraceae; genus Fusibacter_D. The sequence goes on along the minus strand of DHVT01000028.1, from coordinate 136,285 downwards.
GTGCGTGTGGCAATAATTTTAAGACTGGGTCTACGAAAGATGAGATTAGAATCGAAATCTGTTCAGAGTGTCATCCGTTTTTCACAGGTACTGCAAAGTCAGTAGAACGTGGCGGTAGAGCAGAGAAATTCAAAGAGAAATACAATCTTAAATAGTTGCTATGATCAGGTTAGGATGGGGTAATCCTAGCCTTTTTTGTTTATGGGGGGTCAGTATGGCAAAATTATACTTCAGATATGGTGCAATGAATTGTGGAAAATCAACCGCGCTCATGCAAGTTGTCCACAACTATCACGAACGCGGACTCAAAGCTATGGTCATCAAACCTTATACGGATACAAAGGGTGGCAATCAAGTCGTATCGCGACTCGGAATTTCCAGAGAAGTGGATCTGATGGTGAAGCCGGACGAAAACATAGTGGATGAAATCAAAGCTTGGCTTGCCCAAAACGGCAAGATTCATTGCATTTTGGTGGATGAGGCACAATTTTTCAAAGCGGAGCAGATCGATCAGTTTTTTGAGATTGCTGTCAAGCAGAACATACCGGTCATTTGTTATGGTCTCCGAACGGATTTTTCAATGAGGGGATTTGAGGGGTCGGAACGTTTGCTGCTGCTGGCGCATAGTCTTGAGGAATTGAAGACCATCTGCAGATGTGGTAGAAAAGCCATATTGAATGGTAGGAAAATTGATGGGAAATTTGTCTTTGAAGGTGAGCAAGTGGTGATTGACGGTGGTGGTCATGTGGAATATGAATCCCTCTGTGCCCATTGTTACTTTCAACTTAAAGAAGAAGAAAAGGAAAGAACATCATGAGTGAATACAGACCTGTTGTCCCCAACAGCATTGGCGGTCAAGCACTGATTGAAGGTGTTATGATGCGCGGAAAAGACAAAATAGCAATTGCGGTCAGAAAACCTGACGGTGACATAGAAATGAAAATGGAAAAAGCACTATCATTCGAGAAGTACAAAATAGCCAAATTGCCACTGCTTAGAGGCATGTTCGCATTGATCGGATCCATGATTGTCGGCGTGAGAGCGTTGACTTACTCAGCTGAATTCTTCGTTGAAGGAGAAGGTGAGGAAAAAGGAAAGTTTGAATTGATGCTTTATAAAAAGTTCGGCAAGCGTGCGGATGATATCATCCTTGGATTCTCGATCGCTTTCGCATTTGTGTTTGCCATGCTGTTGTTTGGCGTTTTACCTACCGGCATTGTCGGTTTTATGAAGAATTTTATTGAGACACAATGGTTGCTCAGCGCACTGGAAGGTGTGATGAAAATCGTTATGTTCGTTACTTATATAGCTTTGATCTCACGAATGAAAGACATAAGACGCGTTTTTGAATATCATGGTGCTGAGCACAAGACGATCCACTGCTATGAAAGCGGTCAGGAGGTCACTGTGGAGAATGCACGAAAGTTCACCACGCTCCACCCAAGATGTGGTACGAGTTTCATTTTCTACGTTTTGACCATCAGCATCATATTGTTTTCTTTCCTCAGTTGGGAAAGTCTTTTGGTGAGGATTTTAACCAAGTTGTTACTATTCCCTGTCGTTGCCGGTCTTTCCTATGAAATGATCCGTATCGCTGGAAAGTCGAACCATCCTATGGTCAGGGCGCTTAGCGCTCCGGGACTCATGATGCAAAAATTGACAACGAAAGAACCTGATGACGGACAACTTGAAGTGGCTATAGCCGCGTTCAATCGTGTCCTCGAAGAAATGGATGAACCTATAAATGAAGCTTAGAGAATTACAATCACGCCTTGAAAAAGTACTTGGAAAAGTCACCGATTCATGGGCTCATGAAGCAAAAATCATTTTGCTCGAGGTACTCGACATATCTACTGTGGATTTGATCATGGACAAAGAAAAAGAAGTGCCTGATGAAAAAGTGGAAATGGCTGAAGCTATTGCAGTAAGAAGAATTGCGAATGAGCCACTGCAATATATTCTTGGGAAGCAGGCCTTCATGGGACTTGATTTCTCAGTGGATGACAGTGTGTTGATTCCAAGACCTGAGACGGAAGTGCTTGTGGAATGGGTGCTTGAGCACATCAAAGACATCAAGAGACCCAAAGTACTCGACATAGGCACAGGAAGTGGTGCCATCGCCATCTCAATAGCCTATCGGAACACATGGGCTGACGTCTACGCATCGGATATTTCCTCATCAGCCATTGAAAAGGCCAAACACAATGCCGTGATCAACAATGTATCAGGCAAGGTCCGTTTTTTTGAAAGCAATCTTTTTGTGGACGTATCGGAGAAGGATTTTGATCTGATTGTTTCCAATCCGCCGTATATACCTGCCGGCGAGGTCAAAGTGATGCAAAGGGAAGTGGCACTTTACGAACCGCACCTCGCACTTTTCGGTGGAGAGGACGGTCTGGATTTTTATAAAAGAATTATACCGGAGGCCTTATCCTATATGAAGGATGGGGGCATACTGGTTTTTGAGGCCGGTCATGACCAAGCGGATGCCATTGAGGCAATTATGGTTTCGGCTGGCTATGAGGACGTGAATCATTTCAGTGATTTATGTGGCGTACCACGGTTCATATATGGTAAGAAAGCATTATGGAGGCATGAAAATGTTTGATAAGTTAGAATTTATAGAACAAAAGTATGAAGAGCTCGGACACAAACTGTCCGATCCCGAGGTGATCAGCGACCAAAACACTTGGCAAAAGCTGATGAGAGAACACTCGGATATGACGCCGATCGTGGCGAAATACAAAGAATTAAAAGCTGTGAAGCAAGGCATCCAAGAAGCGAAAGAGATGCTCAGGGAAAGTGACGAGGACATGAGGGAACTTGCAAAACAAGAACTCATCGAGCTTGAAGGTTCCATTGAAGCCATTGAATTCGATTTGAAGAAACTGCTGTTGCCAAAAGACCCCAACGATTCGCGTGACGTCATCCTCGAAGTGAGAGCCGGAGCGGGTGGAGACGAAGCAGGACTATTTGCGGCGGAACTTCTCAGAATGTACATCCGATTTGCCGAGCGCAAACGTTGGAAAATTGAAGTGCTCAACACCAATGAAACCGGTGTGGGTGGCATCAAGGAAGCGTCTGTGCTGATCCAAGGCGCAGGTGCGTACTCCAAAATGAAATATGAGAGCGGCACGCATCGTGTACAGAGAATTCCCCAAACGGAATCCGGAGGTAGAATCCATACATCCACAGCTACTGTGGCTGTTTTACCTGAAGTGGACGATGTTGAAATCGATATCAAACAAAACGATCTCAGGATAGATGTTTTCAGATCTTCGGGTAATGGTGGACAGAGTGTAAACACTACGGATTCCGCAGTGAGAATCACGCATTTGCCTTCCGGTCTTGTTGTCAGTTGCCAGGATGGCAAGTCACAACTCACGAACAAGGATAAAGCGATGCAAGTGCTCAAGGCACGCCTTTACGAGATGGAACTGAACAAGCAAAATGATGAAATCGCGGAACAAAGAAGAAGCCAGGTGGGCACAGGGGACAGAAGTGCGAAAATCAGAACCTATAATTTCCCGCAAGCACGCATCACTGACCATAGAATACCCATCACACTTTATAAACTTGAGCATTTCATGGACGGTGAAATCGATGAGATGATCGATGAACTCAGTACATTTTTCCAGGCGGAGGCTTTAAAAACGTTGGAAGCTCAATAAAAAAATCCCCTTGAAAAAACAGATTTACAGGAGTATACTGATTCAGTGGATTAACCACTTGAATGGGGGACGTTATGGAATCAAGTTATTTCTTTATGTTACAACTGGCGATTGTACTCTTTGCAGCACATGTTGCCGGCATAATCAGTGAAAAATTAAAACAACCTGCTGTTATGGGTCAAATTCTCGTGGGTTTGATTTTTGGGGCGGGTTTGATGGATAAAACAGAGTTGATTGAGCAATTCGCGCAAATCGGTGTCGTTTTCCTCATGTTTATCGCAGGACTGGAGACGGATGTCAAAGAGTTGATGGCATCCATAAAGTCATCCTCCTTGATTGCACTTGGAGGGATCATTGTTCCAGCCGCACTTGTGTTTGTCGGCATTATGGTGTTTTATCCGAATCAGTCCATGATCGTGGCATTGTTTCTGGGTATCGTATCAACAGCCACTTCCGTCAGCATCTCGGTGCAGACGCTTAGAGAGATCAAACAGCTGAGAACCAAACAGGGTCTGATGATCCTAGGTGCAGCCATAATTGATGACGTCGCAGGTATCATTTTGTTGACACTGCTTGTAGGACTTGTAAAACCAGGTGCTTCGAGTTCTCTTGCCATTGTATCGCTTAAAATCGTAGCTTTCTTTGCCATTGTATATGGTGTCGGATTCGTTGCGATCAAAATACTGAAAAAAATGGATATCGATACCGACAGCGATGACAAAATCATCACAATTTCCATCATACTTTGTTTTGTACTTGCTTTCATGTCGGAGGAATTTGGTGTCGCCGCCATCACCGGTGCTTATTTTGCGGGAATCATTTTTTCAATGACTTCTTTCAAACACCGTGTGTCGCACGACGTCAACAAAGTTGCCACTTTCTTGTTCACACCGGTTTTCTTCGTCAGCATTGGAATGGACATCGATCTCAAAGCCGCACTCACAGCAGTGGGTGTAGGTTCGATATTGATTGTCGCAGGTGTGCTGGGCAAAATCATCGGTTGTGGAATGGGTGCCCGGTTGTCCGGTTTTGACAGCAATCAATCGCTTCAGATTGGAGCTGGTATGGTCCCTAGAGCTGAAGTCGCCATCATCGTGGCGAACTTGGGTCTGCAAATGGCAATTCTGAATGAGAAGGAAATGGCCGCTGCGGTGCTGATGGTACTCGTCACGACATTGATGACGCCATCTCTCTTGAAATGGACTTTCACAAGAGTCAAAACTGCGACGTAAATTAAATTTGTCAATTCTAGAAGCAGTCTTAATAGACTGCTTTTGTTTTAGGATAAAGGTGGAACGGATGAGAATAGAGACATTGATCATAAAAATTGATCCCGCAACCATGGAGGATCAACTCATAATTCCCGCTGAAATGCTTTCCGCTGGAAAAACAGTGGCTTTCCCCACTGAAACTGTATACGGGCTCGGCGCCAATGCTCTGAGCGAATCGGCCGTCGATGCCATATATGAGGCAAAGGGTCGGCCTTCGGACAACCCTTTGATTGTGCACATCGCCAGGCTGGATATGCTGGGTGATCTCGCCGAGGAAGTAAAGCCTTACGCGAAAATCCTGATGGAAGCTTTCTGGCCGGGACCAATCACCTTTGTAGTCAAGAAAAAGGCTCATGTGCCCTACAAGGTCACAGGAGGACTCGAAACGGTAGGCGTGAGAATGCCGAACCATCCTGTGGCTCTGAAGCTGATCGATCTCTCAGGGGTTCCCATTGCGGCACCTTCAGCAAATCTCTCCGGCAAGCCAAGTCCGACGGATGTCAAATATGTCCTGAAAGATATGAAAGGCCGTGTGGATTGCATTGTAGACGGTGGGGATTCCCATGTCGGACTTGAATCCACAGTGCTTGATGTGACAGGTGAGGTGCCGGTCATACTCAGACCGGGCAAGATCACGCGTGAAATGATTGCGGAATGCGTTGGTGGATGTGAGGTCGATCCGGCACTTGCCAACAAAAGTCAGCATGATCTGGTGCCAAAGTCACCAGGGATGAAGTACAGACACTATGCCCCCGACGCTGAAGTAAGTGTTTATTCTGGAGATATTATGGCTGTAATCAGAACATTCTATGGTAGAATAATAGAAGTAGTCGAATCAGGCGGGAGCATAGGCGTCATGATTTTTGAGGAAGATGCTTTGGTTCTTGAAAGATTGCTTGAGGAAGATGCTGTCTACAAACGTCATCGGGATAAAGTGCATCTCATGAAAGAGGGCAGTTCAAAAGACTTGGACACATTTGCGAGAAATCTTTTCAAAGATTTAAGAAAATTGGATGAGCTCGGCGCCGATGTCGTTTTGGTGCACGGAGTCAGTGAAAATGCACTTGGACACGCCATTATGAATCGCCTTGAAAAAGCATCCGAAGGACGTGTGTTCAAAATTTAATTTGATTTTTAGGGTCCAAATCATTATAATGTATAAGGAAATTAAGTCTAATAAATGTGTGGAGGTGTCTGATGAAAGTTGCTCTAGGTTCGGATCATGGCGGATTTAATCTCAGGTTGACGATTAAGGCCCATCTCGAACAAAAGGGTTATGAGGTAGTGGACTTTGGAGTGGAAAAGATGGAGTCGGTGGATTATGCGGATTATGCCCTCAAAGTGGCTGAATCCATAATTTCAGGCGAGTGCGAACTCGGCGTTTTGGTCTGCGGTACGGGACTGGGCATCTCTATTGCTGCAAACAAAGTCAAAGGAATCATAGCGGCACCGGTCAGCGATACATTCAGTGCTGAAATGGCAAGATGTCACAACAACGCAAACATTCTCGCTCTTGGAGAACGTGTTGTCGGAGAGGGACTCGCACTAAAAATCGTAGACACTTTTTTTGAAGCGACTTTTGAAGGTGGAAGACATGAAACACGCGTGAATAAAATCAAGGCGATTGAAGCCAAATATCTGTAAAGGGGTGCAAAATGAGTAAAGTATATGAAATGAATCATCCATTAATTCAGCATAAATTGAGTCTGATCAGAGACAAGAATACGGGTTCCAAGGAATTCAGAGAGCTTGTAAAAGAGGTTTCAATGCTTCTCGCATATGAAGTGACAAGAGATTTGTCGGTTCAGGATGTTGAGATCGAGACACCGATCTGCAAAACGACAACAAAGATGCTTTCTGGAAGAAAATTAGGAATTGTTCCTATTTTAAGAGCGGGACTCGGAATGGTTGATGGCTTTTTAAATCTTTTGCCTGCGGCGAAAGTAGGCCATGTAGGACTTTACCGTGATCCTGAAACCCTTGAGCCAGTGGAATACTACTGTAAACTGCCTACGGACGTCAGTGAGAGAGATCTGATTGTTCTCGATCCGATGCTTGCAACGGGAGGGTCCGCAAATGCGGCAATCCAGTTCATCAAAGCGCAAGGCGCCGTCAACATCAAGTTTGTCTGCCTGATCGGATGTCCTGAAGGCATCAAGGCAGTCCAAACCATGCACCCGGATGTGGATATCTATATCGCACACATTGATGAGAAATTGAACGACCACGCATACATCGTACCAGGTCTTGGTGATGCAGGTGACCGTTTGTTCGGTACAAAATAAAGTAGAGGTGTTTTATGTATATACCTGCGATTATTGCAGGTTTGATCAGCTTTCTTTTAACGCCACAAGTGATCAAGCTGGCACATCGATTCGGAGCTATTGACATTCCAAAAGACGAAAGGCGCATTCATTCAGTACCGATACCGCTCTGGGGAGGCCTGGCCATTTTCACAGGTTTTTTCGTGAGCATGTTTCTCTTCGCCAATATCGAACCTTTCAAATTGATGGGATTGTTCATCGCGTCCTTGATCGTACTCATTACGGGAATGGTAGATGATGTCAAGCCACTTGGCGCAAAAGGCAAACTGATGATGCAGATCATTGCTGCCATTGTACTTGTTACAGCCGGATTTGAGATCAAATATTTCACCAATTACTTTGCGGATTCAGGTTACATTATGCTAGGTGCGTTTTCTCTGCCGATTTCCATACTGTGGATCGTCGGAGTCACAAACACTGTGAACCTCATTGATGGACTGGATGGCCTCGCAGCTGGCATTTCCGCAATCGCAGCCATCACACTCAGTTATATCGCCATGATCAACCTGAGATATGATGCGGCTATGATCACACTCATACTCGCTGGCAGCTCGATCGGATTTTTGCCTTTCAACTTCAATCCCGCAAAAATATTCATGGGGGATGCCGGTGCGCTTTTCCTCGGTCTGGTGCTTTCGGCCGTATCCATCGATGGAGCGCTAAAAGGCGCCACTGCCATGACGGTGGTCGTGCCGATCCTCGCACTTGGTGTCCCGATATTTGATACGACATTTGCGATCCTCAGAAGAAAAATCAATCGAAAACCCATTATGGAAGCAGATCGGGGGCATTTGCACCACCGGCTCCTTTCATTGGGTTTCAATCAAAAAAAAGCGGTTCTTGCCATGTATCTGATCAGTGCTCTTTTAGGAGGCGGTGCGATTGAACTGCTCAAAGAAAATTGGATCCCTGCGGGCATATTGCTTGGAATAGCGGTTGTTGTCGTCATCATTCCCATCAATCGATCGCTTTGGCTTGAAAAAAAGAACACATTGGAGTAAATCATGATAAAAGTACTCACACTATTCGGAACTAGGCCCGAAGCCATCAAAATGGCTCCACTTGTTAAGGTGTTGGAACAGGATCCTGAAATTGACTCGGTTGTTTGCGTCACTGCCCAACATAGACAAATGCTCGATCAGGTTTTGGATGTCTTTAAGATCGTACCGGATCATGACCTCAACTTGATGCAACATGGCCAGACTCTTACTGAAATCACTGCACGTGTTCTCGAAAGTGTGCAGACTGTTCTTGCGTCCGAAAAACCGGATATTGTTCTGGTGCATGGTGACACGACAACGACGCTCGCAGGAGCTCTTGCCGCTTTTTATGAACAGATTCCCGTGGGACATGTGGAGGCTGGACTCAGAACCGGCAACATTTACAGTCCTTATCCTGAAGAGATGAACCGTATGCTTGCCTCGAGACTCGCCACAATTCATTTTGCGGCTACTGAAGGCAATGTTGCGAACCTTGTCCGTGAAGGCATCAGTGAGGAAAAAATTGTAAAAACAGGAAATACAGTCATCGATGCTTTGATCTCAGTGATCAAGCCTGATTACAAGTTCAAGGATGCTGTTTTGGACGGTATTGATTATACTGGCAAGAAAGTTGTTCTTGTCACTGCCCACAGAAGAGAGAATATTGGCGAACCCATGGTGCAGATTTTCAGTGCGATCAGAGCGATCGTGGAACTTCATGACGATGTGGAAGTCGTATTTCCAGTACACCTCAACCCACAAGTGAGATCTGCCGCTGGCGAATATCTTGCTGGACATTCCAGGATCCATCTCATCGAACCGCTCGAATATGAGCCTTTTGCAAATCTTATGGCGAAATCATATCTGATCATGACGGATTCAGGAGGCATACAGGAAGAGGCACCTGCGCTGGGCAAACCAGTTGTCGTCCTAAGAACCGAAACCGAACGTCCTGAAGCGGTGGAAGCAGGGACGGTTGTTGTTGCGGGCGTTGAAAAAGACACAATCATTGAGATGACATCACGTCTGATTTCAGATGTGGATTACTATAAGGCAATGTCGGAAGCGGTGAACCCTTATGGGGACGGTAAAGCTTGTGAAAGAATTGTCAGATTTATCAAAATGTGGAAAATCAAAGGCTAAAAAGGGTGCAATTGTGACAATTGCACCCTTTTCTTCGTAATAATTGTGCTGAAATTTTAATGAAGTATGATATAATAGCTTAGTAATTATTAAATTGAGGACAAAATTATGAAGAAAAATCAAAAGAATATTCTACAAAATCTAGCTCTTCTATCACAAGTGGGCATCATGATGATCGTACCGATTATCGGGGGTGTTTTCATTGGCAACTGGCTGGATAGAAAGTTCGGGGATGGCAGCATTTTCATGATCATCTGTCTGCTCCTCGGAGTGGGTGCAGCTTTCAGGAATCTCTATGTCCTCGCCATAAGGCAAAGTAAGGATTATGAGGATTCTGAAACCCCTGAACGTTATGTTCAGAGATTTGAGAAAGAAGCAAGAAAAAAGAAACGGAAGTGACTAAATGAATTCGGTTAGACAGACTCAAATCACTGTGGTCAAAGCACTTGCCATAGTCGTTGCCGTAATTGGCATCATGGGTTTTGTGCTTTTGAAGGAGCCAGTTCCTTTCATGATGGGATTGATTTTCGGCTCTGCCATAAGCGCCCTTAATTTTTTCCAGCTCGCAAACACCTTGAATCGGGCGGTAAAAATGCATCCGGGAAAAGCACAAACTTTTGCGGTTACACAATATTTCATTAGATATGTCATCACAGCAATTGTCATTTATGTTTCGATTACGGCACCCTATATCAACATCATTGGAACCGTAATCGGATTGCTTACAATAAAATTGATAATTTTTGCAACAAATCTTTTCAATGACAAGACCTACTACAAAAACATTTTTAAGAGAAAGGAGGATGAAACTAATGGGCGCTGAAGGTTTTGGACCACGTATTGTATTTCACATTGGCTCCATTCCTGTGACTGAAACAGTAACTGTCACCTGGTTGATCATGTTTATTATGCTCGTTTTTTCGATTTTTGCTACTCGGAATCTTAAAAAAGAAGCCAAAGGATTTCAACTGGTTGTGGAACAGATTGTTAAAACGATCAACAACTTGACGAATCAAAACATGGGAGAGCGCAATGCTGTTTGGGCACCTTATGTAGGAACTCTACTGATCTTCATTGGATTGTCCAATGTCATCGGATTATTCGGATTTAGACCCCCTACAGCAGACCTTAACACCACAATGAGCTTATCCATCACGACCTTTGTACTGACTCAGGCATTTGGAGTCAAGAGCAAAGGACTCGGCGGGTACTCGAAGGGATTTATGGAACCTATACCTTTTTTATTGCCACTCAACATTATCGGCGAACTAGCGAACCCGATATCGCTCGGTTTCCGTTTGTTCGGAAATATTGTTGCAGGCGTAATCATCATGACGCTGCTTTATGGCGCACTGGGTAGTTTCACAGAGTCACTATTGGGCCTTGCTGTTCCATTACTACAAGCTGGTGTTCCGGCTGTTCTGCACATTTATTTCGACTTGTTTGCAGGATTGCTGCAATCATTTATATTTACCATGTTGACAATGGTATTTATTTCTGGCGCTATGGAATAAATGGCTAAGGGAAATAAATCATAAAGGGGTGAACTCATGGATTCAACCAATTTCATAATGCGCTTTTTCGAATGGTTGATGACCTTTGAACCGAAAGCACTCATCCTTTCCGCAACCGCGATTGGCGCTGGTTTTGCAATGATCGCAGGTATCGGCCCAGGTATTGGACAGGGGTATGCGGCAGGAAAAGGTGCTGAAGCCGTTTCGAGAAATCCAAAAAGTCAAAGAGAGACCACCATGGTCATGCTACTAGGTGCTGCTGTCGCAGAAACATCCGGTATACTGGCACTGGTTGTCGCACTCATAATGCTCTTTGGTAACCCACTGGTCAATCTCGAGGGTAGCGCACTGGTCATCATGGCGTCCGCATTAGGTGCGGGACTATCGATGATCGCAGGTATAGGACCTGGTATCGGTCAAGGTTACGCCGCTGGAAAAGGAACTGAGGCGGTTGGTAAAAGACCAAAATTACAATCCCAGATCGTAAGAACGATGCTTGTTGGACAGGCTGTCGCTCAAACGACGGGAATCTACGCGCTGGTTATCGCGCTCGTGTTGTTATTTGCCAATCCGTTATTAAGACTCTAACGCGGATTGAGATCAATAATTTTAAACATAATCTTAAGGAGGAATTATATTATGGAACCTATCACAGGAAAAGCACTTATTCTTGCCGCTTCAGCAATTGGCGCGGGTCTCGCGATGATCGCAGGTATCGGACCTGGTATCGGACAAGGTTATGCAGCAGGTAAAGGCGCAGAAGGCGTTGGAAGACAACCTGAAGCTCAAGGCGATATCGTCAGAACAATGTTACTCGGAGCAGCAGTTGCTGAGACAACTGGTATCTACGGACTGGTAATCGCTCTTATTTTGTTGTTTGCAAACCCACTTGTGAGAATGCTATAAAAATATAGGAATAATCCCTTAAAGGAGGATTTACATGAGTATGGACTTGACAACTGCGAGTCTTAGATTGGGACTTGTAGAAATTAACTGGACTTTTGCATTCCAGCTGATCAATACGCTCATCCTATATTTAATTCTAAGAAAGTTTTTATTTGGGCCAGTAACAAAATTTATGCAGACTCGTGAAAACGAGATCAAAAATCAAATCCAACATGCCAAGGATGTGGAAGCTATTGCTCTGAGCCACAAAGAAGAGTATGAAGGCAAACTTTCCATGGCCGAAGAAGAAGGCAAGGATATTGTCAAAAAACACACTCTGCGCGCTGAGAAAAGAGCTTTTGATATCATCAAAGCCGCGGAATCGGATATTGAAAGCATGAAGCTCAATGCCCATAGAGAACTTGAAAGAGAAAGAGTTAAAGCTGTTAATGAGTTGAAAGATCAGATTTCACATCTTACGATCATGGCTGCGTCGAGAGTGGTTGAAAAAGACCTCAATGAAGCCGATCACAAGGAACTTATCAATAAGTTCATCAGTGAAGTAGGTGAAGCGCGATGGCAAAGTTAGTCGATATAACGTATTCTCAGGCCATTTTTGAGTATGCCCTAGAAACGGACCGTTTGGAGCAAATCCAAAAGGAGTTTGATTTTTTTGCTCAAGTGTTGATAGATTATCCGGATTATTTTGAGATTATCAAAACACCTACAGTCAATTTTGAGGAAAAGAAAGCGATCATCACTGAGGCTTTCAAGGACAGTATTTCAGAGGAGTTGCTCAATTTTCTAAAGATAGTGCTGGACAAGAGACGTGGTTCTGAACTACTAAAAATCAAACACGACTTCGACCGTCGTGTGGACGAACACAATAATGTATTAAAAGCATCTGTGGAATCCGTGATTCCATTAACTGATGAACAACTTGGAGCTTTATCACATAATCTGGAGAAAATCACCGGCAAACATGTTGTGCTTGCCTCCAGTATCAATCCAGCCCTAGTAGGCGGACTTGTGGTGAAGATGGGTGACCAGATCATAGATGGGTCAGTCAAATTCAAGCTGGAAAGTATGCTCGAAGGTTTAACTCAAATAATAATTTAGTAGGAGTGTGTTAGACATGAATCTAAGACCAGAAGAAATTAGTTCTGTGATCAAATCGCAGATTAAGAAATATGAGTCTAAGCTTCAAGTAGAGGATACAGGTACTGTCATTCAGGTTGGCGATGGTATTGCTAGAGTCCATGGGCTTCAAAATTGTATGTCAGGGGAGCTTCTTGAATTTCCCCATGAAGTATATGGCATGGTACTTAACCTTGAAGAAGACAGTGTCGGTGTCGTTTTGTTTGGCTCAGACGAAAATATAAGAGAAGGGGATCTGGTTAAGCGTACAGAGCGCGTTGTTGAAGTGCCTGTAGGCGAAAACATCTTCGGTAGAGTAGTGAACTCACTCGGTCAACCGCTCGATGGCAAAGGCCCGATTCCATCTGACAAATTCAGACCTATAGAAGCGAAAGCTTCAGGTGTAATTGACAGAAAATCCGTATTTGAACCGCTTCAAACCGGTATCAAAGCGATCGACTCCATGATTCCAATCGGCCGTGGCCAAAGGGAGCTCATCATCGGAGACCGTCAAACAGGTAAAACCGCTATAGCGATTGATACGATCATCAATCAAAAAGACACAGATGTTTACTGCATCTACGTCGCTATAGGACAAAAGAAATCTACAGTGGCGCAAATCGTGAAGCAACTTGAGGACAATGGTGCGATGGATTTCACATGTATCGTTGCCGCAACAGCATCCGACCCGGCTCCGCTCCAATTCATCGCACCTTATGCCGGAGTAACAATGGCTGAGGAACTCATGTATGCTGGAAAACACGTTCTCATCGTATACGATGACCTCTCCAAACATGCCGTGGCATACCGTGCCATGTCTTTGCTTCTGAGAAGACCGCCAGGACGTGAGGCATATCCAGGAGACGTATTCTACATTCACAGTAGATTGCTTGAGCGTGCCGCGAAACTTAGCGACAAACTCGGCGGCGGCTCAATCACAGCGCTTCCGATCATCGAAACACAAGCGGGCGACGTTTCGGCATATATTCCGACAAACGTCATCTCCATTACAGATGGTCAAATTTATCTTGAGTCAGAACTTTTCTTTGCCGGCCAAAGACCAGCTGTAAACCCTGGTATTTCCGTATCAAGGGTTGGTGGTGCCGCACAGATCAAAGCGATGAAGAAAGTTGCGAGCAAGATCAAGCTTGAACTTGCACAGTACAGAGAACTCGCTGCTTTTGCACAGTTCGGTTCAGAACTCGACAAAGATACAAAAGCGACTCTCGAGCACGGCGAAAGACTCATGCAGATTCTCAAGCAAGCTCAATATAAACCAATGTCCGTAGAGCATCAGGTCATGTCTATATACACGATTGTCAATCGTTATATGACGGATGTCGATGCAAATCAGATTCGTCGTTTCGAAGCGGAGTTGATTGATTTCTTGGATCTCAATTATCCTGAAATAGGTAAAAGCATCGTTGAGTTAAGTGAATTAACAAAAGATATGGAAGAAAAACTTAAAAGCGCAATCACTGAGTTCAAAAAAGGCTTTAAAGTAGAGTAAACTTCCGCATAGGAGGGATAACATGGCAGGTAGCGGTACGCGCGATATAAAAAGGAAAATCAGAAGCGTCAACAGTACCATGCAGATTACAAAAGCGATGGAATTGGTCTCTACCGCAAAGCTGAAAAGGGCTCGTAACAGGATGGATATCACAAAACCTTATTTTGACACGATCCAATCTGCCGTAACGGATATACTCGGTTCTGACCGAAGCATCAAAACCCGTTACATTTCGGACAAGGAGATTGTAAAAACCTTATACATCGTCATCACGTCAGATCGTGGACTTTGTGGAGGTTACAATGCGAATGTCATCAAGAAGGCACTGGAAAACGTAACAGATAAGGAGAATGCTCAATTTTTGACGATTGGTCGAAGAGGAAACGATGTTCTGGCAAGACACGATTACAAGATTGCGGACAGTTTTCTCTACATCTCTGAAAAACCTGAGCATATCCATGCATCGCAAATATCCAAAATTGCGATTGAGCTTTACAACAAGGGCGAGGTAGATGCCATACAGCTCGTGTATACGAGATTTGCAAGCACCATTTCACAAGTGGCGACAGCACTTCAATTGTTGCCGATTGAACGTTCGGAATTTGAAGAAACAGACGAAATGATGGAATTCATCAATTATGAGCCTTCACCGGAAGACGTGCTCAGATATATCATTCCAAAGTACGTGGAAAGCACCATCTATGGTGGTCTGATCGAATCGGCCGCCTCGGAGCAGGCTGCCAGACGTGTCGCGATGGAAAGTGCATCCGATAACGCAGAGGAAATCATCGATGAATTGGTACTTTCGTACAACCAAGCGAGACAAGCGGCTATTACGCAAGAAATATCAGAAATTGTCGGCGGTGCGGAAGCACTAAAATAATGTTTATAAAGGAGTGAGAGTATGGATCAGGCGATTGGTAAAATCGTTCAAATCATTGGACCTGTACTCGATATTAGGTTCGAAGCAGACATGCTTCCTAATATTTATGATGCAATCAGGATTGATTATAAGGACATACATGTAGTTTCCGAAGTTCTGCAACACATCGGAGACAATACTGTCAGAGCGGTAGCAATGAGTTCGACAGATGGTCTTGTAAGAGGTATTGAAGCTGTATCTACAGGGGCACCAATATCTGTACCGGTTGGTAATGCAACTTTGGGCAGACTCATTAACGTACTTGGGGAAACAATTGACGAAAAAGGTCAAATCGAAAAAGGCGATGCGGAGTTTTGGCCGATTCATAGAGAAGCCCCACCTTTCGTGGAGCAAGGAACTTCAGCAGAAATGCTGGAAACCGGCATAAAAGTTGTCGACCTCATCGCACCATATGCCAAAGGTGGTAAAATCGGACTTTTCGGTGGTGCCGGTGTAGGTAAGACGGTAATCATCCAGGAACTGATCAACAATATCGCAACCAATCACGGCGGTCTGTCAGTTTTTGCAGGCGTTGGTGAGAGAACACGTGAAGGTAACGACCTTTATCATGAAATGAAGGAGTCCGGCGTTCTTGAAAAGACGGCTCTTGTCTTCGGACAAATGAACGAGCCTCCTGGAGCAAGGATGCGTGTTGGCCTTACAGGTCTTACAATGGCAGAATACTTCAGAGATCAAGAAGGTAAAGATGTTCTTCTGTTCATCGACAACATATTCAGATTCACACAAGCTGGTTCTGAAGTTTCGGCTCTTCTTGGCCGTATGCCTAGTGCCGTTGGTTATCAGCCTACGCTTGCTACAGACATGGGTGCGCTTCAAGAGCGTATCACGTCTACAACCAAAGGCTCCATCACATCGGTTCAAGCAGTTTACGTTCCGGCGGACGACCTTACGGACCCGGCTCCGGCGACGACGTTCTCGCATCTTGATGCGACAACGGTTCTTTCCAGAAAGATTTCCGAACTTGGTATTTACCCTGCGGTAGATCCACTGGATTCTTCTTCGAGAATTTTGATGCCTGATGTTGTAGGCCAAGAGCACTACACTGTGGCACGTGAAGTTCAGGAAATTCTTCAAAGATATAATGAACTTCAGGACATCATCGCGATCCTCGGTATGGATGAGCTTTCAGACGCAGACAAATTGGTCGTGAGCAGAGCCAGAAAAATTCAGAGATTCCTCTCGCAACCATTCCATGTTGCTGAGCAGTTCACTGGATTCAAAGGCGTTTATGTACCAATCAAAGACACCATTCGTGGTTTCAGAGAAATTTTAGATGGCTTACACGATGAAATTCCAGAGCAAATGTTCCTTTACTGTGGAACGATCGAAGATGTTGTCGAAAAATACAAAAATAGCAAGGCATAGTGGAGGTGTTTAGATGGGCAATAAATTCAAGCTTGAAGTAGTCACGCCAGACCGTTCGTTTTTTTCGGACGAGACGGATATGGCCATTATGCGGACAACCGAAGGCGATATAGGAATTTTATATGACCACGAACCTCTAGTAGCTCCATTACGAGTTGGTAGTCTACGCATCAGGCAGGACGACCAGACCTTTAGATGGGCGGCCTGTTCGGCAGGATTTGTCACTGTGTACGAATCGGTCGTCACAATGGTAGTTGATTCAGCCGAGTGGGTAGATGAAATCGATATGGACCGTGCACTTGAGTCCAAGCGTAGAGCTGAAGCCCGCATATATGAAGGCAACGACAAGGAAGTGGACATCGTCAGAGCCAGAGCGGCACTTGAGCGTGCCATCAATCGTATCAAACTTAGAGAAATTCGTAAGTAAGAAATATGAAACTTTAGGTGACCAGTCGTATGACTGGTCATCTTTACTTTGAGCGACCAACATTTTGAATGGATTTGAAAGAAATTTAATGAATTATCGCAACATTTGCCTTGAATATTCGATTTAAGGTGCTTTCGTCATAAAAATAATGAAAAAAAACATAAAATTTAGTGGATACTAATTGCTTTTTTATATATAATAATAAAGGAAACTGCCGTTTTAATGGTTTACTGAATTGAGTTGAAAATAATGAAATTACTTATAGATTGAGAGTGTTATTGTTCAAACTTGAATGGAGGAAAAAAATTGTCAAAATTAATCGTTAAGAAAAGTGGACCCCTTATAGGAAGTGTTAAACTCAAGGGTGCCAAAAATTCCGTTTTGAAATTGCTTGCCGCATCCATATTGGCCGACGAGCAGTGTACTATAGAGAGTGTTCCAGGTCTTTTGGATGTTGAAGTTATGATCACATTGCTCGAGTCTTTGGGATTAAGTGTAGACTATGATAGGGAAAATGAGACTATTGTCACAACGCCAGCTGAAAAATTGCTTTGTGAAGCGCCTTATGAGTTGATCCAAAAGATGAGAGCATCTTTTTTGGTCATGGGTCCGTTGCTTGCAAAAAAGGGTATTTCTAAAATTTCCATGCCAGGTGGCTGTGCCATCGGCGCAAGACCTATAGATTTACATTTGAAAGGTTTCCAAGCTCTGGGAGCTGAAGTGACGTTAGGTCACGGTTATATTGAAGCCAAAGCAGAAAATGGTTTGGTGGGTTCTGAAATCTATCTCGACTTCCCAAGTGTGGGCGCCACGGAGAACATCATGATGGCAGCCACCATGGCAAAAGGACAGACTTTGATTCAAAACGCCGCAAAAGAACCTGAGATCATAGACCTTGCAAACTTTTTAAATGAAATGGGTGCAAATGTAAAAGGCGCCGGAACGGATACGATCCGCATTAACGGGGTTGAAAAAATGACCGGCACCAAACATCAAACCATCCCGGATAGAATCATTGCCGCGACATTTATGGTTGCTGCCGCCATCACCAAAGGTGACATCACTATTGAAAATGTAGTTTCGAGCCACGTCAAACCAGTGACTGCAAAACTTCGTGAAATGGGTGTCATTGTTGAAGATGATGACGATGTGATTCGAGTGATAGCTACAGGAGAACTCAAGGCGGTGGACCTTACGACTTTGCCATATCCAGGTTTTCCTACGGATGCGCAGGCTCAGTTCATGGTGCTTTTGTCTGTTTCTGAAGGGACAAGTGTCATCAACGAGACTGTTTTTGAAAACAGATTCAGACATGTCGCTGAGATCAACCGTATGGGAGCAAACATTAAAATCGAAGGCCACAGTGCTGTAATACAAGGTGTGAAAGTGCTTCAAGGCGCACAAGTCAAGGCGACGGACCTTAGAGCCGGTGCCGCGCTTGTTTTGGCGGGACTTATAGCTGAAGGTGAGACTGAAATCGATGAGATTTACCATATCGATCGTGGTTACCCTAAAATTGAGAACGATCTACTGGCACTTGGTGCAAACATTGTAAGAGTCAACAAATAGATCAGCAGTTAAAATAATGGTAGTGGAAGGTGGAAATTCATGTTTGGAGTAGGCACAGAAATCGGCATAGACCTTGGAACGGCAAGTGTGCTTGTGTATATAAAAGGAAAAGGCATAGTTCTGAGAGAGCCATCGGTCGTGGCAATAGATAAAAATACGGATCGCGTACTCGCAGTGGGCAACGAAGCGAGAAAGATGCTTGGAAGAACACCGGGCAACATCATTGCGATCAGACCACTCAAAGATGGTGTCATATCGGATTATGATGTCACTGAGCGCATGCTCAGATACTTCATCAATAAAACATGTGGTAGAAGAAGATTGTTCAAACCTAAGATAATCATCTGCGTTCCAAGCGGCGTCACCGAAGTGGAAAAGCGTGCAGTACTGGACGCGACCATGGAAGCTGGCGGTGGCAAAACATTTTTGATCGAGGAGCCAATCGCGGCTGCAATCGGTGCCGGACTTGACATCACCAAGCCAGATGGCAACATGGTCATCGACATCGGTGGTGGTACTTCTGACATCGCTGTCATCTCACTTGGCGGTATTGTGGTCAGCACTTCCATTAAAGTGGCTGGTGACAAGTTCGATGAAGCCATTATCAAATACTTAAGAAAAAGACATAACTTGTTGATTGGTGAGCGTACTGCCGAAGAATTAAAAATCAATGTCGGCACGGCATATCCAAGAACAAAATCCATAAAAATGGACTGTAGAGGCAGAGACCTCATCACGGGCCTACCAAAGAACATTTCAATTTCAAGCGAGGAAATGCTCGAGGCACTTCAAGAAGTGGTCAATACCGTATGCGATGCGGTCCACTTCGTACTTGAAAAAACACCACCGGAACTTGCTTCGGACATCAGCTCCAGAGGTATTGTCCTCACAGGTGGCGGGTCACTCCTCAACGGTCTCAACAAACTCATTGAAAAAAGAACCGGCATTCCGACCTACATCGCCGATGATGCGGTCAGCTGTGTCGCCAAAGGTACAGGCATGAGCCTTGAGCACCTTGATATTCTTGAGAAGAACATGATGACTACTACTGGGAAGAAGAAGTATTATTAGGGCGCTGTGAAGCGCGCCCGGTGGTTTTTGGCTATCGCCAAGTGGTTTTTGACTGACGCCAAGTGGTTAGGAAAAGCGAAAGATTGCAAAAGATTGGTGCTTCGCACCGGAGAAGATAAAAGATTAAGGATTGATGCTGACGCATTGATCCTTTTTTTAGTACCAATTGGGGACTGTCCCCAATTGGTACTTTGAACTTGTGCTATGCACCGGAAAAAAATGATAATAACACACTGAAAAATATATCTGTTATCTTTTGAACTTCCTAACCACTGCGCTCCTATGAGCGCAAAACCACTTGGCGTAAGCCAAAAACCACTAACTACTTTCAAGGTACCAATTGGGGACTGTCCCCAATTGGTACCTTGAACTCAATCTCATAATGTGGTATATTTACTACGACTAGTGACAAGACAGGTGTATATTCAAGAAGAAGTTGAGGTGTGAGTTTAATGGTGAATGAACTGGAAAGTGAAATTTTAAGATTGAAGCAAGAGAAGGGCGCGATGATTCTTGCTCATCATTATCAGATTGATGAAGTGAAGGCTATTGCTGACCATGTGGGTGATTCGCTTGAAATGGCGAGAATCGCGGCGGACAGCGAAGAGGCTATTTTGGTGATCTGCGGGGTGAGTTTCATGGCGGAAACGGCTAAAATTCTCTCACCGTCGAAGACGGTGCTTCTCCCGAACATGGGTGCCGGGTGCCCGATGGCGGACATGGTTACCGCAGATGACGTGAGGAAGGCAAAAGAGGCGGATCCAGGTCTGAAAGTGGTGTGTTATGTAAATTCTTCGGCTGAGGTCAAGGCTGAAAGTGATATTTGTTGTACTTCGTCCAATGCGGAGAAGGTGGTTTCGAGTCTTGAGGCCGAGCGGATTTTGTTTGTGCCGGATCAGAATCTTGGTGGGTACGTGAGCAGGCAATGTCCGGAGCGAGAGATTGCGGTTTGGAGGGGATTTTGTCCAACGCATCATAGGGTGGAGTCGATGGATGTGGCGAGGACTATGGCGAAATATCCGGATGCCTATTTGATGGTCCACCCGGAGTGCCGCCCAGAGGTGCTTGAGTATGCCGATTTTGTGGGCAGTA
Organism: Firmicutes bacterium UBA5201; assembly: GCA_002412775.1. GTDB lineage: Bacteria > Bacillota > Clostridia > Peptostreptococcales > Acidaminobacteraceae > Fusibacter_D. The sequence continues at coordinate 115,383 of DHVT01000028.1, read as the reverse complement.
CGTCACAGATTATCAGCAGGTGTGAGACGGTGGATGCGGAGACGATTGTGATTGGCACGGAGGAAGGTGTGATTTCGACGATTCGGCGGAATAATCCTGAGAAGAATATTGTGCTGCTGGACGATGCTATGGTGTGTCCCAATATGAAAAAGACGACGCTTGAGGATGTTTATAGGGTGCTTCGCGATGGCACCAATGCGATTGAGGTGGATGAAAATATACGTGTGAAGGCGTTTGAAGCTATTGACGCCATGATGAAAATCAGATGATGGCGGTGAGGCGTGAGGCTTATGATGTCATCATAGTCGGGGCGGGATTGGCCGGATTGTATACGGCGTTGCAACTCGGTCCTGATTTGAGGATATTGATTTTGTCCGAAGGGGACATCACCAAGACCAACAGCTATTTGGCGCAGGGCGGTATTGCAACCGCAATTGGCGAGGCGGATGACAGCGAGAAGCATTTTGCGGATACGATGGCGTGTGGGCATTTTGCCAATGATCCGGGCGCGGTGCGGGTTTTGGTGGATGAAGCGGTGGAGAATATCAGGATTATCGAGGGCTATGGCGTTGAGTTCGATGCGGATGAGCGCGGGTATAAGCTTGGACTTGAGGGCGCTCATGCCGTGGCGAGAATACTAAGAATGGGTGACCATACGGGAAAGACGGTGCTTTCGAAGCTATATGAGCGTGTTTTGGAGAGAGACAATATTGCCCATTATGATCATGCTTACGTTTATAGATTGATTTCGACCGGGGAATGTTGTGCCGGGGTTGAGGCGTTGATTGAGGATGCTCAAAGGATTTTCATGGCTCCAAGTGTGGTGCTTGCCACTGGCGGTGTGGGGCAGCTTTATTCGAATACGACGAATGCGATTGGAATCGAAGGGACTGGAATTGCTATGGGCATTGAGGCCGGAGTGAAGACGGCGGGTCTGACCGATTTGCAGTTTCATCCGACAGGACTTTACGGCAACGATCATTATGAGAGCAGACATTTTTTGATTTCCGAGGCGGTCAGAGGTGAAGGTGCGGTTTTGCGCGATGAGAACATGAACCGTTTTATGGAGGGTGTGCATCCGATGAAGGAGCTGGCTCCGAGGGATGTGGTGTCAAGGGCGATACACGATGTGATTGAGCATCAGTCACTTGGCTATGTTTATCTGGATGCGACGCACCTTGATGAGCGTTTTTTCAAAGAGCGTTTTCCGACCATTTATGATTGTTGCAGGAATTTCGGGATCAATCCAGCACATACCATGATTCCGGTTGTGCCTTGCATGCATTATTATATGGGGGGACTTAAGACGGATCTTGACGGCAAGACGAGCCTGAGAGGTCTATATGCCGTTGGAGAGTGCTCACATACCGGCGTGCACGGCAAGAATCGATTGGCCAGCAATTCCCTCCTTGAAGCGTTGGTTTTCGGTAGGCGGACAGCGAGAGCGATTTCAGGGGATTCTTTAAGAGTGGATGATTTGAAATGGATTGCTCTCAGGGAGGTGCCGTATTTCAATATGAGTTTTGGTTCATTGCAGGCATGGATGACGCGCAACATGGGCGTTGTGAAAAATTTTGATGCGATTTCAGATATGAAAGAGAGGCTGGAGGCGGCGCTGTGGGAACCGAAAGGACACAGATTGCCCAATTGGGAGGATTTGAGAAATTTTCATGTGATTGTGTTGATGCGTGAAATGTTGAAAAAAATGATTGAGGAGCGAGATGAGAATGAAATTTGATAGAGTCGAAGAGATTATTGCAGGGGCGCTTTATGAAGACACTCAAGGTATGGATTTGACTTCCGAAAGCATTTTTGAGCCCGATCACAGGTCTTCCTTTGTGTTGATTGCAAAAGAGGACGGCGTCATAGGCGGACTTCAGGTCTTTGAGGGCGTGTTCAAAGCTATGGATCCATGTGCCGAATTGACCTTCATGTTTGGGGATGGAGACCGGGTGAAGAGCGGCGATCAGGTGGCGAGCATCACTGGTTTGACATCGCGTTTGCTTATGGCGGAACGGACAGCGCTCAATCTTTTGCAGAGGATGTCGGGCATAGCGACTGCAACCAGGCTCTATGTTGAAGCAGTGGCTCCTTATAAGGCGAAGATTGTAGATACGAGAAAAACGGCTCCGGGACTCAGGCTTTTGGACAAGAAGGCCGTGGTCATCGGTGGGGGTCACAACCATCGCATGGGACTATATGATGCGGTGCTGATCAAGGACAATCACATTGACGCGGTGGGTGGCATCACTGAGGCTGTGACGCGGTGCAAGGCCAAAGTTTCGCATATGGTCAAAATCGAAGTGGAGATCAGGTCGGTCTCGGAACTTGAGGAAGCGATAACCGCTGGGGTCGATGTGGTCCTGCTCGACAACATGAGTAATGAGGATATGGCTGAAGCGGTCAGAATCTCAGGTGGTAGAGTCCATCTTGAAGCTTCCGGCAACATGTCTCTTGAGCGTGTTCACGAAGTGGCCAAGACGGGTGTGGATCTGATTTCTGTTGGCGCTTTGACGCATTCGGTGCGCGCGCTTGATTTGAGTTTGAGAGCGCTGTAGGCGCGCAGGGAAAGGCAGGAGGCACCTATGGTGCCAGGGAGAGCAGGGAGTTCAGGAAGAGCGGGAAGAGCAGGAAAAACGGAAGATCAAGTGAGAAAGTACAAAATAAATTGTAACAATGCAAAAGGATTGTCGCTTAAAGCTTCAATCCTTTTTGGGTTGGTTGTTTAGTTTTTGGCTGAAGCCAAGTAGTTTTGCACACAAACGTGCGCAGTGGTTGGGAAGATCAAAGTACAAGGAACATTTTATATTCGAAGTAATTACATAAAAAATGGATCAATGCGTCAGCATCAATCCTAAAATCGCTCTTTTACTTTATGTCGTCATTAACGTCATTTATTACGTTTTATTTTTTTTATAGTCATTTTTGCTTTTGCCAAATCAATTTTATCGGTATCATTGATTCCATTCTCTTTCAGGACGTTTTCAATTATAGAGTCTGCATTTACTTCATATGGATTCATTACTTTATCAAGTTTTGTCTTTGCAACAAATTCTATGTCATCATCAAGTAGAACTTTATCCATAATAACACCTAATATTTTTCTAATCTTTTCCTGTGATAAATCATCAAATATATCAACATCATATTTTAGTTCATAAGACAATGAAACATCGTACTCTCTATCTTCATAATCAATATGGTCAGTTTTGTTTGAACAACCCATAAGTATTTGTGAGAATAAAATGACTGTTAAGACGATCATAAGTATTTTTTTCACCATAGCACCTCAAGGTTTTATTTTCTATATTTATGCTTCACTTAATTACAATATACTTTTGTTTTGCTTATTAATTCTTAAAAATACATCAAAATTTGATTAACTTTGAAAATGAAAGCAATTCTTAGTACTTATTATAATTTGGAAATAGCATTAATATTTACGTTTTGTAATGATATGATTTATTGTTAATGAATTGACAAAACGCCTTAATCCGAAAAAAATTACATAAAAAAAAGATCAATGCGTCAGCAACAATCCTTAGGTTCTTTGATCTTTTTATGTTCTTCGGTGCGAAGCACCAATCCTTTGACTTTGATCTTTCCCTGCACTCCCTGCACTCCCTGCACTCCCTGCATTCCCTGCACTTCCTGCACTTCCTGCACTTTTTGGCGCGTTTACGTCGCCAAACAATGTACCAATTTGGACCTGTCCCCAATCAGCACCTGTGTCTTGACTTTAATCTTTTCCTGCACTTCCTGCACTCCCTGTTCTCCCTGAATTCCCGTTTCACTTTTTTTGCAAAAAAAAGTGGAACGTCCTGCTTCCGCCGACATTCCCAAAATGAGGAAATTGAAATTAATAAAGGGTATGGTATTTCTAACCACCTCAAATATATCACAATCAAAGGAGTCGTGTCAACGGATGAGAGGGTGTATAGCCATAGGAATAGACAATAGTTAAAGCTCTAACAATCAAGTGATAATGACAATCATTAAAGGTTGGAAATCGGTCGAAGAAATCTCGGGAGAAAGCTAAAGAAATAGCATCATTATGACGATAGAATATTTGATAGTTTTATCGGAGGTATTGAATATGATTAAAGGATTGTATGTGGCAGGGACAAACATGACCACCAACATGCACAAAATGGACGTGATCAGCAACAACCTTGCGAACGTCAACACAACGGGTTTCAAAAAGGACACCTTTGAAGTGGAGTCCTTTAACAATAGACTTTTTTCACGTACAAATGGCAGCAACCTCCCTTTTGATGCGGCAAAGGTAAATGTCACCCAGACGCAATCGGGTGAGGAATTCTCCGTGTCCACAAATACGGGGTATTTCAGGGTGAATACGCCAAATGGAGTGCACTATGATACGAACATGAAGTTCTTCAAAGACCAGGACGGTTTTTTGAGAACCATCTATAAAAATGTAGGGGGCACGATCAATCCGCTGAAAGGCAATTTGGTACTGGGCCAGAAAGGTCCGATCAATGTGGGCGACGAAACGTTTGAAATCAATGAGCGTGGCGTGGTCCTGGTCGGCGGTGCGGAAGTGGACGGGCTTGTGACACAGGGATTGCCCAACATGATCGGCACCATGAGCGCCGGCATCAAAGGCTATACCGTCATGACCAATCATGAGCAGGGTCAGATTGAGATGACCAACAGCAAATTCGATGTTGCCATCAAGGGCGACGGATTTTTCAATATCAGAACAGAAAATGGCGACTTGTTGTCGAGAAATGGATCATTCACAATCAATGGATTCGGGGAACTCACGAATCTCGATGGTGGCATTGTACTGGGGCTGAACGGTCCGATCATGGTTGAAAGCGAAAATTTCACAATCAACGAGTTCGGCGAGGTCATCCAAGACGGTGAAATCACAGATAAGCTTACAGTCACCGCGTATACGAACATTGGCGACCTGTACAAAGTCGGAACATCCTATTATAAGGTTGTGGAAGAAATGACAGGCGAACAAGTGGAATTCACAGGGGAAATCGTTCAGGGGTTCGTGGAAAGATCCAACACGGATTCCATCACTGAGATGATCAGCCTTATAGAAATGAACAGAAATTATGAGACGAGTCAAAAAGTCATCACAACCATAGACGATATGATCGGTAAAGCGGTCACCGAACTGGGAAGAGTGTAGGAGGCATATTATGAAAGCAATGTGGTCAGCGGCATCCGGTATGAAGAATCTGCAACTTAAAATCGATACGATCTCCAACAATCTCGCCAACGTCAACACAATCGGTTTCAAGAACCAGCGCGTGGAGTTCAAGGATATCATGTATGAGCGTTTATTCACTTCCGACAAGTTGCAGGATGAGGGCCGTCCCGTGCCGATTGAAATCGGACATGGCGTCATGGTCTCCGCAACACTGAGGAGTTTTACGACAGGCAATCTGCAACAAACAGAAGGAAAATTCGACTTTGCCATCAATGGCGGGCATTTTTTCAAAATCGTAGACAATATGGGCAATGAAAGATTTACCAAAGACGGTAGCTTCAAGATCGCCGCCACTGCAGAGGGCGCACAGCTCGTCACATCGGACGGTTATTTCGTTCAAGGCACAGACGGCAACATCATCCTCGGACCGGACGTCAGTGATTTTGCAGTCGATTCTGAGGGCATCATGACCGTGAAGCGAAACGGCGAGGAAGAATACGAGGAACTCGGACAGATGTCCCTTGTGAAGTTCATCAACTCGGCGGGACTCGAAGCAGTGGGTAAAAACCTGTTCAAGGAAACCGTCGCATCGGGAGTTCCGATCGAGGGACTAGAAGAAGGCGACACCACAGAAGTTTGGCAGGGATTCATTGAAAACAGCAACGTGCAGATCGTGGATGAAATGATCAACCTCATCACAGCGGAACGTGCGTATGAGATCAATTCAAAATCCATTCAGACAGCGGACCGTATGCTTGAAATCGCCAACAATCTCAAGAGATAAGCAATGATTGAAAGAAGGTAGACCTATGAAAATCGACAGCCTTTCCATGATGGACAGTTATCAGCCGATCAGCAACGACCAGAAGCAAACTGTCGAGACAGACGCTTTTAAGGATCTGCTGGCAAAAGCGGCTGAGGAAAAGGACCTTGAGGGTCTGAAAAAAGCCTGCAGGGAATTTGAGAGTTATTTCATAAACACATTATTCAAAGAGATGAGAGGTTCTTCAGAGGGCATAGGGCTTATTGAAAAAAGTCAGGCCAGAAGCATGTTTGAAGGGATGCTCGACGAAGAAATGTCGAAAAAAATGAGTGAGGCCGGCGGTATAGGGCTTGCGGACATGCTTTTCAAGAACTTGCAAAAGGCTTACGAAGCGGATTCGGAAACACCGGCATTCGATATCAAAGGATAATAGACAATAATGGACACCACACTTCCACGCGTTTGGAAGCTGTGGTGTTTTGCTATGTGTTTGTAAGGCGCAAAATTTGGTATAATCATACATGTGAAGCAGAGATCAGGAGGACGATATGAGAGGACTAGCACTTGAAGGGGGAGGTGCCAGGGGCGCATTCCAAGTTGGGGCGATTCAGGCACTATATGAAATGGGATATGAGTTCGATGCCGTGGCGGGAACATCGATAGGGTCCATCAACGGTGCGCTCATCGCCATCGGTGACATTGACCATATGGTGGAAATTTGGGAAGATGCCGAAATGGCACACATGGTCAACGGCGACGCCGAACTGATCAAGGAACTTGTGAAATTTGAATTCAAATCCGATATCAACAAATTGAGACAACTCATTGTGGATACCATAAAGCAAGGTGGCCTCGACGTGACCCCTTTCAGGGAAAGTCTCAGGAGGGACGTCGACGAAGCGAAGCTCAGGGCATCTAAGATGGATTTCGGACTCGTCACACTGTCACTTACGGATCTGAAGCCAATAGAGGTCTTCATCAAGGATATACCGGAAGGCAAACTTCACGATTACATTTTGGCCTCTGCGAATTATCCGGCATTCAAGAACGAAAAATTCGACAACAAGAAAATGCTCGACGGCGCATTTTTTGACAATCTCCCGATCAACATGCTCATAGAACGCGGTTGCGACGAGATTGTGGCCATTAAGCTCAACAGCCTTGGCAGAATCAGGAAAGTACCCAAGGAGGCTGATGTGAAGATCACCATGATCGAACCCTCAGAGGACCTCGGAAAAGTGCTGGACGTGGATCAGGTCCGCGCCAAACACAATATAAAACTCGGGTATTACGACACCATGCGCGTACTCAAAAAGCTGAGGGGCAACCTCTACTATATCGACGAGGTCCCGGCTGAGGACGAAGTGCTCGACAACCTTTTGAAACTTCCGAAAGAAGCCTTGATTCGGGTCAAGAATCTGATCGGCAGTGAAAGACCGGTCCGTAGGATGGTCTTTGAGGAACTGCTCCCCATGATTGCGGAATTTGTCAAAGCGGACAAGGAATATACCTATTCCGAACTCATGCTCAACTTCTACGAGCACATTGCTCAGCAGCTTGAAATCGACAGATTCCAGATTCTGACGTTTATGGAATTTGTGGCACAGATCAACGGGAAGCTCAAATCGGATTCGCTGAAGGAATTCTCATCACTCGACGATCTATCGAAGAATCTGATGAACCTGCTTCCGACAAAAGGCTTCGCACTGTTGCCGCACAAGACGAAAAGCCATCTTTTGGTCCAAATATTTTACATTCTCTTTCAAAACGGATTCTGGGCGGAGGCTACAGAAAACGTTCAGAATATGGTATAATTTTTCCTAACACATCATTACGGAAGAATGAAAGGAGCAAACAATGAAAGCACATGAAATGTATAAGCAGTGGCTGGAAAATCCATACTTCGATGAGGCATTCAGAAATGAACTCAAGGCCATTGAGGACAATCCTGTTGAAATAGAAGAACGTTTTTACAAAGACCTCGAATTCGGCACAGCCGGAATGCGAGGCATCATCGGCGCGGGCAGAAACCGCATCAATCCTTACGTCGTCAGAAAAGCGACCCAAGGCTTCGCCAACTTCCTGATCGAAAGGGACGAGCAGACGCTGAAAGGTGAGTTCGAACGTTCGGTGGTCATCGCCTATGACTCGAGAAGAATGTCCGAGGAGTTCGCCATGGAAACGGCGATCGTCATGGCCGCAAACGGCATCAAGGCCTACGTTTTCGAATCCGTAAGGACCACACCGGAACTGTCATTTGCGGTGAGATATCTTGGCGCAATAGGCGGCGTCGTCATCACGGCGAGCCACAACCCGCCTGAATACAACGGCTACAAAGTCTACGACGAAACAGGATGCCAACTCGTGCCCCATTTGGCGGACGCCCTGGTCGACCATGTATTAGGAGTCGAAACCTTCGAGCAAGTTAAAGTAATGGAAAAAAGAGACGCCCTCGAAGCCGGACTCCTCAGCATCATCGGCGAAATCGTCGACAATCCATACGTCGAAATGGTCAAAGAAGTCTCCCCTAGACCGGAACTTCTGAACGCCTCGGAACTCAAAGTCGTCTACACACCACTCCACGGCACCGGCGGACCGATCATTTCCAGAGTCCTCAAGGAATTGGCATTCTCGGGCCTGATCACCGTCACCGAGCAAATGGAACCGGACGGCGAATTCCCGACATGCAAAAATCCAAACCCTGAAAACAAAGAAGCCTTCGAAGTCGCACTCACCTATGCGGAAAAATACGATGCGGACCTCGTCATCGCCACAGACCCGGATTGCGACAGAATCGGACTCCTCGTCAAAGAGGCGGGCGGCTATAAAATACTCAACGGCAACCAGATCGGCAGCCTGTTCATGGAATACATCCTTTCCTCAAGAGACGATTTGACGAAGGACCACTACGTGGTCAACACCGTAGTGTCATCGGATCTCGCAAGGGCTCAGGCCGCTCACTTTGGCGTCACTCTCAGACAGACCCTCACAGGCTTCAAGTTCATCGGCGAGCAGATTGAAAGCGACCCGGACCATTTCGTCATGGGCTATGAGGAAAGCTTCGGCTACCTCTTCGCACCGCACGTTCGCGACAAGGACGCCGTCATGGGTGCACTCATCGCCATCGAGATGGCCGAATATTATAAGCGAAAAGGTCTCTCTCTCAGCGAAGTGCTCGACAGCATATTCAAGCGCCATGGCTTCTTTATAGAAGAAACCATCGCAAAAAGCTTCGAGGGCAAAGATGGACAGACCGTCATGGCAAACATCATGGAGACGTTCAGAAAAGATTCGGCATCACTGCTCACATATGACCGGAAAATCGATTATCTACACGATGAGACCGGCCTCCCAAAAGCGGACGTCCTCAAGTTCTACCTGGATGAAAATTCGTGGATGGTGCTTCGCCCATCGGGCACAGAACCAAAACTGAAAGTCTATTTCTCCATCAGCGGAGAAAATGAGAAGGCAACACTTGAGAAACTGGAAAATTATAAGAAGACCATCGTTGAGAAGGTGCTCGCTTAATGGGAAAATCACCATTCGATCGAATTGAGTATCCGAAACTGGAGTTTGTGAAAGCACAGGCCACGAACACGAGACTCATGGGTGTCGTGGGAGTGATCGCCCACTGGTTGGATCCAGCCGGGCGCGAAGTGGTCCAAATCTACCATTTGGATTTTGAAAGTTACGGCATCGATGGATTCTATCATCTCATAGAACCGAATATGGAAGAGCTGGAAAATTTGATCCTGGGCATCACTGGCGGCCTCGGCGGCAGCTTCGTCGAAATCGGTCTTGATGAATTCATTTTTCTCATCAAATCGTCATACATCGTGGACGAAGGCTGTCTCGATGCGCTCGTGGATTTCGAGATGTTCGAGGAGACTTTTGATGCCCTGTATGTCGACTTGTCGCTCGAGGATGAAATCCAGCTTTACGAGAAGCTGACCCCGGAGATTGTGTCGAACGAGCAGGCCATCCATTATTTTGTGATGCGCTACATCGGATGTGATTATCCGTCGGCCATGATGCTGTGGAAGGACGGGAATATCGACCCGGATTTCGAGCTTCTGGACATGCCGCACACGCTGATTAAAAACAATTGTGTGCATTTGGGTCAGAAATCGGGTATAGACCAGTATAAGGTCGAGGCGCTCGTCGATTACGAGACCCGGTATAAGTTGATGATTGTCCATGTGGATGTGGAAAGTGCCACCCATAAGATCGTTCGTGCGAACTGTGCGGAGGAGATGGTGATCAGCAGCATTGAAGCGGCGTTCAATCTCAGCAAACCGGAGTATATGATGGTGATGCATGTTCAGGATTCGTTTTTTGAGAGACGTTTCTCGAAGAACAACCCGGAGATGATGAAGCAAAGTTACCCGCAGGGGCAGCTGTACATCGAGTTCAATCTGAACAACGACCATGTGAAGGAGAATCCCTATTTTCTCAACGGCGACATCTATGCCCTGTATTTCTTCGGATATGACGGGCAGCTCATCGTTTGCACCATGCGTGCGGAGAATCTTCAGGAGATCGACAAAATGCTCGAGATCAACCACGCGTATGACGAAAGTTTGGGATTCATCTGTGAGCTCAAAACGGATGAACCTGTTTTGTTTTCTTACGTGAACAGCAGCTATGACAACATTTTCGACTACCTCGCAACAACTTGAAAAAAAATTAATAAATTTAGGGTTGCATGTGGCGAAGTGTTGTGCTATTATTAGCAAGTAAATTTTATAGTAATCCTTATCAAGAGAGATGGAGGGAATAGGCCCTGTGAAGTCCAGCAACCGGCGAGTGCACGGTGCTAAATCCTACAGATGCTATGGAGATCTGGAAGATGGGGTTTGAGTCTATTAGGCCTCTTCTCATGAAGGGGCTTTTTATATGTCAAAAAGTTCATCGATAAAACAAAGGATTATCAACCACAATCAATCAGGAGGTGTTTTTAAAAATGGCAAGAAAAAGATTATTTACATCGGAATCCGTAACCGAAGGACATCCGGACAAAGTATGTGACCAAATTTCGGATGCAATTTTGGATGCAATTTTTACTGAGGACCCTAACGCAAGAGTAGCTTGCGAGACGTCTGTAACCACTGGTCTAGTTCTAGTGGCTGGTGAGATCACGACGGACTGTTACGTTGACATTCAAGGTATCGTAAGAAAAACAGTAAAAGAAATCGGATACACAAGAGCAAAATTCGGCTTTGACGGCGACACTTGCGGCGTACTCGTAGCGATTGACAAGCAATCTGACGATATCGCGATGGGCGTTGACAATGCGCTTGAGAGCAAAGAAGGCACCATGCACGACGACGTAGAAGCTGTCGGCGCCGGTGACCAAGGCATCATGTTCGGTTTCGCATGTGACGAGACTCCAGAACTCATGCCGCTTCCAATCTCTCTCGCACACAAACTCGCAAGAAGACTTGCTGAAGTGAGAAAAGACGAAACTTTAAAATATTTGAGACCAGACGGTAAAACACAGGTAACTGTGGAGTACGGTGAAGACGGTCGTCCTGAAAGAGTGGACACGATCCTCATCTCGACTCAACACAGCCCTAGAGTGACCAGAGATCAAATCGAAGCCGATTTGATTGAGCACGTCATCAAGCCGGTTGTTCCAGCTGAACTTTTAGTAAATACACGTTACCTCGTCAACCCTACAGGCCGTTTCGTTATCGGTGGTCCTCAAGGTGACGCGGGTCTTACAGGAAGAAAAATCATCGTTGACACTTACGGTGGATACTCAAGACACGGTGGCGGCGCATTCTCGGGCAAAGACCCTACAAAGGTTGACCGCTCCGCTGCATACGCTGCGCGTTATGTTGCGAAAAATGTTGTTGCCGCTGGCCTTGCCGAGAAATGTGAACTCGAACTCGCTTACGCGATCGGTGTCGCTTACCCGGTATCCATCATGGTAGAAACTTTCGGTACGAACAAAGTCTCTGAAGAGATCATTGAAGACCTCATCAAGAAGCACTTCGACCTCAGACCAGGCGCAATCATCCGCGACCTCGGCCTAAGACGTCCAATCTACAGACAAACAGCGGCTTATGGCCACTTTGGTAGAACGGATATTGACTTGCCTTGGGAGAAGACGGACAAAGCGGAGATTTTGAAGGCGGAAGCGTTCGGTAAATAGTTCTTCGGAGTTGCATTGGCTGCGTCAGTGGTTTTTGACACACGCGTTTCGGCGCGTGTAGTCAAGTTGGTTTTTGGCTACGCCAAGTGGTTAGTGGTTAGGAAAAGATAAATACGATTGGGGACAGGTCCATTTTGGTACCTGTTCTTTTTTTGTGTAAAAGCGTGCGTCTACGTCGTTTGCAATCCCTTCCCAACTTGGACACACAGGTACCAAAATGGACCTGTCCCCAATTGGCATCCTTTGACTTTCCCAACCACCAACTACTTTGGCGTCAGCCAAAAAACCAACTGCGCCCTTTCAGGGCGCAAAACCACTTTCGTTAGCGGCACCCATATTCTTCCATTTCACATTGAATAATTATCCCCAAAATGATATGATATTCATGACTACTAACATGCAGCCAATAACGAACAAAATGAGGCGCGAATGGAAAAAATTACTCTCGAAGGTGTCGTACAGGACATCATTTATTATAATGAAGACAATGGGTATGTCATTGCCACGTTACAGACGGAACTGGAGCTCGTGAGCATCAAGGGGACCCTTCCTTTTGTGCGCGAAGGGGACCACATCCGCATGGTCGGACAAATGGAAATCCATAATTTCTACGGGGAACAGGTGAATATATTGTCCTCGGAGCATCTTAAACCGGCGGATCGGGAGGACATATTCAAGTATTTGTCCTCAGGGGTCATTACGGGGATCGGACCAGCGACTGCGGAGCTCATGCTGAACGCGTTTGGAACCGAGACGTTGAACATCATTGAAAAGGCGCCCGAAAGGCTGCTGGAAGTGGCGGGGATCGGACCCAAGAAACTGGAACAGATTGTAGAATCCTATAGGGAACAATACGAACTCAGGGACTTCATCATTTACTTTCAATCGCTGAACCTCTCTGTGAACATGGCCATGCGCATTTGTAAGAAATACGGCACTGAGGCCATTTCCAAGGTGGAAAAGAACCCGTACATTCTCGCGGAAGATGTGACTGGTGTGGGATTCAAACTGGCGGATCAGATCGCCATGAAAATGGGTATCGATTTTCACTCCCCGTTCAGAATCGACTCTGGACTGCTTCATCTTCTCAACTTGGAGGCTTCAAGTGGACACACTTATGCGGAGCAAGAGGACCTGGTGAGAAAAGTGGCCTTGGCACTGGGCGTCGAGTACACTGAAGTTGAAAATCAGATCAGGGAAATGGCGGTGACCGGAGCGCTCAGTGTTGAACGGGTTGGCGAAGGGGACCTGCGCATTTATTTGCCGAGCCTTCATTATTCGGAGCAGCAGGTGGCGGCGAAACTTTATGAAATCGGTATTCATGCATTGCCTCTCAAACCGTTTTACGGGGACCAGTTCATCAAGGAGTTCGAACTGAACAGGGGCATCATCCTTGGAGAAAATCAGAAACGTGCCATTGTAGAAGCGCTGGAACATGGCATGTATATCATCACCGGTGGACCTGGAACAGGAAAAACCACTATTATAAATGCTGTCATAGAAGCGTATGAGATGTTCGATAAGAAAGTGGTCCTTTGTGCGCCGACAGGTCGTGCGGCAAAGCGTATGACTGAAGCGACGAAACGTGAGAGCAAGACCATTCATAGATTGCTTGAATTTCAAGGGGAGAACCAGTTCGGGAAAAATGCCGAGGAGCCCCTGAAAGCGGATGTCATCATCATTGATGAGATTTCAATGGTGGACATTGTCCTCATGTACAGATTGCTCGATGCGATTGCGCTCGGCACACATGTGATTTTCGTAGGTGACTCCGATCAGCTCCCTTCGGTGGGACCGGGTTCTGTGCTTAAGGATTTGCTGCAAAGCGATCTCATCAGGAGCATTGCACTGGATGAAATCTACAGACAAAGCGAGAGTTCGCTCATAGCGGTGAACGCCCACAAGATCAATCACGGGGAAATGCCCATCCTGAACAAACCGGACAAGGATTTCTTCTTTATAAGCAGCAGTAGGTCGGATGTGATTTTATCGGAGATCAAGAACCTAGTGAGCCAAAGGCTTCCCAATTATTATGATCTCGATCCTCTTGAGGACATTCAGATCTTGTCGCCCATGAAGAATTCCAGTGTCGGCGTCAATGCGCTCAACGACATGCTTCAGGAAGTGATCAATCCGCCGGCCAAGAAAAAGGTGGAAAAGAAGTTCGGCAACAAGACGTTCCGCGAAGGCGACAAGGTCATGCAGATCCGAAACAATTACAACCTGGAATGGATTTCGAAATATGGGGACGAGGGTACGGGGGTGTTCAATGGGGATATTGGCATCATCTCGGAAATTGATGCCGCTGCGAGGAGCCTAACGGTGCTTTTCGACCAGGAGCGCGAAGTGGTGTATGATTTCCCAAGTGTGGACGAGCTCGTTCTCGCGTATGCGGTGACGGTCCATAAAAGTCAGGGCAGTGAGTTCAAAGCCATCATCATGCCCATGGTGTTCGGCCCGCCGATGCTGATGAGCAGGAATATTCTCTATACCGCCATCACGCGTGCTAAGACGCTTGTCGTGCTTGTGGGGGATAAGAAAGCCATGCAGGAGATGATCAGGAGGAACCAGGAGCAGCACAGACAATCTGGGCTCAGGGAGCGGCTTGAGTTCTACAGGAAAATGGCGACAGGAGATTTGACATGATGCTCAAAGCCTTTATTAAGGAAGGCATTGATCTTTTTTGGCCGCGGGATCTGACTTGCAACGTTTGCCAGAAAGAGCTGGAGAAGGATGAGACGGACCTTTGTCCAGCGTGCATTCAGACCATCAGGGTCATTAGGGATACGGTGTGCAAACATTGTGGCAAACCTATCGACCAGGCTGTGGAGGCGCATGCGGTATACGGTTTCAAATGCAAGGAATGTCAGGAACATTTCTCCTATTTCAAAAAGCACAGATCCTATGCGCTATATGAAGGTGGCATGAAAAAGAGTCTTATGGATCTGAAGTATAAAGGCAAGACGCATCATCTGAGGTATCTGATCGGATGCATGAATGAAGTGATGGAAGAGCACATGGATTTCAAAGATGTGGATTTTGTCGTGCCGGTGCCCATCCATATTTTGAGGAGAGCGGAGCGTGGCTACAACCAGACGGAGTTTTTGGCAAGAGGGATCTGCGACTCTCGGCCCAGTTTAACCTATTCAAACGTCCTAAAAAGAAGCAAACCGACAAAAAAACTGAAAATTCTCGACAAAGAAGCTAGGAAGTCCATGCTAAAGGATGCTATAATATTGAATAAGAAAACAAAAGTTTCACTGGAAGGCAAACGCGTGCTTTTGGTGGATGACATATATACGACTGGCACGACGCTGGATGCTTGTGCGAAAACCTTATATGAGGCCGGTGTAGATGAAGTGATGTGTATCACGGTGGCCATGGGGTATTGATAGGAGGGTTTGAGATGACGGAAAACAAGTTGAGTGGTCTTAAGAATTGCAAAAAATGCGGTCGGCTTTTTCAAGCAGAGAATGGAGTGTCACTTTGTTCGAGATGCAATGAAGACGTAGACGACGATTTTACAAGAGTCAGAGAGTACATCTACGACAACCCGTCATCCAGTGTGAAAGATGTCAGTTCCGGAACCGGCGTGCACACCGATGCCATCCTCAAATGGATCCGGGAAGGCAAAATAGTCCTCGGAAGCAATTCAGGCATCGCTTTTTGTGAAAGATGTGGCGAAGCCACAACTGGAAGCAGATTTTGTCCAAAGTGTGTCAAAGACCTCGCTACCGGCCTGAAAGCGGGACTTGAGGATTCGAATCATAAGCAACAAGCGGGCATGCATATCAAAGATCATCAAAAAAAATAAAATAAATGCTAAACAAACCCTCGTTTGTGCCGATAAATGTATTAGAGAAATCGGCAGGACGGGGGTGTTTTTATGAAGATCAATAATCAAATTCCAGTAAACAGTATACCAAACGCCATGAAAGCGTATGGTAAAACCGCAAAAAAGACCGAAGCAGTTGAAAAACCAGGTCGTAGTGCTGATAAAGTGGAAATATCAAGTCAAGCAATGGACATACAAGCAGCTATGAAAGCTCTTGCTGAAGTTCCTGAAGTACGTAGTGAAAAGGTGGAGGCAATCAAAGCTCAAATTCAAAGTGGTACATACAAACCATCAGCGGAAGATATCGTTGACAAGATGTTCGCTGGTTTGAGCAACAAAAAAATCTAAATGCCGATTTCTTAATCCCCCACAAAACCTGCCGGACGTAATGTCCGGTTATTCATTATAAGGAGTAAATGCTATGACAAAAAGTGTTGAACAGCTGATTCTTACACTTGAAAAAGAATCTGAAATATATAGGGAGATCCTGGAGATCTCCACAAAGAAAAGGGAAGCCATCAGAGGCAACCAGATCGAGAACCTCGAAGCACTTGCGGGACACGAGCAGGCGCTCGTCGTGACGCTTTTCAAGCTGGAGGAACTCAGGGAGAAAGTCCTCGATTTGATATTGAGGGAACTCAAGATCGACCACATCGACAACGTCACCCAGTTGGCCCAGTTCCTGTTACCGGAAGAAAGACAAAAAGTGCTCTCAGCCAAGGATGAACTGATTGTACTCGTTAAAAATACAGTAGATGAAAACCGTTTCAACAACCGTATGATCGAAGACAAACTGGAGCTGATCGAATTCAATATCGGTATGCTCACACAAATGTCCGACGATAGCGGCAAATACGATAAAAAAGCAGTCAATGAAGCTTATGAACGCAAAAACATTTTCGATGCACGTGTATAGATAAGGAGAGGATTCCATGTCAGCAGGATTTTTAGGATTAACAACTTCATTATCAGGGTTATTTGCGAATCAAAGATCCCTCGGCATCGTATCGCACAACATCGCCAACGCAAACACCGAAGGATATTCCAGACAAGTGATGAACACCAAGGCATACACCCCTCAGATTCTACCGGGTGGTCTGGGCACAGTAGGTGTCGGTGTTGATGTCACAGCAATCAAACAAATTCGCGACGCTTATCTCGATTACAAATACAGAACCGAAACCAGCGTTAAAGGCGAATGGGATGCGAGAGCCAGCGTACTCACCGAAGTCGAAGGCATATTCAACGAGCCGTCGGATTCCAGTATCGCAGAACTGCTCGACAAATACTATGAGTCACTTCAAAGCTTACAAAAGAACCCTGAAAACCTCACTGCAAGAACTTTGGTGCGTCAAACCTCCATCGCGCTATCAGAAGGCGTTCAGAGACTTTCAACGATGCTCAAGGATTTGCAGAAGGACCTCAACTATCAATTTGAAACCTCAGTGAGAGAATGCAATGATATAGCAAAGCAGATCGCCACACTTAACGAGACGATTTACAAAGCGGAACTCGAGGGCGGCAAGGCCAATGACCTTCGCGACCAGCGCGAACTGCTCGTCGACAAACTCTCCACACTTGTAAAAGTGGATTATTACGAAGACGCCCAAAACCGTTTCTATGTGCTCGTCGGTGGACAGCAGCTCGTCGCCCATTTCAGAAGCGACAGCTTTGAACTCGTTCCGAGAACCACCAAACTCAACGAAGACGACTCCAACGCCATCATGGATATACAGTGGACCAACGGCAACAAGATCAATTTATCAACAGGCAAGATCAAGGGTCTCATGGACGTTCGTGACAACATGCTTGGCGATAAAAAAGGGATCCCTTATTACACTGAAAAACTTAACGAGTTTGTAGATACTTTCTCCGCCACCATGAACAACATCCATGAAGACGGTTATGGCCTGAATGGCAGCACCGGATACTACATGTTCACAATGGACAACATGTCCACTCAGGAATATAAGAATTTTTTACTGACACGTGGTCTGAATGACGCTCCGGCTGTTGACGTCACCTCGTCCGTCATGGATGGTGTGGATGCCCTTCCGGCGGACAAGCAGCGCGACAAAATCGCATCGAACATCCAAAAGATACTTGCTAACAATCCGGAATATAATAGCAAAGCTGTGAGAATCATCGATGGCCACTACTATGTGGTGGATCAGATGAAAGCCTCGCGGATGACCATAGCCAGGGATTTAGAGGATCTCAACAAGATTGCAGCCGCATCACGTATTGAAGACACTCCTGGTGATGGCAGCAACATTTTAAGAATGATTCAGACACGCCACGACGTGCAGCTATACGAATGGGGTGCACCTGAGGACTTTATGAAATCGCTCGTTTCCAACCTTGGAGTCGATGCGTCAGAAGCCAACCGTGTGGCACGTAACCAGGAACTTTTGACCAAAGAATACAGCAGTGCCAGAGATTCCATCATGGGCGTCTCCCTCGATGAGGAGATGGCGAACATGATCAAATTCCAAACCGCTTACAATGCCAATGCCCGTATGGTCAACGTCTTCGATGAAATGCTCGACCTCATCGTCAACAGACTCGGCACAGGTGGCAGATAGATTTTAGGGGAGTGATATTATGCGCATTACCAATAACATGCTCGTCAAAGACATGCTCTGGAACGCCAACAACAATTTGGTTCAAATGGCTCGACGTCAAACTGAGCTTTCTTCAGGCAAAAAAATTCACAGACCTTCCGATGATCCCGTGGGCATCACTCAGGTACTCAAGTATAAGACGGATATAAGGGAAGCCCAGCAGTATAAGAAGAACATTGATGATTCGCTTGGATGGCTTGAGGTTTCTGAGAGTGCTATGCATGGTCTTAAGGACATCTTACAAAGAGTGAGGGAACTCACGGTTCAAGCGGCCAATGGTACGAACACGACAGACGACCGACAGAAAATCGCTCTTGAAGTAGAGCAAATGATGAACGAAGTCATCACAGTTGGAAATTCAACCAATGCGGGGCGATATGTCTTTTCAGGTCTTCAAACCAATGAAAAACTGTTCAATCCAGATGGTACTTACAATGTTGAAATGACTTCCGACAGACTTGCAGCTAAACGTACAGTTGAATACGAAGTTTCAGTCGGTACGACTCTTAATATTGGTACTCATCCTGTGGATATATTTGGTGCAATCTCAAATAATAATTTTTTCAGCGCTATGATCACCAGTAGTTCTGTCACTACTGAAAAAGCAACCAAAAGCACATTGACTGCCACAGTTGATCCAACACTCGATTTTAGCGGAGATAACATGGTTTTCAATATCGGAGGTACAAATTATACTGTAAACAACGTTGTTCTAACTTCAACAGCAGCTGATCCGATGACGAAAACAAGATTGCTTGACGCAATAAAAAGTGCTTCAGATGGCGGGACCGGTACTTTGTCGGACGTTGCAGATGTTTATTTTAACGCCAATGATCAACTTGTCATACAATCGACCGTTTTTGGGGCTGGTACTACCATTACGCCAGCAATTACATCCACAAATCTGATCGTGACATCCAACATTGATGGTGTGGATGGGAGCACAGAAACCCTATCAAGTATGGGTACATTTACAGATGCTGACGTACTTGCCGCATCTGGAGTGCATCAGTTGATATTTCAGGTTGATGATAATAGGGTAGTACTTGATATTGATTTTGACAATTTAATTTCTGATGATAAAGCTGGTCTTCAAGATGCGGTTCAAAATGCACTGGATGCAAACTTTGGAACCGGTTTTATTACTGCAGATATTGATCTAAATTTCGCCGTAGATGGACCCGATGATGGACTGATACATCAGTTCAGTGTTGATTATGTTTCCAGTTCAGAGAGTGAAATGGTGGTTGACCTTAAAAATCTCATTAATGCATTGAATACTGGTGATGATGCAGTTATTCAGATTTCACTTGGAAAAATGGACATACACCTGGATCGAGTAATTTCAGTGATGGGTGAAATGGGCGGAAAGACCAACCGAATAGAATTCATCAAAAGTAGAGTTGAAGAGAATGAAATCACTTTTACAAGTTTGCTCAGCAAAGTTCAAGATGTGGATATGGCTGAAGCCATCATGTATTTCAAAAATCTTGAGAACATTTATCGCGCATCACTATCAGTAGGTTCGAAAGTTATTCAACCATCACTGGTGGACTTTATCAGATAAGATATGATTTGAGGTGACAAGGATGTCTTTGCAAATTACATCACAAAAAACATTAATTGGTTGGGATTCTCAAAATGCAGTACTCACTCAAAGAGGCAATGCAAAACAGATTCTAAATCTGCGTGTAGAAAAAAACAACTTACAAATCGATACTGTTAAACAGAAGATGACTATTGATCAATCGGAAGCATTTAGTGAAATGGGTCTGAAAGGCATTCGTGCTTTCATACAGGAATCTGTGGGATATGCACGGCAAATTGTAAGCTCGGGGACTGATCGAATCGTTTCTCAAGGCAATGAATGGCTCAATATTCATACTGATTATGACCCTATTCCTGATCAAGCAAGGTACAATGCCTTCGAAATGTTTGAAAAATCATTTGACGGGGTATTCAGTCCTGTAGCAAGACCTCAGATCAATGTGCAACCAGGACAAGTCAATTTTAATTTTACTCCTTCTAGAGTTGTTAACTCAACACAAGTTGAACCTGTTCAAATCGATTATCAACCTTGGCGCATTGATTATTATATGAAGCAATATTCCAGCATCAACATAAGTTATACTTCCACCCCATTCAATCAAAGTGTATAGGAGGCGTTTCAATGGTACTTAATACCGAACATTTAGGTGAAATTGAATTTCAAAAAGAGGACATCATCCATTTTCCAAAAGGTATTCCTGGATTTGAAGATGAAAAGGAATTCATAGTAGTGTTGACAGGAGATATTGAGTTTCCATTTTCATATCTACAGTCAGTAAAAAGCAATGATTTGGCATTTATTGTAACTGATCCATTTTTATTCTTAACAGAGTACGATTTTGAGCTTTCAGATGAAGATGCTGATTATATTGGAATAACAAATGTAGAACAAGTTGATGACATAGCCATTTACTCTATAGTGACGATTCCCGAAGATGTGGATCAGACTACTATCAATATTTCCGCTCCGATTGTCATTAACTTAAAAAAGAAACTTGGCAAGCAAGTTCTGCTCAAAGAATACGATGAAATGAAACATCCACTATTCAAGCAAAAGTCAGGAGAGTAACCTATGCTGATTTTAACCAGAAAAAAGGATGAAAGCATCATCATCAATGGCAATATTGAAATTCAGATCATCGCAATTGAAGAGGGAAAAGTGAAGATTGGCATCAACGCTCCGAAAGATGTGGAGATCCATCGAAATGAGATTTTTGAGAAAATCATGGCATCCAATAAGGAATCAACAGTTTCGAAAACCGCAATTTCAAAACTTAGTGAAAAAATAAAAAAAAATAATGAAGAAACATTAAAGTAATTCGGCTATGAGCCGATAATCTAATTACATGGACCTTAAGGCCAGCGGCCGGTGGCTGTAAAGTGAACCATAAATCAATCGGATCAGAAAGGATTCTGATCTTACAAAATTCAAGGAGGATTTTATTATGAGAATTAATAACAACTTAATGGCAATGAACACACACAGACAACTTGGTATCAACAACAACGCAGGCGCAAAATCAATCGAAAAATTATCTTCAGGTTACAGAATTAACAGAGCAGGCGATGATGCTGCAGGTCTTTCTATCTCCGAAAAAATGAGAGGTCAAATCAAAGGTCTTGATAAAGCATCTAGAAATGCTCAAGACGGTATTTCGTTGATCCAAACTGCTGAGGGCGCTTTGAATGAAACTCATGCAATTCTTCAAAGAATGAGAGAACTTTCTGTTCAAGCGGCAAATGATACAAATGCAGCAGAAGATCGTGAAGCAATAGGTGCCGAAGTTACTCAGCTTGAAGCTGAAATCACGAGAATAGCAAGTACTACAGAGTTTAATACTAAAACTTTGTTGGATGGTAGTTTGAGTACTGCAACAGTTAAATTGCAAGTTGGAGCTAATTCAGGACAACTAGTTAGTTTTGCTATTAGTGACATGACGGCAACTGGTTTAAGTGTTGATGGAATAGGGGCTTCAATAGGAGCAGCTGCTGCATCTGCAGGTGATTTGACTGCACATATTGATACTATTAATGATGCTCTTACTAATGTGTCAAAACAAAGATCTGATTTAGGTGCTATGCAAAACCGATTAGAGCACACTATAAAGAATTTGGATACATCATCAGAGAACTTGCAAGCGTCAGAATCAAGAATTCGAGATGTTGATATGGCTAAAGAAATGATGGAATTTACGAAAAACAATATTCTTCAACAAGCTGCGCAAGCGATGTTAGCACAAGCTAATCAACAACCTCAAGGTGTGCTGCAATTACTAAGATAATAGTTTTGCAATCCATACTTTCTCGTGTATTTTTCTTGTGATATAGGTCAATAGAGAAATTAATTAGTAGTTTGAAACAGAGCTGATAGTCTATTATTATGGACTTATGGTAACCTTTCATAACAAATATTTAATCGGAAACAATAATGGATCAGAAAGGATTCTGATCTTACAAAATTCAAGGAGGATTTTAATATGAGAATTAATAACAACTTAATGGCAATGAACACACACAGGCAATTAGGAATCAACAATAATGCCGGTGCAAAATCAATTGAAAAATTATCATCAGGTTACAGAATTAACAGAGCAGGCGATGATGCTGCTGGTCTTTCTATCTCTGAAAAAATGAGAGGTCAAATCAGAGGTCTTGATAAAGCATCTAGAAATGCTCAAGACGGTATATCGTTGATCCAAACTGCTGAAGGCGCTTTGAATGAAACTCATGCAATTCTTCAAAGAATGAGAGAACTTTCTGTTCAAGCGGCAAATGATACAAATGCTGCAGAAGATCGTGAAGCAATAGGTGCCGAAGTTACTCAACTTGAAGCTGAAATCACAAGAATTGCAACCACTACAGAGTTTAACACTAAGACCTTATTAAACGGTGATTTGACTGCAGTTAAACTACAGGTTGGAGCAAATTCAGGACAATTAGTAAGTTTTGCTATTGAGGACATGAGAGCAGGAGCATTAGGTGTTTCTGGACTTGGAAGTACAATAGGAAATTCTGCAACAACAGTAGCATCTTTAACGGGTTTTATTGATACAATTAATAGTGCACTTACAGATGTATCAAAGCAGAGATCGGATTTAGGAGCTATGCAAAACAGATTGGAACATACAATAAAGAACTTAGATACCTCTTCTGAGAATCTACAAGCATCAGAATCTAGAATTAGAGACGTTGATATGGCTAAAGAAATGATGGAGTTTACTAAAAACAACATTCTTCAGCAAGCAGCTCAGGCAATGTTAGCTCAAGCTAATCAACAACCTCAAGGTGTTCTTCAGTTACTAAGATAACAAAAAAAGCCAAAGGAAAACCTTTGGCTTTTTTCACTTTTTGAGATTGATTTTGATATACTATTAAATAGATATTACATATTAACTGAGGAGTGTGATCTGAATAATGAAAGTGAAAATAGAAAAAAATGAAGTGAATGAATATATTAGTGTAAATAATTTGATATTAACATCGCCATATTCAATTGATGACGAAGATGGAAGATTCTTAAAAAAAATTGATTATAGTTTGAGAAATACTGTTGTAATTATCTACGGACTTGGAATTGGGAAATATGTTAACACATTGGAAAAAAGCCTACATCATTCAAATACAGTAATTATTGTGGAACCCTATTCTGAAATAATAAGTCATTACGAAAAATCTCCATATCAAGTGATGAGCAAACGTATTTATTTAATTAATGCTGATGGAGATGATGTTATCAAATTTTTAAATGATAATAAATTAAACACAAGGTACAAAACTGTTTATTCTTATATGAATTATCGTAATATTCTAGACCAAAAATATAAAGTGTTTATTGAGAAATTAAGAAATGATTCAATTAAAAGATACTCGAATGAATTGACATTAAAAAAATATGATCAAGAGTTCACAAAAAATATTTTTAGCAATTATTTTTTACATGAATTTCATTTACCAGTTAATGCACTTAAAAATAAATATAATAGAATTCCTGCCCTTATTATTTCTGCAGGTCCTTCTCTAGAAAAGCATCTCGATTGCATCAATATGTTTCAAGGATTAGTTTTTTCAGGTGGACGAACGATAAAGGAATTTTTACAGAGAAACATTAGAATGGATTTTATGGTTTCAGTTGATCCTACTGACAAAGTTTACGAGTTGGTAGAAGGCTCAGATAGTATTGGAATCATGCCTCCTTTATTCACATATCTTGAGAGCAATTTGAAAGTTGTAAAGAATCATAATAACACAAGGATTTTAATGAAATCACCTTCCATTCCAATTTCTATGAATAATGAATTTGATCTTGATATAATTATGAGTGGTCCTTCTGTTTCAAATGTTGCTGTTTCAATTGCTGACTATTTAGGGTGCAATCCAATAATTCTGATTGGACAAGATTTATCATACACTGATGGAAAACATCATGCAAATATAACAATTAAGGATTTTGATAAAGATATAGAATCCAATAATTTATTAATTGAAGTAGAAGGATATTATGGTGAAAAAATTAAGACAACAGCATCTTTCTATTCGATGTTATCTTCTTTCGAAAATTGGATTAC
Source organism: Firmicutes bacterium UBA5201 (assembly GCA_002412775.1). GTDB lineage: Bacteria > Bacillota > Clostridia > Peptostreptococcales > Acidaminobacteraceae > Fusibacter_D. Next base: position 90,703 of record DHVT01000028.1, on the reverse strand, counting down.
GATATCTGATAAGGAGTTCATTAATTCTACTGAAGGTGGTGTTTATATCAACGGATGCAAACATGTTCCATTTAAGGATTATTTATCAAATCAAAATTTGGATTGCAATGACTCCCTTCATGACTTATTCAACGTGATAAGTGATGATCAACCTATTTACAAGAAAAAAATAGAAACATATATATATATTGAAAAAATAGCAAGATTAAGTAAGATTCTGAAAAAGTGCATTTACTATTCGAAAAAAATTAATGAAGCAGTTTCTAATAACATAGGTGATGTTAAGCATCAATTAAAACAGTTAAATATATTAGATCAACAGATACGAGGGGAAATGGAAAATGACCATATGTTAAATTATTTATTCTCATCTGCACATTTGGATTTTGAGAATGAAAAAAGAAGATATTCAAAGAATGATACTTTATCTATAGCGAAAAGCAATCTACAATTTTATCAAAGTTTGAATGATAATATCAATGAATTAAATAATTGGTTGGAGGAAAATGCTGATGCGAAATCTTCATGAGTTTGTAAACAATTATTATAATAACAACTTAATCTTTGACCAAAATGGTTTTTTATCGGTAATCGATATGTTAATGAAAGAAAGTATAACTAACTGTAATATCAATGATTTAAATATAGTTTTAATTAAAGTAATGAATGCCTATGAGCGTCAAGATTACTATCTTGTTATGCAAATAATAGAATATGAGTTATTATCTACAGTAACTAACAGACGTTAGTTTGTGATTATCAGGTTATCTACTACTCAATCAATATAAAATGGGTTGCATTCTATTTATACTTTGTGAAGAATATTCTTAAAAATGCCGATATTGCTATAGATAGAAGTATAGGAGGAAGCATGAATAAAATTCTTGTAACTGGTGCTGATGGTTTTATAGGTAGCCATTTGACAGAAGAGTTAGTAAAGCAGGGACTTAAAGTGAAAGCTTTTGCATATTATAACTCTTTCAATTCTTGGGGATGGTTAGATACTCTACCAAAAGAAATAATGAATGAAGTGGAAGTGTTTACTGGTGATATTCGCGACCCAAATGGTGTAAGAGAAGCCATGAAAAATATGGACGAAGTTTATCATCTTGCCGCTTTGATTGCTATACCATTTAGTTACCATTCTCCAGATACGTATGTTGACACCAATATAAAAGGTACTCTCAATGTACTTCAAGCAGCGAGAGATTTAGGTGTGTCTAGATTACTAATTACATCAACCTCTGAAGTCTACGGTACAGCACAATATGTTCCTATTGATGAAACGCATCCATTTCAAGGACAATCACCATATTCAGCTACAAAGATAGGAGCCGATCGTTTAGCGGAGTCATTCTATCGAAGCTTTAACATGCCTATTACAATTGTTCGTCCATTTAATACATATGGTCCGAGGCAATCCGCAAGAGCGGTAATTCCAACGATTATAACACAACTTCTTGCTGGTAAAGAAGAAATTGAATTAGGTTCCCTTACACCAACCAGAGATTTCAATTATGTAAAAGATACTGTTAATGGATTTATTGAAATAGCAAAGTCAATCAATACAATAGGTGAAGAAATTAATATCGCAACACAAAAGGAAATCTCAATTGGTCAATTAGCTGAAGAATTGATTAGACAGATAAATCCAAATGCAAGGATTGTTTGTGATGAACAAAGACTAAGGCCTGAAAAAAGTGAAGTCAATAGATTGTTGGGTTCTAATGAAAAAATCACGAGATTAACAAATTGGAAACCCAATTATACGTTTGAACAAGGTTTAGCAGAGACAATCGAATTTTTAAAAAAGAATATGGATCGTTATAAAACAAATATATATAACATATAATTTGGAGGTGCTATAATGAGTCAAAATTTTATACCTCTATCCGTTCCAAATTTAAAAGGAAAAGAACTTGAGTATGTTACTCATGCTGTTGAAACAGGGTGGGTATCAACAGGAGGACCATACGTAAATGATTTTGAGTTGAAAGTAACTGAGTACGCAAAGTGCCAAGGTGCTGTTTCTTGTCAAAATGGTACATCAGGACTTCACATTGCTCTTGAAGTATGTGGAGTTACTAAAGATGATGAAGTCATTGTCCCAACACTAACGTTTATCGCAGCAGTAAATCCAGTAAAGTATATTGGTGCAGAACCAATTTTTATGGACTGTGATGATTCACTTACTATTGATGTAAAAAAGTTAAGCGGCTTTTGTGAAACGGAATGTAGTTTTTTAGATGGTAAACTTATCAATAATTTTACAAAGAAACATATCAAAGCATTGCTTGTCGTTCATGTTTTTGGTAACATGGCTGACATGGAAGGTATTATTGATATTGCAAATAGGTACAACCTCAAAGTGATTGAAGACGCAACAGAAGCTATTGGTACTCACTATATCAAAGGAAAATATAAGGATAAACACGCAGGGACTATAGGAGACGTCGGAGTCTATTCATTCAATGGAAATAAAATCATAACAACTGGAGGAGGTGGGATGATTGTATCAAATAATGTTGCATTACTTGAAAGAGCTAAGCATCTTACTACTCAAGCAAAAAGTGATGAGCTACATTATACCCATGATGAAATTGGCTATAACTATAGAATGACTAACCTTCAAGCTGCCTTAGGACTTGCACAGCTTGAACAACTTGAAGATTTTATAAAAATTAAGAAAAGTAATTATCATCTCTATCAGGATGAAGTACAAAAAATCCCCGGTTTAAGAATTTTAGATTTCAAGGATAGTATTCGTCCCAATTATTGGTTTTATGCATTATATTTAGAAGAAGAATACGCATTAAATAGAGATCAAATCATCAAATATCTAGCTTCTAAGCAAATTCAGGCGAGACCAATATGGGGTTTGATCAGTGATCAAAAGCCATATGAGGGAAGCCAAACATACAAAATTGAAACAGCTAGACAGTATTTAGAGAAGGTTATCAATATTCCTTGTAGTTCAAATCTTAGTAAAGATGATGCTTTATACGTTGTAAATTGTTTAAAACAGCCAAAAATAGATTGAATCACTTTTGGAAAGAGGTATGCAATGGAAGTAAAAGAATTTCTAATTGACGAAGAAACGATTATGCTCGATGCGATGCAACAATTAAACAATGTTGCAAAAAAGGTGCTTTTTGTCATGAGAGATGGAATCTTTACAGCTGCAATAACTGATGGTGATATTAGAAGGTGGATCCTAAAGAAGGGGAACCTGGAAGCAAAAGTAAAAGAAATTGCAAATTATAACCCGAAATATATTTTTGAAGAAGATAAATCAAAAGCAAGAGAGTTCATGATGGAACATTCCATCGAAGCTCTTCCGATTCTGGATAATGAGAAGAATATTATTTCGGTTGTTTTATGGAATGATAAAGAAGTCGAATCAAGAAGAAATCTTGATGTTCCTGTTGTTATCATGGCAGGTGGATTTGGAAAAAGATTGTATCCTTACACCAAAATACTTCCAAAACCATTAATTCCAATTGGTGAAATACCAATTGTTGAGCATATTATAAATAGGTTCAAGCGAAATGGTTGCGACCAATTTTATCTAGTAGTCAATCACAAAAAAAATATGATAAAAGCATATTTTAACGAAATTGAAAAAACTTATAAAGTCGATTATGTTGATGAAGACAAACCATTAGGAACTGGTGGAGGTTTAAGTCTTCTTAAAGGAAAGATTGGATCAACATTCATTTTATCCAACTGTGATATTTTGATTGAAGAAGATTATGAAAAAATATATGAGTACCATAAAAAGGAAAATAACTTGATTACAATGGTCTGTTCCTTAAAGAAAATTAAGATTCCATATGGTGTGATAGAAATTAGTGAAACAGGCGAAATAGAAAGCATGAAAGAAAAGCCTGAACTATCTTTTTTCACAAATACAGGTATGTACATTGTAGAGCCTAAGATTATTGAAGAACTTGAGGACGATAAGCCTATTGGCTTTCCGGATATAATTGAACAATATAAAGCTAAAGGTGAAAAGATCGGAATTTATCCAATAAGTGAAAATAGCTGGATGGATATGGGGCAACTAGATGAAATGGAAGAAATGCGAAGAAGGTTAGAAAGAGATGAATAAAAATATACTTTTAATTGGTGGCGGAGGTCACTGTAAATCAGTATTAGATAGTATTCTTGAACTTAATGAATATTCAGAGATAGGGATTGTTGATAAGAAAGAGAATATTGGAATGTCAGTTATGGGTGTTCCTGTAGTAGGCTGTGATGATGATCTAACAACCTTATTTGAGTATGGTTATAAATATGGCTTTGTTACAGTTGGAAGTATTGGCAACCCATCACTTCGGATAAAACTCTTTAACCTGCTCAGTGAAATTGGTTACGAGATTCCTGCCGTAATTGATGGTACAGCAAAAGTCAGTAAGCATTCAATAATTGAACAAGGCGTATTTATTGGTAAACAGAGTATAATTAATGCAGGTAGCCTAATTCAAATAGGGTCTATCATTAATTCTGGATCTATTGTGGAGCACGACTGTCAAATTGGTGCCTTTTCTCACATTGCTCCAGGAGTTGTTTTAGGTGGAGAAGTAATTGTTGGAGAAAATTCTCATATTGGCTCAAATGCTACTGTCAAACAACAAGTACATATAGGATCTAATTCAATAATCGGTATGGGAAGTGTCGTCTTACAAAATATTGATTCTCATACAATGGCATATGGAATCCCATGTAAAGAGGTGAGAAAACTATGAGTGTATTCATTATTGCAGAAGCGGGTGTAAATCATAATGGGAATTTGGACTTGGCAAAAAAATTAGTCGATGCAGCTAAAGATGCAGGGGCTGATTGTGTAAAGTTTCAGACCTATGTTTCTAAGAATATCGTTTCAAAAAATGCGGTGAAAGCTGAATATCAAAAAATGCAGACTGAGCCAGGAGAATCTCAATATGATATGCTTAAGAAACTTGAACTCTCCTTTGATGAGTTCGTGGAACTAAATCAATACTGTAAAAGTAAAGATATTGAATTTATGTCCACCGCTTTTGATTTTGATAGCATTGATTTTTTAAATAGCTTAGAGATGGGCACATGGAAAGTTCCTTCAGGAGAGATCACAAATCTTCCTTATCTAATCAAAATTGCCAAACTTAATAAGCCCGTTATACTTTCCACTGGGATGAGTACGATGGATGACATAAGAAATGCCATACAAGCATTAAAAGACAATGGATCAGGAGAACTGATAATCCTTCATTGTACAACAGAGTATCCAACACCATTTGAAGATGTAAATTTAAAAGCAATGAATGCAATAAAAGAACAGTTCGAAGTCATGGTTGGCTATTCTGATCATACCAGAGGTATAGAAGTTCCTATTGCTGCAGTTGCTTTAGGCGCTATAGTCATAGAGAAGCATTTTACACTAGACAGAAATATGGAAGGGCCTGATCATAAAGCTAGTTTAGAACCTAATGAGCTTAAAGCTATGGTTGATGCTATTAGACACATAGAAGTATCATTAGGTGATGGAACTAAGCAGCTTGCTGAATCTGAGAAAAAAAATATAACAGTGGTACGTAAAAGCATTGTTGCAAAACATAACATAAAAAAAGGGGAAGTACTAACTGAAAATAATTTAACAGTTAAACGGCCTGGAAGCGGAATAAGTCCTATGAAGTGGTACGAAGTAATTGGAACAAAAGCAGTAAAAGACTTTAATGAAGATGAGATGATAGAATTATGAAGAAGATATGTATACTAACTGCAACTAGAGCAGAATATGGATTGTTGAAACCTATTATCAAAAGCTTTGATTATCGAGAAGATATTGACTTGAGAGTCGTTGTTACTGGAGCGCATCTTTCTCCTGAATTTGGGCTAACTTACGAAGAGATTATTAATGACGGTATAAAAATAGATAAGAAAATCGAAATTTTGGTAAGTGCTGATACGCCTTCTGCAATATCGAAATCAATGGGATTAGCAATGATAGGATTTGCAGATTACTTTAGTGAATCAGTGCCGGACTTATTGGTTGTTCTTGGGGATAGATATGAAACTCTTGCAGTAGCAACAGTAGCAATGAATCAAAGGATCCCTATTGCACATTTATATGGCGGTGAAGCAACAGAAGGATTAATTGATGAGTCGATAAGACACTCAATTACCAAAATGAGTTATTTGCATTTTACAAGTACCGAAGAGTATCGAAAACGAGTGATTCAGTTAGGAGAAAGCCCATTAAGAGTCTTTAATGTTGGAGCTGTTGGAATCGAAAATATAAAACAAAATGAATATATGAGTAAGCAGGAATTATTAGGATCGCTTAATCTTTCATTAGACAGGCCTTACGCTGTTGTTACATTTCATCCTGTTACCTTAGAAGATCATAGCTCAGAAAGCCAAATTGTTGAATTATTGAAAGCAATTTCTAAACATGATGAGATGAATTTTATTTTCACTAAAGGAAATTCTGATGCGAACGGACGCATTATTAACTCTATGATTGATGAATACGTCAAAGGCAATGAAAATTGCGTGGCTGTAATGTCACTTGGGCTAAAAAGGTATTTGACAGCGATTAGACATTGTCACATGGTTATTGGGAATTCTTCAAGTGGAATAATAGAGGTTCCTAGTTTTAAAGTACCAACGGTAAATATTGGTGACCGTCAAAAAGGACGAATTCAGACAGATAGTATCATAAACTGCACTTCGGATTACGATTCGATTTTAAAAGCAATCGATAAAGCAAAGGATGCCAAATTTAGAGAAAAAATTCAACTAGTCAAAAATCCATACGAAAAGGAAAACACTACAAGCAGTATCGTATCAATAATTCTAGACCATTTACTAAATGAGAAGATTGATATAAAGAAAAGTTTTTTTGATTTGAATCAATCGGAGGAATACGAATGAGAATACTATTTATAGGTTGTGTAGAAAGCTCATATATTCTATTGAATGAATTGATCAAAAATGGAGCAGAAATTTGTGGAGTTGTATCGAAAAAAGAGAGTAAGTTTAATTCAGACTTTTGTGACTTGACTTCACTATGTATTTCAAATAATATCGAGTACTTTTATTCGGAAAATTCTAGAGACAATAATACATTTGAATTTATTCAGAATAAAGCCCCTGATATTATTTACTGTTTTGGGTGGTCGTATTTACTAAGTGAAGAAATAATTAGTATACCTAGGTTAGGCGCTGTAGGCTTTCATCCAGCAAAGCTCCCTTACAATAAAGGGAGACATCCATTAATTTGGGCTCTAGTCTTAGGACTTGAATCTACAGCATCTTCTTTTTTCATAATTGATGAAAAAGCTGATAATGGAGATATTGTGTCTCAAGTTGATATCCCAATTGATCTTAAAGATGATGCAAAATCTTTATATAATAAAGTAATGCAAGTAGCAAAACAACAATTAGTTCAGATTACAAAATCTTTTTCTGAAGGTTCCATAACTTATGTAAAGCAGAACCCTAATGAGGGGAATATCTGGAGAAAAAGAAATAGAAGTGATGGAAAGATTGATTTTAGAATGTCATCACTTGGAATTTATAATCTTGTAAGAGGGTTAACAAAACCATATGTTGGTGCGCATATAGAATATGATGGGTGTGATTATAAAGTGTGGTCGGCTGAGATTGTTGAACAGAGTGAGAATGATTATATTAACATAGAACCAGGAAAAGTACTTAGCATTTTTAATAGCACATCCTTTATTGTAAAAACGGGAGATGGCTTAATTAAAATAATAGAATCTGATGAAATCGATTTAAGAATAGGTGACTATCTATGATAAAAAAAATAGCTCTAGTAATTACACCACATCCCGATGATGAAACATTAGGTTGTGGCGGAACGTTACTACTACTTAAAAACAAAGGGTATCAAATAAATTGGTTGATTATTACTGATGTTTTTGAAGATTTTGGATTTTCAAAAGAGAAAGTTTTATCTAGAAATACTGAGATAGATACAGTATCCCAAAGATATGGATTTGATAAAGTTATTAGAGTTGGAATACCAACATCAAAGGTCGATGAAATATCAAAAGGTGAGCTGGTTGGAAAAATTTCAAATGCTTTCAATGAGATAAAACCAAACATCATTTTTGTTCCTTTCTACAATGATGTTCACACAGATCATAAAGCAATAGCAGAAGCAACAGTTAGTTGTACTAAGTGGTTCCGATATCCTTATGTTGAGAAAGTGTTATACTATGAAACTCTATCAGAAACGGATTTCAATATTGATTCCACAGCTTCTAGGTTCAATCCCAATGTTTATATTGATATTAGCGAATATCTTGATGAAAAATTGAACATTATGAAGATCTATGAAAGTGAAATGGAAGAATTTCCTTTTCCTAGGAGCGAAAAAGCAATACGGAGCTTGGCATATTTGAGAGGGGCGCAGTGTGGAGCAGAAGCTGCAGAAGCTTTTGAATTATTAAGGGCGAATATAAAATTTAGATTGGAATGAAATATTATGAAAAATATTGCAATAATTACAGCGCGATCTGGCTCTAAAGGACTTAAAGATAAGAATATAAAAATTCTGAATGACAAACCTTTATTGGCTTATACAGTAGAAGCTGCAATAAAATCAGGTTTGTTTGATGAGATTATGGTCTCGACAGATTCAGAAAAATACGCTGATATTGCCAGACAATGGGGTGCTAATGTTCCTTTCTTGAGATCTGAAGAATTATCAAATGATACGGCATCATCGTGGGATGTGCTTAAAGAAGTTCTAGAAAAATTAAAATCAAAGGGAGTTGAATTTGAAACGGTAACTTTATTACAACCTACCTCACCACTTAGAACGTCTGAAGATATTATTGAAGGTTATGAAGTAATGAGCGTGAAGGATGCAAATTTTGTGGTTGCAGTTTGTGAAATGGATCATTCACCTTTATGGTCAAACACATTACCAGAAGACTTTTCAATGGAAAATTTCATTAAGCCTGAAGTTGTAAATATGCCGAGACAAAGCATTCCAAAGTATTATCGAATTAATGGAGCTTTATATATTATAAAAGTTGATTACTTGATGAAATCTCAAAATATTTACGCTGATAAAAGCTATGCTACAATTATGAGCAAAGAAAATTCTATTGATATAGATGATCAGATGGATTTTACAGTTGCAGAAGTATTTATGAAGATTAGAAATAATAATCATATTTAATCATTTTACATAAATATTTTACTTTAAGGCAAAGCAATTGTGATTTTGCTTGTCTATTCTTTAATTTTCTTAAGTTATTACATCATTTTGCCGATATACACTATAGACAATTCCATGGAGGGGAGAAAGTATTATGAAGATCAATAATTTGAATGCAGGAAGTACTTCTGCAAATACACAGGGCATGGATGCCCCAAATGCTAAAAAACCAGAAACTGGTAAGGTCTCTAGTAAACCTGTTGAGCGGACTACGAATGGGGATTTGAATGTAAAAAAACAAAGCAAAGAACCAATTAAAGAAGTCATGAATGATGAGATGCTTGAGAAGTCTATAGAACAAGCGAACAAATCTCTTGAGATGTACAATAGGAAGATTGAACGCGCTGTACACGAAGTGACTCATACTGTCATGTACACTGTGAGGGATACAGTTACAAACGAAGTCATACAGGAGTTTCCTCCAAGGAAAATTCAAGATATGATAGCAAAGATGTGGGAATTAGCAGGTCTTTTCGTTGATGAGAAAGCTTAATGTTTTATATAGATTGGAAGTGATTTTATGGCAACAATGAGAATAACAGGGATTACATCGGGACTTGATACAGAACAGATGATCAAGGATCTTATGAAAGCAGAATCCATGAAACTCAATAAAGTGAAGCAAGATAAACAATATGTTCAGTGGCAACAAGAATCATATCGTGAGATCATCAACCAGATGAGAGGATTTCAATCCACTTTTTTTGATGTGCTTAAACCTAGTACGAATTTGACTTCAGCTGCATCGTTTTCAAAATTCAGTTATGGGATCACCAGTGGAGGAATTAGCTCAACAGCGGTTTCAATAACGGCAACAGCTGCTGCAGCCAAAGCAATAACCATCAATAAAATCGACCAATTAGCTACAAAGGATACATGGACAGGTGCAAGCACTGGCATTAGAGGAATAACAACCAATGGATTTAACTTAAATGAACTAGGTGCAAGCAATTTAGAGTTCAATTTGGCAATTGGTTCTAATGCCAAGAAAATTACTCTTACCAACGCTGATTTGATATCCCCAAAAACTTTACAATCTTTAACTGCTGAAGAACTCAAAGTTGAATTGAATAATAAAATATCTAGTACTTTTGGTTCTGATTATTCTAGTGTTGTATCTGTAGTTGATGGTCAACTTAAATTTGATTTTGCCGGTTCAGAAGTGAAAATTCTTGAAGCAAGCAATTCTGAAAGTATGACAGCACTTGGAGTTACAAGTGGTGTTAGCAGTTATGGATATAAATCTAAGAGTATTGAAGATCTTTTTGGATTCACTGGTATTAATCTATCAGAAATCAGCATCAATGGAAAGACTATTGGTTTAAACGGTACGGATACTATTGACGCTATGAATAAAAAAATGAATGACGCTGGCGCAGGATTCGAAATAAAATATAATGGTCTTTCCGATAAATTTTCTATGGTGTCCACTAAAGAAGGTTCAGCAAACAATATTGTATTGGATACTGCAGAGACCTCATTGTTTATGGGTAAACTGTTTAATATGGCAGATCCGACAACTGCACAAGTAAATGGCGGTGCACTCAATGCCAAACTCACCATCAACGGGCAGCCTGTTGTACAAGGCAGTAATGTATTCCAATTAGATGGCATCACATTTGATCTAAAAGCTACATCAACTGATCCAATCGACATAACTGTTGCCATAAATACCGAATCCATTGCAGATAATATTAAAAATTTCGTTTCAGAATATAACAAATTGATTGATTCACTAACAACTAAACTCACTGAAAGACGTGATTATGACTATAGACCACTCACAGATGAGCAGAGAGAATCCCTTTCAGATGAAGAAATTGTAAAATGGGAGAATAGAGCTAAATTAGGTAACATGAAAAGTGCAACAGAACTGAGTACGTTTTTGACTCAACTTAGAAATGCTATCATTGAACCAATAAGTGGTGTAGGTATTTCAATGAAGGATATAGGAATCTCCAGCACTAGTTATCAGGATCGTGGTAAATTGACAATAGACGAGGATAAATTGAAATTGGCACTTGAGAACAATTATGATGAAGTTGTAAGTTTGTTTTCAAAGCAATCCAGTGTCAATTATGCAGATACTGCAAATAGAAATACCAGAAATGCTGAAAATGGTATTGGAAGCAGATTCAATGATGTTTTGAGGGATTACTCACGAACCACACGTGATATTAATGGTAATAAAGGTATTTTGATCATCAAAGCCGGAATTGATAACGATACAAGTGCGTTTCAAAATGACATCTCAAAGAGAATTAGTACCTATGATACCAGGTTAGATCGTTTGACGGATTACCTGGCATCAAGAGAAGATTATTATTATAGCATGTTTACTAAAATGGAATCGGCACTTTCTCAAATGCAAACACAGGGGCAATCCATGATGAGCATGTTCGGAGGAGCTTAATAATGAAACCGGACGAAATCATGAATAAAATCATTGAAGACTCTTATATCATTAAAAGTGCACTTGAAGCCGAAGACATCGAGATTGTCAATGAGACGCTTGAAAGAAGACAACAGTGGATCGACGAACTCGAAAAACATGCTCCTTTCGACGCGAGTTCTGAGATTGGTAAGAAGTTCAAATTGTTTCAGGAAATCGATCAAGCGTGTCAAAGTGGTTTTGAAGCTTTCAAAGATAAGATCGAACAGGAACATTACAGTCTTAAAAATGAACGCAAGCAAATGAATGTCAATAAAAAGGTATACAATCAGTACCAAATGAATATACCTGGTCAAATGTCGGGCTTGTCCATAGACAATAAGAAATAGCAGGAGGATGTGGAATGGCAATTATGAACCCATATAATTATTCAAAACCTAAGACTTTTATCAAAACGGAACCACTGAAAGCGGTAAAACCAATAGAGAACTCTAGGGCGAACCCTACGAACGATAAAATGGATCAGTATCTTGAAAATAGGATTATTTCAGCCAAACCTGAAGAACTCACTTTAATGCTTTATGAAGGTCTTGTGAAATTCATCAAGAAAGCTCAAATCAATCTTGATATGAAGAATATCGAGCAAGTTAACTACAACGTAATGCGCGCTCAAGCCATCGTGGATGAACTTAGAAACACGCTCAACATGGATATTCCGCTGAGTGCAAGCATGGATTCCATGTATGAATATCTTTCTTACAAACTCGTCATGGCAAACGTGGACAAGAACCCACTCACGTTTGATGAGGCGTTGATTGTGGCTGAAGATTTCAGAGAAACGTGGAAAGAAGCCTTTGGTCTCAAATAATTGTTCACAAATTCTTAACCAGTTGTCATGGATGAAAACCGTGATTTTGGGTATAATTATTAAGTATTGAAATTGTTATGCATAACCGACCGAGAAGGGAGACTATATGGATTTGAAAATATCTCCATTTCAAATGCAAGGCCTGACCAGCATCAAGCAAGCGCTGGGGATGGCAAATTTGCAAAAAGCGATGTCTCAGGATGCCCAGTCCATGGAGTCACTTGTAAAAATGATGGAACAATCGGTGACACCACATAAAGGTCAGAATATTGACATCAAATTGTAGTATAATAGAGTTGAGCCTATAAGTTGGCTCAACTTTTTTCGTTTCGGGAGGGCTTATGAAAAGAAGTGATCTGATACTTGAAATGAACAATTTGCTGCAGCAGAAGGTTCAAATGATGGAGCAATTGGTCGTCTTGCTGGAAAATCTGGACGAGACGGTGTCTGCCTCGTTTGTAAGACCGAGTCTTGAAGCGATTGACGGACTTCAAAAGCAACTCCTAAATAAGGATGTCCTTTTCTTGTCTCTCCTTCAGAAGTTTCTGAGTGAGAATGAAGTGAAATCCCTGAATGAACTGCCTGTTGAGGATCTATTGCCGCTGAAGAAGGCGCAGTCGAGCATCCTAGAAGTGGATGAGCTCCAAAAGCGAGTGAACGCTGAAATGGCACATTTCCTTTTAATCAAAGACAAGCTCAAAGGGGAGCAGATCAAGGAGAAAACACTTTCTGACATTCATAGGGCATATGGGAAAAATAATTTCAAATAATGAAAATTTTATAGGTTATGGTCCAGTAGGCTGGGTATATACTTATTATCAAAGAATAAAGGGGTTGAGCTTATGAAAGTAATCGTGACTGGTAGAAACCTGGTAATAACCGATGCAATTAGAGAGCAAGTCGAGAAAAAACTAAGCAAATTTGATAAGTATTTTAAGAGTGACGTCGAGGCACAAGCTACATTCAGTACTCAAAAAGATGATCATATAGTAGAGGTTACCATTCCACTGAAAAATGGTACAACATTTAGAGCTGAAAGCCGTACAGACGATATGTATGCAGCAATTGATGATTCCATTGATAAAATTTCGAGACAAATGAAGAAACATAAAACCAAGATAGAAAGAAGATTCCACGATCACGAGTCCATTCGATTTGAAGCGATTCCGGATTCCACTGAAAAATATGAGGAGTCCAGCATCGTCAAAACTAAACGATTCGGTATCAAACCGATGATGCCTGAAGAGGCAGTTCTACAAATGGAACTCATCGGCCATGATTTCTTCGTTTTCCTCAATGGGGAAACTGATGATGTCAATGTTGTGTATAAGAGAAAAGATGGCGATTTCGGATTGATTGAGCCATATTTATAAAACTGAATAGTAAGGATTTAAGCGGGGAGTGGATCCCCGCTTTTTATTTTGGGGAAAATGTGAATGGGGACATGTCAAAGTTGGTACNNGTACCAACTTTGACATGTCCCCATTAATCTGCCGCATCCATAAGTTCTTCGACTTCGCGAACGAAGTCGCTCAGTTTGATGTCTAGGGTGTCGCAGATCTTATACAGCACACTCAGTGTGGGTTTTCTTTTCTTTCGTTCCAGCAGACTGATGTAAGTTCGATCCACATCGCACCTGAAGGCAAGCTCCTCCTGTGAAAAACCGGACAAGTGCCTTTTCCGTTTCAGTACAACCGCAAGTGCAATATCCAAGTTTAACATGACCTCACCTCAGAATCCATTTTCATACTAAGTAGACAAATGGTCCACGGACTATAGTCGTCATCCGCAATGTGTGGTATAATACTTTAAATTATTGTAATATATGGAATTAGCTTGATGGTGTCTTCAGTATATAGTGTTTGTGGCATATATGTTGGTATTTCTGAAATATGCCCTATATACGATTGTGAATTTCCAGTTGAAGCTGATAAAGTGAACAGGTGGTGACGACATGGAATTTACAAATGAAGTTAAAAGAAAGCATCTGAAGGCTTTCACAAAAGTGATGAAAGATTCCAAAGGGAAGGGACCACGCAACATAGCCATCAATTATCTGGCGGATGAGATTCACGTAGTCATGGAAGGTCATATTTCAGAATATGAAAAATACCTGATTAAGAATTTTGGGCAGGAAGCCATCGAGCTGCTTACGAATTTTCATGAAAGGGATATAAAAAACGTTGAGGACAATTTCAATCAGCACATCAAAGAGAATTATAATCTGGAAATATATGAACTTGTAACAGATTTTGTCAGCGATGTTTTTGTTTGGAAGATACGTGTGAGATGATGAATGGGGACAGGTCAAAGGTGGTACATGTACCACTTTTGACCTGTCCCCATTTATATTGTTATGTCATAAATTTTGTATTATAATTAAAAGAAATGGGGGTGTGGCGATGAAATTCACAGATGTTGCAATTGGTGATGCGATCAAGTTGAAAATCAAGTCAATTGCTTTAGCTGCATATGATCTACAGGTTCAGAAAATGCCTGAATTGAAGGATAGAGCCACGCCGATATTTGTTGAAAAAAGTGTCAAGGACACGGAATATACATTGCTTTATTTATCGGATGCGATCAGGGTGTCGAGTCCGAAATTGTTTGCGGATTATGTGCTTTGGTTCGTGGATGTGATGAAGAATATTCCGATTCCGGTCAAGTACCTCGTTGTGAACATAGAGTGCATCTCCGAGATTGTTGAAAAATATTTTGATGTCCGCGAAGTGGAGATCATAAGATCCTATATAAGAAATGGACTGGATTCGATTGATGTGCATGAGAATCAGGAAAGCGAATCGAGTCCATCGGAGCATCCCCTTAAGAAATACAGAACCGAGTATGTCGAGTTTCTGTTGAACGCCGAGCGACATAAGGCAAATGCGCTGGTTCAGGAACTTGTCAAATTGAATTTTTCCGTGCAGGATATCTATTTGGAGATTTTTCATGAGAGCCAGTATGAGATCGGAAGGCTTTGGCAGGCGAACAAGATCACTATTGCGGAGGAGCATTATTGTACTGCGTCCACGCAGCTCATCATGGGCCAACTCTATCCGTTCATTTTTGCGACCCCCAAAAACGATCTGGTTTTTGTAGGTGCGTGCGTCGGGGGTGAACTGCATGAACTCGGTGTACGGATGGTCTCCGATTTCATGGAACTTGCCGGATGGAACACTTATTATCTTGGAGCAAACATGCCGGCTAAGAGTATCGTGGAGACCCTTATCAAAGAAAACGCAAATGTTCTAGGGCTTTCGGTGACGATGTCGTTTCATATCAAGGAGGCTGCTGAATTGATCAAAGCCATAAAGTCGGATCCTCAGTGCGCTGGTCTGAAAATTGTGGTCGGTGGGTATCCGTTCATCGTTGACGACAGGCTGTGGAGGACTATCGGTGCGGACGGTTTTGCGCGCAATGCGAGAGAAGCGGTGGAGGTTTCCGAGGGGCTTGTCGCTTCAGGAGGGAATAGATGAGAAAGAAAAATGACATTTATGAAATCGTGGTGATTTGCGACAGGATGGGTGTGGTTGAGGAGATCACGTTTCCGGTGGATGACGTTTCGGCGTATTTCGGCGTCGGGCTGAGTTTTTCCTACCATGTGCATCCGGACAGTTTCTCGAAGGCGCTTTCGTTCATGCTGGAGTTGTCGAGTCATAAGATCGCATCGAATCATGAGATCAATTTTATGATAGACGGTAAAGTGAAAACGTTGTTTTTGTCGGGTTTCGCAAAGGATGACCAGTTCACGATCATCACGACACTCCGCAAGGATGATTTGACGAGTCTCAATGAAGATCTGATGAAGATCAACAATGAGCAGATCAACAATTTCAGGTCAATGTTAGGGGAGACGATCAGAGGACAGGCAAAGCAACAAGCGATTGAATTCAGCCATTATGATGAGATCAGCAAACTCAACAATGAGCTTGTGAATTCCCAGCGGGAGCTCGCGAAGAAGAATCAACAGCTCAATAATTTGAATGAGGAGTTGGAGCGGCTGGCCACGCGCGATCCGCTGACGGGTCTTTTCAACAGACGTTTGATGTTTGAGAAGTTCGAAGAGGAGAAAAGGCGTGCTAGACGGTTAGGTTACTTGGTTTCAATGGTGGTGATCGATATCAATCATTTCAAGAAGGTGAATGATCAGTTGGGGCATTCCGAGGGGGATAAGCTTCTTAGAAGATTTGCGGAGATTGCCATGGGTATGACCAGACAGAGTCTGGATCATGTGTTCAGGATTGGTGGGGATGAGTTTTTAATGTTGCTTGCCGATTGTGATGCCAAGGCGGCTGGCGAGATTGTGAATAGGATTGATGCTGAGTTTTGTAAATATACGGATATTGCTTCGCTTGCTTATGGGGTGATTGGAATTGATGTGGATTCGAGTGGCGACATTGACAGCTGCATCATGAAGGCGGATGATTTGATGTTTGAGCATAAGAAGGATAGCCGTTAGTTCGTTTGGTTGGCTTGATTCGATTGGGGACAGGTGCCTATTTGGTGCCTTTTTTTTGTTTGCACGTTTCCATATATTGTAAATTAATGCGATAAATGTTAAACTTTGATAGGAGGTGCTTATGAGCAGAAAGAAAAGAGCGGTCAGCAGTTCGGGAATATATCACGTCATATCCAGAGGCAATGGGAAGCAATATGTTTTCCATGATGATCAGGATTTCAGCGTGTTTAAGAATTATTTGGCGTCGGCGCTGAAACTATATGGGCTGTGCATTTTGTCATACTGTTTGATGGGGAATCATTTGCATTTGTTGGTTCATACGGAGGATATTGGCGAGCTGTCAGGTGTTATGCATTATTCACTGGGGAGGTATGCGGGATATTACAACTCAAAATATGAGCGCGTGGGGAGTCTGTTTGCTTCAAGGTTCAAGAGTATTCCGGTGGTTTGTGGCGCTTACTTCTTTTGTGTGGTCAAGTATATACATAATAATCCTGTCAAGGATGGGCTCGTGGGCAAAATGGAGGATTATAGGTGGTCGAGCTATGGGGAGATCCTTGGAGGAAGGGCGAAAGCTCTTGTGAATTCAGGGGCTCTCATGGCTTATTATGGCGATGGTGCGACCAGACAAAGAGAGAGTTTTGCATACCATCATAATGCGCCGAGTCTGATTCCGGATGAGTTGATTGAGGATTATCCCTTGACTGAAGCGGAGCAGGTGAAGGTTTTTGGTGGCGCTTATGATTTGAAGGCGCTCAGTAAGGCGAAATCCATGGATCAGGATGAGCGCGACAAGCTGATTTTGGATCTAAAGAATGACGCGAGGCTTTCCAATAAAGCGATTGAGAGATTGACTGGCATTTCTGTGGTCATCATTAAAAGAGTTTGTTTGAAATTTGCCCGCAATATTTGATTTGGCTTGATTGCAAGGGTATAATAAGACAGAGAAGATTTATTAGGGCAGGTACCAGTTTGGACCTGTCCCCAATTGGAAAGGGGTATGACGATGAAAGAGATCTACGCAAGAAGGAGTATTAGAAAATACAAGGACGAGCCAGTGAGCGAGGAACATGTGAAGTCGCTGCTTAGAGCGGCGATGTACGCACCTTCCGCCGGCAACGAGAGGCCTTGGCATTTCGTGGTGGTGAAGGACCGGGCGAAGCTGGATGCGATCACGGAGTTTCATCCGTTCACTCAGATGCTGAAGGAAGCGCCAATGGCGATTGTCGTTTGTGCTGATGTGAGCAATCTTAAGTACGATGGGGCGTTCTGGATTCAGGATGTTTCCGCTTCGATCCAAAACATTTTACTTGAGGCGGTATCGTTGGACCTTGGTACATGTTGGTGTGGGGTGTATCCGCGAGAAGAATATATCAGTGCAGTCAAATCGCTTTTGAATTTGCCAGAGCACATTATGCCTGGAGCGATCGTTGCTGTCGGATATCCGAATGAGGAACGAGAAGTGAAGGAACGGTTTGATGAGGAAAGAGTTCATTACGACAATTGGTGATCTTGAGTCTAGGGGGGATATTATGTTGACAGGTGAGAAGGTCAGATTGAGGGCCTATAGAAGAGAAGAGATGCCCAAGGTGGTGGAATTGATCAATGACCCTGAGGTCAAAGGTTTGTTGACGCCTGGTGTTCCGTTTCCATACACGCTTGAGGATGAATACAAGTGGTATGAGAGTTTGACGGGCAACAGCAGCGGGACTTACAATTTTGCGATTGAGACTATTGAGGGGGGATTGTACCTCGGAGGTTGCGGCATCAACGGCATCGATTGGAAGAACAGAGTGGCTGTTGTGGGTATATTCATCGGTGAGAAATCATATTGGGGCAAGGGTTATGGAACGGATGCCATGAAGGTTCTGGTGGATTTCATTTTTAAGGAAATGAACGTCAATAAGATCAAACTGAATGTGTTTGGTTTCAATCTGCGTGCTAAGAAGAGCTATGAGAAATGTGGTTTTCAGGTTGAAGGTCATTTGAGGCAGGAGATCTTCAGAGATGGTGTTTACCATGATGAATATATTATGGCGATTTTGCGTGAAGATTATCTGGGATGATTAGGTGAATTTCGATTGGGGACAGGTCAAAACGGACGCTTTTTTGCCTCGCAAAAAAGTACCAATTTTGACCTGTCCCCAATCGACACTTGAATTTTGACTAGCGTATGTACGTTATGCAGTGGTTACAAGCGATGTCGCCCTTGACAGGTGAAATTCTATCGGGTGACTTACAGTTTCTGCATTTGTCGTTTTTAAGCAGGAAGGTATCTTTCTCGCTGAGACATTTGCTACAATTAATCTTCAAAGCTATTCTCCTTTTTTATTATTTTTGATGGATAGAGTGTACTCGATGATGTTCTTGATCGATTTGAGATCGTCTTCATCCAGTCCTATCCATTCTTGATAGGGCATTACTTCGAACCACGGCTGTGGGGATTTTTTTTCGCCATAGGGCTCGGTTGAATCGGCGACGCCAATGTGCCCCGCTTGATTCCACAACCAATCGTAGTCGATCTCCATGATCTCCGCAAAAGTTTTATAGAAAGAGTTGGGTACGTTGCGTTGATTAGTCTCATATCTACTGAGTGTGGATTTTGACATATTGAGTTTTGCTGCGGTGTCTTTTTGTGACAGTCCTTTTCTTTTTCGGATATCACGTAGCAGATTACCTATTGACATATGATCGCCTCTTACTGATAATGTTATGTTTTTATAAATTTTAGCACAATACACATGACAAATATTGACAGTTGCTATATTGGAAATTGTATATAGCTATAATTGCCAAAATGGCAATTCGATACATTTTCATGAAAGGAGAGAAAAGTGCCGAATTCACAGGATTATTACCGGACACTTCAAGTGCACCCCCAAGCGGAATCGGATGTTATTGAAGCCGCCTATAAACGATTGGCAAAAAAATACCATCCCGATATATCAGAATTGGAGATGTCTTTGGCACAAGAACAGATGCAATTGATCAATCAAGCATATGAAGTGCTTAAAGATAATAAAAAGAGGATAAAATATCACTCTCAATGGCAACGCAATTTTGCGAAAGTGAGCACTGAATCGGCTCAGAAGCCTACTCAAAGTCCTCAACAAACGTTACATACATTTGAAGCGATGACGCTTGTCAAAAACTATTTTGAGCATCTTCAAAACCGTCAATATCAAAAGGCCTACAGTCTTTTGACGAAAGCGGATCAACAACGCGTTTCTCTAACTTTATTCAAACGGTGGCAAATGGCGGTAAGCCAGATTTTCGCTCTGCAAAATTTTACCGTTCAACCGGGATTGAATGATTTTCAGGAATCCAATGGGAGCGTCAAAGCAAATCAACTCATTCGTTTTGTTGTGATGACTGTGGACTACAACGCGATAATGGATCGCCTCGAGCATGATGCGTTTGAAAAAAAAGTTCAAAAGGAAGGACGGGATTGGGCTTTGGTATTGGGAGTCAATGATGTAATCAAGATTATTGACCATTATGAAGAGCTGGCAAAATTGATCCACACAAAAAATACAATGAAAACTTATGTGGATTCCTACAGTAAACATGACGGTATGACCGGTCTTTTGAATAAAAAAGGATTTTTGGATGAATTGGAACGGGAGAGCATGAGATTCAATCGTTATAATCGGAGATTCTGTATAGTGATGATTGGGATTGGATTTAATAAAACGTACTCAACAGAGCTGGTGGAAGATTTGACTCAACGTACATCGGAGCTGCTGAAGAGGCGTCTGAGAAAAATTGACAGTATAGGAAGATGGCGTGATCAAACCTTTGCGATTTTAATGCCAGAGACCGATTTGCGTGGTGGCCTACTGGCTGCACAAAAGCTCAAACGTTATATGGAATCCGAGTTTTCAACAAGTAAGGATACCAACTTGGTTTATTTCCCTGCTGCTGTGGATGCATTTTCTGGAGATCTTGCTATGGTGATCGATCGTTTGAGTTACCTTTTTGAAGCTTCGAAAAAGCATAAGAGTCATGCGATTCAATCCATGAGAGGCACTGTATAGGGTGCTTCTTATGAGTTTGATAGAATGTCGATTGGGGACAGGTACCAATTTGGACCTGTCCCCAATCGGAAAGTTGAACTTAAAAATAATTTGTGATAGAATTAAAAGGGTCGCGAAACATCGGCGGTGACCTTGATTTCAGTGAACTAAAGGAGCGCATTATGTATATAGAGGCAATTTTGATAGGACTGTTGATCGGCATGATCAGAAATGGGCGTCTAGTCAATTTCAATAATTCAAAATTTAAGGGATGGGCGATTGCCATTCTGGCGTTTGTCGTATACCTTGTTCCATATGCACTTAAGATTTTCAGCATCGGTTTCGAGAACCCGCAATGGTTCCCTTTTGCCGCGATGGGTCTGATCGGAGTGGTGGCGCTCGCCAATTTTGATAAGACGGGCATGAAACTGTTTTTCGTAGGAACACTTCTGAACATGGCGGTCATGGCCTTCAACGGATTCATGATGCCTATAGACATTGAGAAAATGCGCGCACTCGGGTTTGAGTCGTTTGTGGAATCCATTACAAATGGAACCGTTGTGAATTACATCGACAGCATGGACGCCACCAAATGGACCGTCTTTTTCGCAAAAATCATAGGACTTCCGAATTGGTATCCGCTTGCCAGAGTGATCAGCATTGGTGATATTGTTATTTCGGTCGGCATCGCACTGGTCATTCAGAGCGAGATGCTTCTTCATTCCATGCGCACAAAGAATTCAATGGTCCGATTTTCCTATAAATCCAAAATATGAAGCGAATTGAAGCCATCTCTCCGAGTCCGCTCAGAGGCGATGGCTTTTTGTGACTGTTCGGTGAATTCATTCACAAATTGTTTGAAAATTCACAGGTGGAAGTGTGGTATAATAATAGTTAGGTGACTAAGCTCGAAAGGATGAATCGTATGAATTTAATGAAGACACTTTTTGGAGATATCAACGCCAAAGAGATTAAAAAAATTGAAAAAATAGTCGACAAAATAGAGAGTCTCGAACCTCTTGTGCAGGGGTATTCGGATGATGTGCTGAGCGGCCAGACGGCTGTTTTGAAAGAGCGTCTTTCAAATGGAGAGACTCTCGATGACATTTTGCCTGAAGCACTTGCTGTAGCTAGAGAAGCAGGCAGAAGAGTCCTTGGCATGAGAGCCTATCGCGTGCAGCTGATTGGTGCGGTGGTGCTGCATCAAGGCCGAATCGCCGAGATGAAAACTGGTGAAGGTAAAACTTTGGTCGCACCACTTGCGGCTTACTTGAACGCACTGACAGGTGAAGGTGTACATATCGTTACAGTCAATGACTACCTTGCACAGCGTGACAAGGAATGGATGGGTAAGATCTTTGAATTCCTGGGCATGAGCGTCGGTTGTGTCGTGCATGGCGTGGAAGGTGAAGATCGAATCAACGCCTATAAAGCCGATGTCACATACGGAACCAACAACGAGTTCGGATTCGATTACCTCAGAGACAACATGGCCATGCGTAAAGAGCGCTTGGTTCAAAGACCTCTCAATTTCGGTATTGTGGATGAGGTCGATAGTATCCTCATCGACGAGGCGAGAACACCACTGATCATTTCCGGTGAAAGCGCGAAGTCGACGGATATGTATAGACTTGCAAATTTATTCGCCCTTACGCTCAACAAAGACGAAGACGTGAAAATCGATGAAAAAGCCAAAAGCATCTCTCTTACCGACGGTGCGGTTGTCGACAAATTCGGCGATGTGGAAGAAGGCAGCGAGCAGAAAAACGGCGTTACCAAAGCGGAGAGACATTTCGGCATAGAAAACCTCAGTGATCCTGAGAATATCGAGTACTCCCACCACATCAATCAGGCGATTCGCGCACAGTATTTGATGAAACGCGATGTGGATTATATCGTTAAAGACGGCGAAGTCATCATAGTCGATGAGTTCACCGGACGTTTGATGTACGGTAGAAGATATTCCAACGGACTCCATCAGGCGATTGAAGCCAAAGAAAACATAGAAGTCAGAAAAGAGTCACAGACTCTTGCGACCATAACCATTCAGAATTATTTCAGGATGTACAAGAAGATTTCGGGTATGACAGGTACGGCTAAGACCGAGGAAGATGAATTCAGACACATCTACAACATGGACGTTCTCATGATTCCTACGAACAAGCCTATCGCCAGACTGGACCTTGAAGATGCGATTTACAAGAATCTCAAAGGCAAGTTCACATCCGTCATCCAGGACATCGAAGCCAGACATGCGAACGGTCAGCCGATCCTTGTCGGTACCATCAGCATTGAAACATCGGAATTCTTAAGCACGCTTCTTAAAAAGAGCGGCATCAAACATGAAATCCTCAATGCGAAGCAGCACGAACGCGAGGCGGAAATCGTAGCTCAGGCTGGACGTTATAAAGCCGTCACCATAGCCACGAATATGGCGGGCCGTGGTACGGACATCGTGCTCGGTGGTAATCCCGAGTTCCTTGCCAAACGCGACATGCAGCGCAAAGGCTATTCGGATTACATCATTCATCATGTTTCCAGTCCTTTTGTGGGCAATGATCCGGAAGTGATTGAAGCCAAACCGATTTATGACGCACTCTTTGCAGAACACAAAAGCGTGACCGATGCGGAAGCGATCCAGGTCAAAGAAGCCGGCGGTCTGCACATCATAGGTACCGAGCGCCACGAGTCCAGACGGATCGACAACCAACTCAGAGGTCGTGCGGGTCGTCAAGGTGACCCGGGTTCCACACAGTTTTATATCTCCTTCGAAGACGATCTCATGAGACTCTTCGTCAGCGATAGGGCCAAATCAATCGTCGAATCCTTAGGATTTGAGGAAGACATGCAGCTCGAAAACAAGATGCTTACGAAATCCATTGAAAACGCGCAAAAACGTGTCGAGGGCAGAAACTTCTCCATACGTAAACACGTTCTTCAATATGATGACGTCATCAATAAGCAAAGAGAAATTATTTATGGTCAAAGAAATAAAGTCTTGCATGGTGAGAACCTCAGAGAATATGTCCTTTCCATGATTGAAAAAGTCATAGAAAGAGCAATCCCAATGTTCACGGAAGGTTACAAGTATCCGGAAGAGTGGGATCTTGATGGTCTTCTCAACTATCTGCATCCGATATTCCTGCCGCAGGGCGCGATTGTCTTCAGAGACATCGAGTCGCTGACCAAGGAGTCGCTCAAGGAAATCATTTACAGCAAGGCTATCGAGCTTTATGAAATGAAAGAACAGGAAATAGATCCTGAAAGAATGAGAGATGTGGAACGTGCGGTTCTTCTTAGAATCGTAGACCTGCACTGGATTGACCACATCGACGCGATGGACGACCTGAAACAGGGCATCGGACTTCGTGCGGTTGGACAACAAGATCCTGTCATCGCTTATAAAATGGAAGGTTTCGACATGTTCGAGGAAATGATCGCGAACATTCAGGAAGAAACTGTCAAAGGCCTGTTCCATGCCACCCTCCGTACAGATACGGAGCACAAGCGCGTCGCCATCATCACGGGCACGTCTGGTGGAGATGAGCAACCTGGTGCCAAAACGTTCAAAACGGATAAAAAAATTGGTCGAAACGATCCGTGTCCATGTGGCAGTGGTAAAAAATACAAAAAATGCCACGGCGCAAACATCAACGATTAACAATTGGGACTTCCGTTTGGGCAATGCTCAGGCGGAAGTTTTTGTTTATTGGAAGGGAGTATTTTATGATTATGCTGGAAAGGTACCAAAAGGAAATCAAAAAACTAAAGGCGTTCATAGCCGAGCTCGAGGTGTCACTTTGACCTGGCTAAGGCGAAGTACAGAATCGAAGAGATAGAAATGGATATGACTGCTCCGGATTTTTGGAACGACAATGAAACGGCGCAGACGAAACTCAAGTTCCAAAAGGCACTGAAGACAAAAGTGGAAAAATACGAAGCGCTCACCAGCAAGGTGGATGACCTCGAAACGCTTTGCGAGATGGCACTTGAGGAAGAGGACGACTCGCTGGAATCCGAAGTGGAAGCAATCTATAACGAAACCGAGAAGCTCTATGCCAAAATGAGACTTGAGACACTCCTCACAGGTGAATTCGACACCAACAACGCCATAATGGCCATACATGCCGGGTCGGGCGGAACAGATGCTCAGGACTGGGCGGAGATGCTTTTTAGAATGTACAAAAGATGGGGCGATTCCAAAGGTTACGGCGTCAAAATATTGGATATGCAAAGAGATACCGAAGCGGGCATCAAAAGCGTCTCCATGTTGTTTGAGGGGCTCAACGCCTACGGCTTTCTGAAATCCGAGAAAGGCGTGCACCGCATCGTCAGAATCTCACCGTTCGATTCATCCGGAAAACGACACACCTCCTTTTCATCGGTGGACGTCATGCCGGAACTTGACGATGCCTTTGAAATCGACATCAATCCTGTCGATCTTAAAATCGACACCTACAGGGCATCCGGTGCCGGTGGACAGCACGTCAACACCACGGATTCCGCTGTGAGGATCACACATATTCCAACAGGTGTGGTCGTCCAGTGTCAAAACGAACGCTCACAGACCGCAAACAAGACCACTGCTATGAAGATGTTGATGGGAAAACTCGTCGAGCTTCAGGAACGTGAAAACAAAGACAAGATAGAAGATTTGGCTGGCGATTACTCACAAATCACTTGGGGCAGTCAAATTCGATCATATGTTTTTCATCCTTACAATCTTGTGAAAGATCATAGAACGGGGGCTGAAATGGGGAACATCCAGGCTGTTATGGACGGCGATATCGATTTGTTCATAGACAGTTATTTGAAAGGGGAAAGTATCAATGAATCCAGTGAATAATCTGATCACCAATCAATTGGCCGCAGAACTCAAACTGAGCATCAAGCAGGTTGAGGCGACCGTAGCTCTGATCAATGAGGGCAACACCATACCTTTTATCGCACGTTACCGGAAGGAAATGACCGGCGGCATCAGCGATGAGGTGCTCAGAGATTTTGACGACAGACTCAAATACCTCAACAATTTAGAGGCGAGAAAAGAGGAAGTCCTCAGAATCATTGAAGAGCAGGGCAAATTGACCGAGGAACTTAAAAGCGACATCGAAAAAGCCACAGTGCTCCAAAAAGTGGAGGATTTGTACAGACCTTTCAAACAAAAGAAAAGCACGCGTGCATCAAAAGCCATCGAAAGAGGACTTGAGCCACTTGCGGATGTCATTTGGGCGGAAGATTTCGTCGAAGGTGATTTCAGCGAGCTCGCGGCGACTTTCATCGATGAGGAAAAAGAGGTCAAAACCGTGGAAGAGGCTATTGCCGGCGCACTGGATATCATTGCCGAGCGCATTTCGGACAATCCCGATTACAGGGCTTTCATCCGTGAACTGGGTCAAAGACATGGCCTTATAGAATCGGTCGCTGTCGATGCTGAGGAGCAAACAAATTACGAGATGTACTACAAATTCAGTGAAGGCGTCGCAAAGATCGCCAACCATAGAGTCCTCGCGCTGAACCGTGGCGAGAAGGAAAAGAAACTCAAGGTGAAACTGATCAGCCCCGACGAGCAGATTGTCGAGCAGATCAAAATCAGACAAATCGGAAATACGATGGCACTCACCACGAATTATCTGATCTCAGCCATTGAGGACGCCTACAAGCGTTTGATCGCCCCTTCCATAGAACGCGAAATCAGAAGTATTCTGACCGAGCGTGCCGAGGAAGATGCCATCAAAGTATTCGGTAAAAACACGAAATCACTGTTGCTCGTGCCACCTGTGAAGGATGTCAAAGTCCTCGCAATCGACCCGAGTTACCGAACGGGCTGCAAACTTGCCGTTCTGGATGAAACAGGAAAGTTGCTCAAGTACGACACGATTTATCCGAATGCCCCTCAAAACAAGGTGGCCGAGGCAAAAGCGACTCTGACCAAACTCATCAAAACCTATGATGTCAAAATAATTCCAATCGGAAACGGAACGGCATCCAGAGAGACTGAAACCCTTGTGGCGGAACTCATAAAAGAATTTGATACAGATGTTTACTATGCGATTGTCAGTGAGGCGGGCGCATCGGTGTATTCCGCGTCAAAACTTGCCACTGAGGAGTATCCGGATATCGACGTCTCCATCAGAGGTGCGATCTCAATCGGTAGAAGACTTCAGGATCCGCTTGCGGAGCTTGTGAAAATCGATCCAAAGAGCATCGGCGTCGGTCAGTATCAGCACGATGTCAACCAAAAGCGTCTGGAAGAGCAATTGACCAACGTGGTTGAAGACTGTGTAAACAGTGTCGGCGTGGACCTGAACACGGCGACACCTTCACTCCTAGGTTATGTTGCCGGCGTTTCAAGCACCATCGCTAAAAATATCGTTGCGTATAGAGACGAGAACGGCAAATTTAGTTCGCGCAAGGAAGTCCTCAAAGTCAAGCGTCTCGGCGAAAAGGTCTACGAGCAATGTGCGGGTTTCCTTAGAATTTCAGGCGGTGTGAACCCTCTGGACAATACGGCGGTGCATCCCGAGGCTTATGAAGTGACCTTGAAACTGCTCAAATTGCTCGATTACGATCTTGATGAGCTTAAAAAAAGCGCATTGAAGGATATCGAGGAGAAGATTGCGGCTTATGGCGGCGACAACCTGGATAAGGGGCTTCGCGAGCTGTCCGAGAAACTTGAGATTGGCATCATGACTTTAAGGGACATCGTTGAGGAGCTGAAGAAACCGGGCAGAGACCCGCGTGACGAGATGCCTAAACCGCTGTTCAGAAGTGACGTCCTCAAAATGGAAGACCTTGCTGCGGGCATGATCATGGCCGGTACGGTGCGTAATGTCGTGGACTTCGGGGCGTTTGTGGATATCGGCGTGAAGCAGGACGGACTCGTTCATATTTCTGAGCTTTGCGACCGATTTGTGAAGCATCCGATGGAAGTGGTGTCTGTAGGGGATACGGTTTCGGTCAGAATTCTCAGTGTCGATTTCAATCGCGGCAAGATTTCTTTGTCCATGAAAAATATTCAGGAATCATGATTGAATTTTGTGAAAAGAGTGATATAATTTATTTAGAGTACCGAAATAGTTTTTTAGGGGGAAAAATATGTTATTCATTAAAAACGCAAAAGTATATACTATGGCAGGCGAAGTGATTGAAGGTGGCTGCATTCTGGTCGAGGATGGAAAGATCAAAGAAGTGGGCACGGATTTGGTGGCACCTCTTGATGCCGAAGTGATTGACGCTTCAGGCAAAATGGTTTTCCCGGGCTTCATCGACTCGCATTGCCACATCGGCATGTGGGAAGAGGGCATCGGCTTCGAAGGCGCTGACGGCAACGAGATGACTGATCCGATCACACCCCATCTGAGAGCGATCGATGCGATCAATCCTAGGGATGAGGCGTTCGGAAATGCGATCAAAGGTGGCGTGACCACTGCGGCGACTGGTCCTGGTAGCGCCAATGTCATTGGGGGCACTTTCTCCGTGATCAAGCTGCATGGCGATAGAATCGACGACATGATTGTGGTTGAGACGCTCGCTATGAAATGTGCTTTCGGCGAGAATCCGAAGCGAGTTTATGCGGAAAAGAAGACTTCTCCATCAACGCGAATGGGTACGGCTTCACATCTCAGAGAGACACTTGCGAAAGCATTTGAATATAAGAACAAGAAGGCTGCTGCGGGCGACGATGCCAGCAAAATGCCTGCTTACGATATGAAAATGGAGGCTATGCTTCCTGTTGTGAACGGAGAGATTCCACTCAAGGCGCATGCGCACAGAGCGGATGACATCTTCACTTCCATTCGCATCGCAAAAGAGTTCGGCGTCAAGTTGACTCTTGAGCATTGTACGGAAGGGCACCTCATCGCTGATCATTTGGCGAAAGAGGGTTACCCTGCAATCGTTGGTCCTTCGTTTGGCAACAAGTCGAAGTTCGAACTCAACAACAAGACGTTTGACACCCCTAAGGTGATGGTTGAAGCCGGTTGCAAAATCGCGATCATGACCGACAGCCCTGTGATTCCACTCGAATACCTCCCTATGTGTGCGGCACTCGCCCACAAGGCGGGCCTCGACGAAATGGAAGCACTGAAGGCGATTACCATCAACGCTGCAGAGATTCTGGAAGTGGCTGATCGGCTCGGAAGCATTGAAGTCGGAAAAGATGCGGACCTCGTCATTTGGAACGCTCATCCTTTTGATCTTCAGGCGACTGTTGCACACACGATTGTTGATGGAGTAGTGGTGTATAGCGCGCGTTAGAGCGCGCGGTGGTTTTGCGCTCTCGCGAGCGCAGCAGTATTTGGCTGACGCCAAGTGGTTTTGCACTCTGACGAGTGCAGTGGTTGGGAAGAGCGGTGGCGACACTGCGTGCGCCCTAGATAAAGTCAAAGTCATAGTCAAGATCAAGGTTACTTGGTTTTGACTTTTCTTTGTTTTTGACTTTCCGCACTTCCCAACCACTTGGCGCAAGCCAAAAACTACTGCGCGTTCCCCAGCGCAACACCACTGCGCCTTGGCGCAAAACCACTTGACTCCGTCCCAGGTACCAATTCGGACCTGTCCCCAATCAGTACTTCTTATACATCACCTCAATGTGATATAATATCCCTAGAATATCATGCCAAAGGAGATGCCAATGATAACAATAGGCGTATTTGGAGCGAAAGACTCGATTAAGGCGATCTACGACGTCGGTCAGGAGTTCAGTGAAGAGGCGAAGTTGCTGTATTTCCCATATGAGAAGAAAGAGGACACGCCTGAGATGGTGAGGAACAATATCCAGAAGGTCGATGTAGTGCTTTATTCGGGGCGCGTTCCATTCAATATTGTGAGTGGTTGCATGACCGTCGAGAAGCCGTCGCTTTACATGCCGCACAATGGGACCTGCATCTACCGGACGATTTGGGACATCAAAGAAGCGGGTCTTTCCACGGAACACATCAGTTTTGACACCATCAACGAAAATGAGATCCGGGAGATATTTGCTGAGCTTGGATTGCCTGATCAGCACATACGTGTGTTTGAATACGACGGTGATATCGATTATGAGAAATTGGCTCAGTTTCATATCGATTTGTGGGAGCGGAACAACGATTATGTCGCAGTGACTTGCCTCTACAAAACGTATGAGATACTGACCGCGCACGGGATATCCGCATTCAGGGTCAAACTCACGAAATCATTGATTCGACAGGTCGTAGAGAGCGCAATCTCCAAAGCGACCAATACCATGTTGAAGGCCAATCAGATTGCGATCATCATTATTGATATTGATCGTTTCAAAGAGCGGATCAAGGGCTACGCATCGGAATATGAGGTTCAGAGGCTTAAACTGAAATTCAATGAAAAATTGATCGATTTCGCCGAAAAGATACAGGGTTCGATTTTCACTTTCGGCAGTGACGAATATATGATATTCACAACCGGAGGAGTATTGGAAGGTGAGAAAAATCAGATGCTCAGGAAAAACTTCATTGAAAGTGTCCGGGAGGATTTGAATATTAGCATCAGTATGGGGATCGGCTATGGAAAATCCGCATATGAGGCGGAAAACAACGGCCGAATAGGACTCCATCACGCCAAAGAGGCCGGTGGGGACTGCGCATTCGTCGTCGATGTGACCAAGCGTATACGTGGACCTCTCGATAAAGCAGAAATGCTGGATTACGAACTCAATTCATCTGGTGCGGACATCGCATCGCTCAGCAAGCTTACCGGACTCAGCGCAAAAAACATCAGCAAGATTCTATCGATGATCGAAAAGACAGGAACGGTGGTTTCCACTAAAGATCTGGCGTTTTACCTCAATATGACGGAGCGAAGCGCAAGGAGAATTATGACAGTTCTTATCGATAAGGGTTTGGCGCGTTCAGTTGGCGAGGAGAATGTCTCGTCCAAGGGAAGACCTAGGATCATATATGAGATTAATATATAGTTAAAAGGATTGAAAACAATGGATTTTAAGATTCGTTGTTTTTTTTTGCAAAAAAGTATTGAAGTTGTTAAGTAATTGTTATATTATGCTATTTAAGGACATGACCACAAATAGACCTTTAAAGGAGAGCGGTATGAAAGAAAAATTACAAAACTACCGACGAGATTTTCATAAATTTCCTGAATCCGGATGGACAGAATTCAGGACGACAGCAATCGTTGCTCAATTATTGATGGACTGGAATTACGAAGTGCTGCTGGGAAGAGATGCCATAGATGAATCGTATGTGATGGGTAGACCAGAGGAATCTGTGATTCAAAAGCACATTCAAAGGGCGATCGAGCAAGGTGCAGATGAGGAAATCATCAAAAAAATGGAGGGTTACTCAGGCGTTGTCGCCATTTTGGATACGGGAAGAACGGGTCCGACAACAGCTTTTCGTTTTGATATCGACGCGAATGATGTGGAAGAATCCACAAATGAAAGCCATAGACCAAGCAGTGAAGGCTTCCGGTCAGTGAACCCTGACGTGATGCATGCGTGTGGACATGACGGTCATACGGCAATCGGGCTCGGTACGGCTGAATTCATTGCCAATAATAGAAATGATCTGAAAGGCAAAATCATTTTGATTTTCCAGCCGGCTGAAGAGGGTGTCCGCGGTGCGAGGGCTATTGCGGAGAAGGGTCATTTGGACCAAGTGGACTATTTTGTGGCGGGACATCTTGGATTCAATCTGGATTCAGGCTATTTTTCACCAAAAGCTTCTGGATTTCTGGCCACCACCAAACTGGATGTGACATTTAGAGGCAAAAGCGCCCATGCGGGAGCTGAACCGGAGGCCGGTAAGAATGCACTTCTTGCTGCAGCGACCGCGGCAATCAATCTACACGCCATCTCGCCCCATTCCCATGGATCGACCAGGTTGAACGTAGGACAATTGACGGCGGGGACAGGTCGAAATGTGATTCCGGAACTTGCTGTCATCAAACTTGAAACCAGGGGTGAAACCACCGAGCTCAATGAATACATGCTCGATAAGGCTTATAAGGTCCTGAACGGGGCTGCGGTCATGTACGATGTGGAAATGGATGTCAAGAAAGTCGGAGAGGCAGGTACGGCGGAGTGTGATGAGGAACTGGTAACGATCTTGACCGAGATCGCCAAAGGGATTCCTGAGTTCGACAATATTGTGGAGGACCATAAACTCGGCGGCAGCGAAGATGCATCCGTTCTTATGGCAAAGGTACAGGAACACGGGGGTAAGGCGGCCTATGTGTTTCTTGGCTCAAAAATTGCAGCAGGACATCATAATTCAAAATTTGATTTTGATGAAACAGTTCTTGAACGCGGTTACAAGGTTTTCACTCATACTGTGAAAAAGCTTAACGGCGTATAAGATAAAGCGGGGTACATAATATAAATTTGGGAGGTAAAGTTGTGAGTAAAGGCAAAAAAGAAATCAACATTGAAAAGAAAACCGGCTTTATGAAATTTCTTGATTTCGTAGAGAAGGTAGGTAACAAACTTCCACATCCTTTTACTTTATTCGTCATTTTAATGGGTGTGATCATGGTCATATCCTGGATTGTCAGTGCGGCGGGAATATCCATCATCCACCCAACAACCGGAGAAGTGGTTTTCTCAAATAACTTATTGTCAGGCGATGGTGTCATTTGGATGCTGTCGAACATGATCAAAAACTTTACTGGTTTTGCGCCACTCGGACTTGTCCTTACCATGACACTAGGTATTGGACTTGCTGAAAAAGTGGGATTCATGTCTGCTTTTATGCGCAGATTCATGCTCAGTGCACCAGAGAAAGTTTTGCTTTTGGTGGTATTCTTCATCGGTATCGTTGGCAATATCGCTTCGGATGCGGCGGTCATCATCATTCCACCGCTTGCTGGAGCACTTTTCTACAGCACCAAAAGAAATCCGATCGTCGGTATCGCAGCAGGTTATGCGGCGACATGTGCCGGATTTACCGCAAACATTCTGATAGCGGGTACGGATGCGCTTCTTGCGGGAATTACCCAAGAGGCGGCTCAGGGCGTTATGCCTGGTATCCTCGTTTCACCAGCGGTCAACTATTATTTTATGATCGTAAGTACATTCGTTCTGACTTTTGTTGGTGCATGGGTGACCAAACGCTTTGTTGAACCTCAAGTAGGTAAGTTTACTCCAAATGAGGATCTCGTCATGGACGAATCTTTTGAAGTGACTGAGAAAGAGAAGAAAGGTCTAAAATTTGCAGGTTTGTTCACACTCGCTTACATTGCTATGATCTTGGTGATTTTGTTGCCGGCGGGCTCGATATTCAGAGGACCGGAAGGCACACTCATCCCTTCACCTTTCCTCAGCAACATCGTTCCATTCCTGCTTTTATGGTTCATTGGACTCAGTATCGCATATGGTGTTTCAGCTGGAACAATCAAGAGCGAAGCTGACATTCCTAAGCATATGACCAGTGCCATCAGAGATATGAGCGGTTACATCGTGCTCGTGTTTGTCATCGCACAGTTCGTTCAATACTTCAACTGGACCAATATCGGACTGATCCTCGCGGTCAACCTGTCATCGATTCTTCAGAACCTGAATATGACAGGATTGCCAATGGTCATTGGAATTGTTATTATCAGTGCGTTTGTCAACCTCTTCATCGGAAGCGGCAGTGCAAAGTGGGCACTTCTGTCACCGGTCTTCGTACCGATGTTCATCCTGCTGGGATACGCACCTGAGTATTCACAGTTGGCCTACAGATTGGGAGATTCAGTTACCAACGCGATAACGCCACTTTTCCCATACTTCCCGATTTTGCTTGGTTTTGTGGCAAAATATGACAAAGAAAAAGCTAAGATTGGTACGATCATGGCCATGATGATGCCATATACGATTGCATTCGGAGTCGTTTGGTTGATTCAACTTTCCATTTGGCATTTGCTCAACCTGCCACTTGGACCAGGAGGCTTCATCTACCTGTAATTGAAAGGAGTACCTCATGCTTCATGAATTGATTGAAGAAAAAGTGAGTGCAATAAGTGAACAAATCATCGCATTGAGAAGGAAGCTTCATCAGCATCCTGAAGTCAGCGGCAGCGAATTCGAAACCAAGTCCATTTTATTGGAGGCGATCAAACCCTATGGTTTTGAAATCGTCGAAGGCTATTACAATACGGGTTTTGTCATCATCATAAGAGGGTCGAAACCCGGCAGGACGATCGGTCTCAGAGTGGATATGGACGCCCTTGAAATGGATGAACTGGTGGACAAGCCGTTCAAATCCCAAAATTGCGGTGTGATGCACGCATGTGGTCACGACGGACACATGGCCATGGGAGTGGCTGTTGCGATAGTGCTGAATGATTTGAGAGATCAGTTTGAAGGCAACATCAAGTTGATATTCCAGCCCGCTGAGGAAAATGCCCGAAGTGGCGGTGGTGCCCAGTTCATGATTGCCGACGGTGTTCTTGAAGATGAACCCCGTGTGGAAGCCATGGTCGGGATGCACATCTGGCCGGATTTGATGGCAGGTCAGGCCGGAACCCGTGTCGGTCCTATGATGGCGGCTTCGGATCCGTTTAAGATCGACATCGTCGGACAAGGTGGACACGCCTCCATGCCCAACAAATGCGTCGATCCCATACTGATCGCCTCTCATACAGTCCTTGGACTCCAGAGCATCGTGAGCAGAAATGTCGATCCTTTCGAACCGGCTGTGGTGACGATTGGAATGTTGAACTCAGGCACGAGGTACAATACCATTCCCGAAAGTGCAGAAATAATCGGCACAGTTAGAACCTTTGACGAAACAACACGACAGTTGATCAAAACGCGTATAGAAAACATCGCTGAAACGACCGCAATGGCATATGGCGGAAAAGCCACAGTCCAATACACATTCGGCTATCCGTCCGTAGTCAATGAAAAAAGCATGGTCGATTGTGCGGCGCAGTCCATTCGAGAAGTTCTCGGAGAAGTGGGTTATGTCAATGTGGAAAGACCGGCACCCGGCGGTGAGGATTTTGCCTATTTCACTCAAAAGGTACCTTCCGTATTTATTTGGCTGGGTTACAACAAAACGGATGAAAAGGTTCATCCACCACATAGTGCCTATTACGACTTCGACGAAAGCATTTTAGAAAATGGCACAAAGATTTTTTGTAAAACCGCTTTGAATTGGCTCAAAAACCAATAGATCATAAAAAAACTCTCTGCTACCCCTATTGCAGAGGGTTTTTTTGCGCTGGGGAACGCGCAAGTGGTTTTGCGCCAAGGCGCAGTGGTTTTTGGCTGACGCCAAGTAGTTTTGCACTCTATTGAGTGCAGTGGTTGGGAAGAGAAGGTGGCGACACTGCTTATCAGAGACTGGGGCAAAATCATCAATCAACTAGCCATCTATTTCGATGGTAGATTTTAACTCTTAAAAAAATAACTTAGGTAAGTTTACTCCAATTTCTTGACAGACCCATCGTTTGGTTTTAACTTTTCTTCGTTTTTAACTTTAATCATTTCTCGACGCTTTCTGCTCATTCGGCGCACGCTAGTGTCGCCCCTTACGCATATCTCAATGTACCAATTTGGACCTGTCCCCAATTGAACTTACCAACTACTGCGCCTTGGCGCAAAACCAACTTGGCGTCAGCCAAAAACCACTGCGCCTTGGCGCAAAACCACCGCGCGCACGCTCTCCGAGCTGCGCGCACTTGACCTTCTCCCCAACGCAGTATAAAATAGAGTGAGATTTTAACGAGAGGTGCAAATATGTATGAAATGGAACTTAAGACGCTTGAGGACACAAAGAAAATCGCGGTCCGATTGGCGAAAAAGATAAAGCCTGGTGATGTGGTCTGTCTGGTTGGAGATCTTGGGGCGGGGAAGACGACGTTCACACAGATGCTGTGCGAAGCACTGGGAACCGATGAGTACGTGACCAGCCCAAGTTTCAGCATTATGAACGCTTATACAGGTGTGCTGGGTGGAAAGCCGATTCCCATTTATCATTTCGATGTCTACAGGATTTCTGACGCGGATGAGATGGACGAAATCGGTTTTGACGACTACCTTTTCGGGAAAGGCATTTCTATAGTAGAGTGGGCCACCAAAGTGGAGGGACATATTCCAAAGAATGCGATTTGGATAGAGTTGAAACTCACAGTTTGGGGTACAAGAATGATAAGTAGCTCTGGATTAGAAATGGGAGATGAGATAAAATGAAAAAAATGATAGTGGACACATCTTCCACAGCCGCTAGTGTGGCTGTGCTCGAGGATGGTCTGATCAAGGGTGAATTCACCATTCACACCGAACGAACACATTCCGAGAAACTCATGCCGATGATAGAAAGTCTGATGCGTCAGTTGGATATGAAAATTGAGGATATCGATGAATTTGCAGTTTGCGAAGGTCCGGGATCCTTTACAGGGGTCAGGATCGGAATCAGCACTGTAAAAGCATTTGCACAACCTTTCGACAAGCCGATCAAGACCTTCACGAGCATGAAATTGCTCTCAGGAGCCTTTTCACATCATAACGGACTCGTACTGTCGATGATCGACGCGAAGCGTGACAGCGTGTATTATGGACTGTACAGATGGCACCACGGCAGTGTGCTTACAGTTGAGGAAGGCGTCAAGAACATTGAAGTTTTATTGAATGATCTCGAGAACCATTTTTTGAATGAAAACATAATGGTCACAGGTGAAGCCACTTGGATTTACAGGGATGCATTCAAGCGACTTGACAATCTGAACCTTCTCAATCAATATGTGATGACCGATCAAAAAACGGCTGTACTCAGTGCTTCCAACTACAGACACATTGAGGATGACAAGGGAACGGTTCACAAATACAACGAGGTCAAAGCGAACTATATGAAGATGTCGCAAGCCGAAAGGGATTTAAATCTATGAATGTTCAGTTTAGAAAAATGACACTGGAAGACATCGATGACGTTTATGCCATAGAAGTCTCGTCATTTACCACACCCTGGACAAAAGATGCCTTCTACAAGGAACTTGTCGAGAACACATTGGCTGCCTATTTTGTCGTCAAAGATGATGATCAATTGGTGGCTTATGGTGGGATGTGGCAGATCATGGATGAACTTCACATCACCAACATCGCAGTGGCCATAGGGTCGAGAGGCAAAGGTTACAGCAAGGTATTGATGGATGGTCTGATGGATTATGGAAAAAAATATTCTTTCAAACATATGACACTGGAAGTGAGACAAAGCAACACAGTGGCCATCGCACTTTATGAGAAGTACGGATTTGAATCCGTTGGGATCAGACCAAAATACTACATGGACACGAATGAAGACGCTCTCGTCATGTGGAAGGAGCTATAAATGAAATCGAAAACAATTACACTAGCCATAGAGACCTCCTGCGATGAAACCGCATGCGCGATCATGGAAAACGGAAGAACCATTCTTGCAAATGAGGTCTATACACAGATTGAAATTCATCAAGCGTTTGGGGGCGTCGTGCCGGAAGTGGCATCCAGAAATCATCTTGAGAAAATTTCTGAGATCATCGACAAGGCGTTATCCGACGCCGGGGTGGGATTCAAGGATATAGACCACATAGCAGTCACTTATGGTCCTGGACTTGTGGGAGCTTTGCTTGTGGGGCTTTCCACTGCGAAGGCGTTGTCCTTTGCGCTGGACATACCGCTCGTTGCTGTGAATCACATCGAAGGTCATATTGCAGCAAATTATATTGCACACAAAACGCTGGAACCCCCTTTCGTATGCCTGATCGTTTCCGGTGGGCACACCCATTTGGTGGAAGTTCAGGATTATACGAAATTCAATGTCATCGGCCGTACAAGGGATGATGCGGCAGGAGAGGCTTTTGACAAAGTTTCGAGGACTCTTGGCCTTGGATATCCTGGAGGTCCGTTGATCGATAAACTCGCAAAAGAGGGCAATAAGGCTGCGATTCCGTTTCCTAAGGGGATGATGGATCAAGACAATCTCGATTTCAGTTTCAGCGGGTTGAAGTCGGCGGTGCTCAATTACCTGAACAGTGCGAAAATGAAAAATGAGACCATCAAAGTAGAGGACGTATGTGCGAGTTTTCAGCATGCCGTAGTGGAAACGTTAAAAGGCAAAACGGAGATGGCGCTTAAGAAGACCGGCTCGAGAAAATTGGTTTTAGCTGGTGGAGTGGCGGCAAATTCTTCCCTTAGAAAAGAACTTTCCGGCATAGAGGGGATTGAATTCTATTATCCACCACTGGACCTTTGCACAGACAATGCCGCGATGATTGGATGCGCAGGATATTATCATTATTTGGAGGGCAATTTCGGCACTCTTGAGACCAATGCGGTCCCAAATTTAAAAATTGGTATGTAGCATGATGAAAATGGGACAGATGTCCCATTTACTTTTTTGTCCAAAAGTATCTGAAAAATCAGTCATATTTTATTATGTAAACCGAACAAACTTTCTTTTATACATGTATTTATAAATGGACAACTGGGGATTAAATTGTGGACACTGTGGATAAATAATGAATTTACTAGGCTAGAAGGAATTGACAATGTGGACAACTCGGTGAAAAACTGTGTATAACCTTGTCTGATTGTGGGTAAATAGAATTTTATTCAGTAATATTCGGAGAAATGTATAAATAATAGACCGATATATGGTGAACATAATAAATTATGGTGCATAAAATTGTGCATAAAAAAAGAGCCCTGATAAAAGGCTCTTGATCATTATATTCTACTCAATACCGACTGTTGCCAAATAGTTGATGATGTCGCTGATTGAACCGAAATTCTCTGCAACTTCGTCTGGGATCTCAATCTCAAACTCATCTTCTATAGCCATAATGATCTCCACGGCGTCAATGGAATCAATGTCCATGCTGTCAAATGCGCTGTCCATAGTAATGTCGTTAGGATCAACAACACTTAATTGTTCAACGATTATGGCTTTTATTTTTTTAAACATATTACCCTCCTAAAATTGTGAAAATGATTCTCTTATATGTGTACTTAGTTTCATTATAAAGAAAAAATGAAATTTGTCTACAACGATTTTAGTGTTAATGTCCTAGGACAGAAAATAATTATAAATTTTCCAACATTTCGTCCAATTGGATATAAAGTGCGTTCAGACCATCCTTCATTTGGACGATTTCCCTTTGGACTTCAAGAGAGCGATCGGGGTCTGAAAAGACGCTCTCGTCACAAAGTGACATCTCCAGTTGATGTAGGTCATCTTCGAGGGATTCGATCTCTTGCTCAAGCGACTCGAAAGCGACGCGTTTCCGCTTTTGGGCGCTTAAAATTTCTTTTTCGCGCTTTTGTTGGTCTTTGAGCTTGGTTTTCGAAAGTACGGGTTTTTCTTCCACAGGATTCTCAAGTGCGGTGTTCTCCGCTTTTTTTTCTTGGTAATAATCGTAATTGCCCCAGTAGACGATCAGGCCTTCGGGAGTCATCTCAAATATTTTCGAGCATATTTTGTTGAGAAAATACCGGTCGTGTGAAATGGAGACCAGTGTACCGTCATAACCGAGCAATGCATCCTCGAGGGTTTCTTTGGAATACAGGTCGAGGTGGTTGGTCGGTTCATCCAGAAACAGTATGTTGGATGTGGAGAGCATGAGTTTAAGCAGTGACACACGGCTGCGTTCACCACCGCTGAGTTGATTGATTTTTTTCTCGATATCATCGTTTGAGAAAAGGAAAGCACCCAACAAGGAGCGAACTTCAGTGATGGAAAGTGAGGGGTTCTCGTCGTGGATCTCTTCGAGTATCGATTTTTCAAGGTGAAGGTTGCGAAGCTCTTGGTCATAGTATCCCGGATTGACATGGTGTCCCCATGTGATGGTGCCCTCATCGGGTTCAAGATTCGAAATCAGTATTTTAAAAAGAGTGGTCTTGCCCACGCCGTTGGGTCCGATCAGTCCGATGCGCTCCCCTTTGTAGATCTCGAAGGAGACGTTCTCAAAGACTTTGAGGTGGTCGTAAGTCTTTTTCAGATTTTCAACCTGCAGCACATCCTTACCGCTTTTGGAGCCGGACTTCAAATCGATTTTGAAATGGGATCTGAAAAGTTTTGGGCGTTCGAGCGGAGCGGTGTGTGCCAGTCTTTTTTCTCTGGATTTGGCCCTTTTGGCAAGTTTTTCAGTGCCGTGCCCTTTGAATCGCCTGATGATCTCCTCTTGTTTTTGGATCTCTTTGCTCTGAACCTCAAAGCGTTTGAGATCCGCCTCGTATTGCATGTTCTTTTGATGAATGAAATAGGTGTAATTGCCGTTATACTCCACAAGTTCGCCCGACTCGATCTCGAAAATTTTGGTCGCCACCTGGTCGAGGAAGTAACGGTCGTGGGAAATCATGACGATGGTTCCGGCATAATCCGTGAGATAATTCTCGAGCCATTTGATGGCGTCGATGTCAAGGTGGTTGGTCGGTTCGTCCAAAAACAGGATGTCTGGCTGCTTTAGGAGCAATCTGGCGAT
Source organism: Firmicutes bacterium UBA5201 (assembly GCA_002412775.1). Classification (GTDB taxonomy): domain Bacteria; phylum Bacillota; class Clostridia; order Peptostreptococcales; family Acidaminobacteraceae; genus Fusibacter_D. The sequence continues at coordinate 50,320 of DHVT01000028.1, read as the reverse complement.
GCCTATGCGTGACTTTTGACCCCCGCTAAGTTGGTTGATGGGCTTGTGGTGGTCTATCTCTTCAAAGCCAAGACCATTGAGGATGCCCCTGATCCGGCTGGCGACGGCGTAACCGTCCATGCTGTCGAACCGCTCTTGAGCCTCGGCGTATTGATCGAAAATTCTTTTTTGATCGTCCGGTCCGATGTTTTGCATCTCGATTTCCAGGGCTCTGAGTTGCTTTTCCACCTCGAAAACATCTGCGTAGATCTCCTCGCAGTAATCAAATGCGGATATCGTCAGGTCTATTCGCGTGTTCTGCTCCAAATACCCGATGGTCATGTCTTTTGATATGAAGATTTCTCCATCGTCCTTGGGTTCGATTCCCGTTAGAATTTTAATTAACGTGGTCTTGCCGGCGCCATTGACGCCAATCAGTCCGACTTTGTCGCCAACACTTATTGTAAAGCTGATATCTTCGAGAATCGTCTCTATGCCGTATGATTTATGGATATTATTGCAAGATAATGCTATCATTTTTCGCCTCATTCTAAAAAGTGGATTAAAGATTGTTAAATACTACTAGATATTATATCCCAAATGTCATAAAATAAAAAGTAGATGAGAATTGGAATGTGATAATTGTTATTAATTTGACATTCTTTTTTACTGAGTGGTATAATAAAGTAGAATTTCAAACATTTAAACAACGAGGTGAATTATGAAAGACAAGAACATATCTGTAGCGGTGATTAGACGTCTGCCTAAGTACCATCGTTATTTAAAAGAACTGTTGGATAAGGATATACGTAGGATTTCATCAAAAGAATTGAGTTCGATCATTGGATTCACTGCTTCCCAAATTCGTCAGGACTTGAATAATTTTGGGGGTTTCGGACAACAAGGTTACGGTTACAATGTAGAGGATTTATACTCGGAGATCAGCAAGATTCTGGGGCTTACACGTAAATACAACGTCGTGATCGTCGGCGCGGGGAACCTTGGTCAGGCATTGGCCAATTATACCAGTTTCGGTCGATTGGGATTTGACTTGAAGGCGATGTTCGATATCAATCCAAAGTATATGGGACTCAAGATCAATGATGTCGAAGTGCTCGACATGGACTTGTTCGAGTCGTTTGTCAATGAAAACGATGTGGAGATTGTCTATATCTGCACGAGCAGAACAGGCGCGCAAGACGTGGCGGACATCATTCAAAAGACCAATGTCAAGGCGATATGGAATTTTGCACCGATTGACCTGAAAGTCAAGGAAGATATCATCGTGGAAAATGTACATTTGATAGACAATTTATTGACTGTATCTTATTTCTTGAAAGAAAATCACTAAAATTTAAAGAATACGTGGGACGGGGCGTGACCTCGTCCTTTTTTTTTGGTAAAATAGAGGGTAGGGATTGCACTAAAATATATGGGAGGACTAAAAATGAAAGAAGTAGTGATAGTAAGTGCGGTAAGAACCGCAGTGGGTGCCTTCGGTGGCACACTAAAAGACATGACTCCTGCAGATCTGGGAGCTATAGTCATCAAAGAGGCACTTGGAAAAATAAATCTCGCACCAGAGAAAGTCGATGAAGTATTGTTGGGATCGGTACTTCAAGGCGGTTACGGACAAGGCGTGGCAAGACAGGCATGGATCAAGAACGGTTTTCCGGTCGAAGTGCCATGCACGACTGTAAACATGATCTGCGGATCGGGACTCAAGACCGTTTCGCTCGCGGTTCAATCCATTCAGACCGGTGACAACGATATTGTGGTCGCAGGTGGCACTGAAAACATGAGCATGGCACCATACTTGCTCAAGACAGGCCGTTGGGGTCAGAGAATGGGCAATGGAGAACTTTATGATGTGATGGTCATGGACGGTCTTTGGGATGCGTTCAACAACTACCACATGGGTGTCACCGCAGAGAACATAGTAGAGAAATGGGGCATCACCAGAGAAGAGCAAGACGATGTGGCATACAACTCACAGCGCAAAGCTGCGGCTGCGAGAGCTACTGGAAGATTCAAAGATGAAATCGTACCCGTCATGATTCCACAAAGAAAAGGCGATCCAATCGTATTTGACGCGGATGAATATATAAAAGAGACTACACCTGAAAAATTGGCTGGCCTCAGACCGGCATTCAAAAAAGATGGAACAGTCACTGCGGGCAACGCATCGGGAATCAACGACGGCGCATCGGTTGTCGTGGTCATGAGCAAAGAGAAAGCGGACGAACTCGGACTAAAACCGCTTTGCACCATCGTATCCCATGCATCTGCAGGCGTAGCGCCTGAAATCATGGGCATTGGCCCGGTTCCTGCAACAAAAAAGGCGCTTGCGAAAGCTGGTCTCAAAGTCGAAGACCTGGACTTGGTGGAAGCCAATGAAGCGTTTGCGGCCCAATCCATTGCAGTCGGAAGAGAACTCGGATTCAATCAAGATATCGTGAACGTCAACGGTGGAGCCATTGCACTTGGTCATCCGATTGGAGCGTCAGGCAACAGAATCTTCGTCACACTGATCCATGAGCTCATCAAACGTGACGGAAAGTATGGACTTGCGACACTTTGTATCGGTGGCGGTATGGGCGAAGCCATCATAATAAAAAGGGACTAAAATGGCCAACTATTCAAGAGAAATCGCTCACATGCTGGATCGATTGTACACGAAAATATTGTCACAGGACAAAAATGGTTATTTTAAGAATGACATAGCCCTGCGATTGAATTTGATGGAACTGCTCATAATCAAAAGAGTGGGTGAAGCCGAGACAATCCGACTCAATGTGTTGATCGACGCACTTGAAATCGATCGAAATCTCGTCACCCAAGCCATTAAAAAATTGTGCTCGTTGAAGCTTGCCCATAAAAGCAAAGATCCAGAGGATGGCAGAGGTCAGTGTATTTCACTTCTTCCGTCGGGACATGCGCTTTATGGTCAAATTCTCAACCATCAGAAAGATGAACTCGACTTCATACTCAGCGATGTCACCATCAATGAGGAAAAGACAATCCTCAAGTTCATCAGCAAGATCGTACAATATCACACAGAAAAATTTGAAATCAAATAACTCAGGCGGCATCTCCAGTTTCTGGGGATGTCGTTTTTTCACTATTGAGTCCAATGAGAGGAGTCTGCGATGACCGCATTCGAACACGTAAAAGACATCATACTTAAAATCGCAAAATCCAGCGACAAAAATTTGATCATAGGAATCGACGGCAGCTGCGGCAGCGGAAAAAGCACCCTGGCGAGCGAACTTGCAATAGCCCTGGAGGCGAACCTTTTCCATATGGACGATTTTTATCTGCCGGAAATCATGAAAACAGAGGAACGGATGGGCGAGCCCGGTGGCAATGTCGATTATGAACGGTTTAAAAATGACGTGATGGTCCCTTTGCTTACCGGATCGGATTTTATGTATCGAAAATTCTCGTGTCAGGTTCAGGGGCTTGGCGAGTCCGTTTTTGTGACACCTAAGAAAATCAATTTTGTCGAAGGTGCTTACGCTCTGCATCCGGCGCTTATCGATGCCTACGATCTCAAAGTGTTCATGACCCATGATTATAAGACCCAGTGCGACCGCATCTTGAAACGCAATGGTCCCGAGAAACTTAAAACTTTCGTCGAAAAATGGATTCCGCTGGAGAACAGATACTTCGATGCACTTGGGATCAAAGAGAAGTGCGACCTTATAATTGACACAGGTACCGATTGGGGACAGGTCCATATTGGTAAATGAGGAGAGCAGGGAAGAGGCAGAGAGGGCAGGAAGAGTGGGAAAAGCAGGAAGGGCAAGTTCAAAGTCAAAATCTAAAGCCAAAACCTAAGCCTAAGCCCAAAAAATAAAAAACACCCGAATCGGGTGTTTTCGAATTAGCTGAATTTCTTATTGAGGTTGTGGAGCGTCTACTGGACAAACATTCGCACAAGCGCCACAATCGATGCAAGCATCGCTTACTACATAAATGCTGTCACCAGCTGTGATTGCGTTTACTGGACATTCTGGCTCGCATGCGCCACAAGAAATACAAGAATCATTAATTACGTACATAATATAGCCTCCTTATAAATATGGGTTTGATTTCTAATTAAAATCTCAACTCATTATAATATGATAGAGTTTTATCAAACAATAGGAGAGGCACAAAATAGTCCGAAAACGGCCGTATTACAATGATAATCATTATTAATTTACCGGGATGGAAAACGCCCACCCGGGTGTGTTAAATTTTGTTAATTATTGATAAAAGTTTATAGATAAAAACTTTTATATAGTTTACACTATAGTTGGAATATGTTAAAATTAAGTCGATTGGCACATTAATATTTTTTTAACAATCTTTAAGCTAAGTTGCCATGTCGGCTAGAGGGTAACCTCAAATCATTTTAAAGGAGATGTTTGAAATGAAGTATATTGAAGAGGTATTTGAAGAAATTAAGAACCGTAATGCAAATGAGCCAGAATTCTTACAAGCAGTAGAAGAAGTATTCAAATCTTTGGAGCCAGTTTTGGAAAAGCATCCAGAGTATATCGAAGGTAACATTCTTGCAAGAATGGCAGAACCTGAAAGACAAATCATATTCAGAGTACCTTGGGTTGACGATGCTGGAAAGCTCAATGTCAACAGAGGATTCAGAGTTCAATTCAATGGCGCTATCGGACCTTACAAAGGTGGCATCCGTTTCCACAAATCAGTAAACATCAGCATAATGAAGTTTTTAGGATTTGAGCAAACTTTCAAAAACTCTTTAACAGGCCTTCCAATCGGTGGCGGTAAAGGTGGCTCGGACTTCAATGCATCTGGTAAGTCAGATGCAGAAGTAATGAGATTCTGCCAAAGCTTCATGACAGAATTATATAGACACATCGGTCCAGACGTAGACGTTCCTGCTGGCGACATCGGAGTTGGCGGAAGAGAAATCGGCTACATGTACGGACAATACAGAAGAATCAAAGGCGCTTTCGAAAATGGCGTATTCACTGGAAAAGGTTTATCTTACGGTGGTTCTTTGATCAGACCTGAAGCTACTGGCTTCGGTGTAACATACTTCATCAGAGAAATGCTCAAAGCACAAGGCGAGACTTTCGAAGGCAAAACAGTTGCACTTTCTGGATTTGGTAACGTAACATGGGGTACTGCAATCAAAGTTACAGAACTCGGTGGAAAAGTCATCACAATTTCAGGTCCGGACGGATACGTTCTTGACGAAGCTGGCGTTGCTGGTGAAAAAATTGATTTCTTACTTCAACTCAGATCAAGCGGAAAAGACATCGTTGCTCCTTACGCTGAGAAATTCGGCGCTAAATTCTTCCCAGGCGAAAGACCTTGGGGCGTTAAAGCTGACATCATGATTCCATGTGCAACTCAAAATGAAATCAGAATAGAGCACGCAGAGCAAATCGTAAACAATGGCGTTAAATATGTTTGTGAAGCTGCAAATATGCCATGTACAAACGAAGCGCTCGAGTTCTTGATGGAAAAAGGCGTGATCGTTGGTCCTGCTAAAGCTGCAAATGCTGGTGGCGTTGCTACTTCAGCACTTGAAATGAGCCAAAACTCTATGCGTTATTCTTGGACTGCAGAAGAAGTTGATGCGAAGTTACAACAAATCATGAAGACTATTCATGATAATGCTTCAACTGCTTCACAAGAGTACGGTTTCGGATACAACTTGGTTGCTGGCGCCAACATCGCTGGTTTCAAAAAAGTTGCTGAAGCAATGCTTGCCCAAGGTAACTACTAATCATTAAATAATCAAATGGATCACAGGTACCATTTTGGACCTGTCCCCAATCGATACACAAATCCCCCGGAGATTCATCTCCAGGGGATTTTAGTTTTGTAAACAATTGTCCAAATCAACTTGGAGAACCACATTTACATAGGCTCCTGTGTTTGCGAGCAAACACCACGTCGCCCGATATTTCAGCAAAGCTGAAATATCGCTATTGTCTATAAAGCACAACGAAAAAATAATAAGTTGTAGAAAACGGTTGATTTGATATAATTGTATTATTAATAAGTAATAAACAGGGGGATAAATCTTTGAAAAACGAATCGAGTGTTTTTTTGGATGAGGTATTGGCGCTACAGTTGTTTCAATCATCGAAATTATTGACCAGAGAAGATTTGATTGAACAGCAAATCACATCTGTCAATGTCATGCTTGACCGTGAAATCATCAATTGGATTGAACAGGACGGTCAAATTGTTTTGACCACCGGACAAATGTTCGAGAAGTTGACGCTTCAAGATCAAATAGAATTCTTCAAGGCGCTGACATCCAAAAAAGTTTCAGCGGTATTCATAAAAGTCACACCATATCTTGACGCCATGATGCCTGAAGTGATAGAGGTATGCAACGAAAGGGGACTCGCACTGCTTGACCTCAATTATGACGTCTCATTCACTGAGATCTTCTCAGTGGTCTACAACCTGATGTTCCGCAAACAAACCAATGTCCTGCAGCGCGTGGAAACATTACATAAAGATACGATGAATGTTGTTGTCGAAGGCGGCAATATTGAGGATGTCCTGAAAAGCATCCACAAAACCATATCTTCACCTGTTTTCATCAGGGACTACTATTTTGAAGATACGTTTTTCATCAAAAATGAATTTGAGAACGATTATGCGCTTTTGTATGAAAATATTGAAAGCATTCAATTGGATGGAAAAAACTCAAAACTCATTTGGGACAAGATCATGTTCAAAGATAGGGAAATCGAGCGTCTCATCATTCCGATCTTCGTCAAAAACCAGGTGTACGGCCACATCGTCACCTATGGAAAAGACCAATCCATATCCAATTACGACAAACTAGGCCTCGAGGCCGCATCCAATATCATTGCGCTCGAGTTCCTGAAGAAGATCTCTGTCCAGGAAGTGGAGAACAAATACAAGATCGAGTTTTTCGACGATTTGATTTCACTCGATGAGCAAAGACGCATGAAAGCAGTGGAACGCTCATCCAACTTCAGATTCTCAGAAAATGCGAACTACGTGATGCTCAACATCAGCATTTCCACCCGAGGCGGAGTCGATGAATCGGAAAAGGCGCTCAAAGCCGCCTATCTCGCCGAGCTCATCTGCAAAGACATGGGCAGGTCCTATCTGATCCTCAACAAAAGCGACAGTATTTTCATCCTCGTCATGCTGAAAGAGGGCGAAGGCGGACCGGTCGTCAAGCGCTACTCAAAATACATCTACGACATACTCAAGACAAAAATGAAAAAGCACCAGACCAAAATGGGCGTCGGGCGAATCTGCAAAGGACTCAACCACGTGCACAGAAGTCTGCTCGATGCTTCCAAAGCCCTTGAAGGTGCAATGGGTTACCTCGAGGAAGATGTTGTTTTCTTTGAAGAAATGGGTATCTACAAAGTGCTGTCCAACAGCGGCATCAAGAATGAGCTTGAGATATTTTTCAATGAGATCCTCGAGCCGTTGATGGTATACGACGCACGGAAGGACACCGAACTCATCAAGACGCTGCAAGTGTATTACAAATGCAACGGCAACCTCAAAAAAATGTCCGAGATGCTGTTCACACACTACAACACAATCCTTTACCGCCTCGGAAGAATACAAGAGATCATCAAGAAAGACCTCGAAAAAGAAGAAGACCGCTATGCGATTCAGACGGCACTCAAAGTTCATAAAATTTTTAGAATGTAACGTCTATTCTGTCGACAAAAAATAGACGCACGAGTAATATAATTCTATTAAACGTTTTATGTAAGTGGAGGGATATTATAATGATGAACAATAATGCAATCGAAAAATCCATGAAAGTCAAACTCGAAGATTTGTTTGATGTGTTGCCGGAATATCCGGAATTTGAAAAAGGCATTCGTAGAGCCCCAAAACGCGAATTGACACTCAACCAAGGCGAGATCGAACTCGCGCTGAAAAATGCGCTGAGATATGTACCGGAGAAATGGCATGAGACACTCGCCCCCGAGTTTCTGGAAGAGCTCTTGACCAAAGGCAGAATCTACGGATACCGCTTCAGACCAGTAGGCAATATCGCAGGAAAATCTGTTGAAGACTATAAAGGAAAAACGGTTGAAGGAAGGTCGATCCAAGTGATGATCGACAACAACCTCGACTTTGCGATTGCGCTGTACCCTTACGAACTCATCACATATGGTGAGACCGGAGCGGTGTGCCAGAACTGGATGCAGTATCATTTGATCAAGCGTTACCTGGAAGTCATGAACGACACGCAAACACTTGTGGTGCAGTCCGGACATCCGCTTGGACTGTTCGCATCCCAGAACTCGGCTCCGAGAGTCATCATCACCAATGGACTCATGATCGGCATGTTTGATGACGCCGACAACTTCAACCGCGCAGCGGCACTTGGCGTGGCATCTTACGGACAAATGACAGCCGGTGGTTGGATGTATATCGGTCCACAGGGCATTGTTCACGGTACTTACTCCACACTCCTCAATGCCGGTAGAGACAAGCTCGGCATCCCAGAAAGAGAAGATCTAAAAGGAAAACTTTTCGTTACTTCCGGCCTTGGCGGCATGAGCGGCGCGCAAGGAAAAGCTTGCGAAATCGCAGGTGGTGTCGGCATCATCGCAGAAGTGGACGCTTCAAGAATCGAGACACGCCATTCACAAGGATGGGTGTCTGAAGTCCTTGAAACACCAGAAGATACTTTCAATAAAGCAAAGCAATATCAGGCAGAAGGCCGTGCGATAGCCATCGCATATCACGGCAACATCGTGGACCTTCTCGAATATGCGGTGGAAAATGATGTCCATATCGATCTTTTGTCCGATCAGACTTCATGCCACAATGCCTACGATGGCGGTTACTGCCCTGCGGGAATCACATTCGAGGAGCGCACTGAACTGCTTTCGAACAATAAAAAGAAGTTTGTTGAACTCGTGGACGAGACGCTCGTCAGACATTTTGCGGCAATCAAGACCCTCGTGTCAAAAGGCGTTTATTTCTTCGATTACGGCAACAGTTTCATGAAGGCGATCTTTGATGCCGGCGTGAGTGAAATTTGTGCAAACGGCAAAAATGAACTCGATGGTTTCATTTGGCCATCCTACGTGGAAGATATCATGGGACCTGTGCTTTTCGACTATGGCTATGGCCCGTTCAGATGGGTATGCCTTACGGGAAAAGAATCGGATCTCGACAAGACGGACATGGCCGCCATGGCGTGCATCGATCCGGAGAGACGTTTCCAGGACAGAGACAACTGGGTCTGGATCAGAGATGCGAAAAAGAACAAATTGGTCGTCGGAACACAGGCGCGAATCCTTTATCAGGACGCACTTGGTCGACTCAAGATAGCGCTCAAATTCAATGAGATGGTCAGAAACGGCGAAGTCGGTCCGATCATGCTCGGTAGAGACCATCATGATACCGGCGGAACGGATTCTCCATTCAGGGAAACTTCCAACATCAAAGACGGATCGAACATCATGGCTGAAATGGCCACCCATATATTCGCAGGCAACGCCGCAAGAGGCATGAGCATGATCGCACTGCATAACGGTGGCGGCGTCGGAATCGGAAAATCCATCAATGGAGGCTTCGGTATGGTACTTGACGGCAGTGAAAGAGTGGATGAGATCCTCAGAAATTCAATGCCATGGGATGTTATGGGCGGTGTCGCAAGACGTGCGTGGGCACGTAATGACCACGCCATAGAAACGACAATGGCGTACAATGACCTCAGACCAAACGACTCCATTACACTTCCATATTTGGCTGACGAAAATATGGTTAAAGCACTCGTAGCAAAAATGATTGGGAAATAATTAACAAAGCTGCTGATGATTCGTCAGCAGCTTTTAATAAATATTGAAGAAGGTATCGCTCATGACGCGGATTGAAATGAAATTTTTCGGAAAACCTCAAATCAATATAGATGGAGATATAGCCACGGTTTCGCTTAAAAGAAGCGAAGCGATGCTTTATTACATCGTCTATCAGAAAAGAGTGACCAGGGAAGAACTCGTCCGCTTGATCTGGAGTGATGTCGAACCTCAAACGGCCAAGAAGAATTTGAGGAACAGTCTGTATAGAATCAAGAAGGATCTCGGTGTCGAACTTTTTGTCAGTCTAGGGAAAAGTGTCATCATCACCAATCCTGAGCTTGAGTTCAAGCTGGATGTGGATTGTGGAGAGCTTGATTTTCTTAAGCGCTATCAGGGACATTTTTTAAGGGATTTTGCCGTCAAGGATGCCGAGTACTTTGAAAATTGGCGTATTGAAGTGGAGCAGAGTCTGAATCACAGGCATCGCATTGTCGGTGAGAAGACCGTTCAGAACTTGATTGAGACCGGTGACCTTGAAAATGCGCTTCAGATCGCTTTGATCATGAGAAAAATAGATGCGTTTGACGAAACTGTTGTGCGGCATCTCATGGAAATTTATCATTTGAAGCAAAATTACAAACAAATCGTCGAGACTTACTGCAGTTTGAAGGCCTTGCTCGAAGATGAGATGGGCATCTCACCGGATCGATTGACCCGAGAACTGTATTATAAATTGATCCAGATCCGTACCGAGGACGAGCAGGATGTCGATGGCCTATACGGAAGAGTGGGGGAACTTGCTTCTATAACAAAAGCACTTAATGCATTTGGCCGGGATCTGAAGAATCGGGCGATCATCATTGAAGGGGAAGCTGGAATAGGAAAGACCAAACTTTTGAATGAGGCCCTCCTAAAAGTGGATTCCCAGCTCATGGTCTACAGGACCAATTGTTATATGGCGGAGGAACTCTTCGCCTACAAAGCTTGGAATGACATCATTTGTAGATTGGTGGAGCGTTACAGGCATTACAAACTCGATTTGCCATCAGGCGTCCTGGAGCTCATGTCCAAGGTTTTTCCTGGAGTGATGCCATTTGGAATTTCGCCCCATATAGAGAATTTGGAGATGATCAGGTCCGATTATCTTGAGAAAGTGGTGTGCAAATTGATTGGAGACCTCTCGGAGAGAGAACGCTTCATCATAGTGTTTGACGATTTGCAGTGGATGGACGAATCGAGCCTGAATCTTTTGCTCGCTGTCCTGCTTCATGTGGATCATGTCGTGGTGATGGGAACTCGTAGAAAGAATCCATCAGATGCACTCGAGCGCTTTGTCCATCAACTCGAGAAATATGGTCTCCTATTGTCGGTCTCGCTGGATCGTTTTTCAAAAGAAGAAACCTATGAATTTGTCGATCACATCGCTAAAGGAGCCCTCTCGGTCGCTCAGAAAGAAAAAATATTCGAGTCCTCAGAAGGCAATGCGTTCTTCATACAGGAGTACACGGGGTTGTTCCATCGAAACGATTCCAGTGCGCTCATGCGTCTGAAGAATCTGTTGGACGCGCGCCTCGGTGAACTGTCGGCAGACGGACTCAAGGTGCTGGGCATCATAGCGATGTTTTTCGATGCCATCGATTTTCAAATGCTGTTGGATCTCTATTCCAAATCTTCGGCACAGTTGCTTGAAACCATAGATGAGCTGAGATCCAAGGATTTCATTGTGGAAGACGAAACTGAATCTGGGCTGAAGATCAGCTTCACACACAACAAACTGAGGGAACATGTCTACGAAAAGACCGCTCTGGTCACACGGCGCATTTTGCACAACAGAATCGCCGAACTGCTGGAACGACAAATCAGAAACGACTCGAGAGATGTTTTGATCTATCAAAAATTGATTTACCATTATGAATGTGCCAAAAATTACAAGAAACAGCTGCACTATACCATCTCATATCTGAAGACCTACTTCGATTTCAGCCACGAACTGTATCCCGAACTCGTATCCGTGGGAGAAATCAGTCTGGAAAAGACCCCCGAGCATTATTTCGAACTGCTCGAAGAGCTTTTCAGACATGCGGAGTATGAAGATGTGACGGACCTTAGAATGAAGTTCCTGCACATGAAATCAAGATATCTGATCCGGCAAGGGAGTTACGAACCGGGGCTTATCGCGCTGGAGGAACTGATCGGACTTTGCAGGCAGATGGGGGACGAGGAACTGCTCTTCAAAGCATACGTGCAAAAGATGTATTACGCCATCCAGACGGAACGCATTTCCGACATGGGGGCCCTGATCACTCAGATGTGTGCGCTTAAAAAAAGCGAGAAGCACGATGCCATGATGGAGCGTTTCAAAGGCATAGAAAAATTGATGGCCGGCGAATACGAAAAAGCGAGGACCTATTTCTTCAGTTCCATTGAAAAATTCAAACTCATGGACAAGGAACACCGTTACGTGCTCAATATCGCAGCGGCATACAATTACATATCCGAGACTTATAGGAAGGAATATTCTTTTGAATTGGCGCTTGGATTTGTGAAGGAGGCCATCGGCCTATGCAACCGCTACAATATTTTAAGAGGCAGCTCAGTATTCAACACCAATGCGGGCATCATCGCGTATGGACTAGGCATGCTGGAGGATGCGAAAAATTACTTCAAGGAAGCCCTCAAATATTACGATGCGCTCGATTCTCTTTGGAGAAGGAGTGAGGCGGAGGGATATTTGGGTATCATCGAAATAGAAACGGGCAATGATGCGGAAGGTTGGAAACTTATTCAGATGGCGAAAGCCCATGCCAATCAGATGCATACTCCCGAAACTATAGATTTGTTAGAAAAACTTGAAAACCGCGCTTTAAATGGTTATTATGGTAATAACCTGGAATAAAGTGATGACAAATGAAAGGAGCTTATAAAATGAAGACAGATGTTCAAATTGCTCAAGAGTCAACCATGCAACATATCAAAGACATAGCTGGAAAAGTGGGGATTCCTGAAGAATCGCTGGAGCTTTACGGCAATTACAAAGCCAAAGTGAGCCTTGATATCCTCAAAGACAGAAAAGATATGCCAAACGGAAAATTGATTTTGGTGACTGCCATCAATCCAACTGCTGCCGGTGAAGGTAAAACTACTGTCAACGTCGGTCTCAGCATGGGTCTCAATAAAATCGGAAAACGCGCATTCACAGCACTGAGAGAGCCTTCACTCGGACCATGCTTCGGCGTCAAAGGTGGAGCGGCCGGCGGAGGCCACGCACAAGTTGTACCGATGGAAGACATCAACCTGCATTTTACAGGAGACATCCATGCGGTGACTACTGCCAACAATCTATTGTCAGCACTCATGGACAACCATATCCATCAAGGCAATGCACTCGGTATAGATCCCAACCGCATCACTTGGAGAAGAGTGATCGATATGAATGACCGTGCCCTCAGAAATATCGTTGTCGGTCTTGGCACCAAAGGCGACGGTGTGGTCAGAGAAGACGGTTTCGACATTGCTGTCGCATCTGAAGTAATGGCTATTCTTTGCCTCGCAAATGATCTTGAAGACCTCAAAGAGAGACTTTCAAGAATGATCGTAGGTTACACCTATGACAACAAACCGGTTACTGCGAAAGATTTGGAAGCGGTCGGTTCAATGGCACTTCTTCTTAAAGATGCCATCATGCCCAACCTCGTTCAGACACTTGAGAACACACCTGCGTTTATTCACGGTGGTCCTTTCGCGAACATCGCACATGGTTGCAACTCTGTTGTCGCAACAAAAACCGCTCTCAAACTTGGCGAGTACGTCGTTACAGAAGCGGGTTTCGGCGCTGACCTCGGTGCGGAGAAGTTTTTTGACATCAAGTGCCGCTATGCTGGACTGGAGCCAAGTGTGGCTGTAATCGTAGCCACAATTAAAGCGCTCAAGAAACACGGTGGAGTCGATAAGAACAATCTTGGCACTGAAAATCTGGAAGCGCTCAAAGCCGGATTTGAGAATCTTCAAAGACACGTCGAAAACGTCAAGAAATTCGGTGTGCCACCAGTGGTTGCCATCAATGAATTCCCGACGGATACACCAGCTGAAGTAGAACTTCTCGACAAAATGTGTTCTGAAATCGGAGTGCCGGTCGTCCTCACACAAGTTTGGGCAAAAGGTGGAGACGGCGCAGTTGAGCTTGCTAAAAAAGTAGTGGAAATCGCTGAAAGTGGCGTCGCCAAATTCAAGCCGCTCTATGAACTGAATCAACCGATCAAAAGCAAGATCGAGACGATCGCAAAAGAGATTTATCGTGCGGATGCGGTGGAGTTCTCCGGCAAAGCGTTAAGAAACATGAAAAAATTCGAAGAGGATGGATTGGGTGATTTGGCGATTTGTATGGCCAAAACACAATACTCGTTCTCTGACGATCCGAATTTGATGGGTGCTCCGACAGGTTTCAAAATTGTCATCAATGACGTGAAAGTATCAGCTGGTGCGGGATTCCTTATCCCTATGGCAGGCGACATCATGAGAATGCCTGGATTGCCTAAAGTACCTGCGGCGAATAAAATAGATATCCTGGAAAGCGGAGAAATCATAGGTCTATTCTAGGATGAGATAAAAGGGGAAACGAATATGCTCGGGACGATTGTAAATGCCGTTGCCATATTGATTGGCGGCCTTGTTGGTGTGGTTCTGAAGGGTGGTCTGCCCGAGAAAATGAGTCAGACGATCATTCAAGGTGTAGGACTTTGTGTGGCGCTTCTCGGACTCGCAAGTGCGATGGAGGGGATGTCGTATATAATAGAGATCATAATTTTCATTGTAATAGGAACGATCATCGGAGAAGCAATCGACATCGAGATGAGGCTGGAAAGGTTTGGGGACAAACTTGAGGCGCGATTCGCCAAGGAAGGTTCGTCATTCAGCAAAGGTTTCGTTACTGCAAGTCTTCTGTTCTGCGTTGGCGCCATGGCGATCATGGGCGCACTCGAAGGTGGGCTTAGGAACAACCATGAGATCCTGTTTGCAAAATCGGTCATAGATGCCATCATTTCAGTGGTTCTGGCATCGACCCTCGGAATCGGAGTCGTTTTTTCAGCTTTCTCGGTATTTGTGTATCAGGGCAGCATCGCTCTGATGGCTGGTGGACTTTCAGGAGTGTTGACGGAAACCGTCGTGACGCAAATGTCTGCGACAGGTGGACTCCTGATCCTGGGACTTGGTGTCTCCATGATTCTTTCCCACAAGATCAAGGTTGGCAATATGCTTCCGAGCGTGTTGTTGCCGATTGTTTATCATTTGATCCAATCCGTGTTTTAATGTGAGGGGCTTCGGCCCCTTTTTTATTTGCCATAAAACGTATCATTCTAAACGCTTGTAGAATATATACAAAAAAATAATGGTCTCAACACGAACATATGGACATTGGTTGTGAATTCATACAAACAACAGCTCAAAAAGACGAAAGTTAACAAAAATATACAAAATAATATTTGTCTTTTTTAAAATGTTTTGTTAGAATTTAAAAGAAGAGAAATTAATAATGGAGGTTTTGTTTTATGGAAAAGAACATGGGATTCTTCGAGAAGACATTCAGGCTCAAAGATCACGGCACCAACGTAAGAACTGAAATCATTGCGGGATTTACGACGTTTATGACAATGGCGTACATTTTAATTGTAAATCCGATCACACTCGAAGCGGCTGGTATGGATTTCATGAAAGTCTTTACTGCCACAGCTTTATCAGCAATAATTGGTACACTAGTAATGGGCTTCGTGGCAAATTTACCATTCGCACTCGCACCAGGTATGGGACTCAACGCATTCTTTGCTTATACTGTAGTCATCGGCATGGGAAAATCGTTTGAGTTTGCACTGACAGCAGTATTTTTAGAGGGTCTTATATTTTTATTGTTAACTTTTTTCAACGTACGTGAGGCAATCATAAATTCTATTCCTTCAAACATCAAAAAAGCTATTTCCGTGGGTATCGGTCTTTTCATCGCCTTTATTGGACTCGCCAATGCTGGCATCATCGTTCAAGGGGCAACACCAGTTACTTTGGGTGAGATCACTACCGGACCGGCTCTACTCGCGCTGATTGGCCTTTTAATCGCCGGAGCATTGCTTGCATACAAGGTCAAAGGCGCACTTTTTATCGCAATTTTAGCTACAACATTGATCGGTATCCCAATGGGCGTCACTTCGCTCCCTTCCAGATTGATGTCTGCACCAACAGCACCATATTTCTTCAATTTTGAATGGTCACAGATCTTCACATTTGATATGTTGGTGGTTGTGTTTGTATTCTTGTTCGTCGATATGTTCGATACAGTCGGTACACTTGTTGGTGTATCCACGAAAGCGAATATGCTCACTGAAGACGGAAAAGTGCCTAACGCCAAAAAAGCACTCTTTGCGGATGCTATTGGAACAACAGTCGGCGCTATTTTCGGTACATCAACGGTCACAACTTACGTTGAGTCCGCTGCCGGAGTTGCTGAGGGTGGTAGAACCGGACTTACATCGGTTGTCACTGCGGGACTCTTTGCAGTTGCGCTTCTTTTCTCCCCACTCTTCATCATGATTCCGTCAGCTGCCACAGCACCTGCGCTGATCCTTGTTGGTCTCTTCATGATGAGCCCGGTTAAAGAGATTGATTTTGATGATTTCACAGAGGCTATTCCAGCGTTCCTGACAATCTTGATGATGCCTTTGACATACTCGATTTCAGACGGTATCGTATTCGGTATGCTCTCATATGTGGCACTTAAAGCAATCACTGGTAAATTCAAGGACATTCATATTTTGACCTGGATCATAGCGTTCTTCTTCATCATTAAGCTCCTGGTCTAGATAATAAGAGTTAAAGCTCTCCCGTCGATGTCATCATCGGCGAGGGGGCTTTTTTAATGTTTGAAGCTGTTCGGAAATAAGGTATAATGGTACCAGAGGACTTATGAGATGATTATTGGGAATGAATATTTCAATCCGAGAGACACTTTTGAATGTGGTCAATCTTTCAGATGGAGAATTATAGATGATTTGTATGTGGGCGTGGTGAGACGTTCGGTATTGGTCTTGGAACCGTTTTCAGATGGTTTTGATGTGAAGGTGCTTGGCGAACCGATGAGTGACGCCGATGTTGCGTCATATTTTGATGAGGATGCGGATTATAAGGGCATTATCGAAAAGCTGTCACAGAAAGATTCCTGGCTTGAAAAAGCTACTGCTTTCGGAAAAGGTATCCGTCTTTTGAACCAGGATCCCTTTGAGATGCTGATCACTTTCATCATTTCATCGAATAACAATATTCCAAAGATCAAGATGTCCGTAGAGGCGCTTTCAGAACAATTCGGGGATTGCCTTATGACGTATAAAGGTGTGAAGTTGTACGCCTTTCCGACGCTGGAACAACTGAAGGCACGTACCGCTATGGATTTGAACGTCAAAGGGATGGGCTACAGGGCAAGGTATATTGTGAATGCCGTGCAGCAGATCGATGAAAACAACATGGACCTGAAACTCCCGTTCGAACAGGATTATGAAACATCGAAGATGTGGCTTAAACAGCTTTATGGCATTGGCGACAAGGTTGCGGATTGCGTACTGTTGTTTTCATATAAAAAGAAAAACGCTTTTCCAATTGACACTTGGGTTAAAAAGATGTTGCGGGAACTTTATGGCATCGAAGACAAACAGAAGGCGTACGAAACTTTTGTTGAAGAGTATTTTGACCTGTATGGTGGTTATGCGCAGCAGTATTTGTTTTATTACATGAGGAATCATAAGTCGTAGAAAAAGGATGATCTAATGGATATTTTCGTAGCGAGACAACCAATATTCAACACAAAAAAGCAAGTGATTGCATATGAAATCCTATATCGAAACAATCTAAGGAACATGTACGATCTGAATCAGGATGGCGATGTGGCTACAGCGACCGTGGTAACGGATGCGCTCACCAATTTCGGGCTCAAGAACCTGACAGGTGGCAAGAAGGCTTTCATCAATTTCACACACAATCTGATCAAAGAGGACATGCCCACGCTTTTCAGACCGGAAGAGCTCACAATCGAGTTGCTCGAAAATATCATTGTTGATGATTTGTTGATTGAAAAATGCAGAAGGCTCAAGGATATGGGCTATACACTCGCACTTGATGATTTCACCGGAGGGGATCAGTTTGACAAGATCATGCCTTACGTTGACATTGTGAAAGTGGATTTTTTGGTGCTCAAATCAGAAGGCAGAAAATACATAGCAAACAAATATATGAAAAAAGGCATCACTTTGCTGGCTGAAAAAGTTGAAACCATTGAGGATTTCGATGAAGCTGTTGAATATGGCTACAAGATGTTTCAAGGATTCTTCTTTGAAAAACCGGTGGTGTGCCAAGGCAAAGGCATGAATGTATCAACGTTCAAATATATGGAGATCCTAAAAGAAACAGTCTCTGAGGAACCTGATTTCCACAGGCTCTCGGATATAGTCAAGAGCGATTTGTCCCTCACCTACAAATTGCTCAGACTGATCAATTCACCCGCATTTTATACGGTGGGGGAAATCACTTCGGTAGGTCACGCGCTGACGCTCCTGGGCATCAATGAAATCAGGAAGTGGACCACACTCATCATGCTCAGGGACATCAGCAGAGAAAAACCGGATGAGATTGTACGGATTTCTCTCATCAGGGCCACATTTGCAGAAAAAATTTCACCTCATCTCAATGAAAAAAATCGTCAGACTGAAGCATTTTTATTGGGCCTGTTCTCGTTGATCGATACGATCATGGAAAAGTCGCTGTATGATATTTTAGAGGAATTGCCTCTGAAGAATGATCTCAAAGAAGCATTGCTCGGTGGAGACAATCATTTTCATGATATACTTAAATTGTTGAAATACTATGAGACGGGTAATTGGGATATGGTCATGAGTCTGACGGATGAGCTTGAAATCGACTATCATCTCATCAACGAAATCTATTTGAATTCAATCGTTGAAGCCTCCAAAAGACTCAATGTCATGTGATCATGCTGTTAGCACTCATATGTCTCGAGTGCTAAATAGGTGTTGATTTTTGATGCAAAATGGTTTATTATGTTATATGTGAAAAGCAATTTCGCGCCCTTGTGGCAGAAGATGAATAATGATCATTAGAGGAGGATTTAATATGTTAAGACCGCTTGGTAAACGAGTTATAATCAAGAGAATGGAAGCAGAAGAAAAAACTGCGAGTGGTATTGTCCTGCCGTCACAAGCCAAAGAAAAACCACAAATGGCTGAAGTGATCGCAGTAAGCAAAGAAGTTGAAGACGTTAAAGTAGGCGACAAGGTCGTGTTTAAAAAATATGTCGGTACTGAGATCAAAATGGACAATGAAGAAGTTATGATTTGTGATTTGGCCGATATTTTGGCAGTAGTGGAATAAAATTTAAGGAGGCATTAACATGGCTAAGGAAATCAAATTTGGTGAAGACGTTAGAAAGAAACTGGAAGCTGGCGTGGACAAACTCGCCAACACAGTGAAAGTTACACTTGGACCTAAGGGTCGCAATGTTATTCTCGATAAAAAATTCGGTGCACCACTCATAACAAATGATGGCGTAACAATCGCAAGAGAAATTGATTTTGAAGATGCGTTTGAAAACATGGGCGCTCAACTTGTCAAGGAAGTAGCGACAAGAACAAATGATGTTGCAGGTGATGGAACGACTACAGCGACACTTCTCGCACAAGCGATCATCAAAGAAGGCATCAAGAACGTGGCTGCTGGCGCAAATCCGATGATCCTTAAAATCGGTATTGAAAAAGCGGTTTTGACGGCAGTTGAAGTCATCAAAAGCGAAAGTGTTCTTATTGAAAACAAAAAAGATATCGCTGACGTTGCATCCATCTCAGCTGGAGACAGAGCAATCGGAGAACTGATCTCAGAGGCTATGGACCGCGTCGGTAAAGATGGTGTCATCACAGTTGAAGAATCCAAAACTTTCGGCACTCAACTTGAAGTGGTTGAAGGTATGGAGTTCGACAGAGGTTTCGTATCCCACTACATGGTGACGGACGCTGAGAAAATGGAAGCCAATCTCGACAATCCATACATTCTCATCACTGATAAAAAGATCAACAATATCCAAGAAATCTTGCCGGTACTTGAGCAAATCGTCCAAGCCAGCGGCAAACTCCTGATTATCGCTGACGACATCGAAGGCGAAGCGTTGACGACTCTTGTAGTCAACAAACTCCGTGGCACATTTGAGTGTATCGCGGTCAAAGCACCTGGTTTCGGTGACAGAAGAAAGCAAATGCTTCAAGACATCGCCATCCTTACAGGTGGTATCATGATTTCTGAAGAACTCGGATACGACCTCAAGTCAGCGACCATGGATATGCTTGGACGCGCCAAATCAGTCAAGATCAACAAAGACAACACTACCATCATCGATGGTATGGGAGATAAAGCGCTTATCACCGAGCGTGTGAATCAACTCAAGATTCAAATCGAAGAAACAACTTCTGAGTTCGACAAAGAGAAACTTCAGGAAAGACTCGCTAAAATTTCAGGTGGTGTGGCTGTGATCCAAGTCGGAGCCGCCACTGAAGTGGAAATGAAAGAGAAGAAACTCAGAATCGAAGACGCACTCAACGCTACTCGTGCGGCGGTTGAAGAAGGTATTGTTCCAGGTGGTGGTACTGCTTACATCGGAGCGCTCGAAAAGGTCAACGCACTCGTTGATTCACTTGAGGGAGACGAGAAGACAGGCGCACTTATTATTGCAAAAGCTCTAGAAACACCAGTTAGACAAATTGCAATCAACGCTGGCCTCGAAGGTTCTGTTGTGGTTGAAAAAGTTAAAAATTCAGCACCTGGCATCGGATTTGATGCGCTTAAAGGTGTCTATGTCAATATGATCGAAGCCGGTATCGTCGACCCTACAAAGGTTACACGCTCCGCACTTCAAAATGCTGCGTCCATCTCCGCGATGTTCCTCACCACTGAAGCTGGTGTTGTGGATCTTCCAAATGAGAATGAGCCTGGTATGCCTATGGGTGGTATGAATGGGATGATGTAGAAAAAATTGGACCCCCTTCTCAGGTCGAGAAGTCCTCGGCAAAGTTCGCCTGCGGATCGACCGTCGAAGGGGGTCCATTTTTTTTGTGTGAGGTGCAAGGAAACTTATTAGCGTAAGCATAACGTTTCGAGCTGTTTAAGAAGAAAACTATCTAGCATCTCAGCCTGATATTTCAAGATGTCCATCGAAGCAAGACAAACGAAGCATAATCAAAAACCAAAAAGACAAGTATGAGACTAAAATCTCATCACTTGTCTTTTTTTCTTCTTACTGAGCTTCTTACAGTTCTCCGCATTTACAACTTGAAATGTAATACTGAGACGCTAATAAGTTTCCTTCGGAAACTTACCTACGCGAGTTATATAAATCTATAGCTTCGCGATAGATTTATATAACAATGTAAACACCACACACGAAATAATCATTTCCGGGATCAGATACGCCCCGTTATAAACCAATGAGTACCAATAAGGCGACATGCTCTCCGGTGCATACATTCCGAAGAAGATCACACCTGAGAAATAGTGGGCGAGGAATCTTAATCCAATCGCTATGACTATTCCAGTGTAAATCTTCACCAGATTGGAATCTCTGTGTGCCACAAAACCGATGACGCCGAGAACCGCGAAGGCTACCGGGTAGTCGAGCAAAACTGAAATTGGATGTGCGGCATAGGGATCGATCAAAAACTGGATGATGCCGTACACAGAGCCCACAAGCAGGCCTTTTGATCCACCCCAACGGTACGCGTAGATCAGGATTGGAACCATGCTTGCCGCGGTGATGGAACCACCGTATGGCATTTCCGCCACTTTGATGAAACTGAGTATGGTTGCGATCGCAATCATCATTGCGCCTTCAACCAACATTTTTACGTTTTTGCTTGATGCTCTTTCCATTTTAATTCCTCCAGATCAAATAATTGTTGGTCAATGATTCGATTCGGTGGTAATAAAAAAACCATGCCGGGGTACGGTCATGGTCAATTTTCATCTTACCACTTTCCTCCGCTGGTGTTAACCAGTTCAGGTTCAAAGGGTTACGCAATTGCGCTCTCAGCCGAAGGCACCCCTAGTGAATCATATTAAATTCAATTACATAGTATCATACTTGAGACCTTTTATCAATGATCTTTGTATTGAAGCTTGTAAAGATCGTAATACATACCGCCCTTTTCCAGAAGCTCCTGATGATTGCCCACTTCTCTGACCTCACCTTTGCACATGACGATGATTTTGCTCGCATGCTGTATGGTGGAGAGTCTGTGTGCGACAATTACTGTGGTCCTACCTGTGATGATCTTGTTGATGGCGTCCTGGATCAGAAGCTCAGTCTCGGTATCGATGTTCGAAGTGGCCTCATCGAGGATGAGAATCTTCGGATCAAAGGCGAGTGCTCTGGCAAAGGACAAAAGCTGACGCTGACCCGCTGAAAGTGTCGACCCGCGCTCGGTGACCTCCTCGTCGTAGCCCTTTCTGAGTTTGCTGATGAAAGTATCCGCGTTGACATAAGTGGCAATCTCTTTAATACGCTCATCCGAGATGCTCTTGTCATGGAGTCTGATGTTGCTTTTGATGTCTCCCGCAAAGAGGAACACGTCCTGCAGGACGATACCGATCTGTTCCCTCAAGTTCTCCATTTCGAGTTCACGGATGTCGATGCCGTCGATATATATATGCCCCTTTTGAATGTCATAAAATCTGTTCAGAAGGCTTATGATAGTGGTTTTGCCAGATCCAGTGGCCCCAACGAGTGCAAGGGATTCACCGCTTCCGATTTCAAAACTGACGCCCTTCAGCACATAATCATCAACGCTTTTT
The DNA here is from genome assembly GCA_002412775.1 of Firmicutes bacterium UBA5201. Classification (GTDB taxonomy): domain Bacteria; phylum Bacillota; class Clostridia; order Peptostreptococcales; family Acidaminobacteraceae; genus Fusibacter_D. The sequence continues at coordinate 27,653 of DHVT01000028.1, read as the reverse complement.
GGGTTTTCATCATAGCTGAACCATACATCCTCAAAGACGATGCTGCCTTTGAACTCTTCACCTTCGAATCTTTTCGGATGTTCAGGATTGACTATGAGCGACTCCTCATCGAGGAGCATGAAGATTCTTTCGGCACTCGCCATTGACGACTGAAAGATGTTGAATTTTTCACTGAGGTCCATGATCGGTCTGAAGAATTGCTGGGTGTATGTGATGAATGCGACCAGAACGCCGAGCTCCACGAGATTCATGATGGCATCACCGCCACCGAACCATAAAAGCAGTGACAGTGAGATGGAGTAGGCGAGGTTCATTGTCGGTCTGAATATGGCGTATACTTTGGTTTCCTGTACCGAACTTTTCAGGAAATCTTTGTTGATGACATCGAAATCGTCAAAGATACTTTTTTCTCTGTTGAAGATTTGGATGATTTTCATGCCGCTGATGTTTTCCGCCAGTGTGGCATTGATCTTCGCAATTTTGACTTTGACTTCCCTTTGCACCGCACGTGCTTTTGTTCTGAAGATCTGTGCGGAAATCAAGACGAGCGGAATGGTGCTGAGGCAGACCACTGTCAGTTTGAAATTGATGGCGGCCATGACCACGACAGTTCCGAAAAGCAGCAGAAAGTCCTTGAGTGAAGTGACAAGAACGGTTGTGAACATCTCATTGATGTTCTCCATATCGTTGGAGACCCTCGTGACCAATCGGCCTACCGGATTCTTGTCAAAGAAACTGAGACTCATGTTTTCCACGTGATTGAAAAGCTGTTCACGCATATTATAGACAATTTTCTGGCTCGCATAATTGAGCAAATAAGTGTGCACAAAAGAAAATGCGAAGTTGAGCAACAATATGAGTCCTAGAATCAAAGTGAGCAAAGTGATCTGTGATTTGTTATAAGTTTTAAAGTTCGCTATTTGGCTCTCTGTGAGAGGAGTTGTGCTGTAATCTACACCGTCGATGATGATTGAGCCTGGGGTGATCACAACTTCCGCTCCTGATGAGGATAAATTTTTGGATGTACCGTCAATCAGCAAAAATCCGGATCCCGTCTTGTAGATTTGGCCTTTGTTTTCATAGACGGTTCTGTCGAATGTCCGTTCAATAAGCCCGGGGAATACAACGCCTTTGCCATTGGATACAAAATCGGTTCTGCTGTCGCCAGGTTCTGACAGATAGACGGTTTGACTCACAGGGGTGATGTAATCATCGATGGCGATTTTAGTGACATAGGGGATGACCAGATCCACTCCTGTTATGAAAAACATCATCAAGATGCTGATGAGCAGGATGAGCCACTGTGCTTTGGCATATTTTATGAGGCGCCACATGAGTTTGGCGTCATAGGATTTGTGTATTTCTTTTTCTTGATATTCCATGCGCCTACTCCTTTGATATTTTTTCTTCTAAAAGTTGTTTTTGGTACATGTCGGTATAGTGTCCGTTAAGACTTAAAAGTGATTCGTGCGTGCCTTTTTCCACAACTCTTCCGCCCTCAATCACAATAATTTGATCAGCGTGTTTGATGGTGGAGATTCTATGGGCAATCACAATGGAAGTTGTGTTTTTAAGCTCCATCTTAAGATGTGTCAGTATGCTTTCCTCAGTTTTGGTGTCCACTGCTGAGAGTGAATCATCGAGGATGATGATCTCAGGTTTTTTTGCCAGCGCACGTGCTATGGATACACGCTGTTTTTGCCCGCCCGACATGTTCACGCCACGCTCGCCGAGCTTGGTTTTGAACCCTTTTGGAAAGCTCATGATCTCTTCGTAGACCTGCGCGGATTTGGTGGCCTCAATCATTTCTTCCTCAGTCAGATTTTCGTTTCCGAACTTCAGATTGTAGGCGATATTCCTTGAGAACAGGAAGTTGTCTTGAGGGACGTATCCGACCATGTCTCTGATTTTTTTGATGGAGAGCCGGTTGATGTCGATGCCTCCGATTTTGATCATGCCATCATCCACTTGATACAGCCTGAGCAACAGGTTCACAAGAGTTGTTTTACCGCTTCCTGTTTTACCAACTACTGCTAAAGTCTCGCCGGTCTTGATTTCAAAAGAAACGTTCTCAAGTGCGGGAACGTGAGTGTTCGGATAAGTAAAGCTCAAATTGTCAACAGTAATGGATGGCTCGACCTCATAGGCTTCACTTAAAGTGTCGATGACCTCAAAGTTAAAGATCTCTGGTGGTGTCTCGAGGATGGTGTTGATCCGTTTCAGTGAGACTTGACCACGCTGGAGATTGTTGTAGACGAAACCAAGCGCCATCATCGGCCAGGCGAGCATACCCACATAAGACAGAAACGCTACGAACTCTCCGATGCTGATCACTTCATCGATGACGAGGTGTCCGCCGTAAATCATGGCGATGAGCACACTGGTCATGGAGATGAAACCTACAAGCGGTTGGACAAAACCGAACAGTTTGACCATTTTCATGTTTTTATGAAAGTTGCTGGAATTCTTTTCATTGAAGTAGTGCAGGGACTCTTTCTCCTGCACGAAAGACTTGATGATCCGGATGCCAGAAAACGCTTCCTGGACATTGTCGGTCAAATCCGAAAATGCTTCCTGCACTTTTTGGAATCTATAACGCACCCTTTTACCGAGTACTATAATGAAGATAACAATCAGAGGGAGCGGAATGAACGCCACCAAAGTGAGTTTCAGGTCGATTCTTGTGGCCATGAGAAAAAGTGTCATGATGCCCATGAAGAACGCGTCCACAAACATGATCACGCCCCCACCGAATGCATTTCGGATCGCACTGATGTCGTTGGTGCAGTGGGCCATCAGATCACCTGTCTTATGATGGTTGAAATAGTTCAGGCTCATTTTCTCGAGATGCGAGAAGACTTCGTTTCTCAGCCAATATTCCAGTTTTTTCGCAGTGGCGATGATGGTCATTCGCCAGCCGAAGCGGCCGATGGCGACAAAGATTGCGATTGCCATGACATAGAGCATGTACTTTGGGATGGACTGCTGAGTGAGATTGCCATCCATGAGCGCATCGGTGAATGAACCGATGATGAGTGGAGTGACGAGCTGCAGACCATCGATGATCATCAAAAGCAAAGTGCCAAAGAAGTAATACTTCCAGTGTTTCTTTAAAAACGGCTTCACATATCTAAAAGTTTCCATAATGTATTTTACCTCTCGGATTCAAATTATAATTCGTGCCCCTATCAAATTAGTTTACCATATTAAAACAGAGTATTAAATATAATTAAGAAATTTAAATAGGTTGTTTGCATCCCCAATTCCTTGACAAAGGAAGTCAAACGTGGTAATTTGAATATTAATATAAAAGTATTAACTCATATAATTCCAAATGATATGGATTGGAAGTTTCTACGCGATTGCCACAAAAATCGTACTATGAGTTGTCTATAATCTGTTTCGCATGTTTATTTCATGACGGAATTTTTAAGGCAACCATGGGAGATGACCTAGTGGTTGTTTTTTTATTATACGAATTGGAGGATAAGAATGGAAGGCAAGTTAATTAAGGAAGGCTTGACTTATGATGACGTTTTACTCATACCACAAAAGTCTGCAGTGTTACCGAATCAAGTGGATCTCAAAACCAGATTGACAAAGAAAATTACCCTTAACATTCCACTTGTCAGTGCGAGCATGGACACGGTCACAGAAGCGAAACTCGCTATTGCCATCGCAAGAGAAGGCGGACTCGGAATCATCCACAAAAACATGAGCATCGAACAACAGGCGCTTGAAGTGGATAAAGTAAAAAGGTGTGAGCACGGTGTCATCGTCGATCCATTTTCACTCAGCCCCGAACATCTTGTAAAGGACGCTGAGCACTTGATGTCCAGATACCGCATATCGGGCGTTCCAGTAGTGGATGCCAAAAACAAACTCGTTGGAATCATCACCAACAGGGACATACGTTTCGAACCGGATATGGATGCGAAAATCAGCGAAGTCATGACCAAAGACAACCTTGTCGTCGGACCGGCGGACATTACGCTTGAAGACGCAGGAAAAATACTGAGAAAACATAAAATCGAAAAACTTCCTTTAATAGATGCAAACGGAACATTAAAAGGATTGATCACAATAAAGGATATTGAAAAACAGATCAAATATCCAAACAGGGCGACAGATTTCAGAGGCAGACTCCTTGCAGGTGCTGCTGTCGGCATCGGATCCGACATGATGGATCGTGTGGATGCGCTTGTAAAAGCCGGTGTGGACATCATCGCACTGGACTCCGCACATGGTCACAGCCAAAATGTTTTGGATTCGGTTCGTATGATCAAGCAAGCCTATCCCGATTTGGATGTCATCGGAGGCAATGTGGCAACCGCAGAAGCGACTGAAGATTTGATCAAAGCCGGAGCGGACTGCGTCAAAGTGGGCATCGGTCCCGGTTCCATCTGCACCACTAGGGTGGTCGCTGGTATCGGAGTACCACAAGTCACAGCAATCTTTGATTGTGCCCAAGCGGCAAAATCCCACGGCGTTTCCATCATCGCAGATGGAGGCATCAAATTCTCCGGAGATTTACCAAAAGCCATAGCGGCAGGCGCCGATGTGGTCATGCTGGGTTCACTTTTCGCAGGTACTGAAGAAAGTCCCGGCGAAATCGTCATGTACCAAGGCAGAAGCTTTAAGATGTACAGAGGTATGGGTTCTACGGGCGCAATGGAAGCCGGATCCAAAGATCGCTATTTCCAGAATGAAACGAAAAAATTCGTACCGGAAGGTGTCGAAGGCAGAGTGCCTTACAGAGGTTACCTCAAAGACATCATCTATCAATTGATCGGTGGACTGAGAGCAGGTATGGGCTACTGCGGCACAGAGAACATCGAAGCGCTCAAAGAGAATGGAAAATTCATGCGCATTACCAATGCGGGCCTCAGGGAATCTCATCCTCATGATATCTCCATCACAAAAGAGCCACCAAACTATAGCATTTCCAGTGGGGAAAGAAACTAAACGATAGATAACCGGAGGATAAAATGAACAATGAGTTGATTATGATTGTTGACTTTGGAGGTCAATACAATCAGTTGATAGCAAGACGAGTCAGAGAAGCGGGCGTATACAGTGAAGTGGTTTCATGGCGTCATGCGCTTGAGAAAATCAAGGAAAAGAAGCCACACGGTGTCATTTTTACAGGTGGTCCGAACTCGGTTTATTTAGAGGGCGCACCAACACTTGATAAGGAAATTTTCGAACTTGGAATTCCAGTGCTCGGCATTTGTTACGGCATGCAGCTGATGGCACATATGCTCGGTGGCAAAGTTGAAAAAGCCACTCAACAGGAGTACGGCAAAATCAAACTATCACATAAAGGCGATTCCAATCTGTTTAGAGGTGTTGAAGACGGCGCTCAATGCTGGATGAGCCATTTTGATTACGTTTCAAAAGTGCCGGAAGGATTTGACATCGTATCCACAACTGACAATTGTCCTGTTGCGGCGATGCAAAATGTGGAGAAAAGACTGTATGCGGTTCAATTTCACGCAGAAGTGGAGCACACTCCCTTCGGTAGACAACTCATCAACAACTTCCTATATGAAGTCTGTGGTTGTACCGGCGATTGGAACATGGGCGATTTCGCAACCCAAATGATCGCTAAGATCGCTGAACAAGTCGGAGATAAGAACGTCCTTTGCGGCCTTTCAGGTGGTGTCGATTCATCGGTTGCGGCAACCATGGTCTATAAGGCAATTGGCAATCAACTCACCTGTATCTTCGTCGACCACGGTCTCTTGAGAAAGAACGAAGGCGATGAAGTTGAGAAGGTTTTCGCAGATGAGTTCCATATGAACTTCATCCGCGTAGATGCAAAAGAAAGATTCATGAGAAGACTCAGCGGCGTTTCCGATCCGGAGACCAAACGTAAGATCATCGGTGAAGAATTCATTCGTGTCTTTGAAGAAGAGGCAAACAAGCTGGATGGTATAGAATATCTGGTACAAGGCACCGTCTATCCGGACGTCATCGAAAGCGGCACGGACACTGCGGAAGTCATCAAAAGCCATCACAATGTCGGCGGCCTTCCTGAAGATATGCAATTTTCACTTATTGAGCCACTCAGAGATCTTTTCAAAGATGAAGTTAGAAAAGTAGGCGAGGAAATCGGCGTACCTGGACATATCGTCTGGAGACAACCTTTCCCTGGTCCTGGACTTGCGATCAGAATCATCGGCGAAATCACAGAAGACTCGCTACACCTCGTTCGTGAATCGGATGCAATTCTTAGGGAAGAAATCTCAAAAGCCGGTCTCGACCGCGATGTATGGCAATACTTCACCGTCTTACCGAACATCAAATCCGTTGGCGTCATGGGCGACGAAAGAACATACTCTCATGCGATTGGCATAAGAGCGGTCACCTCCATTGATGGCATGACCAGCGATTGGGCGAGAATCCCTTATGAAGTACTGGATAAGATCTCCTCCAGAATCGTGAATGAAGTGCCAGGAGTGAATCGCATTCTTTATGATGTGACGAGCAAGCCACCATCTACGATTGAGTGGGAGTAACGATTGGAAACGCTACAACCCTTGTTTTTACAGGGTTTGAGAGGTGTTGAAAGTGATTTTGACTCCATTTTGACTCATTTTTTCAGAGATAATAGTGATATGAAACGTAAAAATAAGTAGAAAAGACGGGAACCTTGATTAATTTCAGGTTCCCTTTTTTGATATTATAATGATATTAACTAGCAAATAATGATTTGTTTTTGATATAAATAGATATAGGCAAGGGGGAGTTTGCATTGAGAATAGCTTAAAAGTGGATACCAAAATAAATAAGAAGTGATAAAAACCCGAGCGCGATATGTGCTCGGGTTTTATATTAGAATTATGTAAATTGTCCAAGTTTAATTTTAAAAAATTCATCGGCAAATTGTTCGGCTAATTTTCGGTCATTATCAATGGTTATAGTTTCTTGATTATATTGAGCTTTTTTAGACCAATTATATGATCCGTGAATAACAGTTTTCAAGTCAATAACACAAAATTTGTTATGCATAATATTCTTGAAGTATCCACTTTCAGGAATTCTATATGTCTCAAAATATTTTTCATAATCACAGCCATGATTTCTATTTATGTTATCATCATTTACGATGATTTGTATGTTAAGACCTTGTTTTCGCTTATTTAGTAATTCTTTGAATAGAATACTATCGGTGAACCATGCGACAGTAATCCAAATAGTGTATTTAGCGTCTCTAAGTTCATTAATAATTTGATTTTGAATGTCTTCAAAATGTACTTCTTTTAATATGATTTCATCGAGTTCTTCGACACTTTTGCCTCTTTTAAAAATCAAGCCACCAATATCATATTCCTCACATTCTTCATAGATATCATAAACTAGAGATTCTAAGTATTTTCGATAATTTTCTACTTCATCTAAGTATGGAATAGGAATTCTTAATTCTACATACTCCCACGACTGCCAACTTTTTTTTGTAAAATCTCTTGTCTTATTAAATGTAATATAACTGTTTTTTAATATTTTAATTACCTTAGATTTTTCTTCATATTTTCCATATTCAATACTTTCCATTAACTTTTTATAAAAGTTGATTTCATTCATATAATTACCATCTCCTTGTTTTTACTTCAAGTCTAAATCTTTTCCCCATTCTTATCTACAAAAAACCCCTCAAACTCACAATCCAAAGCCTTTGCAATCGCTTCTAATTCATTCACAGAGAAGTTATCTCTTTTGAATTTATTTGCCATGTTCTGATTTGTGGTTTTAAGTCTCTTGCTAAGTTCTACTATCGTTACATTCTTTCTTTTTAGTAAAATCCGGATTTTTTCACCCATCGTTAATTTCATTAATTATCACCTACCTAAGTTAGATAATACACCTATTAGTGAATATCTGCAATGATTTTGCAGAATGGCTTAGATGTTTAGAAAAGCTTTAGAAAAGTAGAAAAGAAAAGCTTAGAAAAGTAAAATAAGTAAAATAAGTGAAGTATTGATTGCGTTAACTATAAAATGTATTATCACATTATAAAGTGAATATCAGAAAGGAGTAAAAAAAACATGAGTAAAATTATAGCTGTAGCATCCCAAAAAGGTGGGGTAGCCAAAAGCACGACTTGTAGGAACGTAGCAACAATCTTGGCAAAGGAGGGTTACAAGGTACTCGCAATCGATACGGACAATCAAGCATCTATGACTGATTGCTTTGGCATTGAAAAGCCGGAAACACTGGAAACAACACTGTACCATTTGATGATGGCTGTTATGAATGAAGATGATCTTCCACCAAAAGAGAGCTACATAATAAAAAGAGATGGTGTGGATGTCATCCCCAGCAGTATTGAAATGTCAGCCATTGAAATGAACTTGGTCAGCACTATGAGTAGGGAATACGTCTTAAAAACAATTACAGAAAAGCTTAAATCAGATTATGATTACATCATTGTAGATTCAGCACCATCTTTAGGCTTGATGACATTAAATGTACTAGCTGCTTGTGACAGTGTATTGATTCCAGCGACACCGGAGTACCTATCAGTAAAAGGACTGGAGTTATTGCTTCAAACAATTATGAAGATAAAGCGTCGTATAAATCCAAGGATTACTTTTGAAGGCATTTTGCTAACAATGTTTGATGAAAGAACCAATCTATCCAAGAACATGATTGAAATGGTTGATGAAGCTTATGGTGAGCATATCAAAGTGTTTGATATTAGAATTCCCAAGTCAGTAAAAGTTGGAGAAGCCAATCTTCAAAGTAAATGTATTGTAGATTATATGCCAACAAATAAAGCTGCTATTGCATATCAAGAACTAGTAAAGGAGTTGATTTATAATGGATAAAACAAAAATGAAAAAAGTTGAAACCTTTGCCTCAATATTTGGTGAAGATCATAGTGAAGTGCCATCTGAAAAAACAGATGGCACTACGTCATTAAAGCTTAACGATCTTATCCCTTTTAGAAACCATCCATTCAAGCTTTATGAAGGAGACCGATTCAATGACATGGTGGATAGTATTAAAAACTATGGCGTGATTGTTCCCATTGTTGTAAGAAAAATGGATGATAAATATGAAATATTATCTGGCCATAACAGAGTTAATGCGGCTAAAGAAGCAGGATTAACTGAAGTTCCAACAGTTATTAAAGAAGGGCTTACAGAAGAAGAGGCAACACTCATTGTCACTGAAACAAATTTAATGCAGAGATCTTTTGCAGAACTTGTCCATTCTGAAAGAGCTACAGTTCTTGCTACTAGACACAGTGTGATGAAAAGCCAAGGTGTCAGAACAGATTTACTAAGCGAGATTGAGAAGTTGTCTAAGGCACCTAATGCAATGGAAGATTTAACTTCATGCCCAGTGGGCACGAAGTTAGATACAAAAAAAGAGATTGGTGAAAAATATGATTTGTCCTCTCGCTCAGTAGCCCGTTATTTACGTATCAACGAATTAAATGCTCCATTAAAAGATCTAGTTGATGAAGGTAAAATTGCTATGCGAGCTGGTGTAGACCTTTCATATCTATCACAGGAAAATCAAGAAATGGTGGAAGCCATTATTTCTGAAAACACCTTTAAAGTAGATATGAAAAAAGCTGCTCTTTTAAGAAAACATGAGAAAGAAGGCAATCTTAATTGGAATACAGCCCAAAAGATTATCAGTGGAGATATGCTTAAAAGCACTGGTAAAGTGAAACCATTTAAGCTTCAACCCACAATCATTTCAAAGTATTTTAATCCAAATGAAGACAAGAAGGCTATTGAAAAAACAATTGAAAAAGCTCTGGAATTTTACTTTAGCCAGATGAAAAACCAATCACATGACTTAGAGGAGGGGGAGGAGATGATTGAGTAGACTGACAGAAATTAAGGAAATTTATGATTACATCTTGAAAGAAATCATGCAAGATGAGCAGGCTTGGAAAGACTTTCTAACCTTTCATGCAAGGATATATAAGCACAGTTTTAATAATGCTGTGCTCATATATGCCCAAAGACCTGAAGCTACATTAGTTGCTGATATGGAAATCTGGAACCGTCGCATTGGCAGGTGGATTAACAGGGGCGCTAAGAGTATTGCAGTCTTTGATGATCAAAGTGCTTATTTGAAACTAAAATACCTATTTGATATTGAAGATACCCATGGTCAGCCGCATACCATTCCTAAAGTGTGGCAATTAAATGAAGCATTAGAATCACATTTATTAGAAAGCTTTAAAGTGAATACCTTGTCAGAATGGATTGCAAAGAAGACCCATGAATCTGTCCTCACTTATGCCTCAGATATTCAGCAAGGGCTTGAAAAAGAATTGTCTAAGACTAAACTATCGGGACTGCCCATTGAAGGCGTTATAAGACAGTTTATGCAGTCTCTTATGGATAGTGTAGAGTATATGACTGCCATTCGCTCAGGTATTGAAGATCCTAAGCTAAGTAACTCAAACCCATTTAATACAGTAACAGATTTTGATACCAAAGCATTAACCCTAAGATTAGGCTATCTGACAAGTACCATCTCAGAACAAATTTTAAGAGAAATTGAAAGAGAAATCAAAACCATCAAAAAAGAAAAAAGGAGTGTGAATGTCAATGAAAGCCATGGAACTCAGTTATCAGGAAGTACAAGGGATTTATCATCCTCAAATTCAAATATCGAGGGAGGAAAGCTACGACAAGAAGCCGCTAGGGAAGTACGGACAGATGGCAATGAATTACCTGAAAGAGGAACACATCAATCGGTACAATTATCTAGTGGCCGAAGGGACGCTGCTTCCATTGATGCATCAAGTGAACGAGGAAGCGTGGGAGAGGATGGAGAAACTTCAGGAACAGATGCTACAGGAAGAACCATTACAGGACCCGACCAACACCTATCAGACTTATCGTCACAGGGAGATGATCCGAACGAGAGCGGAGGAGATCGTTCTTCAGGAAATCATCTTCAAGGAGAGATAGCAAAAGATTTAGAGCTGCCAGAGCGTAGCTCTTTTTTTGTGGAACTAACAGATGATGAACTTATTGAAAAGGTACTACTAAGAGGTTCTGGCTTTGAAGGTGGGAAACAGCGGATTGTAGATTTCTTTGCTGAAGAACATACTGCAAAAGAAAAAGCAGACTTTCTAAAAAATGAATATGGTACTGGTGGTGGTTCTGTTACATTCACTGATGATCTAAGCGGCTTTGAAAATCACGAGAGTAAAGGGATAACCGTTGATCTTTATAAAACCGATAAAGAAATTCATTTGTCTTGGGCTAAAGTTGCTTCCGGTATTGATGCCTTAATTGATAACGGTAAATACTTTGAACCTCGGTATAAAAATGATAATCCACCAACAAGAAAGGCAGTGTATCAACCAACTTTATTTGACATCAATTACACTGAAAATGACATTAGGCATGAGAATTATAAAAAACTAATGAAGATTGCTCCTGGTATCTTAAACGGACGTTATCGTTATATGAAGCTGAAAGCACCTGGCTTTATGGATCTTGTTATTGAAAAGCTCTATGAAAATAGAATCTCTCTATCCCATTATTACGAGCAAAATGGAGACCTGATGAGTGATCCAGATATGGAACTCATTGTGGACCAGAATCAGAAAACATTAACAGCAGCAACCTTTCAGCAAGATAATATGGCAATCTATCATGAAGCCTATCAAGGAGATGAGTTAATTAATCCTGATTTAGAAGATGAGTTAAATGATTTTCTGAAAGACTGGTTATCGAATATTGTTAGGCAAGGTCATATTGTTTATAAAGCTTATTATTCAGAGGATATTGATGAAGGGAACGTAGAACCAACATTTGATGATAAAGGTCATGAAATCATTATTGAAGCATCTTCGGAAAAGGATGATTTATTGGACCTAGAAGATGAGGATTTCCATGAATATCCCTTAGAAGTAGGCATGGAAGTGGATATTGAGGGAAGGAAATTTCAAATCGAATCCATTGATTATGATAGCAATGCTGTATCTCTTATGGATTTAACCTTTGCAGGGCAAACTGGTTATCCGATTTTCAGAAAAGAAAGTGTTGATTTTATTTTGGATTATCTGCCGGATGAGAAGCCATTGACTGAAGAGGAAAAGTGGGGCATTGTATCCATTGGTCCAGTTGAAGATGATAATCAAGAAAGGCAACAATCTACAAAAATCAATTATAGATTTTCGCCTGAAGATGAAATTGGTATTGGTGGGCTAAAAACAAAATTCAGAGCCAATGTTGAAGCGATTAAAACTTTGAAAGTCATTGAAGCAGAGAACCGTATGGCCACGGATAAAGAACAATCCATCTTAGCTAGGTACGTTGGTTGGGGTGGTATGCCACAAGCTTTTGATATGGGGGCAAGTGGTTGGAGCAATGAATACGGTGAACTAAAAAAACTCTTGTCTCAGGAAGAATATGATAGCGCAAAAGCGTCAACGCCGAATGCCCATTATACATCTTCGGTTGTTATTCAAAGTATTTATCAAGCACTTGATCAGTTTAGTTTTAAAAAGGGAAACATCTTGGAACCTTCCTTAGGCGTTGGTAATTTCTATTCCCACCTTCCTGATTCTATGAACAAGTCAAAACTCTTTGGTGTTGAACTGGATGATGTATCAGGACGAATTGCAAAGCAGCTCTATCAGAAAGCTGAGATTCAAATCAAAGGCTATGAAGAAACACAGTTTGAAGATAACTTTTTTGATGTAGCCATTGGCAATGTCCCTTTTGGTAATTACAAAGTATATGACAGACTTTATGACAAGCATAACTTCATGATCCATGATTATTTCTTTGCAAAAACACTAGATAAAGTTCGACCTGGTGGTATCATTGCCTTTGTTACCAGTAAGGGAACCATGGATAAAAAAGACCAAGCTGTCAGGAAGTATATTGCTGAAAGAGCTGAGCTGATTGGGGCAATACGATTACCTAATACAGCATTTAAAGAAAACGCCAATACCGATGTAACAGCAGATATTCTTTTTCTTAAAAAAAGAGAACGCAGGTCAGTAGAATTACCAAGGTGGTTATCGGCCTCTGATAATGAAAATGGGGTCCCCGTCAATCAATATTTCATTGACCATCCCCATATGATGCTTGGTGAAATGGTATTTGATGAAAGGATGTTTGGTAGAGACAGTCGTTATACCACGTGTGTAAATACAGACAGTAACTTTAATCTTGAAGAAGCGCTATCAGAAGCTGTGTCTCATCTTGAAGCTGAAATTGGTTACTACGAGCAGGCAAAAAAAGAGGACAGCGATGACATACCTGCTGATCCTAAGTACAAGAACTACTCTTATGCCTTTATTGATGACAAACTTTATTACCGTGAAAATTCTATTATGAGACGAATGGATTATACCGGTAAAACCCTTGAACGGATTCAAGGCATGATGGCAATTCGGGATATAACAAGAGAGATCATTACACTTCAAACCGAAGGCTGCACGAAAGAATCACTTGAAAAGGCTCAAGATCAATTAAACCAAATCTATGATGCATTTGTTACAGACTATGATTATATGACTTCAAGACCCAATGCCACTGCTTTCCGTGATGACAATGACTATCCGCTTTTATGTTCTCTAGAAGTGGAGGATGAAGATCATCATGTCACAAAGGCAGATATGTTTAGCAAAAGAACCATTAAGCCTTATGAATCCATAACGGATGTAGATTCTGCATTTGAAGCATTAACAGCATCCTTAAATGAAAAAGGCATGGTAGATATTCCTTTTATGGCTGAGCTTTATGATGAAGAACCTCAAGTCATTATAAAGGAGCTTGAACAAGACATCTATCTGAACCCTGAAAAGTATGATGAAAATGATGCTTTGAGAGGTTGGGAAACGGCTGATGAATATCTCGCAGGTGATGTAAGGCAAAAGCTAAAATTTGCTAAAGTCTTTGCAGACATGAATCCGGAACTTTTTTCAAAGAATGTGCCCGCCCTAGAAAAAGTACAACCCATTGATCTTGAGGCCAGTGACATTGATGTGCGGTTAGGAACCACATGGATTGAACCAGCAGATTATGAACAGTTCATCTATGAGACCTTGAAAACACCAAGATATTATCACAATACCGGTGGCAGAAACGAAATCAAAGTACATTACAACAATTACAATGCAAGCTTTGGTCTTGAGAACAAAGGATTAGATGGGTATTCAGTTTCAGCCAAAGAAACCTTTGGTACATCTAGAATTAATGCTTACTACATCATTGAAGACAGCTTGAATCTTAGAAATTCTACGGTTAAAGACCGTGTTGAAGATGGAGACAGTGTCAAATATGTTATCAACAAAAAAGAGACCATGCTAGCAAGAGAAAAACAATCGCTATTAAAACAAGCCTTTAAAGAATGGTTATTTAAAGATCCAGAGAGACGTAAAAAGTATGTGGATTATTATAATCAGCACTACAACAATATCCGCCTGAGAGAATATGATGGCAGTCACTTGAAATTGCCAGGGATGAATCCGGACATTAAATTAAGAGAACACCAAACAGCTGCCATTGCAAGAATTATTTATGGTGGCAGTACACTTCTAGCGCATTCCGTAGGGGCAGGAAAAACCTTTGAAATGGTTGCCAGCTGTATGGAGCAAAAGCGACTGGGACTGATAAATAAAGCAGTTCTTGTTGTACCAAATCATTTAACTCAGCATATCGGCAGTGAGTTTTTAAGGCTTTATCCATCGGCTAATATTCTAGTCACCACAAAGAAAGATTTTCAAAAATCCAATCGAAGACGTTTTGTTAGTCGTATTGCTACTGGTGCTTATGATGCTGTCATTATGGGGCACTCGCAATTTGAGAAAATTCCTGTCTCGAAAGAACGGCAGGAAGAAATGATACACAGGCAGATCAATGATATCTCTGCTGCTATTGCTGATGCAAAAAAGAGTAATGGCGAAAATTGGAGTATTAAGCAAATGGAAAAACTCAAGCTTTCACTAACAGCTGAAATCAAACGACTTCACGATAGCCCCAAAGATGATGTGATTAACTTTGAAGAGCTTGGGATTGATTGCGTTTATGTAGATGAAGCGCATTATTTTAAGAACTGTGCTGTATTTTCAAAGATAAGAAATGTTGCTGGAATATCTAATACACGTAGTAAAAAATCCATGGATATGCTCATGAAAACCCAGTATATCCAAGACATCAATCAAGGTAGGGGTGTCATCTTTGCCACTGGAACCCCCATCAGTAATTCCATGACGGAAATGTATGTGATGCAAAGGTATATTCAAAATAAGGAGCTTGAAGCAAGGGGTATCCATCACTTTGATGCATGGGCAGCGCAGTTTGGAGAAGTGGTTTCAAGTCTTGAATTAGCACCTGAAGGAACGGGTTATCGCTATAAAAGCAGATTTGCTAAGTTCTCAAATTTACCAGAGCTCATGACGATTTTTAAAAATATGGCAGATGTAAAAACGGCTGATATGCTTAATTTACCTATTCCTAAATTAAAGGGAGACAAACATAAGTTGATTTCAGCAGAGTCCAGTGATTTTACAAAAGAAATCATGGAAAGCTTTGTTGATAGGGCAAGTGATATTAGAAATGGTATGGTTGATCCAAGGATTGACAATATGCTTAAGATAGTGCGCTGTTAAACGCAAAAATGTATCTCCCCTAAGGGGAAATTATTCGAAGTAAATAATAGGAATAACCAGTTCACTTGGCGTGGAAACACAAAGAGGACAATAGCATACTGGTAAAGCGGATAAATTCTTAGTCGCAATAGAATGACGCTCCGCAAGTTCCGTATCCCATGGTTAAAGCTGGATTGCCTGAACCTTAATTCTGACTTGGTGCATAGCATCGCCCTTCGGAAAGCGATTGGAAATTGAAATTGATTTCAACCCGATGTCATCATATAGTTGCTTCTGTGATTTTGTGGCAATTAACTTCGTATGATGAAAGAGTACACGATGAGTGTAATTAAAAGAATGAGTAAGGAACCTAAAGGATACTATAGTACATTTTTGACGGATTGCAGGATTGCCTAAGGGGCGAGAGCCCTAAGGTAACGGAGTTGCCATAGTAGTCAGAGCAAGGGAAAGCCTTGTACAAGGCGAAGGGCAACAGGTAACTTTGATTGTTTTAGAAAGGACTAGGTGCGTGAGATGCGTGAAGCCAAAACTATTTTAGCAGTCATTCAAACAAGAGGTAGTCAAAAACTGCCCTTGGAAAGACTTTACAAATCGCTGTACAACAAGGAGTTGTACCTGATAGCTTATTCAAAGCTATACCCAAATAGTGGGTCTATGACAGAAGGTGCAACAAATGAAACGGTTGATGGAATGTCAATAAGAAAAATCGAAGAACTAATTGATGATATCCGTCATGAAAGGTATAAATGGACACCAACTAGGCGTGTGTATATTCCAAAGAAAAATGGAAAGAAGCGTCCACTTGGTATTCCTACTTGGCGTGACAAGTTATTACAAGAAGTTATTCGTATGGTTTTAGAGGCATATTATGAGCCACAGTTTAGTGATAGTTCTCATGGTTTTAGACCACAGAGAGGATGTCATACTGCATTATCGGAAATTCAAGTTTGGAAAGGAACAAAATGGTTTATTGAAGGTGATATATCTAAGTATTTTGACACAATAAATCATGAAGTTATGATAGGGATTTTGTCAAAGTCTATTAAAGACAATCGATTCTTAAGATTGATACAAAATCTCTTAGAAGCTGGATATCTAGAGGACTGGAAATATAATAAAACGCTAAGTGGAACACCACAGGGCGGCGTTATAAGTCCTTTGCTAGCAAACATTTACCTTAATGAGTTTGATAGTTTCGTTAAGACGGAATTGATTCCAAAGTATACCAAGGGAAAAAGGCAAAAATCAAACCCAGAATATAACAAACTAAACCGGGAAATCGCCAAGTGTAAGAAAAACAACGACTTCAAATCTGCAAGGAAATTGAAAATAGAAAGGCGAAACCTGCCATCTATTGACACTAAAAATGCAGAATATAGAAGGTTAAGATACGTAAGATATGCTGATGATTTTTTACTAGGATTTAATGGGTCAAAAAGTGAAGCCGAGGATATTAAAGTTGAAATTGCATCATGGTTAAAAACAAACTTAAAGCTGAATTTATCAGAAGAAAAGACGTTGATAACGCATGCGACAACAACTGCTGCAAGATTCTTAGGTTATGACGTTAAAGTACAAAAAGCTAATGACTATGTTGATTCTACAGGTAGACGTGGAGCAAATGGGGTTGTGGCACTTTTCGTGCCTGCTGAAGTGATTAAGAAGAAATGTGCTAACTATATGAAGAATGGTAAAACAATTCATTTAGGAAAACTACTTCACGACGATGATTTTTCAATTGTTGCAAGATACGGACAAGAATTTCGTGGTGTGGTTCAGTATTATGTGATGGCGCAAAATGTATCGTGGTTACATCAACTACTATGGATTATGCAAGGATCATTATTAAAAACTCTTGCATACAAGCATAAGTCTTCTATGAAGAATATGAAGAAGAAGTATGCTTGTGAAGTTACTGATAAGAAATCGGGAAAAACTCTGAAGTGTATAAAAGTTGTTGTAGAACGAGATAATAAAAAGCCATTGGAAGCACAGTTTGGAGGAATATCACTAACGCATAAAAAGAAAACAGTTATTGACGATACGCCTTATCAAGTTTGGGGAGGAAGAACAGAACTTCTAAAAAGATTGCTTGCAGATACTTGTGAGATATGTGGGTCTTCAAAGGACATAGAAGTTCATCATGTTAGAAAACTATCTGACCTAAATACGAAAGGGAAA
This sequence comes from Firmicutes bacterium UBA5201, assembly GCA_002412775.1. GTDB lineage: Bacteria > Bacillota > Clostridia > Peptostreptococcales > Acidaminobacteraceae > Fusibacter_D. The sequence goes on along the minus strand of DHVT01000028.1, from coordinate 9,862 downwards.
TCCACAAAACCAGTATGGATACAAATTATGGCTACGAGAAGAAGAAAAACGCTTGTAGTCTGTAGAAAATGTCATAACAATATTCATAATGGTTGTTTGAAATAAAGTTACTGGAGAGCCGTGTGCAGTGAAAGTTGCAAGCACGGTTTGGAGGGGGGCAGACAGAAAAGGGACTGAAATAGTTACCTCGCTGGTTGCCTACCCGTCACCAACGAAGCAAGACTTTTAGGCCTTGATCCTAGACTGCTTTATAATGAAGCACCAAATGAACCATATAGCAAGGTCAATCAGTGTATTGATAAAGTCTTTGAAGAATATAAGGAGAACCATGCTTTTAAAGGAACACAAATCATATTTTGTGATGTAGGAACGCCTAATTCAGATGGGCGTTTTTCTGTTTATCCCTATATCAAAGAGGAATTGATAAAGAGAGGTATTCCAGAGAAAGAGGTTTGCTTTATACATGATGCCAACAGTGAAGCGCAAAGAGAAACACTATTTGCAGATATGCGTAGTGGCAACAAGCGCATTATCCTTGGTTCAACTGCCAAGATGGGGACTGGAACTAATATACAGGATCGTTTAATTGCCCTCCATCATTTAGACTGCCCGTGGCGCCCAAGCGATTTGGAGCAGCGGGAAGGAAGAATCTTAAGACAAGGCAATCAAAATGAAGCTGTAAACATCTATAAATACGTGACAAAATCGACATTTGACAGCTATTTGTGGCAAATTGTCGAGAATAAACAGCGCTTCATTAGCCAAATCATGACCAGTAAATCTGTTGCAAGAAATGCTGAGGATATTGATGAAACAGTACTATCTTTTGCAGAAGTCAAAGCCTTGGCGACAGGGAACCCTTTGATTAAAGAAAAGATGGATATTGATAATGAAGTCAGTCGTTTAAGTCTTCTAAAGTCTGAATATAACAGTAGAAGGTATGCCATGGAGGATAATTTTACCTACAAATACCCTAAGATGATTCAACAGGCAAAACAGCGTCTTGAAGGCTTGATTAAAGACATCAGTAGGCGAGATATGAACAAGACAGAAGAGTTTCAAATCAATATTGATGGCAAATTCTTTGATGAAAGAGAAAAAGCCGGAACGTACCTTCAGGTATTACTTTCAAGGATTGAACCAGATAAAGAAACTCATGTTGGAACATTTAATGGCTTCGACCTCTTAATCCTAAAGAATAATTTCTTTGGTCAGCATAAAATGAGCCTTCATGCAGAGCAAAAGTACGAAGTTGAATTTGGAGATAGTCCCCACGGTAATATGGTAAGGCTTGAAAACCTTTTAGAAGGTCTTGAAAAGCGCATTGAAAAAACAGAAAGCCAGATTGATGAGTATGAAAGAAATATGACCCAGTCCAAGGAAGAATGGGAGAAACCATTTATGTATGAGGAAGCATTAGCGCAGAAGTTAAAGCGACAATTTGAACTGAACGCTGAACTGGACATAGATAAAGGGGATGATGGCATAGCAGTGAGTGAAGAAGATTTTAATGAAGATGTGATAACTGAAGATGATGAAGAAATGACAGTTTAGCAGGGGCCAACCCCTGCTTTTTAAATGGAAGGAGTTGAATTTAATGACTAGACAAATGATTCAAAATGTTAAAAAAGAAAATGTCATTGAGCTGATGTGTGAGGTATTGGAGCTCTCGGAAAGCTCAGAAAAGAAAGTGACAAAAGCAGTAGAAAAATTAGGCATTCAGGTATTCTTTACAAGCATTGACGCTTTGGATGTTGAAGAAGTTGAAAAAGACAGAATTAAAGCACTTAGAGAAGTGATTGAAGCTAAGGCAAAATCGTTAGAAACATTGGAAGGGGGACAGTGATATGGCAACTAAAACAAAATACTCAGATAGCTTCTTTCAAAGCTTAAATAAACTGACTGGTATTCCAATGAGTAAATTAAAAAGTTATGCAAAGGAAAATAATCCATTTAATATCTTAGAACATCCAGGTGTTGTTGATCCTAATGACAGACAGCTTGAAAAAATCAATAAGCTAAATGAATTCATCGCCTCTTACAATGTGCTCAAGCTGGATCAAGAAAATGAGAAAATTACTTTTAAATCACCTAGTGATTCAGGGAAATACTTTGCATCACTACTTGGTGGTGTTAAAGATAAGGAAAGGTTCTTGGTTGCCTTTTTAGATAACAGCAATAGCATAATTGAGCTTAGAACTGTGTCGCAAGGCACTACTAATATGGCAGTTGTATACCCAAGAGATATTCTTAAAATGGCACTTGCAAATGATTGTAGTAGCATCATTCTTTCCCATAATCATCCCGGTGGTAGCTTAAGGGCTTCTAAAGAAGATGTAGCTTTAACACAACGTATCGTTGATATCTTTAAGCCGTTAGATATCAATGTAATTGATCACATTATTGTAGGTGGATATAGCTTCAGCTCTATGGCTGAAAATGATGTATTGCCAAGTAATAAAATGGATGTTGCAAATTACGAACCTATCAAATTATCAGTAGCTGAAGAAGAGCAGGTTGAATATATTTCAGTGGATGAAGAGATGGAATTGTAGGAGGGATATTTGATGAATAATAGAACAGAACAAATTCGAGAAAATAACGCTGAAAATATTACGTGGATTCTTGGCACAAAAGGTGAGGCAAAGGAAAAGATTAAAAGCTATATTATGGAGAAGGGCATTAAAGCTTTTTTACTACACCATAATCAACTTGAACTTGCCACAGAAGAACACGAGAAGATTGGTGTATTTAAACGAGTGATTCAAACCTTTGACGGAGATATCGAGACAATAAATTTTGGTGATATGGATGAGGGGTGTTAAGCTTTGAAGCAATTTACAGAAGCTGAAATTAATGAAGCGAACAGCATCAATCTCATTGCATATGCTGAACAAATAGGACTTAATCTTAAGAAGGTGGGTAATTCTTATAAAGTCAAAGATTACGGAGGTCTTTACATCGATGCAACTGGTGCTAAATGGAATTGGTTTTCTAAAGATGCAGGCGGTGGTCCTATTCAATTTGTTATGGAAATGGAAGGCAAGAACTGGGTAGATGCAGTTTATACACTTCTTGGTACAGAAAAAAGTAATTTTACACCAAGACCTAAACCGATTGATGACGAAAAAGGACCATTTGTATTGCCGGATAAGAATGATACCTATAAACATGTCATTGCCTATCTCATACAATCAAGAGGTATTGATAAAGAAGTTGTTTACGATTTTATCAGTCAAGATAAGTTATTTGAAAATACTCATAGGAGTTGTGTCTTTGTAGGCTATGATGAAAAGCATGAAGCCAAGTACGCCAGTGTACGCAGTACCAATACGAGGGGGAATTCCTATCGGGGAGATGTAAAAAACTCTGATAAGGCATTCTCCTTTTCTTATGAGGGATGCAGTACAACAGTATGTGTCTTTGAATCCCCTATTGATCTAATGAGCTATTTAACTTTGCTCCAGTATCATGGGATTGATTCTTTTGAACATCATATGATTTCACTTGGAGGTGTAGCCGATCGAGCATTAGAATATTACTTAAAGCTGCATCCAGAGATTAATAGAATTATGCTCTGCCTCGACAATGACGAAGCAGGGCATTTTGCTTGCCAGCAGTTTAATGAGAAATATCATGAGAACTATAAGCTTTTAAGGCATAGTCCAATAGGTAAGGATTTTAATGAGGATCTACTAACCATAAAAAGCAATCTACAGGAAAGTCGAGCAAAAGAGCCAGAAGTAAGTTATGAAACAGAAAGGGATATTGAAGAAGAAATGGAGCTTTGAAAGGAGGCAGCAAATGTATTTTTTAAATGAAGATCATGCGTATAATTTTCAAAATATGATTTTAAAAGACCGAACCCATCCAAGTGATGTAGAGAGGATGTCGCTTTTTTATATCATTGGAGGGAACGAAGATTTATTTACAAAGTTTCGACATATCTATAACTTTAAGAATCATGAAATTAATCCGGAAATTCTAACAAAAGGAGAAGTGGATTTGTGTTCTAGTAGTAAGGCCTTAGTAAGACTTGCCTTCAATCTTTTTAATGGTTATGAAGATGAGTACACAACGCCAAGAGATTTATTTTATAATCTGGATCGAAAGAATTATCTAGTCGCAAAAGGTGGAATCGATATGCGATTTAATGGGGATATTGAAAAGCAAATTTCTGGGGAATTGGATGAAGAGATGGAGATTGAGTTTATCTGACTTTTATTTTCAATAGCCCAAAGACCGAATAGGAAAGCTCTGCTTTCATGAGGGCAAGCTTCCACTTTGTTTAACAAAGTGTGCTTGAATGTTGGGATGTATCCCAAACCCTCTTTATGTATATTGAGCTCAATGATATACTTGTTACAGTAAGTTCAACTAATTATGGAGGTACAAAATGAACGTATTGAATGATAAATTTTTAGATACTTTAAAAAACGACACACAAGAGGTAGTTATTGATATTGCAGAAACTGGTCTAGATTCAATTATGGATAATGAGGTTATTAGGCAAATTCCAATAATAAAATATCTTTATATTGGTAAAAAAGTTGCCTTTGATTTGAAAGAATATTTTTTCATTAAAAAATTGACTAGATTTTTAAATGAGATTTCATCAATATCAGTTGATGATAGAAGAATTTTCTTAGAAAAAATTAAGGTGGATGATGAATACTTAGGTGAACATATATTAATGATAATTGAAAAATTAGATTCTATTGAAAAACCTATACTAATAGGACGACTTTTTAATGCATTAGCTAGAGGTGAAATTGATACAAATCTTTTCTATAGATTATGCAATGTTGTAGATTCGACGTATATTAATGATTTATATTATTTAAAAGATAACATTGAAATAAATGAATTAACAGGCTTTGCTGGAATGAGTCTTTCTAATGCAGGATTAGCAGTTAGATATACTTATGATGGTGGTACTTGGGGTGGTAAAAATGAAGTAGATGATGAGAATCAAATAGGATATAGAACCACAAATCTTGGCAAGAAATTAGTAGGAATTATTTTTAAAGATTGATTACAGATGTAATGTCAGTACTGAATGGGAAGGTGATACTATTAACAAAACCAAATTCATCGGTTTCCGAGTAACAGAAGCCGAATACAATAAAATAAAAAAGAAAGCTGAAAAATCAAATCATTCAATCAGTAAATATGTCTCCCTGTCTGCACTGGACAAGGAGATTATTTTTTTTGATGACATTAAAGAAATGAATCATCAATTATCCAAAATCGGCAACAACTTAAACCAGTTAACCGTATTAGCCCATCAAGGAAAAATCAAAGAAGTCAATCTAACGAAGACAAGAGAAGCGTTCACTGGTTTATGGGATGAGTTATGCAAATTAGTGAAAGGAAAGAGGTGATGACAAATGAATTATCATATTTATCGGTTTGGACATGGCTGCAAATGGATGGATGATCTTAAGGAAGCTGCTGATTACTTTAATCAATTACCGACAGACGGAAAGTATACCACCATAGGCATTACTGAAGGTTCTTATGCAGTTGATTGTGTTATTAAGGGACAATATGCTGAAGGACAAGACTTTCTAATATCGCAAGACATTAGGCAATCAAAACTTTTTGAGGAGAATCCTCAAAAGATGATTAAAGCAATATCCAATCTATACGATTCAGTAGGTGTTAAATCTGAATTCAGTAAGAAGATGATTGAGGATTTAAAGGATTTAGCCAATGAAATAGATACTGAGCTAGATGAGATGTAGCGCTTATGGCTGTTATTGAATTTATTAACGGGAAAAACAATACCCTATCAGCGCTTAACAGAGTTCTAAAATATATTACAAATCCGGCGAAAACAGAAGAAAATCTTAAAGGTGGTCACAATTGTGAAGTAAATACGGCTTATAACGAGTTTTTCATGACGAAGTCGGAATATAGTAAATTAAAGGGTAGACAATACATTCATTTCACTCAGAGCTTTGCTCCTTATGATAAGGTGACACCGGAAATCGTCAAACAAATTGCGGATGAGCTGGTTCAAATGGAAACCTTTAAAGGTTTTCAAGTTGCTTATGCAGTCCATACAGACAGAGATCATCTTCACACCCATTTTGTTGTAAACACTGTCAATAAGAAAACAGGCATAAAGTGGAAACAAAGTGCGGAGCAGCTCCAAATGATGAAAGATTATTCTGATGAAATTTGCAAAAAATACGGATTGATTATTACCCAGGGCAAATCAGGCAGTCATGTGAATCGGGGTGAATACCGTTCTAAAGAAAAAGGTCATAGTTGGAAATATGAACTCTTTTTAGCAGTGAAAAAAGTGAAATGGATTGCTAGAAGTAAAGAGGAATTCATATCCAATATGAAGGCATTAGGCTATCAAGTGGATTGGAGTGATACTAGAAAATATATTACTTTTACAAATGGGGAGGGCAAAAAATGCAGAAACAGAAAACTCTATCCTCCAGAGCATTTTACCAAGGAAGCACTGTTAAAAGCTTTTGAATTAAACAGTCAAAGGATGGATGCTAAACTTTCTCAAAGTAAAATGGAAATGCTTTTATCAGCAGTTCAACTTGTTAAAACTGATGATCCATTAGATACCGGAAAAAACTATCCATTATCAATACTGGAAGGAGAAGCACTCAAAGAAAAAATCGAAGAATCAAAGAAGGGCAAAGGGCTTAACTGGGACAAAGAAAGTGAAAATAGTATGTAAAAGAAAGGTGGACGATTAAATGACAAAATTAATGGAACTCTACAATCAACTTAAACCATTACAGGCAGATGGATTAAGAGAGGGCTATCGTAAAATCTTAGAACATGATGGACACGTTCTAGCTATGGGTAAAATGCAGGCAGGCTTTGAATTTGTGACTTGGTCATATACCTATGATGGTAACTCCGTTACATTAGGGCATTATTTTACAGGTCTTGAGGGTGCAAAAGAGGATTTTGCTAAACGAGCAGGACTTATTAATGCCAATCGCATGTTTGGAGAAACGGATTTAAAATTAATCCATTCAAGCCTAGTGAACTATGTGGGGCTTAATGGTAACTTGAATTATAAGGATGAAAAAGCTATCGGGTGCATTCTTGAAAAAATTGAATTGCTTGTGCCAGAGATTCTACGCCATGAGAAACTTGAGGATCTTGAAATGGTTGCTGATGATGGGATAGAACTGTGAGGTGAAGTAAAAGATGAAGTATAAACAACTAAAGCTGATGATATCAGCGCTAATATTTCTTGTAGGTTTATGGATCAATATTTATTTTTCCACGAACCTACATTTTTTATTGTCAGGAAAAATGAAAGTACTCATCTTTATTCCAATAAAATCGTGTTTTAAGAGTATGGCGGCAAGTGATCAACATTTGTCGCTATTTTTCTATTTACAAGGTTTTATCCTTCTATGCTCCATTTATTTCTATCTGGCAAATATGAAACCCTATCAATCAGATTTAGAAGCGATTACACCAGATATAGCAACGCCGGTTAGAGCAGGACAGATGCAATTTGGCTCAGCCAGATGGCTTACAGAAGAAGAAAAAAACAAAGGCTTTAAATCTATAAAGCTAAGAAGAAACGAACTAAAAATATTAATGGAAAGGACCAAGCAGGATGAAGAAAAAGAAAAAAGTCCAAAAGAAAAAAGCTTATCTCAAGGAGAATCCCTTCAAAGGTTACCAGAAAGAAGTCATGAAAAGTCAAATGAAAAAGACTTGCCAGAAACCGATACGCAGGAATATCCGTTACCCAAGCTAAACCAAGGCGGTATCGTTGTTGGTTTTCATAAAGAGGGAGATACTGAAAAGATATTTTACATTGATGAGGATACCCACAGTCTCTGCATTGGTGCAACACGATCAGGAAAAACAAGGTCCGTGGTGCTCCAATCCGTTGGACTACTGGGGCTTTCAGCTGAAAGTTTAGTTATAAGTGATCCAAAAGGTGAAATCTTCACTTATACCTATCCCTATTTTGAAGCACTTGGTTATGAAGTGATTTGCATTGACTTTAAAAACCCCCTCAAGAGCGATCGTTATAACTTCTTACAACCAGTCATTGATGCCATTGATGAAAATGATATTCCTAAAGCAGTCGATGTTACATGGGATTTAACAGCGGCCCTTGTACCGGAGAATAGTCATAATGAAAAAATATGGACCAACGGTGAAGCCAGCATTATTGCCAGTGCTATTATGGCAGTCGTTTATGACAATCGTAATGGTAAAGACAGAAGATATCAGAACATGAGTAATGTCTATTTCTTCATCAGTGAGATGTGCAAAGTGGTGGATGGGTCAATGCCTATTATCAAATACATGAAGAACATGCCCGCACATCATCCTGCAAAAGCCTTACTTGCCATAAGCGAAGTTGCGCCAAGTAAAACGAGAGGTTCATTTTATACTTCAGCGCTGACAACATTAAGGCTGTTTACAAACCCACTCATTCATACCATGTCAGAAGCCAGTGACTTTGATTTGAGAAAAATGGGAACGGACAAGCAGGTGCTATTTATTGTGCTTCCTGATGAAAAGACAACCTATTACAGTTTAGCAAGTCTTTTTGTTAATCAATGTTATATGCAACTGGTTAAAAATGCAGATGAAAGAGGTGGTCGCTTAAAGAGAAGAGTGAACTTCATGCTTGAGGAATTTGGCAACTTTGTGAAGATTCCTGACTTCGCCAATAAACTTACGGTTGGTGGTGGAAGGGGTATAAGGTTTAATTTATTCCTTCAAAGCTTTATGCAGTTGGATGAGAAATATGGTAAAGAAGTCGCTGGCACTATTAAATCCAACTGTGAAACCTGGCTTTATCTTCAGGCAGATGATTTGGGAACTTTGGATGAAATATCAAAGAAGCTGGGGAACTATACCGTATCCACTTATTCTCTGAGTTCATCTCATGGTAAATATTCTAATCCATCAAGTTCCCATAGCGTTAATCTGACCCATCGAGCCTTATTAACGGTGGACGAGATCAGACGAATCAATAGACCTTATACATTAATCACTTCGAGAAATCACCCGGCAATGATGCAATTGCCAGATCTATCGAAGTGGTTTTTTAATACCCTCTTTGGACTTGGAGACAAAGAACACAATAGAAAGGTGCGTGAAAAAAGAGAAGAAAAACGTAACGTAAGAAAAGCTTCTAATGCCATTGATACATGGAATATTTGGGAGTATTACACTCAAGAAGAAAAATCGAATTTTGTTTATATGCGAAATATGAAAGGCGGTGAACAAGGTGAAACTTAAACCACTAAAAATGAAAGCAAGGAATACTTTAAAGACAATCTTTGGAACACTGGTCGTGATGATGATGTCAACGGTTCCAGTTATGGCAGATACGGTTAAGGACAGTCAAATTGTCAAAGGCACTGAAAAATTGATTCAAGACGTAACGACATGGCTAATGGTTTTAGCTCCCATTGTCGGTGTTTTGCTGATTATATATTTCTTCATCAGAAGAAGTGCAGCAGATGAAATCGATCAGAAGAAGTGGAACAACCGTATTGTTACGGTAATTGTTTCAGTTATAGGAGCAGTTCTAGCTTCTGCAACACTTAATCTGATTATTGGTTACTACGTTTAATCATGGGAAAGTCCCGATTAAAAATAAAAAACAAATTTAAACTTACGGAGGTAATGAAATGAGAAAGTTAATGAACAAAGCACAAATGGAAATGGTAAAAGTAATGGTTAAAGGAAGAGCAATTCTTGCGGAAAATAGTGGTGAAGGAATGGTTGATTCGGCGGTCAAGATTTTGATTTCGATTGTCATTGGTGCATTGCTATTAGCAGGTTTGTACGCACTTTTCGGTGACGTGATTTTGTTTTCTTCACTGCGTAACCACGA
>DHVT01000022.1 GCA_002412775.1 Firmicutes bacterium UBA5201 | reverse complement strand
CCTTCTTCAATTGAATACCATTTGAACCAAAATCATATAAAATGCGGTACCGCCCAAAATGCTTAAAAGATTGTTCCTTTTCCAAAGATGAAGCATTGCGGTCAGACCAATGGCGAGCGCAACAGGCAAACTGGACCGGTATATGAAAAAATCAACATTTTTAACGCTATAAACAATAAGCATCCCCATCACTGAAGGAGGCAGATACTTTCCAGCGTACTCAACCCACTTCGGTGTCTGTCTGGACCCGCCAAACAACACAAAAGGGGCCAACCTGACAAGGTAGGTCACAAGTGCCATGGTGATAATCGACGCCCAGATCATTGGTCGCCCCCCTCTCTCTTTTGAATCAATGGTTTTAAGACCAAAAGCCCAATAAGCATCAGTGCCATTGATGGGATAATCAGACTGCCCTCACCGAAAATCATTAGCGAGATGGCTGAAACCGCCAAGCCCAGCAAAGCAGGTATATGCGTTTTAAACGCCAGCCACTGCTCAATGAAAATCACGATGAAAAGTGCTGTCAGAGCAAATTCAATGCCTGCAGTGTTGAATTTGATCACGGACCCCAAAAATACACCGATGATGGTGCCCGATATCCAATACAGCTGATTCAATAGTGATACTGCAAAAAACAAAGATTCCTTTGAAATCTCATTTTGTATGGCCAGTCCACATAAGAGCGAATAGGTTTCATCCGTCAACGCGAAAATCATGTACTGTTTTTTAGGTCCGAAGGTTTTGAACAACTCAATAAAGGACAGACCATAAAAGAGATGTCTGATATTGACAAAGAGGGTCATGAGTCCTACTTGGACAAGTCCCACTGGACTTAACAAGAGTTGTATCGCCACAAATTGCATGGCACCCGCATAGACGAACAGACTCATACCAAGTGCCACCCAAGGACTGAGTCCCGATTTTATGACAAGCAGACCAAATGGGATACCGACCGAGATGTACCCAAGCATAACGGGTATGGTCATCGGGAATGCGATTCTTAGTGTTTTTTTCATATATCATCCTCTTTTTTACATATTTTTGGCAGTTTACAATACAACTCAATTTCATTATAATGCACTTATACGTTGATTTATTTGGAGGGATCCCATGAAACTTATCTATAAAGACCTTGGAACTGTCGGGTACAACCAAGCTTACAGTTTACAGGAAAAGTTTGTCGAGTCGGTGCAAAACGGCTCTCCTGACATACTTCTTATTCTAGAGCACCCAAAAGTCATCACCTTGGGAATCCATGCGGACACTTCCAATATTCTCATGGATCAAGACGAACTGATCAAAAAAGGCTTTGAGATCATGAACATCCGGAGAGGTGGAGATGTCACCTATCATGGACCAGGTCAATTGGTCGCATATACGATATTCAATATCAAGAAAAACCACGGTGGTAGCATCAAGAAGTTTGTTTTCAGTCTGGAGCAACTCATCATCGACATGTTGATCGAGGAGTATGGCATAACCGCCAATAGAGACGCCATAAATTCTGGTGTGTTCATAGGGCTTTCAAAAATAGCGGCGATTGGATTATCGGTTCACCGTGGTGTGACCATGCATGGATTCGCTCTCAACATCAACACCGATCTGAATGATTTTAAGACCATAGTCCCCTGTGGCCTGACAACCAGGGATGTCACTTCGATGGAAGCCATACTCGGTCAGAAACAAAATATGGATGAGATCAAAACCAGCATTGTAAACCGATTCGTGCAAACCTTTGGGTTTACTTCAATTGAATCTTGAAAGCCGGTATTTTGAGACTGGGATCAATGGTTGAACCCACTTCACCAACTCGGGTCGCCCCCATTTTCGTGTAAAATGGTATGGCACCTGGACTGGTCACCCAATTCAACTTTTCAACATTCATCAACAAGCAGACTTCGATCAACAAATTCCACATTTTTTTGCCCATCCCACGTCCGATTTGATCCACTCTGATATAAAAATATTCAAGAGTCGCCTCAAGTCCGTGTTTCTTTATGCTAAAGAATCCGATTATACTTTCTTCATCACTCATCACGAATGTTTCACTCTGTTTGAGAAAATCCTCATCGATGGCATATTTTTCTTTGAAAATGCTCATGAACATTTCATCATAACCCCAATAAGCCTCGGATTCATAAGCGATTTTATTGAGCTGGTTCAGATCTTCTGAGTCAGCTCTTCTGTAATCCAACATAACCTGCCTACCTCCATCCTGCGAGTTTTTTGTTTGTCTCAGCCACCTGTCCTTATCAGGAATGTCACTGTGTATGAATTCATATGCGGATTCAATGACCTCAATGACCACTTCAGGTTTTGGTAGTACGTCCTTGCTGAATGATTTATAATAAAGATACATTTCAAGACCACCAAATTCATTGGGCAAATAATACTTTAGATCCAATCTCACAGCACCGACACGCTCGTAAAATGCAATTCTTCTCATCTGATTCTCATTGGATTCCTTTGGAATCTCTACTTCAAGAAATACTCCATCATATCTGTCATAGAAATTGTCCATCTTGTCAAAGAACATAGTTCCATAGCCTTCGCTTTGAAATTCCGGATGAATGACAATGAAATCCAGCCAAAGTTTGTTCAGTTTTCCAATAGTATATATAAAAGCGTAGCCCACCTCAGGTCCTGCTCCGTTGTGGGCCAGCAAAAGTTTGTAATTTCCTGTTTCAAACAATCTGATAAAAACATCCACAGATTTGCGTTCGCCTTTTGGGAACTCTTCAATGATACTGTCATAAAGCCTGAGCACATCGGACAGGTCACCTTCTCTGATCATAAATCCCTCTGTTTTTCGCATCGGTCGTCACCTCCTGTAAAATGATTTTATCAGAAAAAAGCGGGATTGACTATTGTCAATCCCACTCGTGGTTATGCGCCTAAATATGCTTTTTTTACATTTTCGTTCTCAAGTAGTTCCTTACCCTTGCCTTCAAGCACAATCTTTCCAACTTCCATGACATATCCGTAATCGGCGATTTCAAGTGCGACTTTGGCATTTTGCTCGATCAGCATGATTGTGACACCCAGTTTGTTGATTTTCTTGATGATCTCAAAGATGTCTTTGACGATGAGAGGGGCCAGACCGAGAGAAGGTTCGTCCATAAGAAGGACTTCCGGCTTGCTCATCAATGCTCTGCCTACCGCCAACATTTGTTGTTCACCACCTGACATTGTGCCGGCTTTTTGTTTTTTTCTTTCGAGCAGTCTTGGGAACAACTCATAAACCCATTCCATATCTTTTTGCACTTCCTCAGAATATTTTCTGGCATACGAGCCTAAAATAAGATTTTCCTCAACAGTGAGATTTGTGAACACTCTTCTGCCTTCTGGAACCAAAACCAAACCGTTCTTTACGAGATTCTGAGTTTTTTCAAAAGTGATGTCTTTATCCTTATAAATTATGGTACCCGATTTAGGTCTTTCAAGGGTCATGATTGCACGTAGAGTTGTGCTTTTCCCAGCTCCGTTCGCACCGATCAAGCTAATGATCTTTCCTTTAGGCACTTCCAGAGATATACCTTTGATGGCGTGTATACCACCATAATATACGTTTAAATCGTTAATTTTTATCATTCGTCCACCCCTAAATAAGCTTCGATGACTTTTGGGTTGTTCTGCACTTCAGAAGCACTGCCTTCAGCAATATTGACACCATAATCAAGGACATATATCTTCTCACAGACTCCCATGATGACTTGCATGTGATGTTCGATCATCAATATCGACACTTTGAATTTCTTGCGGATTTCTTTAACGAACTCCATAAGTTCAATGGACTCTTGAGGATTCATACCGGCTGCCGGTTCATCGAGTAAAAGTAGTCTCGGTTCCGTTGCGAGCGCCCTTGCAATCTCAAGTTTCCTTTGCTTTCCGTATGGCAATGAACTCGCTTTGTCATCTTTGTATTCCATCAATCCGACATCTTCCAGCAGATCAAGTGACTTTTGAATGACAGCACTTTCTTTTTTGGTATAATCGGGCAATCTCATCACTGCTGAAAATATATTGGAATCCAGTCTCAAATGATGTGCGATGATGACATTGTCCAGCACTGTCAAATCCTTGAACAATCTTATATTCTGGAATGTACGGGCGATGCCTTTCTTTGTGATTAAATGTGGTTTCAGCTTTTTGATGGAATTTCCATCGAACAAGATATCGCCTTCAGTTGGAGTGTAAACACCTGTGATCATGTTGAATACTGTTGTTTTACCCGCCCCATTCGGCCCAATCAAACCAACGATGCTATCTTCTGCAATATCCAGGTTGAGTCCCGCAACTGCGGTAAGGCCACCAAATCTCATCGTGATATTTTCTGTCTTCAAAATACTCATGATTTGGCCCCCTTCTTGATTTTGTTTTTATAGAATTTTCCCATGGAATCCAGCGTGATCTCATCCCGTCCCATAAGTCCGTTCTGATAGAACAACACCACCAACATGAGGAGAATCGAAAAGAGTACCATTCTCATACCCGGAACGCTTTGAATCACCATAAAGCCAAGATCGATTGTTCCATCGAGGAAACGAAGCGCTTCCATGGCAACTGTCACTACCACTGCAGAAATCACCGTACCGGTTATACTGCCGATACCACCTAAAACAACAATCAATAGAACATTGAAAGTCATCAGGAATCTGAACATCAGTGGGTCGATTGTACCCATGAGGTGAGCTAGAAGCGCACCACCGATACCGGCAAAAAACGATCCGATGGTAAAGGCCAACAATTTGTGCTTGAAAAGATCGATCCCCATGGATTCAGCGGCCACATCATCTTCTCTGATGGCCATAAAGGCTTTACCGTAACTGCTGCGTCTCAACGAAAACATGAACACTATGGTAAGGATCGCGATTCCCCAACTGTATGGTACATTCGTATATCGCGTCAGTCCCTTGAGCCCGAGAGCACCATTGGTGAGCGACATCGTATTTGTGAAGATAACTCTGATGATTTCACTGAAACCCAGTGTGGCAATAGCAAGATAATCGTCTCTGAGTCTAAGAATCGGAGCCGCTATCAAAGTTCCAAGAACCGCCGCAACAAGTCCACCGATCAGCATCGCCGGAAGAAATGGCATCTCAATATTCGCAAGCCATGGCACTATAGGTTTCACGAAAAAATTGGATTGCTTTTGTGCGACTGACATTGTAAGGAGCGCACTGGTATATGCACCGATTGCCATGAATCCGGCATGTCCCAGTGAAAATAGACCGGCAAATCCGTTTATAAGATTTAAACTAAGTCCCAATACAACATAAATTCCAGCCAAATTCAATATTCTAAGTTGATAATTTCCAAGTGTGAAATTCAGTATGGCGAGAACTAAAACTACAAGTACAATCAACCCTAATCTGATCATATTTTCTTTTTTCATCTCATCACACCTTCTCTGCCAAATTTTCGCCCAATAGCCCTGAAGGTTTTATGAGCAATATCACAATAAGTATGACAAATGCAAATGCATCCCTGTAACCGGTCATTGAAGGTAAAAATGCAATCAACATGATTTCTGACATACCTAGTAAAAATCCGCCGACAACCGCACCTTTTATGTTCCCGATACCGCCGATAACAGCAGCGATAAATGCTTTAAGTCCAGGCATGAGTCCCATGAGCGGAATCAGGTTCGGATACTTGATGCCCCACATCATACCACCCAACGCCGCAAGAATCGACCCCATAAAGAAAGTGATGGAGATAATCGTATCCACATTGATTCCCATGAGTCTCGCCGCTTCATAATCTCTTGAAACTGCACGCATCGCCATACCCGTTTTAGTTTTATTGACAATATAAAGCAAAATTACAAGAGCAGCCATTGTGATTCCAGGGATGAAGAAATTCGCTACTGGAATCGAAATTGTATTGATATACACTACTTTATTGAAAAATTCAGGTATTGGAAACGCTTTTGGTCTACCACCAAAAATAACGATGGCCAAGTTTTGAATCAAATAGGACGCACCAATGGCGGAAATCATGACTGAAATTTTGGGGGAGTTCCTGAGAGACCTATATGCGAGTCTTTCAACCAAGATCCCAAATGCGCCTGTCAGAAGTATGGCAACCACGAATGCCACCCACCACGGCATTAAAAATAATGTGACACTGTAGAAAATAATATAAGTTGAGATCATGAAAATATCACCATGAGCAAAGTTGATAAGTCTTAGAATACCATAAACCATGGTATAACCTATTGCAATCAAGGCATATAAACTGCCTAGCGCCAAACCGTTGCTCAAGTGCTGCATAAAAGTATTAAGCGACATATGAGTCCTCCAAAATAATTAAAAAAGGTACAGACACTTCATCTGCACCTTTTTTTAATCCACTGAATATTACTGAGGTGAAATAGTTGTCAAATATGTGAATTCCCCATTTTTAACTGTTTTGATGACTGCATTCTTAACCGCATCACCATTTTCATCTAATGTTACCACACCTGCAGCACCGTCAAATCCTGCTGTTGCGGCCAATGCTTCTTTGATTTTTTCCGGTTCTGCACTGCCAGCTCTTTCAATCGCATCCACAAGCAAGATGTATGCGTCATATGCAAGAGCAGTAACTGAAGCGGGTTCCTTGTTGAATTTGGCTCTATATGCGTCCAGGAACACTGAAGATTCAGGTGTCAAAGGAACCTGTGAATCAAAGAATGTCGAGAACACTGCGCCCTCTACAGCTGAACCACCGATATCTATGAACTCAGGAGTTTCCCAAGTGTCCGCACCGAGGAAAGGCGCTTTGATGTCGAGTTCTTTTGCTTGTTTGATCAACATTGCAGATTCACTGTAGTTTCCAGGTGCAAAAATCGCATCAGGATTGAGTTGTTTGATATTTGTCAATTGTGCTGTGAAATCCTGATCACCGGTATTGTAGTTGGCGACGTATAAAATTGAGCCAGGATCACCTGTCAATCTGACAAATTCATCAGTAAAGAACTTAACAAGACCTACTGAGTAATCATTTGAAATTTCTTGAACGATTGCCACTTTTGTAGCACCGAGTTCAGTAAACGCGTAGTTCGCCATTACGACACCTTGAAAAGAGTCGATGAATGTCACTCTGAAATAATAGTCGTTGCCAAGAGTAACAAGCGGGTTGGTACATGACGTTCCAACAGCTGGTATACCAGCTTCCATTACGATTGGTCCAGCAGCCATTGAGAATGAAGATCCCCATGACCCGATGATCGCATTGACTTTGTCTTGATCTACAAGCTTTGTAGCTGCATTTGCGGCTTCCACTTTGTCAGACTTGTTGTCCACTATGACGAGTTCGATTTTCTTGCCAAGCACTTCAGGATAAAGCTCTTGGGCAAGTTCGATACCTTCGATTTCCATTGCTCCACCAGCTGCGTTCGCACCTGTCAATGGCTCAAAAACACCAAACTTTATCACATCGTTGCCTGCAGTTCCCCCATTATCCGATGATTGACAAGCAGTCAACGGAATTGATAAGATCATTACGAGAACTAAGAGTAGTGCAATCCTTTTCATAAAAATCCCCCTCAAATCAAAATTGTTTTTTTGTTCACACCCATGTTAAATTTTATTAACATTACTCATTATAATACCACCATCGCGGTTAAAATCAATAGTATTGTTTTTTTTATACGTAGAAATAAAACTGTTCGCGTGATTTCAACGCTTCAAAAATTAAAAAAAATAGACAAGTCTAATAAAAACTTGTCTGTAAGTATACATAACCGAGTGCATATGAAATTCCAGAAGAAACTATGTTTTTTTGATGGTTATATTCAGTGCATTGAGATGCTCCAAAACAGGTTGGACATCACATTCACTTAGCCAAACCATTTCCTGTCGTCTGCTTTTCGCTTTTCTAAACACCAGATATGGCCGGTCTTTTGCTCTGAGTACGTCGAAGTACTCGATGGTGCTGATTCTTGTATACCATGCCTTACCCAGTGAATCCTTCGTGATCAGGGTGTCTCCAAGCTGTATGATTGTCCAGATGATGCCCATCTCAACCGACATTATGAATATTAGAATTTTAATGAGTATGCTTTTTTCATAAAACATTCCCGAAATTAAAATCACAATTGGGACAAGAAGACCTAACGCATAGAAGAGGTGCTTGTGCTTTTTTTCTTCTTTGATGCGGTATCGGATGTCCTCTTTCTTAAGAATTCTTCTTCTTGAATCACTGAAGATCACCATTGAACATAGAAATACCATCAAACTATAACTATAGAAATTACTTGACATTATTAAGCCTCCATTTGATATTCAGATTTTAGAAATCCATAGATCACTCTATCTTTCCATTCTTGATCAACGGACTGATGGTTTCTCAATTCGCCTTCTTTATGAAATCCCAATTTGATCATGATGCGTTCGGATGCGATATTCTCTTTGATGCATCCGGTCGTGATTTTCCATGTATTCAATTCCTTGAAAGCGTAATCCACACAAATCGCAGCAGCCTCGGTGGTCAAACCGCGATCCCAGAACTCCCGTTTTGTGAAATAACCCAGTTCAAGCAACTTGCCTGATGGATTTTCATCCAGAACAGTGAATCCGATCTCACCGACATATTTCGAAGTTTCTTTCTCAATGATCGCAAAAAAATAATGCTTTCTATTGCGTTTTCCTATATCGCGCATTGCGACAGCCAAATTTTCCTTGGCCCCTTTGGGTTCGACCACAAACAGATCCATGATATATCGCATTTCAAATGGTCTGGATATGAGATCGAACAAATCGTCCAGATCCTCTTCGATATGGTCTCTGATGAGTAGCCTCTCTGTTTCAAGTATGATCATTTCAAACACCTCTTGATATTATACCACGGATCCACGGCAAGAAAAAAGAGTTTATCCCATAATCCTATCGGGACAAACTCTTTGGACCGGAAATTACAATCAATCTCCGTAAAATTTAATTATTTGACGATTGAAGCACCACTGAAGTCAACAGTTCCAAGTACAGATCTGTCCCATCCAACTACAACGTCAGAAACCAACATGAAGTCAGAATAGTGATAGACAGGAACGATTGGAAGTTCAGTCATCAAGATGTCTTGAGCTGCATAAAGAGCTTCAAAGTGCTCAGCGCCTCTAGTTTGAGCTGAAAGTGACAATAATCTGTCATATTCTGCATTTGCAAATTTAGGATCGTTGTAAGCGTTGCCAGTTGTAAAGATACTTAAAAGACCACTTGGATCCATAAAGTCTGTCAACCAACCACCACGAGCAAGTTCGTAATCGCCAACTTTTCTAGTGTCTTGGAATACTGCCCACTCTTGGTTCTCAAGAGAAGCGTTAAGACCAAGATTTGTTTTCAACATTTCTTGAATGATTTCAGCAACCATTTGGTGTGCTTCTGAAGTGTTGTACATGATTGTGAATGCAGGGAAACCGGCACCACCTGGGAATCCGGCTTCAGCCAAAAGTGCTTGAGCTTCAGCGATTTTGCTGTCATCAGTTGCCAAACCGTAAGTTCCCGCTGTTTCAAAGAAATCATTTCCTTTGTCATCAAGGAATCCAGGTGGTACAAATCCAGCTGCTGGAATTTGACCAGCACCAAGTGTATCTGTGATCAATTCTCTGTCAATTGCCATGTTGATGGCTTTTCTAACTAGAGGATTAGCCCAGAGGTCGAGGTTCAAGTTGAAATTGTAGTAGTAAGTTCCGAGCAATGGGAATACATAGAATTCTGGATCTTCTGCGATCAATCTAGGTATTTCTGCAGTCGGTACTTGTGGTATAAATTGTAACTCACCACTTTGGTAAGCTTGGTAAGCTGTAGATGCTTCATCAATAAATACTGCGTCAATTTTATCGAGCATTACGTTTGCAGCATTCCAGTACTCTGGATTCTTTTCAAGTATGAGACCTTGTCCGATTGTATAAGAAGTCAAGACAAATGGTCCATTTGATACAGCAAGAGCTGGATCTTTTGCCCATGCGCCATCAGCTTTTGCTTCTACAGCAGCTTGATTTACAGGCATGAAGTGATAGAAAGAAAGTAAACTCAAGATGTAATCTGTTGGATTGAGAAGCTTGACTTCAAGTGTATAATCGTCAAGAGCAGTGATACCAACATCATCAAGAGATCCTTCTCCAAATGCCGCATCAGCAGCACCAACAACATTTGTATATTCCCAAATCCAAGAATACTCAGATGCTGTAGCTGGATCCATTCCACGTTTCCAAGAGTAAACGAAATCGTGAGCGGTCAAAGGTGATCCATCTGACCAGTTTGACTCTCTCAAATTGAAAGTGATCGTCAAACCATCTTCTGACACATCCCAAGATTCAGCGATACCTGGATAAACGACACCACTTTTTTCTCTGGTTAATGCTTCAAATGTCTGGTTGATTACATCACCACCATCGCTTGCACCGTTGAGTGTAGGATCGATGGTTTTAGGGTCAGCACCAACGTTCCACAATAAAACTTGAGGAGTTGTTTCTGCTGGTTTGTCTGTTGGAGCCGGTGTGTCAGTAGGTGTTTCAGCAACTGGTGTGGTCGGTTCTGGATCTTTTGCACCACACGCTGCCAAAAGCGAAGTCATCATGACTAACACCAAAAGTAGCGATAAAAATCTTTTCATAGTATCCTCCTTCTTACATTAGGTTTATATTAATTACCACCTTAGGCGGTAAATAATAACAGTAAAAACTTACAAACTGTTGATTTCCTCAACGATATGACAAGCTGCGAAATGATTCGGCATGATTTCTCTAAGTTCCGGTGTCTCAACTTTACATCGATCAACGGCATATCTGCAACGTGTGCTGAAACGACAACCCGGTTTTGGATTGATCGGACTTTTGACATCGCCTTGTAAAATGATTCTGCCCTCTTTTTTAACACCTGGATCCGGTATAGGGATAGAAGACAATAATGCCTTTGTATAAGGATGCAGTGGTTTGTCATACAATTCCTCGCTTGTGGCGACTTCCATCATATGTCCCAAATACATGACTCCGATTCTGTCGGAAATATGCTTGACCATTGAGAGGTCATGGGCAATAAACAAATAAGTCAACCCCAAATCATTTTGGAGATCTTCAAGCATATTGACGACTTGCGCCTGAATGGAGACGTCCAGTGCTGAAATCGGCTCGTCACAAATGATCAGTTCCGGTTCGATGGCAAGTGCCCTGGCAATACCGATTCTCTGCCTTTGTCCGCCCGAGAATTCATGGGGGTATCTGTTGGCATGTTCTTTTTTAAGACCTACTCTGGTCAACAGACTATGGATTCGCTCCATCCTCGCTGGCCCTTTATGATCCGTATGGATGTCCATACCTTCTCCGATGATTTCGGCGATGGTCATACGCGTGTTGAGCGATGCGTATGGATCCTGAAAAATCATCTGAATCTTTTTTCTGTATTTCAGCAGTTCTTTGTTCGACAGTTTTGCTATATCGACCCCATCAAATATGATTTCACCGTCTGTTGGCTCATAAAGCCTTACCACACAACGTCCAATAGTTGACTTTCCGCACCCTGATTCTCCAACGAGCCCGAATGTTTCACCCTTATGGATGAAAAACGAAAGATCGTCCACTGCTTTGAGCAGATTTTTTTCTTTTTGGAACATTGGTGTTTTTACAGGGAAATATTTTTTTAAGTTCCTAACTTCCAATAAAGGTTTTTTTTCAGCCATCGATTTCACATCCTTTTTTATATCCTTCTACCTCCGGTGCATCCTCGTGCAATAACCAACATGCAGAAGTATGCGTTTCATTGATTCGATATACAGGTGCCATTTCCTGTTTGCAGATTGCCATGGCATGCGGGCATCTGGGTGAGAATGGACAACCTATAGGAGGATTCATCAAATCCGGTGGAGAACCAGGAATTGGAATCAATCTTCCCTTGGATTTCGAATGCATTTTGGGAATAGAATTCATCAATCCTTGTGTATAAGGATGCTGAGGACTGTGGAAAATCTCATCGACAGAACCTTTTTCCATGATCATACCGCCATACATGACGACCAGATTATGACAGGTTTCCGCTATGACACCAAGGTCATGGGTGATGATGATGATGGATGTTTCTATTTCTTTTGATAACTTTATTAAAATATCGAGAATTTGAGCTTGTATGGTAACGTCAAGTGCGGTTGTCGGTTCATCTGCAATCAACAATTTGGGATTGCAGGAAAGCGCAGTGGCGATCATAGCCCTTTGTCTCATTCCTCCTGAGAATTCATGCGGATAAGATCTGATTCTGCTCTCCGGCTCAGGAATGCCTACCATATTGAGTTTTTCGATGGCAATTGCTCTTGCCTCACTTTTGCTGACCTTCTGGTGTCTTCTGATGACTTCAACCATGAGGTTTTCAATGGTGAAAACCGGATTGAGGGACGTCATGGGATCTTGGAAAATCATAGAGATCTCTTTTCCTCTGATATTGGCCATCACCGCATCCGGTTTATTGGAGATCACTTCACCATCGAATATGATCTCACCACCAGTGATGCGGCCTGGATGGTCTATGAGTCCCATAATGGATAACGCAGTTACGCTCTTACCACTGCCGGATTCGCCGACTATACCCAATATATCACCTTTATCCATTGAGAAGGAATTGCCTCTCACGGCTTTGACTTCACCCATATGAGTGAAAAACGAAGTGCTTAAATTTTTTACTTCAAGTATTTTTTTCATGATTCACCCCTATCCTTTTCTCAATCTTGGATCCAACGCATCTCTGAGTCCATCGCCTAAAAAGTTAAATGCAAGCATTGTGATTGCAATGGCGAGTGCAGGGAAAAACAATTGGTAAGGATATGTGATCAATCCCGATAACGCATTGTTTGCAAGTGTTCCCCAAGATGCTTGTGGTGCTGAAACGCCAAGTCCGATGAAACTCAAAAAGGCTTCAGTGAATACCGCTGTAGGAATCATCATGGTCATAGCGACGATAATAGGTCCAATTGCATTTGGTATCAAGTGTCTCAATATGATTTTATGTTTCGGTACGCCGATGACTCTTGCGGCAAGTACAAATTCCTGTTCCTTGAGAGAGAGCATCTGGCCGCGGACAAGTCTTGCCATACCGACCCAGAATACACTGCTCAGTGCGATGATGATATTGGTGAGACCATCTGATTTTCTGAACCAGACCATCAGAAGGATCACGTAAAGCATCAAAGGAATGGAGTTGATGATATCCACGATTCTCATCATGATATTGTCAACACGGCCTCCTTCAAAGCCTGAAATACTGCCATAAATTACACCAATGAACAAGTTGACCATTGTCGCTATGACGGCGATCAAAAGCGAAATTCTGGCGCCGTACATGACTCTTGTCAATATATCACGACCCAAATCGTCTGTGCCGAATGGAAATGACATATTGTATTTAGAGCCAGTCGTATATTTGAAAACCTCACCTTTGTACTCTATTGTATAATTGTAATCATAACCTTGTTTGTCTTTTAAAGTATTGTAGGAAAAATCCAAGATGACCACTTCCTCAGAATTGCCGGCATCCAACAAATAAGTGTAAACCTTGTTGATGGCATCTCTATGATCAAGCTTCAATTTTCTATCCATCTTTCCGTTTTCAAGAACCAAAAACATATTGTAATCGTTTGAAAGATAAAGGTTTATACCCTCCTCAACCTCAAAGACATCCAATTTCGGAGGAAGATTCTTAAAATCATTGCTTTGATCGGAATAACTGTATGGTGTCAGATAAGGACCCACCGTACCAAATAAAACTATAAAAACTATAAGAACGATCCCGATCATTGCCAATTTATGCTTCTTAAGCCGTCTCCATGCATCTTGCCAATAAGTCAGACTCGGTCTGGTGATCTCCTCATCTTCGATATTGCTTTCCAAAAATTCAAATCTATTGTCCTTCATTTTGCTATTTCTCCTTTCCAAGTCGTATTCTAGGATCGATGAAACCATAAGCGATATCTACAAACAATACCATGACGATATAGAATGCGGCATAGAAAACGGTCATACCCATTATGGTCGTATAATCACGATTGGTAACACTTTCCACGTAATATCTTCCCATTCCAGGAACAGCAAAAATCTTTTCAACTACAAATGAACCCGTCAAGATGGCTGCTATCATCGGGCCTATATATGTTACAACTGGAATCAATGCATTTTTCACGGCGTGCTTTCCTATGACGCTGAATTCCTTGAGGCCATTGGCTCTTGCCGTACGGATATAATCTTGTCTGAGCACTTCAAGCATGCTCGAACGGGTCAAACGTGCCACGAATGACAATGAATAACCGGTCAGTGCTATCACAGGTCCGATATAGCCAAGTGGCGAAGATAGGCCGAATGATGGAATCCATCCCAATTTTCCGGCAAAAAAGTATATGATCAATGTGGCGACAACAAAACTGGGCACTGTGACGCCGAGCGTCGCCATGAACATGACAAAATAATCTATGGGTTTGTTCTGTTTCAGCGCCGAAATGATTCCGACGGGAATTCCAAGTATGATGATCAGCGCACTCGCCATCAGGCCTATTTTTGCGGAAGTCGGGAAGCCGGCAACAAGCAAATCATTGACCGTGGTTCCTATTTTAGAATAAGAAGGACCCAAGTCAAATGTGACCAAGCCTTTCATATAATCAAAGTACTGAACATATAACGGCGCGTCCAAATTGTATTTTTCATTCAAAGATCTCAATATCTCTGCCGGTACTGGCCTTTCTCTAGTGAATGGCCCTCCAGGTATGGAGTGCATCATTGTAAAAGTCAATGTGGCAATGAGCAAAATAGTGATAATTGCCGAGATAACCCTTTTCAAATAATATGATCCCACTGTGTTTCTCCTTTCGTACATCCCAAAATGTTTGATACCGTACTTATGTCATATCACCTATGTCTTGACCATATTCTTCCCCCTCATAATGCAACTCTCCCCCTTTTAAGAAAGTCCATTATCGCCTTATTCGGCACCGATAATTTTTATGTCTTAAGCGCTCCATATGTTACGCCTTCTTAATTATAGCACCGTTCATATTATTAATATATATTAATATTGCTGAATTTTCAAACTTTTCTGTAAGCCGAAGAGGCGTTCTAAGGGTTAAAAGCATAAAAAAAAATTTATATTGAGTTTTTGGAACGTTCACAAAATTCTAACAAAAATGAAACAAAAGGAAGTTGAACTTTCATTTCCGCTCGTCAACTTCCTTTTGATGAATGATTATACTCTTGCCACAAATTCGAATTTTTCATTATTGGGTCCATCGAAGAAAATGATCTTCGCACTACCGACGACACGTGGTTCTGAGTAGGCAATGCCCATGGCATCCAACATTTCCATCTTCTCATCAAGTGACTCCACCTTGAATGCGATGTGCTCGATCGGACCTGGGAGACGTGGTTCATTGCTCGATTTGGCAATGAGTTCCACAATAGTTCCTCCAATTTCCATAAAAACAAGTCTGCTTTCTGGATAGACGTAATCCTTCAAAATTTTTGCCTCCAACACCCCTTCATAGAATTTGATCGAGCGTTCGATATCGATGACCTTGATCCCAATGTGTCCAAATTTCATATGAATCCTCCCTTTCGTTCTGTATTTCTATTCCATCATTATAACATCTTTCTTACCTTTGACGATTTGCTTTTTCTGTTTTCTTTGTTCTTTGCTTTTGAACAGGATGTCATAATCGTAGTCATCCGGATAGAGTTCTTCAGCTTCGAGATACAGGGATAAACGCTTGTGATTGACCTTGATTTTTTTATTCAGTACGAGCACACCGATATCACCCTTTGAGTTTTCGGTTTCACAGACTATACCATTACGTTTCATGGTATGGATGTAAACCGCATCTCCCAGTGCGAATTTGGGCTTGGGTTTGGGTTTGAACATGGATTTTGGTTCAACGATATCTTCCTTGGAAACAATTGAATTGTGAAGTACTGTATGGTTTTCATGCCCATCTGTTTCCTTGAGCAACTTGTCCTTATAATCCACTTTTTCATTGTATGCAATTTCATGGGCGCGTTCTATCAAGGATTCCGACATCCCTATTCTCAGTGCGATCAGAAGCGCGTTGCTTGCTCCACTTTTACCGACCTCAAGCCTGTAAACAGGTTTGAGAGTCCCAAGGTCAAATGCCATGCTGCCATTGATGAAATCCGGGTGTTCCTCAGCGAATCTCTTGATCTCATTGAAATGTGTCGAAGCAAGTATGAAGCCTTTTTTCGAGTTCAAATACTCGAGTACTGCGATTCCAATCCCCATACCCTCACTCGGATCGGTTCCTGCACCGATTTCATCCAAAATGACCAGTGTTTGGTCGTCTGCAAGCTCCAGAATTGAATTGATATTGGTAATGTGTGAGGAAAAGGTGCTTAAGTTTTGTTGCAAACTTTGACCGTCACCAATATCACACAGCACCTGCCTTAAAATCGGGAGGGAAGTGCCATTTTCACAAGGAACGTGTAGACCTGCTTGTGTCATCATGATGAACAGTCCCACTGTTTTCATAGTCACCGTCTTTCCCCCTGTGTTCGGACCTGTGATCACTAGATTCCTTTGTCTGGCATCGAGTTCCATAGATAGGGGTACGGCTTCATTCCCAAGAAGCGGATGCTTGGCTCCGATCAGCTTGATGTGCTTTTCAGGAGTGACTTTAGCCGCTCTGGCTCTGTATGCATGGGAAAGTTTGGCTTTCGCGAACAAGAAGTCATATGTCACCATGGTATCGTAATTGATAGTGATGGCTCTTAATGCGTGCATCAACCGATCTAAAAGTTCTGAAAGGATTCTATATTCCTCATTGTCACCATCGATTCTGAGCTGTGCGAGTTCCTCATGCATTTTTTTCACAGCCGCGGGTTCAATAAACAATGTTCCTCCGGTTCTTGAACGGTCCAGGACCATGCCGTCAATACTCTTCTTGTATTCACTTTTGACTGGAATCACATACCGGCCATCCCTTTGGCTGACAACGAGATCGGAAAGCATTGAACTGTAGTTTGCACTCGCCAGATAGGATTGCAGCTTCAACTTGATCTGATTTTCGAGTTGTTCCATTTTTCTTCTGAGTTTGTAAAGCTTTCCCGACGCTTGATCCGCAACAGCATTATGAACAATACATCTTGTGATCTCTTCAAGCTCCACCTCCAGTGGATCCATGCTGAGTGCGTAACTGGAAAGATTGGGGCCGACATCCTCTTTGTCGCTCATGAAACGAATCATCTTTTGTGTGTCTTTGATGAATCCCGCCATATGGGTGAGATCCACAGGGCGAAGGATTTCACTTCTGCCCAGTTTTTCTATGACACTTTTGATTCCCGTCAGGGCATGAAGTGGTATGCTGTTTGAAACATCATATATTTTTCTGGCTTCCGAAGTCTCTTCAAGCCTTCTGATCACAAGATAATAGTCTGTGGAAATTTCCAGGTTGTCGATTTGATCTTTGGCCGCTTCTGATAACGCGAACTCTTTTAATCTGCCGATGATCTCCTGCCAATCCAACATTTTCTTCGTTTGATTTTGATTCATTCTGTTTTCCTCCCTGCTTTTAAATACAAAAAATAGCAATAGACACACTGTCTATTGCTATCGCAATTTACCAATTCACATTTTCAGACACAAAAATAGAGTCCTATTATGCACAGTGTTCTAAACCAACTTTTTCAGCACAAACCGTATGACAAATAAACCTTTCCTAAAGGTCTGTCAAGATTCATACCGATTTTAAGTTACTAGTTTAGAACGACTCCATTCATAAAGCGACTCCTCTGCGAGTTGCATCTGTGCAACTCTTCCATATAAATTATAATCCCGATTCGTGTACTTTGCAACCGGATTTTTTAAAGCAGTCGTTTGAATGGTCATTGACCAGACCAACAGCTTGCATATAAGCATAAATGATGGTCGATCCGACAAAATTCATTCCACGCTTTTTCAAATCTTTTGCGATCCTGTCGGATAGTTCCGTCTTAGCCGGGACCTCATTAATCGATTGAATATTATTTTGGACGGGCTCACCATTCACAAAACTCCATATATAAGCATCGAATGTACCAAATTCATGTTGAATTTTCAGGAATACATTTGCATTCCGGATTGCGGATTTTATTTTGAGTCGATTTCTGACGATTCCCTCATTGCCTAGCAGTTCCTGTTCTTTGGAATCGTCATAGGCAGCAATCCTCTCCGGATCGAAGCCATCAAACGCCCTTCGATAATTCTCGCGTTTCTTCAGTATGGTCTCCCAAGAAAGTCCCGCTTGAGCACCTTCCAAGACGATCATCTCAAAATGCTTCCGATCGTCATGTACCGGTACTCCCCATTCTTCATCATGATAACGGACATATAATTCGTTTTGTAAATTCACCCATGCACATCTCTCCATAAGACCACTCCTATAAACGTTTGAAAAATGATGTTGTCATTTTCAGATATTCAGACTCTTCCTCTTCAGGATTGAACAAATATATGCACAATATCGCTTGAGTAGTGTTCTCATCGACAGCCGTTCTCACCGAATCGGCTGTCGATGAACCAAAAGGACCGAAGTCATCCCTTAAGAGTGGCAGTCCCTCCAAATTGAGCTCATAACCCGCCAAACAGCGGTATGTTTCTCCAGAGCGGCCGTAATCCATGACAATGTCACCTTTGATTTTATTGACATCATAAACACCAATCGGTGCTTTGAGTTCCACAGAAAGCCAATTGGCAAGATCGACCACATTATTGATATGTTCGATGCCCTCACCTTTGATCACCCGTCTGATCAATTTTTCACTTGAGAGTCTATATTTCGTCGGATCTTTGCCCAGTTTTCTGTAGACCGTGCGCCCCCATTTGATATTGTCGATGGATGCAATTTGACCGACTTCAAATGCGGATTGAATGATGCCCAGTCTCGAATCCATTGCATAAGTCAAGGCTTCATTCAAAGGCTCGACTTTCACTTCAGATAAAAAATCGACAATTTTGACATGTGGTAAATGTGAGAGCAAATCCTTTGAAACTGTAATTTTCTTCATATGGGACTCCTGGCATTTTTTCTTATTATACCATTATCAAAATAATATCATATCTTGAATTTCATGATGATGTTCTGTAAATTTTGGGCAAGTTCCGCCAAACCTTCAGAAGCGCTTGCGATTTCTTCCATAGAAGCGTTCTGTTCCTCGACCGCTGCGGAAACTTCCTCGGTGGAAGCTGAGTTTTCTTCTGCGATTGAAGCCAGATTCACAAGTGTGTCCATGATCTGGTCCTTCATATTATCCATCTCGATGCTGGATTGATTAAGCGCTTGGACAGCATCTTCCGATTTTTTTATTGCTCCTGAGATTTCAATGTATTTATTCTGAGTGACTTCTACGCTCAGGGATTGTTCTTTCATTATGGCGAGGACGCGTTCCATGACGCGGACCGCATCATTCGAATTCGTTTGAAGCTCGCTTACCACTTCGTCGATTGTGCTTGTTGAACTTGAGGATTGCTCCGCAAGCTTTCTGATTTCATCAGCGACCACCGCGAATCCTCTTCCCGCCTCACCTGCTCGTGCAGCTTCAATTGCCGCATTGAGTGCGAGTAAGTTGGTTTGGTCGGCAATGCTTGCGATCACTTGACTGGCAGCTTCTATTTTCTTTGCGCTCGTGTTGGTTTTCATGATGCCTTGTTGTACAATTTGGGTCGCATCATTGCTTTCTTTTGCGATTTTTGTGAGGCTGTCAATTTCTATAAGACCTTCATCCACCAGCTTGGACACCTTATCAGATGCCAAATTCAGATGTTGCATCTCTTTCTGGTCATTGGCCATTGTTTCACCGAGTTGTGTTCCCTTGACCGATCCGACTTCCGTATTTTTGGCTTGGTCGCTGGCACCTCGAGCAATTTCTTCAATGGCTTTGGCGATTTCTTCAATAGCTCTTGCAGATTGCCCAGCAGTTGCGGTCAATTCCTCGGATGATGCGGTCACTTGTTCTGATGAGGCGTTGATGTCCGCCATGATCGACCTCATGCTTACGATAATGGTTTGCAATGAACTTCCAAGTTTACCCACTTCATCTTTGCGATTGACAATTTTCATCTCAATATTGTCGC
Source organism: Firmicutes bacterium UBA5201 (assembly GCA_002412775.1). Classification (GTDB taxonomy): domain Bacteria; phylum Bacillota; class Clostridia; order Peptostreptococcales; family Acidaminobacteraceae; genus Fusibacter_D. Next base: position 49,380 of record DHVT01000022.1, on the reverse strand, counting down.
GAATATCGAGCTCGGCAATTTTTAGTGCATTCCCGACTACTTCGATTATCGGATTTGCAATATTGTTTCCCAAAAGATAGGCGAATATCACACTGACCAGCAAAGCAACCCCCATTGTGATCATAATCGATCTGACGATTCTCGGCACATTTTTCAGAACTTCAGATTCGTTCGCAGTAATAATCAGAGTCCAATCGGTACCTTCCACAGGAAAATAAGAGGCGACAAGTTTAGTGTCATTGAACTCATACTGATTGTACCCTTCCTTCTCATTCAGAATGGTTCTGAAAAGTTCTGCGACCGGTCTGAGCACCTCATTGCTTTCTGATTCATTTATTGGATTCTGAAGCGCTTCCACACGAGTTCTGTCAGGATGTGCGACCACAGTGCCTTCCCTATTGACCATATAGGCATATCCGCTCGCTCCGTACCCAAGAGTATCGGTTATATTTGAAAGCACATATCCGTCTCTTCGAGCAATCAACACTCCAACCACCTTTCCATTGTTCATGATCGGAGTGGCATATACAAGCTCGGGTTTTTCAGTCAATCTGCTGATCAACATGTCTGAAACAACGGTTTCTCCCTCTAGTGCGCTCTTAAAATATGTTCTATCAGCCACATTTGCTTCAGCACCATCATTGAAAACCGCATTTCCTTTCAAATCGACAACGGCGAATGACAAGAACCCTGTCCTCTCCACTTGATTTTGAAGGATCTTCTTTTGTGCATTCCAATCCATGGTTTCCATGTCACTTCTTCCTGCGATCATTTCAAGAGCGATCATTTGCTTTTCCACTTGTACTGTCGTAGTATGAGCCGCTTCCTCACTGAGTCTTACCAGGCCATCGATAGCTTCGCTTTCAATGGCGCCCACAGCTCGATAAAGTGTGATTCCACCCATGGTCCCGAGTGATAGAATCAATAAAATGGAAATATAGAGTACTAGTTTTGTCTTTATGCTTTTCATATGAGTTGCTCCTTTTGATTTGAATTTTTTTACAAAAAAAACCAGTTCAAAAAAATAGTGGCTATTTTTAAGAACTGGTTTTACTTCAGGCAATTTTTTCCCTATCCGTCCAACCGTTTTTTACTATTGATACAATTATAATTAATTATTCTAATATAAGCAACCTATTTGTTAATTATTAAGCAAAGTTAATCCATTCATACTCGACTTTGTCACAAAGGTTGAATATTGAGAATCGATCTATGCATGCCATGATCTGTGACTTCATTTCCGAGGTGACAACAACGCCATCCTCAAACCATAATTTTCTCACGACAAGAGCGTTTCGCTTCCTGTCATTCACAACTTCTATCCTCCCGACAAATCGGGTTCCATTAAGAACCGGCAAGACATAATAACCGAATTTCCTCTGTGCTTCAGGCGTATAGATTTCCCATTTGTAATCGAAATCAAAAATCGCTCGGATCAAATTGCGATCCCACATGAGATTGTCAAGTGGTGCGATGAACTCCGTCCTTTCCAGCCATCCAGCCTCCTTTTTGACCGCGTTGAGCAAATCGTCATCGCCCTTGAGCGCGAACAACGGCTCTTTTATCCCTTCTATGGCTACTTTTATGATTTTTCCTTCATTAAATAAAGAATCGAATACATCATTTCTGTTTTTAGCATTAAACCCCTCGATATACAAGAAAGCGTCTGAAGACTTATTCCACAGCAGACCTACCGAAGCGATCCTTCTGAGTACTCTCCATTTTTGGTGGTCAAACATGGAATCATGCGGATCTTCTGCTTCTAAAATTTCTTTTGGCAAATGGTTTTCAGAAAGATCATAGTATTTGATGGCACCCATTTTATGGTGGACAATCAGATCCCCCCTGAAATAAAGCGTTTCAAGCGCTGCTCTGGACAGTTTGGTCTCGCTCCAGTACCAATCGATTTTTCGATCCATTTTGAAATCTTTTGAGCACATTGGCCCCTTTTCCTTCAATAATTGCTTGATCTCATCCTCGATTGAATCCACTTCATGACGGCCTCTGCTGTGGTTCCGGTAATAATCCCGAATGTGTTCGAAGTGTTTCCAATCGTTCAGATCGATAATCGAAAGATTTTTGTCAAAATAATCGAGGAGTTTCCTTTCATCGTACAAGAGCTCATACAACATACTTTTGGAGAACCCTTCAACTCTTGATTGCAGAACCAATTCAGGATTCTTACCACAGATATCAATCGGGTCAAACTGAATGCATCCAACCTGATCCACAAAATCCATAATGCCTTTTTTTCCTGAAAATTTGTATGGTCCCAGCAAACCTTGTTTGAGTAATATGAACTTTCTGGCCTCTAATTTACTCAGTGTGATCATCTTTACCTCTCTCCGAATAAAACTGAAAATTTCTATACTAATGATAAATCATTTTCGAACCAAAGTGTACCCTTTTGTACAAGGGGTCACAAAAAAATCCGAATGCTGTACCACATCCGGATTTTGGGATCACTTTTCAAACTGGCTGTTGTAAAGATCGGCATAAAAGCCGTCATTGTCAAGAAGCTCAAGGTGTGTTCCTTGTTCAACAATGTCACCATGATTCATGACCAATATCTGATCAGCATCACGAATCGTCGATAATCTGTGGGCTATGATGAAGCTGGTTCTGTTCTTCATCAGATTGAGCATGGCATTTTGTATTTGGACTTCCGTTCTTGTATCCACTGAACTTGTCGCCTCGTCGAGAATCATGAGCACGGGATTGGACAAAATGGCTCTCGCTATGGTGATCAACTGTTTCTGACCTTGAGATACATTGGATGCATCCTCGTTCAACAGCATATCGTAACCCCCGGGCAGTGTGTGCACAAAACTGTCCACATGAGCTGCTTTCGCCGCTTCGATCACTTCATCATCCGATGCATCGAGTCTGCCATAACGGATATTCTCCATTATGGAAGCGTTGTAAAGCCAAGTGTCCTGAAGCACCATTCCGAATTGATCTCTCAAATCGCTTCTGGTGAATTTCCTGATGTCATGTCCATCCAGTTTGATCTGACCGGAATCCACATCATAGAATCTCATTAAAAGTTTGACCATCGTCGTCTTTCCCGCACCAGTTGGCCCCACTATCGCAACACGTTGACCCGGTCTGATTTCAACCGAAAAATCATTGATGATGGTCTGATCCGCCTTATAACCGAAATGTACATTCTCAAACTGGACATGACCTTTCACATCGATAGCCTTGACAGGCTGATCGGTTTCAACAAGCTCCTCTTCCTCATCCAAAAATTCAAAGACGCGCTCTGCTGAAGCCACTGTCTGTTGCAATACATTTGAAATGTTTGCCAGTTGAGCGATTGGTTGTGTAAAGTTTCTGACATACTGAATAAAAGCCTGAATATCTCCAACTTCGATGGCATTTTTTGCGGCAAGGGTTCCTCCAAGAACACAAACCGCCACATAACCGATATTTCCAACTATGGTCATGATTGGCATCATGAGTGAAGACAAAAACTGTGCCTTCCAAGCGGTACCATACAAATTGTCGTTGAATTCATCAAAGGTCTCAATGCTTTTTGCTTCCGCATTGAAAGCTTTTACAATCACATGGCCGCTGAAGACTTCCTCAATATGCCCGTTGACATGCCCGAGTTGCTTTTGTTGTTCTTTGAAGTGCTTTTGGGACTGTTTGACAATCATCATCACAAGCAACATCGAAACCGGTATGATCGTGAGTGCCACAAGGGTCATCCATCCACTGATGGTGATCATCATGACAAGTACGCCGACGACAGTTGTGAACGAAGTGATGATTTGGGTCATGCTTTGGTTCAGTGTCTGACTGACCGTGTCCACATCATTGGTGATTCTCGAAAGCACCTCACCATGATTGGTATCGTCAAAATACTTGAAGGGCATCCTATTCATCTTTTTCGAAATCTGTTTTCTCATGTTGTAACTGACCTGCATGGAAACACCTGCCATGATATAGCCCTGAATATAGGAAAAGAGCGAACTCAACCCATAGAGGACCACTAGTGTCAAAAGAATTCCTGAGATATATGAAAAATCAATTCCAATACTGGAATCCACCATCTTTCCCATAACACCCTCAAATATTTTGGTGGTTGCCCTACCAAGGAGTTTAGGTCCGAATATTCCAAAGGTGGCACTGCCAATGGCAAAAATAATGACTGTACCAATCTTGAATTTGTAGTCACTGAGGTATGATGCCAACCGTTTCATGGAACCTTTGAAGTCTTTTGCTTTTGCGCCTCCCATCATCATCGATCCGGGTCCGCCCATGCCTTGACGCTGAGGTCTGTTGTTTTTTTCACTCATGACAGTTCCTCCTCGCTGAGTTGTGACATCGCAATTTCTCTATACGTCGAGCAGGAATCCATAAGTTCAGAGTGTGTGCCATGACCCACTATGAAGCCTTCGTCAAGCACAAGGATTTGATCCGCATTCTTTATTGTGGAGACCCGTTGTGCAACCAGCAATATCGTTGCTTCTTTCATCTTGGTTTTCATGGCTGACCTTAATGCGGAATCCGTTTTAAAATCAAGCGCTGAAAAACTGTCATCGAAAATATAGATTTTTGGTTGTTTGACGAGTGCCCGTGCGATGGACAATCTTTGTTTCTGACCACCGGAAACGTTTGCGCCTCCTTGAGAAATCGGAGCCGACATCCCCTCGTTTTTCTCTTGTATGATTTCAGCAGCCTGAGCGATATCAATCGCTTTTTCGATGACCAACTCATCTGCCTCTTGATCTCCGAACTTGAGATTGCTTTCTATTGTTCCACTGAAAAGGATCGCCTTTTGGGGCACATACCCTATGATCGATCTCAAATCGGATTGCTTCATTTGATGAATGGACACACCGTCAATCCATATTGTTCCATCTGTCGCATCGTAGAAACGAGGAATCAGATTGACCAAAGTGGATTTTCCGCATCCCGTGGAACCGATGATGGCCGTAGTCTTGCCAGGTTCTGCTACAAAACTGATGTTTTTCAGCATGCTCTCCTCTGCACCGGGATATTTAAATGAAACGTTATCAAATTCCACTCGACCTTTTCCAGCCGTGTTGATCTCTTGAGGCTTCTCAGGGTCATGAATCATGATTTCCTTATCCAGCACCTCAGAGATTCTTTGCGCTGAAACGGTTGCCCTTGGAATCATGATGAACATCATTGAAAGCATCAGGAATGCCATGATGATCTGTAGCGCATACTGCATAAAAGCCATCATATCTCCCACTTGCATGGCTGAAGCCTCAATCTGCTTGGCACCGACCCAGACAATCATCAGCGTGACACCATTCATGATGAGCATCATCACTGGAAACAGAAAAGCCATGATTCTATTCACAAACAAATTGGTTTTGGTCAAATTCTGATTGGCTTCGTCAAATCGTTGCTCTTCAAACACTTGAGTGTTGAATGCTCTAATGACCATCATTCCAGATAAGTTTTCCCTTACGACGCGATTCAATCCATCCACCATTTTTTGAATGGCCTTGAATTTTGGTAGCGCAATTGAAAATACGACAACAATGACTCCAAGTAGAACAATTACGGCTAGAGCAATGATCCATGACATTGAGGTGCTTTTCTCAAGGGCTTTAAGAACTCCGCCCACGCCGATGATCGGTGCATAAAAGAGCATTCTGATCATCATGACCATCATATTTTGAATTTGTGTGATATCATTTGTACTTCTCGTTATAAGTGATGCTGTAGTGAAATGATCCATTTCAAAACTTGAAAAACTCGCCACCTTCGTGAAGACCGCTTTTCTGAGATTTCTTCCCATTCCAGCGGCGACTCTGGCAGCGATGAATCCCACAGCTATGGAAGCCACCGCACCCGCCAGTGCGATCAGAAGCATTATGCCACCTGTCGTCATGATATAATTCCTTTGTACTTTGACGCTATCCACACCAATTTGCTCATTGTATGTTTTGACGATACCGAGTGCGACTTGTTTTTGCGTTTGCTCGCTCATTTTTGTGAAGTCAATGGTTGCGCCTTGCATTTTCGCGATCCCAAGCAGCATTTTTGTGGTGATGCTTTCTATGACTGGTTGCTGCTCCTCATCCAAAGACTTGATTTTGTAAACCGACCGCCCATCGAGTTTTGTATACTTGGGAGTCAAATCCTCATATAGGGCTGTGTCTCGTGCAGGGTCCAACTGATCATAGACGTTCAGCAAAGTGCTCCTCTCATCGTCACTGAGCAGCATGGTCATCCTCTCCATGTCCTCCGTTTTCACAACTTCCAGATTCACTGTTTCATAACCGCCTTGTTGAATCCCGTTGTTGACAATACCAGACATGTAATCGGGCAATGCCAGATCTGTCATAGCCTGGAAATATAAAAGTCCAATGGCCATGAGAACCAGCAGTGTGAAAGGTTTTAAAAATCTGATCAATTTTGTCATGTTCTACTCCTTACTGAGCAATCTATCGAGTGCTTCCAGTCCATCAATGATTTTCTGGAGTTCATCTTCTGAAGCCGATTCAATTTTTTTAAGCCAAATGGATTCCACTTCTTTGAACTTCCCAGCGGATTCTTTCCTGAAATCATCAGTCAAAGTTACCAGCACCACTCTTCCATCCTCGGTGGATTTCAATCTTCTCACAGCTTCCATCTTTTCCATACGGTCTATGATTTCTGAGACCGTGCTCACTGAAAGACCCATCTTATCTGCAAGTTCACTCATTCTGAGTGATTTATTCTTCATAAGCAATCCGATGACCATGCCTTGCGGTCCTGTCAATGTCATATCCTTCAATTGGTGTTGCATCATCTGATGCATGGATTCCTTTATGCTTTTAAGCTTTTTCATGACCTCATACGTCTTTTCCATATTTTCCATATTCAGTTTCCTCCAAATATACTTCGTGCCCGAAATTTCGGGTACGAAGTATATTTTACTCCTGTTTGTTCTTGCTGTAAAGCGAAATATCAAAATCCCACAAAATAATCCGCTCTTTTTTATTGTTAAATGGAAAGTTGTCACTCAAAGTGTTACAATGTTGTTAATATTTTCGAAAGTAGGCGGACACATGACTGATTTGCTATGGGGACTCACCACAAAAGTGTCACTGGTTTTCTTGGTGATCTATATTTTTTCGAGCACAAAAATGTTCAACAAAATCCTTCACAACCGTAAATTTACTCTGAGAGATCAGCTCATCGTATCAATGGTCTTTGGTTTCATGGGCATTTTGGGCACTTACTCAGGGATCCCCTATATGGGTGCTATCGTCAACAATCGTGTGATTGGTGTGGTCGTCGGCGGTCTGATCGGTGGTCCTGTGGTAGGTGTTCTAGCAGGATTGATTGCCGGGGGACATAGACTTTTGATTGACATTGGCGGTTTCACCGCATTGTCCTGTGGTATTTCCACAGCACTGGAAGGACTGATTGCGGGACTGTTGTCACAGTATTTTTTCAGAAGCAAAAACAAGGTCATGTTCGGATTCCTTGCCGGAATACTGACTGAAACAGTTCAAATGATTGTCATCCTTTTGGTGGCAAAACCATTTGTGGATGCTTTGATTCTCGTCAGAACGATTTCAATTCCTATGATCCTGACCAACTCCATCGGAATCGCACTCATGATTGTCATTTATCAGAACATGCTTAAAAATAGCGATATGCAAGGGGCTTTTCGATCTGAGCAAGCCCTCAGAATCGCACGCGAGACCATGAAAGACCTTAGAAAAGGACTGACCGTAGAGGCAAGTCAAAATGTCGTCAAAATCATCCGTAATATCGCCAAAGTGGATGCTGTCGCCATAACGGACCGTGATAAGGTTCTCGCCTATGAAGGCATGGAAACTCTAGGATTCAAAACAGGAGATCCCATTCATTCCAACATCACTAGGCAAGCCATGGAAAAACATGTCGTCATTTCCTCGCTGCTCAATATGGAAGTAAAAATCAAAAACAAGAAAAACCTCAGTGTGGTCATTGCCCCTTTGATTGTGAATGGAGATGCTATCGGATCCATAAAGCTCTATTCGCTTGGCAGAACAAAAATATCACTTGTTGACGAAGAGCTTGCCAGTGGTCTCGCCATGTTGTTTTCCACCCAACTTGAACTCAGCCATTTGGACGAACAAAAGCATCTGCTCAACAAAGCTGAACTGTCCGTCTTGCAAGCAAAGATCAATCCCCATTTCCTATTCAACGCCCTCAACACCATACATGCGCTAATCAGAATCAAACCTGAACAAGCTCGTGAATTGTTGGTCAAATTTTCTGATTACTTTAGAAACAATATCATACACAACGATTGCATCATCACGCTCGAAAAGGAACTCGACCAGGTCATGGCTTACCTTGAACTGGAAAAGGCACGCTTTGGCGACCGTCTTCAAATCGATTTTGAAGTTCCTGACGAACTGGACATTGAAGTCCCCCCTCTCATCATTCAGCCACTGATTGAGAATGCCATAAAGCATGGCATCTTCAAGCATAAAAGCAGTGGGAAAGTCAAAATAAAAATCACTGCTTTTGAAGAACGCTATGAAGTTTCAATCGAAGACGATGGGATCGGTATAGACCCTGATATTGTGGAAAGCATCTATAAAATGGATGAGACCACCAATCACATTGGACTCCTTACGACACACAAGAGACTTCTTGCAACATATAAGAACAACCAAGGACTTAACTTTGAGACAAAACCCGATATCGGAACTTTGGTTTCGTTTATCATTCCTAGAGGAGAAAATGCATGAATGTCGTAATTGTCGATGACGAATATCTGGCTATTGAAGAACTGGTCTTTCAGCTGTCACTATGTGATGATATCCATATAAGCAACACCTTCATGGATTCAGAAAAAGCATATGATTATATCATCAGTCACGATATAGACATCGTATTTCTGGATATACAGATGCCAGGTACAAATGGGCTTAAGTTCGCAAAAAAAATCCTTTCCGAAAAGAAGATCCACGTCATTTTCGTGACCGCATACACCGAGTATGCCGTTTTTTCATACGAACTCAACGCTGTAGACTATTTGCTGAAACCCATCAACAACGCAAGGCTGGTCAAGGCTCTCGAAAAAGTGAGGCACAACAACAATAGACAAAAACCGCAACGCATCGTCAAAGACTTCCTTCTCATCTATGAAAAAGATGTATTGAAGCCAATAAGATACGATGACATAACCTATTGTCGAGCGGACGACAAGCATGTTGAGATCTTCACAAAAAATCAAAAATTCCTCTATGAAAACACAATTGGAAAACTCGAAGAGATCCTTGAAAGTCCTCATTTTTTCAGATGCCATAGGAGCTTCATCATCAACCTGAAACAGATTGCCATGATTGAACCGGTCGAGAGATCCTATCTTGTGAAAATGGAAGGGTCAAGTGAACTGATTCCAATTAGTCGCTCCAATATTCAAGCCTTCAAGAAAATCATGTCCATCTAAACTCATATTGTACACTTTACGCCCAATTTAGGACAACTCACCATCAAAAGTGAGATGTCTTTATTTTTTTTTTGTAAAATATCAATGTGGGGGTGTGTTATGTTAAAAGATCAATTATTAAGAGGTTATGACAGGTACTATGACACTTTTGAGTCCTATGAGACATTGGGGCTTGATTTTGAATTCTATGCGAAGTATTACCAAAGGAATTCAAAATATATGGCGGTCAAAAAAATGGAGTACTACGCTTTTTCAAATTTCGAGGAAGTCTATTACAAGCATTACGAGAATTTTGACATGCGGGCTTTATCAGAAATCAATGCATTCATCAATCGTTATTTAAATCAATTTTCACCAGCCGATGAGGATCATATGGAGACATTATTGACCGTTATTGCGAGTACGGGGAGTTCTGTTCCAAATGATGTGAAAAAAGCGGTGGAAAAGTTGAATCCATCCAAAAGTATCTTTTGGGGACTTAAGGGATGGATCAAAGTTAAACTGATTCTGATTGATCCTCAGAACAACATCATCACAAACAGATTTGGTCAGAATGACCAGATGAAACTCGCAAAACTATTATCTTAGGGGGGTAAAAACATGAACGGATTAACACTTGTTATTGTTTCGGTAGTTTTATTCTTGGTGGCTTATGCGACTTACGGCTCATGGCTGGCAAAGAAATTCGGTGTGGACCCAACCAGAAAGACACCGGCTCATACCATGAACGATGGCGTGGACTACGTTCCAGCCAAAGCACCTGTTCTTCTCGGCCATCACTTCTCATCCATTGCCGGCGCGGGACCAATCGTTGGACCGATTGGCGCAGCCATATTCGGTTGGATTCCTGTTTTTTTATGGATTGTTATCGGTTCCATATTCTTCGGTGGTGTCCATGATATGGGTTCCATGTTCACTTCAGTCCGTCACAAAGGCCAATCCATCGGTGAAGTCATCGGTACCACCATGGGTAAAAGGGGCAAACAGCTCTTTTCAATATTTGCTTGGTTGACTCTGATTCTTGTCATCGCCGCATTTGCGAATATCGTAGCAAATACTTTTGTTGCAGTACCGGAAGCGGCATCCAGCTCCTTGATGTTCATTGTTCTTGCAATAGTCTTCGGATATGGAGTCTACAGAAAAGGTGTTAGTTTGGGACTCGGAACTGTTATTGGAGTAGCTCTTCTTATAGCGGCAATTTATCTTGGTACCATTTTCCCGTTGGTTCTTTCAAAAAATGTTTGGATGGTCATATTGCTCGCTTATATTTTCATCGCTTCTGTAACACCGGTTTGGATTTTATTGCAACCTAGAGATTATTTGAACTCATTCTTACTCTATGCCATGTTGGCCGGTGGTGTTTTAGGTATCGTAATCATGAGACCAACACTACAACTTTCAGGCGTTACAGCATTTAATGTAGGAGGGTCTTATCTGTTCCCTATGCTCTTTGTCACCGTTGCCTGTGGAGCGATTTCAGGATTCCACTCATTGGTTGGCTCAGGTACGACATCCAAGCAACTAGACAATGAAAAAGACATCAAAGTCATCGGATACGGTTCCATGCTGATTGAAGGTGTACTTGCTACACTCGCCATCATTACAGCGGCTTTCGTCACAGGAGGAAAATTGACCGAACTCCTTGCAAACGGTGGACCAGTCAACGTATTCAGTGATGGTCTCGGTTCTTTCATGACCGGTTTTGGCGTACCATTCACAGTAGGCAAGAGTTTTACCGCACTTGCAATTTCAGCTTTTGCTATGACAACACTCGATACGGCAACACGACTTGCAAGATTTATTTTCCAGGAAATGTTTACAAGTGAAAAGCAAACCAAAGAAACCATTTTCACAAACAGATATGGCGCTACAGCGATAACAGTCATTCTTGCAGGTACTTTATCATTCTACGGTTGGGCTTCTGTTTGGCCATTATTCGGATCTGCAAATCAATTGCTTGCCGCGCTTGCACTTCTCGCACTTGCAGTTTGGCTTAAAAAGCATAACAAAAGCTATGGATTTGTTGCTTTACCTATGATTTTCATGTTCTCAGTGACACTTGTGGCTCTCGTCATTCTCATCACAAAAAGTTTCGGACAGCCAATACTATTAATTTTCGCAATAGTCTTATTCTTACTTGCTCTCGTTTTGATCAAGGAAGCGGCAGATGCACTTAAAACAGATACACTTCCAGAGGTAAAACCAGAACAATGAAATTTCTAGAGAATCTCATACTATTTTTTCAAGGCGCACTCAGCTTCAACAAGAAAGCGTATGAGTTAATCGAAAAGGATCTTAGACAGGAAGAGGACAATTTTCTTTTGGCCGCCAGAGCCGATCTGCTAGGGCTTAATTTCCCGACTATGTATTATATGTTGGAACTTTTACCTTACATGGCTGAAGAGGAAGAAAATTGGATCAAGCGCATGGTCAAGAGAAAGAGCATCTGGGAAGAACGGTTCTCAGACCTCGACATGGATCCTTAAGGAGAATCTGATGCTAAAAGTAGAATTCTATGGAGGAAAAGGCGGGGTGGGTAAAACCACCCTTTCTACAGCAAGGGCGCACCATTATACCAAACTTGGTAAAAAGACTTTACTGGTTTCCACTGACCCGGCGCATTCGATTTCAGATGTATTGGGGGTTCAGGTCGGATCCAAAATAAAAGGGATCACGCCTTTGCTCGATGCGATCGAAATTGATCCTGAAGAGGAAGCCAATCAATACATCGATCAGATCAGAAAAGATTTGAATTCAATCCTTAGTCCAGTGGTGCTTGAAGATGTCAACAAACAGCTTAGAGCTGCGAAGATTATGCCCGGCACACACGAGGCGAGCCTATTTGATAAGATCATCATTTTAATGGATACGTATAAAGAAGTCTATGACGTGATGATTTTCGACACAGCTCCCACCGGTCACACTTTGAGGCTGTTGACATTGCCTGAATTATTGATTGAATGGTTTGAGGGGTTGATCAAAAAAAGGGAAAAAATAGTGAAACTCAAAGCGATGCTCGGACTTAAGGACGAAGATCCCATTCTGATACGGCTAAAGATCCGTCGTGATACGTTCTTAAAAGCCAAAGAAATGATTCGATCTGATAACACTTCCATCCATTTGGTGATGAATCCTGAAAAAATGCCACTTGAGGAAACGAAAAAAGCTATGAAATTCCTAAATGATGCCCATCAACCGGTTTCTGAGATCATCATCAACAAAATACTTCCAGCAAATATCATAGATCCCTTTTTCAAAAATAAAATCATCAAGGAACAAGAAGTGATTTCTGAAGTCAAAACACTTTATAAGGATTTGAAGATCACGGAGATTTATATGTTGGATCAGGATATGGACTCCAATTCACTCTTCAGAATCATAGAACTATTATAAAAAGCCGCTCATATGAGCGGCTTTACATCGTTCTGACTCTGGATTTGTAAAATGAGGATAAAATCTCCATCGCAAAATAATTTTCCCATTCTTCAACAGTAAGACTTATTTTTTTCGAACAAGTCTTTATTCTTAAACCCTTACGCTCTGTGACACTGATCACCAGATTGAATCTTTTGTTCATACCGGCGTTTTCTTCAGTCATCACGTCGCAGATCTCATCCCAACTGTATTTGTTCCCATGAATCATCACAAATTGGTGTGTCAATATCAATACTCTGTTTTTTCTGATCAATACTGTAAAAAGTCCCAAAACCATTGTGATCACAATGTAGAGCAATCTGGTCTCAAACCGTATGATCGCAAACATCGATACCGAAATCATCAGCAGTCCAACTGCTATATTGATTCCGGACAGTGACATTGGATTTTCCAGTTTCATCAATAAATGATCTTCCCTATCTTTGATCAGTCTAAGATGATAAGTCAATTCAAAAAAGAACACTTCCACCATCAATAAAAAAATCAAACCTATTGCAATGGTAATTGGATCACTTTCGATTGCGATGAAAACGATCGAAAGAATCAACATAGTCATGATTGTAAATATTCGTTTGCTTTTCCCCATATGCCCCACCTCTATTATAAAACGTTAAAGGGTGATGATTTGTTACACTCTAACACATAAAACCTGAAATTCATACCCTTACACAAAAGGGGTGAAATGATCCACCCGGCAGAGCCATATCATGTGCTCAAATCCCGGTCCCCAATAATCCTCCACCACTTTGTATGGCTTTCCGAATTTTCTGTTCCATCTCTTCTGAGCCCTTTTGTAACCACTATCAAGACAGAACCGGGATATATTTTTTTCATGCATCGATTGCAGCATCGCATGAATCAAACTGGACCCCACACCTTTGTTCTGATATTCAGGTAAAACATAAAGGCTGCCAAGTTCTCCAACTCCTGATAATGCATTGTCCGTGCATTTCAAAATGTCATTGCCGCATGGTCCGAATGATATGGTTCCGATCACTTGATGATCCAATTTTGCCACTAAAAATCTCAACTCCCCTTCTTGATCTTTCAGCGACTCGACAAGCATTTGCTTTTTGCTCGAAATCTCATTTTGAATAGCTTCATCCATCAGAGTCAGCCCTTCTTTTACAAAAGCATCCGGAATTGCCGTTTCAAAGACAATTCCAGCCGATTTCAAATCCTCGAGCATCAGCTTTTCAATTTTAACAGTATCCATATTCACCCAACACCTCCTTTTAAATCCAAATTTAGGCAATAAAAAACCACGGTCATATAACCGTGGTCATCCTTGAATTTTGTATGACAAAAAATGCCTGCTAATTCTTCAGGTCCAGGTTATAAACAAAAGCGTTTTCAGTTGTTTGTATGCTTTTTTTGACTAACATGTCCATAACCTCCCATAAGATATTTTCTACTTTTTAATCTTAACTCAATTTTCTGACAATTGCAATAGTAATTATGTTAAGATAATGAAACATAGTTGCTAACCCTACTCTCGGCACTCTATCAGAATCGGTGCGTGTGATAGATCCACTTCTTGATCAACGATATGAATCATCGCATTGTCATATAAATTCAGATATAGACCATCTGGAAATTCAGGAAAAGAAGGATATCCCTGAACATTTGATTTGAGTCTCACTTTACCAGACTTTCCTTCCACATTGAATATTCCAATATGCCACAAATTCCTGTCGACATAAGACCCGATGATCACACCATGTTTATTCACCGGGTGTAGTTTATACCTTCCGTTGGCATAAAGTGGGTTCTTCTTGAGGTTGGCGAGTTTTGAAATATAGATTGGAAAATCTGTGCCAAGCCCCTCCCAATTAATCCAATCTTTTTCAAATAGTGACGGTAAATGTTGATCGAGCGCCTCTTGGCCGGAGTAAAGAAGAGCCGCACCTTTCTCAAAAAACATAAAGGCTGTCCACTGTTTAAGCGCATCCCTTCCAATGAGTCCCGCAATCCTTGGCTGGTCATGGTTTTCCAGAAATCTCAGTTTCACATAATTTTCAGGATATATATATTCCTGAATTCTCTTTTTTTCAATATAACTGTCCAAAGTGATCTCACCTGATAAATATTTTGAAAATTCACCATGAGTATCATAATCATAGCAAATATCAAATGCGCTGTACACTTCACTATCGGAAGCGGCATAAAACCCTTCATTTCGAACGGATTCAACGAAATGACCATGTATGGTTTCCGCAAGTAACACACACTCGGGATTGATCTTCAAAAGCCTTTCTCTTGCAACCATCCAGAATTCAATTGGAACCATCGATGCGACATCGCATCTAAAGCCATCGACGCCTAATCCCGTCCAGTATTCAAGAGCGATGATCTGTTCTTCCCAAAGTTCCCGATTGGCATAATCAAGATCTATGATATCAGACCAGTCAGCTACTTTGTTTCCAGTTTCACCATTCGCTTTTCTATAATAATATTCCGAATGCCGCTTCAGATATTCCGCATCATGTGAAGTATGGTTATACACCACGTCTATCATAATGGTCATGCCATGAGCGTGGACAGTGTCCACCAGGTTTTTGAAATCTTGAATAGTGCCATATTCAGGATTGACCTTCCAGTAGTCCGAAATGGAATATGGACAACCCAGTTCACCCTTTTTATTCTTTTCTCCAATCGGATGAATGGGCATCAACCAAACGATGTCTGTGCCAAGCATCTTGATTCTTGTCAGATCGTTGATGACGTCTTCAAATTTGCCACCTTTTGTATGATTTCGAACATAAACTTCGTAGATCGTTTTCGTTCGCAAATTCATGTTGGTGTCTTTTGCCATAAACATCTCCTTTCAAATCATCATACTCAAGTTTTCTTCGCACTTAATGCTTTCTGAATTCTTGTGTTCAATTTTTTGGCATCGAAACTGAATACGTCAATCTGCAAGTGGTCCTCACCACCTTGTACGACTTCTCTGATTACTTTTCCTCCCAATTTCCGGTAAAGATTATTGGATGGGGCATGGCGATGACTGTAGACGATCATTTCTGTCTTGCCATCCGCTATGAACTCCTCCAAAAGCTTTTTCATCAAATGAAACGAGTAGGCCTTACCTCTGTAATCTTCATGTACAAATAGATAATTCAATTCAAAGCCATTATCCGAATCAGATGATTCAGCATAACTCGCACCTGCAAATCCAGCAAATTCGCCACTTTCAAATACACCGTAAATACTGCGTACATCATCGTTCTCTTCCGCAGATTGCTCCCATTCTATCAAGAAATCGAGTTCCTTATCCGCATCGAGTCTATTGGGGGCATACCCCGCGAGTTCCTCATCCCAGCATCTCACCCTGAGTTCGATTGCCTTGCCATACTCAGAATATGTGTCCAATTTTCTAATTAACATATGATCCCCTCGCTTTCAAATAGTATATTCCATTTGAAGATCCCTCGGATCCTCTTGATACAGAACCTCATCGATTTCTTCAGCCAGCCTACAATCCATTGCTTCATAAAAAGCAACAGTTTCCTCAGCTGAACCCGCACAAATGAACATTTTATCCGCACCCAATCTTTTCGATGCCTCTGCAGCTCTCGTGAAAAGTTGTTTGCCAATGCCCATTCCCCTGTGTTCAAGGGTGATGAACAGTTGGTCCAACAAAACATATCTGCTTTTTTTCCCAAATACCTCCGCATTTACAGTGACGAAACCCAGCAGTCTATTCATCTCATCAAAAGCACCCATAGCAAATCCGTTCTTTTCAATGGTCTTGATCAAATTTCCATAATGGTGTTCATAACCGTTTGGCCAAGTGGGATCCTGATAGTTGATCTCCACAAGCACCCTTTCACCGTTCACCTCACGCCAAGCTTTGCCCACAAATTGTGACGCATCCATTTCCTTTATTTTTATGGCATCTTCAATTTGTAGTTCCGAATAAACAATCTTCATTGGTTGATCGTCTCCTTATTATTTCTTTGCTACGTTAGCAGCCACTTGCATAGGATCCCATGGTCCTGAAAAAGGCGGTGAATAAACAAAATCGCTTAATGCAAGTTCTTCAAGCGTCATTGCTTTATCAATGACAATCGACAAAGCGTCGATTCTATGTGCTACGCCCTGTTTTCCCACCATTTGTGCCCCTAGTAGCACGTGAGTCGCTTTATCAAAAATGTATTTGATATGGACTGGAGTGTTGTTCGGGTAATAACTTGCATGATCGTATCCTTTGACGAAAACCGTATCAAAATCGAACTCATGACTGATCGCCTGTTTTTCGTTGATGCCAACTTGACTAAGGGTCAGGTCGAATATTTTCACAACGGATGCTCCAAGCCCTCCTGGAAATGTTGTTTTTTTGCCCGCTAAAATTTCACCGAGAATCCTTCCCTGTTTGTTCGCATAGGTCGCTAAAGGAATATGTGTGTTTTCATGGAGTACTCTATGATATATTGTGGCACAATCCCCTATTGCATAAATATCCTTTATGCTGGATTCCAATCTTTCATTTACAATTATCGCATCATTACTTAGCATTTCTATTCCAGTGCCCTCTAAAAATGAAGTCGCAGGCCTCACACCAATCGCGACAACCACGAGATCGGCAGGGTATAATCCATCAGTCGTCTTCACGCCTTGCACATGGTCTTGTTCGTCTATGATCAATTCTTCAACTTCATCATTCAGATGCAACTCTATGCCATTACGATGAAGTTCATCCAAAAGTATTGCCCGTATTTCACTGTCAAACGTTTTCATGATATTTTCCGAACGGTTGATTACAGTCACATTCTTACCCAGATTGGAAAAAGACTCCGCGAGTTCAAGTCCAATATATCCCCCTCCGATTATCGCCACATTTCTGATTCTTTTGTCCATGGCAACTTTTTTGATTTGCTCCCCATCAGGAATATCTCTGAGCACAAAGACGTTTTTGATGCGTTTTTTCATGAAATCAGGTTGAATGGGGCTTGCTCCTGATGCAACCACCAGTTGATCATAGCTTTTCTCGAATTCAACTCCACTTTTCAAATCCCTCACGACAACTGTTTTTGTAACTGGATTCACTTTCATTACCTGATGCATGATTTTGATATCGAATCTCTCGGTTATAAAGTCTTCTGGCCTCTTTATGATCAATTGATCGGAATCGGATACGACATCTCCTATATAATAAGGCAAACCACATGCACCGTACGAAATTTCTTTGCCCATTTCGTATACAGTGATATCCACATCTTTGCTTTCCCTGTGAAGTTTGGCCGCACAACTCATGCCTGCAGCTACACCACCGATGACAATTATGTTTTTCATTATCGGTTCCTCCTTTTTTTTGTTACTATTATTATAACTGATTATCACAGCAATATAGTGAATTTTCAAAATTCTTTTTAATAAACATTATAAGTGAGACACATTTGTTTATTATCTCAATTTATGTGGTAGAAAGACCATAAGAGACCATAAGGGCTCATAAGATAAAACGAGTGCTGAAAGGAGTACATTATGAAAGACAAAAAGTTGATTGGAGTATTCGATCAGGAAAGCAACGCATATAGGGCCATTGAACGACTGATCAAGTCCGGTTTTGATGCGGATGAGATATCAGTCCTATATAAATATGAAGAGGATGTGGAGCAAATTGCCAAAGATACCGAGGTCAACATCAAATCACAAGATGCCGTCTCCGCTACCGAGGCTGGTGTGGTTACTGGTGGTCTTGTAGGGGGATTAGGTGGCCTTGTCGCGCAACTTGGGCTTGTTGCTATTCCGGGTGTTGGTCCATTTTTAGCTGCCGGCCCTATCGCAGTGACTTTGACGGGGCTTCTGGCAGGAGGTGCGATTGGAGGAATGATTGGCTCCATGATGAAACTCGGGTTCAACAAAGAAGAAGCCGAAGAATTTGGAGAGTATCTAGATCAGGGAAAAATCATCATTTTTGTTGATGACAAAGTAGAAACCATGCGTGATGACGTGCATAACAATTTTTACGACAACGAAAGTCTGATCAGAGAAAGGTATAAGATTGAAGAGGCCAAAGCAAAAACAGAATATGACCAGCATTTAAAGTAAAAAAAAAGTGGAGCTTGTATAGAAATGAAATCATTTCTATACAAGCTCCTTTTTATGAAGAAATCATTAATTAAACAATAGCAGGTTTGAGGTTGCCAGTGTAATGACAAGCAACAAATGTTTCAGGACCAACCTCTTTAAGTTCTGGAGTGACATTTAGACAGTCGGATTGTCTATAACGACATCTTCCGTAAAAACGGCATCCTTCAGGAGGATTGATCGGACTTGGAACATCACCCTCGAGTATGATTCGATCTCGGTGAACGTCAAGTCTCGGTACCGGTATCGCCGATAGCAAAGCTTGAGTATATGGATGCTGTGGATTCTTGAACATAGTTTTGTAATCCGCAAGTTCCACAACTTTTCCGAGATACATTACAGCGATTCTGTCACTCACGTGTTTTACGACACTGAGGTCGTGTGAAATGAACATGTAAGTCAAATCGAACTCTTTTTGTAGATCATCCATGAGATTGAGGATTTGAGCTTGAATGGAAACGTCAAGAGCTGAAACAGGTTCATCTTGAACTATGAATTTCGGCTTCAATGCAAGTGCTCTTGCAATTCCTATCCTTTGACGTCTTCCGCCATCGAGCTCATGTGGATAGGCGTTGGTCAAACGCTCAGCCAGTCCCACTATGGACATCAATTCTCTTACACGCTTCATTCGATCCGCTTTATCTTTGAACACTTTATTGACAATAAGCGGTTCTGAAATAATTTCAGAAATACTCATTCTCGGATTAAGGGATGCAAATGGATCTTGAAAAACAATCTGCATCTCTTTTCTCATATTGCGCATTTGTGATTTGTTATAATCTCTGATGTTTTTGCCTTCAAAAAAAATCTCACCGTCAGTAGCTTCAAGCAGTCTAAGAACAACACGACCAGTTGTCGATTTACCACAACCGGACTCGCCTACTACGCCCAATGTCTCACCTTTGTTGATAAAAAAGTTGACATCATCAACCGCATGGAGCAAACCCTTTTTGGTATTGAAATATTTCTTAAGGTTTCTAACTTCAAGCAATCTTTCAGGTTGCAAACCTTTCACCTCCTCCATCATTTGACGACCCCCTCTTCAAACAAAAGGCACTTCACGAAATGTCCTGGTTGAACTTCAGTGTTGAGAGGGACACGGGTCGAGCAAATCGGCATAGCTTTGTCGCATCTCGGATGGAATGAGCACCCTGTCGGTAAATCTGTTGGATCCGGCATCAATCCTTTGATCGGATTCAATCTTTCCACATCGCTTTCGATATCCGGGATCGAATTGAACAGCCCGATTGTATAGGGATGCTTAGGTGTAGTGAAAAGATTGACTTTATCGGTGTACTCAATGACATTTCCAGCGTACATGATTGCAACCTTGTCGCATACTTCAGCAACAATTCCCAGATCGTGTGTAATCATGATCATGGAAGTATTGAATTCTGTCTTGAGGCTTTTCATGAGCTCCAGAACTTGTGCCTGTATTGTAACGTCAAGCGCCGTCGTCGGTTCATCCGCAATCAGAAGCTTCGGATTGCATGCCAGTGCTATCGCAATGACAACACGCTGTCTCATACCGCCGCTGAACTGGTGTGGATAATCTTTTGATCTCTCAGCGGGAATTCCAACCTTCAAAAGCATTTTTTTGGCTTTCTCGGTAGCCTCGGCATTGTTGACGTCTTCATGAAGTTTGATTACTTCCGCGATTTGGTCTCCAACAGTCATGACCGGATTTAAAGAGGTCATCGGGTCTTGAAAAATCATTGAAATCTGTTTTCCCCTGATTTTCCTCAGTTCATTTGGCGATTTGCCAATCAGATTCTCACCCTCAAAAATTATTTCACCGGAGATGATCTTTCCTGGAGGATTCGGCACAAGTTGCATAATGCCAAGTGCGGTTGTTGTTTTACCGGCTCCTGTCTCACCAACAAGACCCAGTGTCTCACCTTCTGCGATTTCAAGGTTCATGTCTTGAACTGCTTTTACAGTTCCATCTACAGTTATATAATGAATCGCAAGGTCTTTTATTTCAAGTAACATTTTATTTTTCATTTGATTCACAGCCTCCCCGCTATTCTAGTTCTTCAGTCTCGGATCCAGCGCATCTCTAAGACCATCACCCAATAAGTTGAGCGCGAATATGGTCACCATGATGGCAAGTCCCGGGAATGCAGTCATGTGAGGATAATCTCTGATGTACTGTCTGCCACTGTTGAGCATAGCTCCCCATTCAGCAAGTGGTGGTTGGATACCGAGTCCGATAAATCCTAATCCTGCTGCGGCAAGGATCGCACCGGCAACACCTATGGTCGATTGCACAATCAGTGGTGCCAAAGAGTTTGGAATGATATGTTTGACTATCAGTCTGGTGTCACTTGCACCGACTGCTCTGGCAGCTTCAATGAATTCCTGGTCACGGAGCGAAAGCACCGAAGCCCTGACGATTCTCGCATAGGAAGGGATCGAACCCACACCGACCGCAATCATTACGTTCCGCAGTTCAGGCCCAAGGGCCGCCACAATGGAAATTGCGAGCAATATGGCGGGAATAGCGAGAAGCACGTCGATAAATCTCATGATTGCATTGTCGAGTTTGCCACCATAGAACCCCGCGATAGCTCCCAAGGTTCCTCCTATGATCAACGCTATACCAACTGCCAATAGACCAACTTTCAAGGATATTTGAGCTCCATAGATGATTCTACTGAAAATATCTCTTCCAAAGTTGTCCGTTCCAAACCAATGTGCGCTGTTTGGCGTCTGGAATCTCTCTCTTAAGTTTTGATCGTCATAGCCATATGGTGCGATCTGATCCGCGAATATCGCAACAAGGATCAGGGTTACTATAACAATCAAACCGAATATTGCAGATTTATTTTGTTTTAGTCGTCGCCAGACTTCACGCCATGGTCCCGATTTTTTTCTTTTTTTCACATCATTAGACATATGTTCACCCTCCTATTTATATTGTGATTTGATTCTAGGGTCGACGAATGAATACAGTATGTCTACACCTAGATTCACAATACTGAAAGTGACGGCGATAAACAATACGCCACCTTGAACGACAAGCATGTCTCTCGATTTGATGGAATCCACCATCAGACGGCCGACACCTGAGATACCAAAAATTGACTCTGTAAGAACCGCACCACCAAGTAAGTAACCGAATTGAAGTCCAATAACTGTAATAACGGGTATGAGTGCGTTTTTAAGTGCGTGCTGGTTGATGACTACAGATTCCTTTTGACCTTTGGCTCTCGCTGTACGAATATAATCTTGTCTGACGACTTCAAGCATGCTTGATCGTGTCATACGGGTAATTATTGCAGCAGAACTTGTTCCGAGGGTGACCGCCGGAAGGATCATGTGCTTCCATGTGTCAAATCCTGATGAAGGCAACCATGCCAGATTGACTGAGAAAAAGATGATCAATAACAGACCTTGCCAGAAGTTCGGCATAGACACACCGATTAATGCAAAGACCATGGATATATTGTCAAAAAGGGAATACTGTCTGGTTGCGGATATTATTCCTATGGGAACACCGATCACTACTGCGACGAGGACACCCAAGGAAGCCAATTTTAAAGTGTTTGGAAATTTTGCGGCGATTTCATCAAACACAGGGCGTTTTGTGACATATGAACGTCCCATATCTTGATTGACGACTGCATTTTTTACATATCTTCCATATTGGAAAAAAAACGGATCATTAAGCCCCAAATCGTCTCTTAACCTCTGAACATCTGCCTCCGGTGCTGTTTCGCCAAGCATGATTCTCGCAGGATCTCCAGGTGTGAAATACATCATTGTGAAAACAATGAAAGATACACCGAGCATTACAGGAATCAATAACAGAAGACGTCGGAGTATATACTTATGCATAGTTTGCCCTCCTTAATACGCTAACACCAATTATAGGGTCATAAATGTATGACCCTATAAAGTGTTTTATCGCTGTCTTAACTTTGTATATTATTCAAAATAAACGCTAGATAATTTGTGGTGTCCAGCTGGATGTTGGCTGAAGCCTCTTACGTTTGAACGTGTTCCAGAAAGGTTCTCACCAGACCATGTGAAGATCCATGGTGCTTCTTCTCTTATGATCTCTTGAGCTTCTTTGTAAGCAGCTTCTCTTACTGAAGGATCCGCAGATACACGTGCGCTATCAAGCAACTCATCTACACGAGCGTTCGAGTAGAACGTTCTGTTTCCTGCAGCTCCGTGTTGTGAACTGTGGAACAAAGCATATAAACCGTAGTCAGGATCGCCTGTTACTGTAACCCAACCCAAGATGAACATATCGTGCTCGCCGTTAGCTGTTCCGTCAAGGTATGCGCCCCACTCAACAACTTTAACTTCTGCTTCGATTCCGATTTCTTTCAATTGGTTTTGAGCGATTTCAGCTATGTCCATTCTTTGTTGGTTGTCATTGGTCCAGATAGTTGTCTTGAAGCCATTTTCATATCCAGCTTCTTTCATCAACTCTTTTGCTTTCTCAATGTTGAAACCGTATTGCTCAAGATCTTGGTTGGATGCCCATACGTTAGGACCAAGAGGACCGTTTGAAGGAGCTCCGACACCTTCGTAAACCACATCTACGATTGTATCCATATCAAGCACATAGTTGATTGCCTGACGTACAAGCACATTGT
The DNA here is from genome assembly GCA_002412775.1 of Firmicutes bacterium UBA5201. Taxonomy (GTDB): domain Bacteria; phylum Bacillota; class Clostridia; order Peptostreptococcales; family Acidaminobacteraceae; genus Fusibacter_D. Next base: position 25,818 of record DHVT01000022.1, on the reverse strand, counting down.
CATAAGGTGCTTTTTCAGTGTTGAATCCAACATATGTCGTAGCAAGGTTCATGTCTCTAAGAAGAGTCAAATCACTGTTCGTTTCTACTCTTGAAACGTCTGTTGGTTGGATATCATAAGCGATATCTACACCACCTGATTCGAGTTCGATTGTTCTTGTTGTATTGTCAGAAAGATTTCTGAATGTAACGAATTTGACTTTTGCAGGTTCTCCATGGTAATCTTCAAATCTTTCAAGATCGATTTTATCACCATTCACCCAATTAGCAAATTCGAAAGGACCAGTACCGACAGGCTTTTGACCATAGTCATCACCAGCTTCAGTTACAGCTTTTTCATTGAGGATTCCCATTGCAGTATGTGCAAAGTGAGCAATCAATGGTGCAAATGGATCTTTTGTTGAAATTCTGATTGTGTAATCATCTACGACATCAATTTTTTCCCCATCGATAGGACCAACGATGTGGCCGATGTGAGAAGATTCAAGTGCTCTCAAGATGGTGAACTTGACGTCACTAGCTTTAAACTCTTCGCCATTGTGGAATAAGACGCCTTGCTTGAGTTTGAACTCATAAGTCAACTCATCGATTTGAGTCCATGATTCTGCAAGACCTGGTTCCAATTCCATTGCTTCGTTTTGGTTGACCAAAGTCTCATAGATTTGTTTCATAACTCTTGAAGATGGTTGATCGTTTGTCGCATGTGGATCAAGCGATTTTGCATCCGCACCGTGACCAACAACCAAAGTTTCCTTAACTGAACCTGTCGGCTCGGAAACTGCTGGTGCATCAGATGGTGTCGTACTTGGCTCATCAGCTACTGGAGTTTGAGTTTCTTTGCTTCCGCAACCTACAACTACCAGTGAGAAAATCAACATTAGACTTAATAATACTAGAAAACGTTTTTTCACTTTTTGTATCCCCCTTTAAAATAATTGAAATTCACAGATTCACAACTTGCAAATCTTGTGTCAATTATAGGCATTGAGAAATATCAATTCAAGTTACAAAAAATTAAAAAGTTGTTTACAAAAATGAACAATTTTATCTATAATGGTAATTAATTATTCTGAAAATATTGAAATCATTGAGTTTTCAGCTATTGGATATTGTATACACAGTGTGCGCAACCGATTGCATTTCACTCCAGAGAAATAAGAGAAAAACTATTAAAAAATAATAATATGATTTTTGAATTTTTTGGTATGAAACATGCAATACCTCAAATCATTGCCTTTGTAAAGTTGTTTTGTTTAAAAACATATCTCGGAATGATTGTTATGAAGATAGGTCATACATCGCTGCTAAAACGTAAAAAAAAGGCAATGGTCCAATGACCTGCCTTATTGATCGGTGCTTGAAATCACTAAAAAAACCATGGATTGATATAATGAAGTAAAAATGCGGCAGCTACAGCCACTCCCACAATTCTATGGACTGTGGCGAGCTTTTTACTGCGCTTTTTCTTATAATAGAACCCAATGAACCCGTTGATGATCAGAATGATCAAAAGTAGTGAACCGGTATGAAATCTCAGTGTGACACCAAGTTTGTCCAAACCATGGATCAGTCCGGTCACAATCAGTGTTATTCCGGCATAGGGATGATATTTCCTTCCCATCTTCAAAGCCTTGTTGAATTTCTTCTTTTTTCCTCTAAAAGCACTTTTATTGAGTTCCAGTGCCAGAGGAAATGATAGCAGATAAATAAGTAGTATGACATTGAACCATGATAGATATTTCATATAACCCACCTTTCTTTTATCTTCATTTCAGTTTCAAATTTGATGATAATCATATCGGATCAAATCCAAAAATACCATTGGTTCGATATAACCTCTGCATCCATAAGGGTCATGACGGATTTCTGTTCCGGAAATGTTGATGTTTTTACGGTCCATGTCCACAATTCTATTTTCCGCACCGAGCGCCCTACTCATTCGCTCTCCATAGGATTCGCTGGAATAAAAGACGGCTATCTTAAAACCCTCAACCAATGAGAGGATGTAATCCTCATGTTTCTTTTGGATTTCCTCAGTGTAACCCACGTCCTTCGGTACTTCCTTTGCTTCAATCACCCGAATACCCGGATAAAGCTTTCTGATCCATCCGGCTCTTACTTCCAGTGGAATATTGGTCAATTTGGGAGCATCATAGACAATAACGATCAATTCGTCCATTTCCTCCAGTGCTTTTTCTATAATCTGCTGATGTCCCTTGTGAAGGGGAGCGTATTTGCCTATTGTAAGTCCTGTCTTCATATTAAAACTCAATACTCTGATTGGTTGCATCTACAACAAACGATTTGAAATTGCCATTGAACCGATCTATTACAAGGTCTTCAATCGACCTCATCGCATTATCAAAAGATGGATCGTCTCCGAATCCAACCAATTGAAATACTATATTGCTACTGTTCAGTGTCATTTTGCCCAGCTCACTTTGTCGCCATACCCATTTTCTGGTTTGAACGATATTGCCGCTTGTGAAAACCAGTTCATTCTCGTCCACCGGTTCGTAATCTTCCGCACCAAATGGCAAAAAACGATCTTCTGGATGGCTGAAACGCACTTCCATGTCATGTGTGATATCATCAAGATCATGTCCTCCAAGCGAGATGACCTGCTCAACCGACACAGCATTGCACAAATCCACGAGCGCATTGATTTTAGGTAAATTGCCACCTTTCAATATTCGCTTGAACATGGCCTCGACCGAAACTAAATACTTGTTGGGATTGATTCCAGCTTTGGTCATGACATCTCTATACAATGCGACATTTCGTACTTCTCTCAGTTGATCGGATTGAATGGTATACCTCATTTGCTCTTCAGCTCTTCTCAACCTGGATTCATCTTCATCAGTGGTCTCTGTGTTTGTAAGGTGTTTTCCAATGATAATGCCGAACTTGATATCCTCTTGAAGTTTAAACACTTTGGGATCTACAGTGTATCTCATGCTTTTCCTCCCCTTTTTTATGCCTTGGGATTTTCCTTGCGTTCAGCGAGTTTTTTCTTAACCATCTTCCCGCCTTTGCTTGCCGCAGTACCCACAATTTTGGCACCTCTGAAAAGTAATTTTTGAGCCAATCGTACTTTATAGGCCAAACTATAAGCTTCATGATAAGCGATTTTCTTGATCAGTTCCTGTTCCTTGGGATCTTTTTCTTTGAGTTCCTTATCCAATATGTTCACCTCCAAGGTGATTGCTCCAAAATAGATTCCAGCAGTGATTCATCTTTTGCGAAGATTGCCCCGACCGTCATAAGCGATGAAGCCTCTTTTCCTTCTTCTGGCCATTCCAGTCCGATTCCCAGTAGCTCACTGGCGATATCGCCCACCATAAAACCAATGGATTCCAGTGAATATTTCATCCGATCTTCATATCTGCAACTTTTACCTTCGGTTCTGAGACAATCGTCGCACAAATAACAATTGCCCGCAATGAGCACTTCGACATCTTCTTTTTTGCTCAGTGCGATCAGTTGATCGCCCAACTGCCTTCTGACTTTCTGAAAATACGAATTCATTGAATCGTTGAATTCGGAGTATTCGTTTCTAACGATTTTTTCTCCCAAAAGCAATACAGATGTATATGGATTGAGGAATGAGATCGCATCAAATTCATGCGGAGGACAAGACCACAAGCTATTGTAGTTGGGACATGATTTACAATAACCCTCAACTCTCTCCGGTTCATAAAACTTGAAAATAGCCGCCTTGGACACGATTTTGGTATAGTGGGTCAAATTGAATTCCTGATGCATCTTGGAGCCTCCGATTCATAGTTATATTTAATTATACCATTTGAGTCCCAAAAGAAAAGAGGGCACCTAAGTGCCCTCCCAAACTTATGCTCTTATGCGGCGATCAAGAATACAAGCGCTCCCACAGTTTCAGATACGTCTTCAATTCTTCCATCTTCCACAGCTTTATCAAATCCTGCTTTGTTCATGAAGTCTATCAACACTTCATCCATCGCGCCATATTCTCCGATGACTTTCTTACCGATGAACATGGTATAGCCATCTCCGCCAGCGACGATGAAATCATTGGTAGCGAGTGAATAAGTCTTTGTCAGGTCGACAAGTACTCCTGCAACCTTAAGTTCAACCACTCTTTCACCTGCCGGTTTGGAAGAATCGAACTTCAATGTCATTCCAGCGATATGAGGGAACGCACCCTTAGATTCAGGATACATGTCAATACCGTTTTCCATAGCGGCGACCAGATCTGCACCAGTGACTTCAATGACTCTTACAGTATTTCCGTAAGGTAGAACCGTCAATACATCACCTTTGGTTACAGGACCTGCATCGATGGATGCACGGATTCCACCACCATTGGTGAAAGCTACATCAGCACCACTGATGTCAAGCAACGCTTCTGTGAGCAAGTTACCAAGATTGGTTTCTCCGGCTCTGACAAAGTCTTTTTCTCCATTGAGAATTACTGGTGATGTTGCTACGACTTCTTCAGTAATGATATCGTTGGCAGCCTTGATTTCTGCAATCAATGCGGTCATCGCAACATCGTCGACAAGCACTTCAGATTCTTTTTTCGTAAACAGTGAAGCGCCCATGGAAACGACTGAATCGCCTTTGAAAGCAAATTCAACGACTCCGATGTTTTTAGTTTTTTCTCCGGCTGCAACAATCAAAGTATTGCCAACCATGACGCCATTATTGTAAGTCGAGTGTGAGTGGCCATCAATCAAAAGATCTATGCCATCTACAGCTTCAGCAAGACTTTTACTGGTGTATTCGCCTTCATCGCCGAGGTGAACCAATCCGACAATGACATCCACATTCATGGCTTTCAGAGTTGCAACCATGTCTGTTCCGGTTTCGTAAATGTCTTCAAAAGTCAACCCTATAGTATTGTCCGGATGTGATTTGTAAGTTGTTTCTGGTGTGGCAAGACCGAATACCCCAACTTTTAAGCCATCCACTTCGAAGACTTTATAAGCATCAACGAACAATGATCCATCCTCTTTTGTGACGTTGGCTGCAAGCATTGGGAAATCAAGCATACCAGCAAGTTTCAAGGTTTGATCCGAACCATAATCGAATTCATGGTTTCCAAGTGTCATGACGTCATAACCAAGTGCATTGAGCACTCTTGTACCGACTTCACCTTTGGAAAGTGTGACTAAATTGTGACCTTGTAGTGCATCCCCTGCATCCATGATCAAAAGGTTGTCATTCATGCCCTTCATCATTTTATAGTATGTGGCCATTTTAGGAGCACCCATACCATCATAAGCGCCTTCAATGAAGAAGCCATGCATATCGTTCGTATGAAGGATTGTCAAAGGTTTGTAAGCTGGGAATAAACCTTCTTTTATCAAATCATACACGTTTACCGCTTTTACATTTGGTGTTCTGCCATCAGCAGAAGTTGGAATTTCAATTTTTCCATCAATAATCATTTGATAAATTTCAGCTTTAAGTTCGTGATTCAGATCAGCGCCAACAATCTTCCAGTTGTTGTCAACTGAAGGTGTTGCAATACCACCTTTTTCAGAAGCAAGATAAGCTGCGATCAGTTCTCTGATTCTTCCTGCATCCTGGAATTCGATATAGGAATCATAGTAAACATCATCTGCTGTGGCAAGACCTAGACTCATAAGTGTTCCGAATCTATAGTTGTTAACAGCGAGTTTGTAGGTTTGAGTGTCTACTATAGGTGCGCCGTTCAAAGTCAGATTTTTGATTCTGCTACCAGGTTTCTGAGAAATATCGATTTCATATTTCACACCTGAGAACATGTCATAATTGTATCCTCTGATATTTTCATTGAATGAAATGGTCACATCACCCGGTTTGTATGTGTTGTAGTAACTTGCAGACCATTCCATGTACGCTTTGAGGTTCTTACCAGTGATATTGAGTCCCATCAAAGTGTTTGTGTATTTGTAGATGTCAGCGGCATTTTTCTTTTTAAAGTCGCCTTCCAGCAAATTCATATCGTTCTTAAATGCTGCTGCGGAACTGATTTGTGCTTCAGTATAGAACGCTTGAACTTCATTGATCAAGTCGATCAGTGCTGAATCTTCAAGTTGGATTGTAGGCATGGTGGTCACTTTTGATTCACCTGTGATATAATCCACTCTTTCAACGAAATCAGCTGCCACTTTTCCGACTATTGTATTCGCGTCAGCAATGGATTGCTCGTGTACGAATGCATATTTGTCCAAAATGGCTTGATCTTCAGCAACTTTTGCAGTTTCAATATTTTGAGTTGTTACAGAGACAACATCATATCCAGTTGAGGATTTGACGACAGCAATCTCAGCTTTCGATACTGCCCAGCCATATGCACCCGGCTCAATCAATTTTACGCCATTGATTTCATTTTCGTATTTAGAGTGCGCATGTCCACCGAAGATGACATCAAACTCAGGAAACTTTTCAGCAACCAAATCAATACCAATAAAATCATGATCCGGATCCGGTCCGAGATGATATGCTCCAACGAGGACGTCATACTTGCCTTCGAGTTCAGCAATGACTTTTGCTGTTTCCTCTTCGACATCTGTAAACTCAAGTCCTTCGAAATTTTTAGGTGAGCTTGCTTCCCACACAGGTACGTGCGGAGGAATCATTCCGACTATAGCAACTCTCACACCATTTACATCAAAAATCTCATAACCCTTTACATATCTTTCTGTTGTTCCCTCTTTGTAGATATTCGCAGAAAGAGCTACACCATTAAAAGCAGCTATGTTCTTATCAACGAAAGATCTTTCAAAATTGAATTCGTGATTACCTATTGTCCATGTATCATATCCAATGTCGTTCATTGCCTGAATCATAGGATGCACAGGCAAGTCATTAAACAAATCTGCACTGTTGTCTTGTAGAGTGTCACCCATGTCCATAAGTAATAGATTAGGGTCAATTGCTCTCTCTTGCTTGACTATTGTTGATACTTTTGCTAGTCCTGCATCCGCATCCACTTCATCCACTGCATATTCATAGGCATAAATTCTGCCATGCAAGTCTGACGTGCCAAGGATTGTGATCTTATCCGTAGATTTGACCGTGTCTCCTTCACCTTCACCCGCTACTGGAATCTCAATCTTATCGCCTATGTAAATCTTGTTCGGATCTGCGATATTGTTGAATTTCGCTAGGGTCATATAATCCGTACCATAACTTTGTGCGATTCTCCAAAGAACGTCTCCTGATTTTACAGTGTAGGTCTCGGCGAATCCCCCCATGGAAAATGATGAAATAATCATCACAGCGACTAGAAGTAAACTTAGTTTCCTTAAGTTCCTCATAAACAACTTTCCTCCTTTTAACTTTTGTTTGGTAATTGATATTCACACAATAACAGAATACCATTTGAATATCATGAAGAATATGTTAAAACTCTACATACTATTCAAAATATTCAATTTATTTGAGCAAAGACGCTCATTTATTCTAATACCATTATTATTATGGAAATAAACAAATAAAAAAAACTTATGTCTTCCTGATCACATTCAAATTGGTTTTCAAAATATTCTTTTCCACATACATTTTCTCATCTGCCCATTTGATCAGTTCATCCACTTTTGTATTCTCCTTATTGTTATGACTGACCATCCCATGGCTGACGCTGATCAGATACGGTCTGTGTTCGAAATCATTGATTTGCTCAAATGTATCTACAATCCTTTCCCAAACGGTTTCAGCTCCAACAGAATCAAGGTCGTCAAACACAATCAAAAATTCGTCACCACCCATTCTGATGATGAAATCATTATCTCTAATCATTCTTTTGACCACATCTGCAACTGTGACTATCAGTTCGTCTCCCAGCTTATGGCCCAACTTGTCATTCACCTGTTTAAGCCCATTGACATCCACAAAGCATACACTGAGTAAAAAATGGCGTCTGTCATTGATGGGAAACATCTCTTTGAGCCTTGTGATTCCAGCTCTTCTATTCAAGACTTTGGTCAATGTGTCATATTCTGAGTAATACTTCATTTTGGAATAGGCACTACGGTCTCTATCGAACAAGAACGCGATCAGTAGGGATATGATGATGACCATCAAGAAATAAATGATATCATCCTTGATCAAGTTAAGTATGAAATCCGATTGGATGTCTACAAACGTTGAAGCATATTCACCTTTTCTTGGCACAACGGATACGATATACCAATGTCCATCACCGAACAAAATATTCTTACCTTGGCTGGAGTCAATTATCGTCTTAAAATTAACAATCTCGGATGTAAACAAACCATTCTCCGATAAAAATTGTGTTTTACCTTTCAATATGGTGTTCCATTCCACTGGATACTGATTTTTGAAGGTGACATCCTTTTCATTTTCCGACATGAATCGCCATTCCAACTCACTGTTTTGGGCCGATAACCAATAGCCGCCTGAATTCAGCAACGCCATTTCACCATTGCTGTTGAATGTGATTTTCTTGAATGCTTCCAACAAGTCCTTCGCTCGGTAATCAAGAACCAAAATCCCCTTTGAATTCCCGTACTCATCATAGTGTTGCTTTGCGAATCGGATCAGTGGTATGTGTGGCTCCACAATCTGATCGCCTTCCATATCAAGATCCATCGGAGATACATATACAACGCCTGGATCCAGCTTCATGGTGTCCTGAAAATAATACCTCGATGCTTTGTTTTGAAGTTCACCTTTGGGGACATCATAAGCCTCATCATTCAAATGGTTGATTCTTATGCGCTCATTACCGTCCGTATCTATAAATCTGATTTTGTCATAAATGAATCTTTCGGTTGAAAAATGCATCCACTCATTTTTGATTTCCTCAAAGGTGTGGGATGCTGTCAACCCAACATCAAATATACTGTCAATAAAATTGAGATCGGACAAAACCATTCTGAATTCATTGCCTATGTAGTCGTTTTCGAGACTGACCACTCTTTTTTCATTGGTCTCAATGATTTCAAATCTGGCACTCCTGACTTCTCGCTCAATAAAATAGATCATGGCAAAGGCAATCGTCATCAACAGCGTCAAAGTCACAAAAAAGACCCTATACTGACCTACCTCATTTTTGTCTTTATACATTTGAAATCACATCCTTTATGTCTGCACTATTACCCAAAATAAAGCCCGATGAACAAATCTCATCGGGCAAAAGTCTAAATCTTTTCTATTATTTTTATAATATAGCTCAGTGTGTAAAAATCCCTGTCTAAATAATCTTCAACCTTGCCGAGGGATTCCACCAATCGTTCTTCTCCAAACCTTTCCATGAGGATCATCACACTTACAGTATTCATTGTTTTGTCTTTTGTGTCCATCACCCTGGATTTTTTTACAAAATCGTTTTGCATCAACTTTTCGATTGCTGCCCTAAGTGGTTCACCCATTTGAATTTCAGGCATTTCACTGAAAATCCTGATGCCTGGTTGATCCACATCCAAATATTTGATGTTGTCCATCCGGGAGCCTACAAAAAAAGAGTTCTTGAATTGTGCCTCTCTAAAATCAACACCTTCAAGTTTTGCGCCTTCAAACACGGTGTTCTCAAAAATGGCATTTTTGAAACTGCTGTCTTTCAGATTGGTTCCGGTGAACTCCGCGCCTCTAAAAGTACAGCCATCAAATGTGCACGATTTGAGATGTGCCCCTCTTAGACAGGCATAGTCGAAATTTGAATTTGAGAAATCGCTGTTGTAACTTTTGCTTTTTTGAAGATTTTGATACATGAAACTCTTATTTTTTTTATCCGCATTGTTGTAATTGAACATCAATTGCCCTCCATTATAAATGCTCTATTATAACCTCATGAATTTCTTGATCAGGAATCTTGCAGGTTTATAATAAATGCCTTCCATTTTGTTTGTCACATTCTTAAGCTCTGCCCTAATAGCGATCTTTTGTGGACAATGTACCTCACAGGCACCACATTGAGTGCAAAGCGATGCGTTGCTCGCCTTCGTTTTTAGGCTGGTCTGCATGATATATTTTCCTATCGCAGAAAACTTGCCTTCGATTTCTCTGTCGTTATAAGTCGAGAAGCAGGTAGGAATGTCCACACCAAAGGGACATGGCATACAATAATTGCATCCGGTACAAGGTACTAAGATCTTTTCATCCAAAATCCCTCTGACCTCATCAAACAATATTAGGTCTTTTTCAGTAAATGCGTTCGGCTCAGACGAGCCCGCAACCCTAATGTTTTCTTCCACCATTTCCTGAGAATTCATCCCTGAAAGTACCACGGTCACTTCAGGATGATTCCAAATCCATCGAAATGCCCATTCGGCAGGACTCCTCTTGACATAGGCATTGTCCCAAATCCTATAGACTTCATCTGGCAGATCGGTGACAAGTTTCCCCCCTCTGAGCGGTTCCATGACCATCACTGGCAAACCTTTGTCAGATGCATATTTAAGTCCACTCTTTCCTGCCTGATTGTTCTCATCAAGAAAATTGTACTGAATCATGCAGAATTCCCATTCAAAGCAATCTACGAGTTTTATGAACTCATCTCTTCCACCATGATAGGAAAATCCAATATTTATGATTTCACCTTTTTGCTTTTTTTCCTCAATCCAAGTGATTATTCCAAGATCGACCAAACGACTCCAAATATTGATATCTGTGAGCATGTGCATAAAATAATAATCGATTCGGTCCGTTTGAAGTCTTCTCAACTCCTCATAAAAAATCTTGTCCAAATCCTCATATTTCTTGATCATATAGGGAGGCAATTTTGTGGCGATTTTTACCTTGTCACGATAACCTTTTGCCAGAACCCTTCCTAAAATCACTTCGCTGTTCGGGTATGCGTATGCGGTATCAAAATAGTTGACACCATTTTCAATGGCATAGATGATTTGCTTTTCCACTTCATTTTCATCTTTGGAAAAACGCATGCAACCAAAACCCAAGATTGAGAGTTCATCGTTGTTTTTAGGATTCATTCTATACTTCATTTTATCAGCCTCCAATGTGTACTCCGTATGGCGTCAAATGTTCCACCGCCATCGGTCGATCCAAATGATACCCTTGTGCGTACTGGCAACCCATCTTGGTCAACAGGCTGAGTTGTTCTTTGTTTTCAACGCCTTCAGCTATGGTTTGGACGCCAAGCTTGTTGGAGAGGCTGATGATTTGCTCGACTATGATTCTTTCAGATGTGTTGTTCACTATTTGATCTATATACGATTTGTCTATTTTAAGCGTGTCAAATGGAATCTTGCTCAAGTAATTTAGAGATGAATACTGCGTACCAAAGTCATCCAGTGAGATTTTGATCCCCAAAGCCTTGAGGGAGTTGATGATTGCTAGAGTGTTCTTGAAATTGTTGATCAATGAATATTCGGTAAGTTCGATTTCAATTCTTCCCGGATTGATGCCAGTCTCATAAAGCAACGTTTTGATATACTCGACAATGGTTGAGGATGACAACGACTTCGACGACAAGTTGATGGATACGATATGGTCCGTATGCATCATATGACTTTTGATATACTCAAAACTTCGGTTGACCACCCATCGGTCAATGGCGGATATTTGGCCGGTCTGCTCTGCGATCGAGATCAGTTCACCAGTAGACATGTTGAAAAGTTCCGTGTCAAACCTCAACAAGACCTCAAAACCAATCACTCCGAAATTGTTCAGTTGATAGATCGGTTGGAAATGAAGATGAAATAGAGATTCTTCAATCGCGTTTTGAATACGTGTTTCCACCTGAGTGATTTGTTCGACTTCGCTTCTGAATTGAGTCTCATAAAAGACGTAGGTATCCTTTCCGTTTCTTTTGGCTTTATGAAGTGCCATATCCGCATTCATAAGAAGTTCGCTGAGATTTTCCGCATCTTTCGGATATTTTGTGATGCCCACGCTGATCGATGGATAATAATCCATATGCTCGATAGGCCATTTCTGGGAAGTCATGGTCATAAGTTCAGACATCCTATATCTGATGGCGTCCAGGTCGACCTGCTTACCCACCATCAGGAACTCATCTCCACACCATCTGTACATGTCCATGTCAGAGAATTCGGAAGCGACTTTATGGGCAAAATCCTTTAGGAATAGATCGCCGAGTTCATGTCCGTATATGTCGTTCAAATTCTTGAAGTTGTCAAAATCCAAATAATAAAGCACGAACTCTTTTTGGTCTTCAATTCTCTTTTCCACGTCCTGTTCGAACATCACACGGTTGCCGAGCCCTGTCAACCTGTCTTTATAGGCGAGTTCGATGATTCTGGCCTCCTTGATTTTTTCTTCGGTGATATCGACACCGAAAGATACGACCATTGGAACTCCTGAATTGGGATCGGTGATCCTTTTCTTGTTCCAAAGCATGTAAAGTCTCTTACCGTCTTTGGTGACTATATGGTTTTCATACCTTTCGAGTCTTTTGTCCAATCCCAGCTTCTCAATGATTTCATTTTTAGTGTGTCTTTCCTGCTCATCCAGCAACAGTTCTTCCCATTTGTGACCGATCGCCTCACTACTTTCGAACTTGAACAATTCGGTAAACCTACTATTGGTCTCAATGAGTTCTCCGTTCAGATTCCAAATCATGACCACTGTGCTGGTCGTATTGAATATTTCATCTTTGAACCGTTTTTGGTCTTCCAAACGATTCATCGTTTCGTTTAATTTGATGATCTTTTCATTCAATTCATCATCTTTTGCTATTAGTTCTTCCGAGAAGCTGACCAACTCCTCATTTTTTTCGTAAAGTTCCTTTGTAAGGTTGAAGATTTCACTGTACCCGAACTTCACTAGAAAATAGAGCAACAGGGATGTTGAAAACACGTAAAACCAACCCTTTATGGTTTGAAGGCTCAAGACCAAATCGGGTTTTTTGAAAATATACAGCAACAGCATGTCTGAAAAAAGAATCCAAAGGCATCCTACGATGCCATAAATCAGAACAATGCGCCACGGGTTATTCTTGATCGGTGTTTCCTTAAATTGATAATTCGTTAATAACGTCCTTAAATTATGGTCATCTCTCAACTTACAGCACCTCTACAATCATTTCTTTTTCTTTGGACCGCTCCAGTTTGGTGATCGCTTTGAAATATTCGATATAAAGTCTGTTCTCTTCTGACAGCTGCATGATGCGATCCGGATTGATTTTTAGTTTCATGATTTTGAAATCGAATATGTTTTTCAGATGAAAGAGCAGACTTTTATATTCGGATTGTCTTTTAATGAACTCTTGTATATCTTTCTCATGTTTACAATGCAGATATACCAAAAACCTATCCTGACTGTATCTGCAGAATTGTCCGGACTCACCAAGTATATTTTCCACCTGTTCCTTGTAATTGTTGATGATTTCATCCTTCCAGATATAACCGAATCGATGATCGATCCTAAGTTCTTCTTTGATGGACATCATTATCATATATACCCCAGTATCAACATCACACTCCACCGCTAGACTTTTAATGACATTTTCATGGAAAAAATCTTTCGATAACGCAAAATCCTCATCTGTTTCCTTTAGGTCATGATCTTTGGAATATTTGGCGTGCATAAGTTGAGTAAGGTCCAGAATACTCACCCATGTGAATTCATTTTTACCAATCCTCATAGGTGCGAACGTCATATCCAGCCACTTGGTGGCTCGAGTGTTTCGAACATTGAAAGACCGTTTGACTCTAACATTTTTGATCGTGATGCCATTCTCTTTTGACTTCACCGCAGAATTTCTCATTTTGCAATTCCCGCATTGTTTGGTGGAACCACAAAGTTCACCGCTGTTTGCTACAAACTCACAATGAAACATGTTCCCAAATTTCTTTGATGACAAATCCAGATCATTTAAAAAATAGGCATCCAGTTGCTCGTTGGTATAGGCAATCTCATAATTCCGATCCAAAAACAAAATCCCCAAAGGGTTTTTATCCAGCAAATATTGAAATTCCTCTGACAGTTGTCCACTTTGTAACGCATCCGAAAACTCTAGTGATTTCATACGCATTCTCCTTCAATCATCAACTGCTGATTTTGAACTTGTAAACAAAAACATCCGAAATCCAGTCCATCTCGAGTTCATATAGTTCAAAACTGTATTTGCCTTCCAATAATTCCAAAAATCTTTTTTCTATGTTTTGAGTGTCTTTTTCATAATAATATGTAAGTGTTTCATAGGCTTCATCACCGAATCCATCTACGAGATACTTTTCATAATCGGTCACTATGCCTTGAATGACGACATGCAACTCACCGGATAGATATTTTATGAAAATATTGTTGGGTCCTCTCCCCTTCATTTCTTTGAGGATCCTGGTGAATGCTTTTAAAAAGTCTCTTTTATCTTGTTCCGTGTACATCCGTCAAAGCCTCCCGAAAAATGAAGTGTCAAAAAAAAACAAAACAAACAAAATAATTCCATGTTATTTTGTTTGTTTTACTTAAAGACCAACGTAAAGTTCTTCTTAAGTCCAACAATTAGTATAAAAATTATTTTGCATGAGTTGTCTATACTACACTATATATATCAATAGTCTATGCCAATTCCACTTAAGTTTCAAGTTTTTTCTATCGCTTATCGACGAATTGCCAAATCCCGTTTAAACCTTCACAATGTCTAACGAAATCGGTCAGGTTCTCCTGCCTCACCCAAATGGCGTCGATCCCCATAGCCATGGCGCCCAGGACATCGGCTTTGTAACTGTCACCGATCATATAGACCCGCGAACCTTTTTCCACATGTCCAAGCGCTTCTTCATAAATTGCTGGATGTGGTTTGTCATATCCTACATCGGCCGAGGTGATGATCGCTTGAAAATATTTGTCGATCCCCAAGTTTCGCACTATGTCTTTCAGTTCTGGAACGTGGTTGGACAGGATGATATTCACATGGCCTTCGCTCACTGAAAACTCCAAAGCCTCCAGTGTATCTTCATACAGATGCCACTTTGAAAGATCCAGATATTCCGCTCTGAACTGACCAGATAGGCGCCTTGACTGATGCTCATCAAAACCGAGTTGGGTGAGTTTCAGTCTGATGACTTCAGTGATGTGGGTCCACCAATCCTCATCAACAAAATAGTCCATGTGTGCCTCATTGCTCCGATGCCAAGGCAGACCTGATTTAAAATAGGGTCTGACCTCATCTTCAGATAAATGCTCATAACCGTTTCTCACCAATATTTCATACATTGACCTGGTCCATTTGCCATCCCTATAAGCCAATGTTTCATCGAAATCCCATATCAAAGTCGCCAAAGCGCACCTCCTATCGGCTCATTTTGGTGAGTGCCTTCTTGACGTCACCCTCATAAAGCCCGCCATGATAACAAATCACTCTGTCAATTGCCATATATGCAAGTTTTTTGGCGGTTGTCTTTGTGCCTTTTATGTCCAGCGAATACTGGGGATTTGCGATCTCCAGTTCACCCTTTTGTACCACTAGTGCGTCACCCGCAATCAAGGTCTTGCTGTCCATCAGATAGACTGAGATGTGACCCGGCATGTGTCCGGGTGTCGATATGATTTCATAACCTCCGCAGCAATCGAATCGGTCTCCGTCTTTGAGTCTGATATCCACTTTTGTGGGTTCGATGCTCTCAAGGTAGTTTTGGAACTGCTTCGCCCCTTCCTTTTGTTCTTCGGGGAGAGCATCATATATCGCCTCCGCCTGAACAAGCCGAAGTGATTTCGACTTCCCTTCGATATGAGGCGAATCAATGTGCGATGCCATCACTTTCACGTTTGGATATTTGCGTACAATGGATGCGAGCGCACCCATGTGATCGTGATCATGGTGGGTGATGATGACCTTTGTGAGATTTGCCATATCAAGACCTTCTTTTTTCAGAAGCGTTTCCAGTTTTGGCAGCGCATCCGGATGACCGCAGTCTACCAGGACCATCTCGTTTTCATCATAAATCACTACAGGATTGATGGTGAGTCGCACACCGTTTTGTTCAAATTTCAAATCTAGGATTTTATAAGACATATCTGGCCTCCTAATCAGCTGTAATAGATGTACTCCTCAGGAATACATATTTTGACGGTTTTCTTGTTTTCAATTTGCAGGGCGTCCTCAGCCGGCACATCCATCTGAATATGATAATCATCGATGCTTTCCGGTTCACCGGCAAATTTAAGGTAAAAGGTGTGGTAATTGGGGTTGATGACCAGATCCACAATGGTGCATTCAAACATATTTTCCGATATGCAATTTTCGTTCAATTTGATGTGGTAAGCATGAATGCCTACAAAGCCTTCTGTGGCAATCACATCTTCACTGTACTGAAGCATGATCCCCCATTCAGGGACCATGAGCAGATTTGGCCCCACCAGTTTTGCAGGGGCGAGATTCTTCATACCAATGATTCTGGCGGTTTGCATGTTGCAGGGTTTTAGAAAAATCTCTTCCTTGAGGCCACTTGAAATCATCTGTCCCTTGTCGAGCACCACCACATGGCCACACAACTGAAAGGCTTCATCCATGTTGTGCGTCACATAGACCACATGCCCTGAGTAATCCGAGAGTGCATTTTTCATTTCTTTGATCAATTGTGCTTTGAGATGTATGTCGAGAGCGGAAAACGGCTCATCCAAAAGGAGCACCTTGGGTTCCATAGCCAGCGCTCTGGCGAGTGCCACCCTTTGTTGCTGTCCCCCGGAAAGCTTGGAAGGTCTGTGGTCTTTTAGGGCTTCGAGATGGAAATCGTGAATCAGCCGATCCACTTTATCCATGCTCTCTTTTGATTTTTTGGGGTCAAGTGAAAATGCGATGTTTTCCGCTACTGTCATATGAGGGAATAGGGCATAGTGCTGGAATACCACACCAGCCTTTCTTTGTCTTGGCTGCAAAGAAATGCCCGAACTTGAATCGAAATACACAACGTCATCCACGACAATTTTGCCGCTCTCGGGTTCGAAAAGTCCGGCGATTGTCTTTAGGAGCATGCTTTTCCCTGCACCTGACGCGCCAAGCAATCCGACGATTTTCTCATGACTGGAAAAATGGACATCGAGTTCAAATGTTTCCAGTTTCTTTTTGACACTCACTGATATGGACATCCTTCTCACCTCTTAGTCATTTGACTGTTCTATTTTGATACCTGTTGATGAACATCATGGATACAAGTGAAATGGCAAATACGATGATCACCCAAACAGCCGCGCGTTTATAATCGCCGCCTTGTGTGGCAAAATAAATGGCGATGGGAATCGTTTCCGTCTTGCCTGGAATACTTCCCGCAACCATAAGTGTCGCACCAAATTCTCCGAGTGCCCTCGAGAAAGCGAGCGCGGTGGCAGCGGCGATTCCTGGCCATGCAAGCGGTACGACAATTCTCAAAAAAACCTCTTTTTCAGTTGATCCGAGTGTTCTTGCGGCATGGATCAAATCCATATTGATTTGATCAAATGCGCCTCTGCTCGTTCTGTACATGAGTGGAAAGGATACAACGACTGAAGCCAATACTGCAGCGAACCATGTGAATACGATTTTTATATCCCATAGTCCAAGCAATTTGCCAATCGGCCCATTCACCCCTATGATCCAGAGCAGAATGAATCCCACCAAAGTCGGAGGCAATACCATGGGCAAGGTCATCAGACCATCGATCAGCGCCGCACCTTTCCCCCGATAGTTCGTCATGAACCATGCGGACAGAATTCCAAGCGTGAAGGTGATTATTGTGGAAAACAGTGCGACTTTTAGTGAAATCCATAAAGGCGATAAATCCATATCCATCATTCCTCTCGCTTTATTTTCGTGAACCCGTGTGTTTCAAACACTTCAGAATCGATCATATAGTTCAGGAATGCTATTGCTTCATCAATATGCTTCGATGATTTGACGACTGCGGCGGGATAATTCACTTCTGTATGATCCCCTAAAGTGGAAGTTCTTACGACTCTCACTTTTTTGGATGCTATGGCATCGGTAAAGTATACGATTCCCGCGTCGGCATTGCCGGTTTCAACCCATGAAAGTACTTCTTTCGCATCTTTTCCATACACCAGTTGCTTGTTTACTGTTTGGGTCATGCCCATAGATTCGACCCATTCCATGGCGTATTTGCCGGCGGGGACACTTGAGGGTTCACCGATCACTATTTTGGCGGTTCTATCTTCAAACAACGTCGTGATATCATTTTCATTATACTTTGAGGTCTCGGGAACGACTATGACCATACGCGTGCTTAAGAGCGGCACCACCGTCTCTGAGACAATCAGCCCCTTTTCATTCAGACCATTCATCCAGCTATCGGCTGCCGAAATGAACAAGTCGACTTCGGCGCCATTTTCGATTTGCATAGCGAGTGTTCCGGAACCGGCCATATTCAAGGTGATTTTCACGTCCAGGTTTTCCTGTTCATAGGTCTCTACAATTTCAGCCAGTGGGTCTTTCAGACTTGCCGCAGCGGAGACTGTAATTTCTATAGTGTCTCGATCCCCTGATGCCTCGCATCCCATCATCAAGATGGTGAGCAGGAGAATTAAAATCAAATTTTTCATGATGCTATCCCCCTTGTTGCAATTTATGGCCAGATACGGGCCTGTATATGCGGTTGCCGTCTTTAGACTCACTTTTGAACAGGTGTATCGACTTGACTTCCACTTTACGGGTAATCGGGACCACTGCTCTTTCCATTTCTTCAACTTCACATTTGATTTTAAGGTTCTGTCCTAAGGTGACGTGTGGGTTGTAGCCTCTTGGATCCCGTGGAAAGCCCAATGCCTCCAGCTTTACTTCAATGTCGCTTTGAAGTGCGCGCAGCGCCTTCTCCCCACCTTCGGTTCCCATCCATAGGACTCTGATGGCCAAACATCCCGTAAGGGGATTGAGCGTGCTCTGGCCAAATGTGCCGAGTTTTTCAATTCCAAAGGTGAACGCCTTGTGCGTTGGTGCTATGTGCGCAAGAAGTCCGTTGATCGCAATCGCTTGCTGCTCATCGATTTCTCCAAGGAATTTCAGGGTCAAATGAAAATTGTCCTCATGTTTCCACCGGCCACTTTTTGCAAAGGGTTTCAATTTTTTCTGAATTTCATGAATCTCTTCTTTGATTTCCGGACTGAACTCTATACCGACGAAAGCTCTCATGTTTACTCCACTCCCGGTTCCAAAATGGCAAAAGTACCGTCTTCACAGTTGATTTCTGCCATGGCGCCGTAAGGCAATATGAACTGAGGGGATGTATGTCCGAAGTTCAAGTTGTATAGAATCGGCAAATCGGGTCTTCCGGCCTCAAAACCGATCACAGACCGGTACACCGCCTTGTATTCTTCATAATAGGCCTCATCGAGTGGCTTGCCGACTACAATTCCCGCTATTTTGTCGATGATTCCAGTTGCGACAAATGTGCGCAGTGTCCATGTGAGGAGATCAGGTGTCGGTTTTTCCTCACTGGTCTCGAGGAACAAAATGGCCTCATCGAAGTGATGCATATCAGGCCAGAGAATGGTTCCCCTCGCCCAATCGAGCACTTCTACGCACCCTCCTATGAGTCTGCCTTTCGCTATGCCTTTTCCTTGAAGGGTTTCATGCCCATGGTTTTCCGGGGTCATGGTTCTTCTGATGCTTTGATTCTCGATACTCTCCCACTCCATACGCTCGGAGGTCCAGTTTGTACTGGATTCCACAAGGCCTATCGGCTCGGTTTCGAACAGTGTTTCAATGACTGAATCCACTGTGTATTCGTGCATTTCGACATTTTCTGCGAACTCCATCAGGACACATGGACCATAATAGCTCATGAGTCCCGCTTTGTGACACATCAGGTGGTTGATTGTGGTGTCGGAATATCCCATGAAAATCTTCGGATTGTTCCTGATGACATCGAAATCGATGTAGGGCAACATCCTTATGGCATCATCACCACCTATATTGGATATGATGGCTTTTATATTGGGATCCCTGAATGCGGCCATAAAATCCTCAGCCCGTTTTTCGGGATGTTCATAAGTGAATTTTGTACCCTTCAGAGTGTGGGGCATTTCCACGACATTCAGCCCGAACACTTCTTCAAGTCGTGCTTTTCCGATTTTATATCTGTGAATCAATGTTTCATCTCCGGCACCACCCCAAGATAGGCTTACAGTGGCAATGGTGTCTCCAGGTTTGAGTCGGTTTGGTTTGATCATGGTTGGTGGTCTCCCTTCAACATAGCTGGTTTGGTCAAATGCTTTCATAGGCATCGATACCGAGTTTGGTCATCTTTTTGTAAAGTGCCGTCCTGTGGATTCCGAGCAGAATTGCGGCATCGGTTCTGCTGCCATGGCATTTTTGAAGTGCCTCTAAAATCAGTTTTTTCTCTACGGTTTCCAGCATCGTTTTCAGATCGCCGGTCAGTGGCTCATTCATTTTGCCCAGGTCATAGGATAGGATTTCCGGTGGCTTCAGATGACCGATGTCATCCGGCAAGTCTGAGACTACTATGTTTCTGCCATGTGCGATGCTGACTGCACTTTCAATCACATTTCTGAGTTCCCGCACATTGCCCGGCCATCGATAGGCTTCGAGACAGTGCCTCGCCTCCCTTGAAAAGCCCGTCGGACAATTCGGATGGTCCACTGAGAATTTCTCCAAAAAGTGCTGCATGAGCAGCCCCACATCCTTTTTACGTTCCACTAAAGGGGGCAGTTCCAGATTGACCACATTCAGTCTATAATAGAGATCGCTTCTGAATTTTCCAGTCTTCACAAGGTCCTGAAGATTCTCGTTGCTCGCTGAGATGAACCTTACATCGAGCTTGATGCTTTGGTTGCCTCCAACCCGTTCAAGTTCGCGTTCTTCTACGACCCTTAATAGTTTCACCTGCATTTCCAGAGGCATGGAACTGAGTTCATCGAGGAAAATCGTTCCGCCGTTCGCAAGCTCGAACTTTCCGATTTTACCGTGGGATGCCGCTCCAGTGAACGCCCCTGGTTCATATCCGAAAAGTTCCGATTCAAACAGATCTCTTGGAATACTCGCACAATTGATGCGTATGAAAGGACCGTATCTTCTGTAACTCGCTTCGTGGATGGCATGGGCGAAATATTCCTTGCCGGTGCCGCTTGCCCCTTCGATATATACACTGGAGTTCGTCTCGGAGGCTTTTTTCGCAGTGTCGATCAGCATGATCATCTGCGGGTCGCCGGTCAAGATCTGTTCAAAGGAGTACTTGGCCAGATTCAGACGTTTGAGTTCTTGTCTATACTTCTTGACGTGCTCTTTCATCTGGTCCAGATGCTCCGCCAAGTGTTTGACCTCAGCGACATCTTTGAAGAGAATGGTGCCTACGGCACCCACAACCACGCCACCTCTGATGATGGGAATTCTGGAAGTGACGACATTGTGTCCCTTGATTTGTTGGACGTCACCTATTTCAGGCACACCGGTTTCAAGAACGATGTGTAGACGAGTGTTTTCAACGACTTCCGTCACATGTTTTCCTATGACGTCCTCTTCTTTGACATTCATGAACTTTTCATATTTGAATTTTATGATTTTCCCTGCCTGGTCGATGATGATCAAGCCTTCATAGGCTTTTTCGATGAATTCATCGATGATCTCCATTTCCCATTTGAGTTGCTCGTATGACTTCTCCAAAACGCACTCCTCATGACACTTTTGATACTATCAATATACCATATTTTATGAGATTCAAAAAATAAAAAGCATGAAATTCATGGATTCCAAACGAACCATGAACTTCATGCTTTGTTGTAATATGTTTTTAGATCATTGGTTTGAGCGTGTCGGATACGATCAATCTTGCGTCCGTCACTTCCTGAATCTGCTCCACTGTGTATTCGGGATTGTATTCAGTCAAGACCAGGCCTTCCGGAGTCACTTCCATGACACCCATTTCAGTGATGATCGTGCTGACTTTTTTGGCGCCTGTCAGTGGCAAGTTGCATCTTTTTAAGATTTTGATCTCACCCTTCGCTGTATGTGTCATCGCTACGATTACTTTTTTGGCACCTCCGACGAGATCCATGGCGCCACCCATACCAGGTACGAGTTTGCCGGGAATCATCCAGTTTGCCAAATTGCCTTCCTCATCGACTTGTAACGCGCCAAGAACGGTCGCATCCAAATGTCCGCCTCTGATGATTGCAAATGACATGGCGCTGTCGAAAAATGATGCGCCAGGAATGACAGTCACCGGCATTCCACCGGCGTTGACGAGTTCCATGTCGATATTGTCCTCTGATGGTGCAGGCCCCATACCTGTGAAACCGTTTTCGGAATGGAGTATGATCTCTACTCCCTCCGGAATGTAGTTCGGCACCAACGTTGGAAGTCCGATCCCTAGGTTGACCACGTCACCGTCACTAAACTCTTTCGCAACGCGTCTTGCAATGATTTCTTTTACATCCATGATGAGCCTCCTATGCCTTCACTACGTATTTGATGAATAGTCCAGGTGTGTGCACCATGTGTGGATCCAGTGCGCCTGTCTTGACAATTTCCTGTGCTTCGACGATGACGGTTTCAGCTGCCATGGCCATAAGCGGATTGAAATTTCTAGTGGCTTCGTTGTAGTACACATTGCCTTTCTCATCCACTTTTGAACCGTAGATCAGCGCAATATCAGCTCTTAGCGCTTTTTCCAGCAGATAGGTCTTTCCGTCTATGATTAGATGATCTTTGCCTTCTGCCACCGGCGTGCCAACACCGATCGGTGTCAATACCCCACCAAGACCTGCTCCACCTGATCTCACTTGCTCGGCAAGTGTACCTTGTGGTACGAGTTCCACATCGAGTTTGCCTTCATTCATCAGGCGTCCAGTTTCCTTGTTCGTGCCAATATGTGACACGACCACCCTTTTCGCCTGACCGCTCACGATAAGCTTGCCTATCCCTCTATCCACGAAACTTGTGTCATTTGCGATGATTGTAAGATCTTTTACGCCGCTTTCAATAAGCGCATCCACAATTTTATGCGGAGTGCCACATGCCAAAAATCCACCGATCATTATGGTCATACCGTCTTTGATGTGAGATACCGCCTCTTCCATCGTAATGATTTTCTTCATAAGTTTGTTACCTCCTATAGCGTTGCTTTATATACAGCAATAAGCGTGCCAAAACGAAAAAGTGCGCCCACTCTATCATGGACGCACTGCAAATGCGTGATTGCAATAATTATTTAATGTTGACTCACACCTCTTTCGCTCTATTTGACATCAGAGTTGTAGCCATTTTGATACACATATATACGAATGTTGGTGCTTTCAATGAATTTGTATCTCATCGGATACACAATTGCCCCTAAAAACGCATGAATAGTGTCCGAAAAGTGTACAAAATGTGCAAATGGTTAATTTTCTTTTTTCCACTCCGCTCCTTGGGGTGTATCAATGATCGTGATGCCTTTGGCTTTGAGTTCATCTCTAATGAGATCCGCTTTGGCCCAATCTTTTGTTTTTTTGGCTTCAGAGCGCTGAATCAGCTGTTCTTCGATCCAAGCGGTCTCGTCTGAATCCACTTCAGTGCCGAGCTCAGCTTTTTCAAGTAATCCCAGCGACAACACCCGATCCATCTCATGGATGAGATATGCCTTTTCTGAGTCTGACAGAGAGGCCTTAAGAACATCATAAAGCACTGTAATGGCATTGGCTGTATTCAGGTCATCGGCCAGATGCAACTTGTACAGATCCAGTAGTTGACGGCCTTCGTCCGACAGCTTCGTACCTTCTGACAATTGATCCGCATAGACAACTGTACGCCTTTTGAGTTTTTGAAATGCGGATTGTGCCATTTCAAGATTGTCAAAACTGAAAGCCAACTGCTTACGGTAATGCGAGCCCAGCACATAATAACGGTAACTGAGCGGATCGAATCCCTTCTTTTCAAGCAAGGACACGGTCAGGAATTCACCGGATGATTTGCTCATCTTCCCACTGTTATCTATGAGGAACTCGGCATGCCACCAGTATTTGGTCCACTGCTTGCCTGTGTAACTCTCTGTTTGGGCGATCTCATTGGTATGGTGCACTGGTATATGGTCCACACCACCACAATGGATGTCCATTTGTTCTCCTAGATTTGTGAGTGAAATGACAGAGCATTCGATATGCCAGCCCGGATATCCCACACCCCATGGCGAATCCCACTTCATGGCTTGATTGTCGAATTTCGATTTTGTGAACCAAAGGACAAAATCTTGAGGATTTCTCTTATGGAGATCTTCTTCCACATCGTCCCTATGCGCGATTCTCAGCGTATCCAGATCGAGCTTTGAGAGTTTGGTGTAATCTCCAAATTTTGAAATGTCAAAATAGACATTGCCGTTTTCAAAATAAGTGTAGCCCTTCTCTTCAAGGCTTTTTATGAAACTGATGTATTCATCGATATAATCCGTCGCTTTTGCCACCACTTCCGGACGGTTGATCTTCAGTTTTTTGCAATCTTCAAAGAATGCCTGGGTATAAAACTCAGCCACTTGCCATACGGTTTTGTTTTCTCTTTGTGCCCCTTTGAGCATTTTGTCTTCACCATCATCCGCATCGGATTCCAGATGGCCTACATCGGTGATGTTCATGACGCGCTTGACATCATACCCCAAATATCTGAGTGATTTTTCAAGAACATCCTCATGGATATAGGTTCTCAAGTTGCCGATATGCGCATAATTGTAAACAGTCGGGCCACAAGTGTACATGGACACTCTTCCGGGTTCAAACGGTTCAAATGGCTCAATACTTCTGCTCATGGAATTGTACAGTTTCATAAATGCCTCCCTGGTGAATATAATAAAAAGACCCCGCCTTTTTGACAAAGGCGAGGATCATCGCGGTTCCACTTTGTAGATTACTCAAAGATCGATAACGGGATCAGCCGTCGCCTCCTACTTTTTTCGGGACGCACTCACGAGGGCATTCACTTCAACTGTCACAGGTTTTTTCACCGGTCAAACCCTCTCTTGGGTGACACTTCAAAGTTACTGGTCTCGATCATGGATTTTTCTTTTCAACATACATCATTAATAGCACAAAATCAGCGCTTCTGTCAAGTTTTTTGAGTGCCTTTAGGCTTGAACACTCTCACCACTTAAAGTATGGCTTTTGAAGTGGGAGATTCCTGTTTCATAGTCCTGTGCCTCATTTGGTAGCAAGGTCTTATTTAGGACTCCGCAGGCTTAATATCGGGTAGTTCCAGTACCCTAATTATCGGAAACAGGCTTAAACGCTACTCTTAAACGCTACTCTTAGACCCTCTGCCTTGATATTTTTGGCTGCATTTTCATCTCTATGATGGAATTCACCACAGATGGGACATTTCCATGTCCTGATGTGCAGCTTCTTCATGTTTTTATTTTGATAGCCACAGCTGGAACATAGCTGACTGCTTGGGAAAAAGGTATTGATTTTGATATATTTTCTATCATGCCAAAGGGACTTGTACTCTAGCAAATCAAGGAATATACCCCAAGATGCATCTGCTATGGATTTGGATAACCTTTTGTTCTTGATCATGTTTCCTGGCTTAAGTCCTTCTACAATAATAGTTTGGTTTTCAGCTATTATTGCAGTGGATTGCTTGTGGAGAAAATCCCTTCTGGTATGGGCGATCTTCTCATGCAGAAGTGCTACCTTCAGTTTTTCTTTGTTGTAGTTATTGGAACCTTTCTTCTTTTTGGAAAGCCTTCTTTGTGCTTTGCCAAGTTGTTTCTCGTATTTCCTGAAGTACTTAGGGTTGGGGACTGGCAAGCCATCTGAGGTTACAAGGTAATCCTTCAGTCCCAAGTCAATACCGATTTCCCCTGTGGCTCTTGGCATTTTCTCAATCTCTGTGTCAACACAGATAGAGATGTAGTATTTGTATGTACCTGTTCTTGAGATTGTGGCATTCAGGATTTTGCCTTTCACTTCTCTTGAGTTTGCGAACTTTACA
>DHVT01000005.1 GCA_002412775.1 Firmicutes bacterium UBA5201 | reverse complement strand
GACATTTTCAAATGTGATTGACATATATTTTAAAAAAGTTTTAAAGACAAAAAAAGACCAAACACTTTGGCTTATTTGAAAGTGTCTGGTCTTTCTGATTCCTAAAGATAATTTGCCTCAACACTCTTTTTATAGTAATGCGTGTGGGCATAGATTTCTTCTTTGAGTGGATTCTTTTTATACTTTGCCATCGTTTGGACCATATATGCGAACACGCCCAGATTGAAAAGGAACGCGACCACACTGATTCCCATGAGCAATCTTTGGTCATATGTCGGCAAAACCTTGAAATACGATACGCTTTGGAAATCCACGGACAGCGAGAACATGGCGTAAATGGAGAGGATTTGTGCCCTGTGCTGCAGCCATGCGCCTCTTTTGAACACCACTTCAGCGATCAAAGCCGCAAACAGTATTCCGAATCCCGCATACATCGATCGAGTAGAAATACAATTATAGACATAAGCGAAATTCCATAGGGTATAACCGATGATGTACATCCAGGTCATGTCAGGCCAAATCATATCTCGCGTTTTGTCCTTTGAGACCCTGATTCCGGCAAAACCCGTCAAAGTCACTATACAAAGGATTCCGGCTATTCCATTGAAAATATTCCAGTAGCCGCCCAAAACCAATATTCCGCCAGCATCCACTGTCAATGTCTTCACTGTTGCGAATACTTGAAACTCTCTGTAGACTGCTTCGGCAATATTAAGTGACAATATGGCAACAGGAAAAATTGCCGCAAACTTTCTTTCCCCTAATTTGGTGAACCGGATCAGAAGGAATCCGTATACGCCTATCAAGGCAGATACGACTTTTACCCAACCGAACCATGTATTTCCTGTCGGAGACCCTAGGACCCCCATATAAACACCTATCGCCAAAACTACAGGTAATGCACAGAATACAACAATTGAAACCTTTTTTGACCTTCTTGTTATTTCATTAACAAACAATAGCGCACCAATGAACACAATGAGTGCAATAAAACTTCCCAAGGTCAAACCCTCAAATAAAAACCCCATTTTAAACCCCCTTACAATAATCAGAAACTATAGTCCTATTGAAATATCAGTAGGCAACGACTTCTTTGATATTGAACTCCTGCCCTGAAATCAAGCTGAAATCCTCAGCTTGACACACAGGGCAAATCTTACGGTGCTCAATCACATTGAAAATCTCTTGGCATGATCGGCACTTACCGTTTGCTGGTACAGTAATAATCTCAAGTTTTGTGTCCTCGTATGCGGTTTCACTGACCGCAGCCGGATAGCACGATTCGATGAATCTTGGAATAGCTTGGGACAATTCACCTATTTCCAATATGATTTTGTCGACTTTTGTGAGCTTGTTTTCAACTGCGAAAGCGTCGACTATTTTAATGACTTCGTAAACAATACCAAGTTCATGCATTATCTGGTCTCCTTAAACGGATTCACTTTGTTCAAAGCGATTTTCGCTTTTCGTGTGATGACTTTTTTGAGGACTGCTTTTGGTAAGTCCTCTATTTCGAATCCCATCTCATCATGTACTCTCTCCAGTGTGATGGCCTCAAATTTACATCTCAAAGTACATGCACCACAGCCTACACACAGATACTCATCCACTTTTGTTGCTCCGCAACTGAGACATCTCGCAGTTTCCTTTTGGATCTGTTCCTCAGTCAAAACGCCTCTCAAATCT
Source organism: Firmicutes bacterium UBA5201 (assembly GCA_002412775.1). Classification (GTDB taxonomy): domain Bacteria; phylum Bacillota; class Clostridia; order Peptostreptococcales; family Acidaminobacteraceae; genus Fusibacter_D. The sequence goes on along the minus strand of DHVT01000005.1, from coordinate 56,601 downwards.
TTGAATGTCGTTTTTGAGACTTTACCATCGATATGCTGAGTTCTTTGTCTTTCCGTACCGTCGTAATCGATTCTGTCATCGAGATTGTCCTTGTCCAGCATCTTATAAGATTGAGTGTCTCGACCAAAGACCAGAGACTGACCGTTCTGGACAAATCTATGGATGGAAACTGCGGCTTCTTTACCTGCAGCTATGGCATCAATGGCCAGTTTAGGACCACTTGCTACGTCCCCACCTGAGAATATGTCATCTTTTGAAGATTGTAGTGTGATCGGATGAACTTCAACAGTATGTCTGCCTGTCAACTTTACTGATTCGCCACTGAATAAATCTGAATAATCGTAGGTTTGACCAACAGACATAAGAACATAGTCACAAGCGACTGTCATTAAATCCGACTCGTCAAATTGAGGATTGAAACGACCGTCCTCATCAAAAGTGGAAATACAGCGTTTGAACTCAATCCCTGTCACCTTGACTCCGTCAGAAATGATTCGAGTCGGACCCCATGAGTTATGGATGCCGATTTCCTCGCCAAGCGCTTCTTCGACTTCTTCTCTGTGGGCAGGCATATCCGCTCTGGATTCCAGACAATACAAGTCCGTTTGAGCGACATCACTGAGCCTGATCGAGCTTCTGGCAACATCAATTGCAACGTTACCACCGCCGATGACGACCACTTTTCCCTTTACGCCTGTTTGTTCATCCAAATTGATTTTACGAAGAAACTCCACGCCGCTGATGACCTCATTCGCGTTTTCACCTTCAAGGCCAAGTTTTCTACCTGATTGTGCGCCAATCGCCACAAAAAACGCATTGAAGCCTCTATTTCTAAGTTCTTCAATGGAGATATCCTTTCCGATTTGAACGCCTGTCTCAAATTTGACACCCATGTCTCTGATCACATCGATTTCAGCCTCAAGAACGTTTTTTTCGAGCCTGTAAGATGGAATACCGAGTGTCAACATGCCGCCCAGCTTTTTTTCCTTTTCAAATACTGTGATGTCATATCCGTCAATGGCAAGATCGTAGGCACAAGTAAGTCCCGACGGTCCTGATCCTATGATTGCAATCTTTTTATCGCTGTAGTCATGCCTCTTGACTGGCATATATCGAGTCGCCTTTTCAAGGTCCTTCTCAGCTATGAACTTTTTGATGTCATCCACAGCCACCGCTTCGTCAATATCACCACGTGTGCAATCTTCTTCGCAGAGGCTTGGACATATACGGCCACATACCGCAGGAAGAGGATTGTGTTTTTTTATAAGTTCAAGGGCTTCCGTGTATTTGCCTTGTGATGCGAGTTTGATATAGCCTTGAACCGGAATATGTGCCGGACAGTTGGTGATACAAGGTGCGGTACCTGAGTCCAGAGTGTTTTTCCTGTTGATTCTATAATCGCTGTTCCATTTGTCTTCGTTCCATTCCGTATTTCGAGGAGTCACCTTCGTGATGGTCTCGTCGATCGGTGTTTTGGAACACAGTTTCTGTCCGAGTCTCAGTGCATTGGTCGGGCATACATCGATACACTCACCGCAAGCCACACATTTGGTCTCATCAATCACAGATTTGTAATTGGACCTTACGATGTCATTGTTGAGGTATTCATTGGCAAGTCTCATGGCATAACAGCCACATCCGCAACAGTTGCAAATGGCATGGGTATGACCTGGAGTATCAAGGTTCGGAATGGAGTGCATAAGGCCATTGTCTTCAGCTTTCCTTATGATTTCAAAAGCTTCTTCCTTTGTGATTTCGCGACCACGACCTGTTTTGATATAATACTCTGCAGCATGTCCGAGCTGGATGCACATTTCCTCTTTGAGGTGACCACAGCCTTCACCCATGGATTCCCTTGAAGTTCTGCATGAACAATCCGAAACTGAGAATACATCCGCTTCATTCAAGTGTCCTGAAATTTCTTCATAGCTCGCTTTTTTTGTGTTGCCATCTATAGACCTTTCGATGGGTAAAACACGCATTGGACCGCCACCGATTGGCATGATTCCAGCAGCCATAGGCCCTTTCTTGCCTCCGAAGTAATAAAAAGCTTCAGCGACCTCAGGATACTTTGCCACAATTTCTTTGTTGTTGTTGATCATTTCAAGATGTCCAGGTACGAAAATATCTTGCCAATACTGATCTACGCCATCAATGGTGTTGACGAATGCGACACCCGTCCAAGCGATATGCTCGAGAGCAACCTTTACTTTTTCAAGCGGCTCTCCGGATGCCATTGCAACATCCTCCGCACTAAGCTTCTTACGGAACGCAAGGTGCATGGCAATTTTGGCCTGGTATTCATCGAGGATCGGTGCGAGAGCATAATACTCCGGTCCGTATGGAATCGCTTCTCTGCTGGTACCCGCCTTCGTTCTTCCTATTTTGTTGGCGAGGTCGAGAATTTCCTGTCTATAGGATCTTCCATCCACATCCGCCCAAGTCAAAGCAAAATTAAATCGCTTCGACTTGTTGAAATTTGTTTTTTCAGGTTGCTTTGCCATGTTTATCTCCTCTTCATCTCTGTTTTGACCCAATTTGTCCAAGCGTCCAAACCCACACCAGTTTTGGCGGAAATCGGGAAAATTTTTATATCCTTGTTTAACTTTCTGACTCTTTCTTCAAGTATTTCCATATTGAAATCAAAATGTTCCATGACATCGATCTTACTGATGATGAGTGCGTCGACTTTTGCGAAAATCATAGGGTATTTAAGTGGTTTGTCATCCCCTTCAGGTACACTCAAAATGGCGATATTCTTCATGGCCCCAGTATCATAGCCTACAGGACAAATCAAATTGCCAATGTTCTCTAAAAATACCAAATCCAAATCTTCAACACCGAGTTCATCGATTCCTTTTCTTGCCATGGTCGCATCCAAATGACACAAGCCACCAGTATGCATTTGTACGGCTTTTGCGCCAGCGTTCATTACTGATATGGCGTCCACATCAGAATCCACATCGGCTTCAATCACGCCTATGTTCATTTCACCTTTAAGTGCATGGATGGTACTCACAAGTGTAGTCGTTTTACCGCTTCCCGGTGAAGACATCACATTGATGAGAAATGCATTGTGATGGTCGAGTACTTCTCTGGTATCATTTGCCACTTTCACATTATCTTCATGGATATTTTTCTGGATTGAGAAAATCTTTAATTCGTTCATCATACTCCTCCTCTTTAATATTTCAGCTTGATTATAACAAGGTTCAAAACACTCGACAACCGATGGTATTTCTTGAAATCGGCAGCACCTTTACTTTAACGATGTGTTTACATCATGTACAACTATATGAACACGCTCACCGCATGATCCTTCAACGAAAATTCGGTGCTGTTTGTAAACAGACAACCAAAGTAAAAAAAATATCACATTCTCATGAATATAGCCAGTAAGTTGATGAAACCCTCAAACTATGTTAAAATTTAGATAATTTGAACGTGAGGTGATTGCTTATGCATCGTGATTTGAAATTCAATATCATTACTGAAGCCCAAAAGATGGGCGTTAGTGCAACATGTGAAAAATACAAAATCTCAAGAACAATATACTATCGTTGGTTATCGAGATACAAAACCTTTGGAATCAAAGGACTGGAAGATATCGAGAAGAAATTCTCACCCCTCAATAAAACCAAACCGGAAATTGTCTCAACCATAATGAGTTTGATCAGAAATCATCCCAGCTACGGCCCCAGAGCCATCAAATATCTTCTTGAAGAAGTCGGTTATGACATCAGCGAGTCGGCAGTCTACAACGTCATGAAGAGAAATCATCTGACTACAAAGGCGCAAAGGATGAAATTTTCCACAAAAAAAGACAAAAAAATAACAAGGCATTATCCTTGTTTTGATGATTTGAAAAGTGGTGAATGTTGGTTGTTTTGGACAACACATTATGGCGATTATGAATCGCTGGGTACAATCTATGAATATACGATTTTCGACTATAAGAGCAGGGTCACCTGTACCCGATTGTATAATACCTTATCTCCCGAATGTTTTGAGGATCTTCTGACTGCGGCTGCCATACCCGTTGCACAAACACTTGGGTTTGAGATCAAGCATCTTTGTTTTTTTGAAGAGCACAACATCAAAGGGAAAAAATTGGATTCCTTTTTGACGAATATCAATGGCATCTTTCAAAATAACGGTTACGAGGTCACCATGCATTTGTTGAAAGAGGAGGATCAACTGAATACACTTCAAGAAATGAGAAAAAACCATACTCACCAACTTTTGTCATTTCTGATGCCCTTCATTCACAAGAACATTTCATTCAGTTCACTCAAGATTCAACTGCAAAAGCATATTCGCGAATATAATCTGAATTATAAAATCAAATATTCCGATGAACTATGTTCACCGGTGGAATACCATGTGAAGTCATCGGGCACTGACCTGATTCTGCCCCTTTGGGCGTATATCGATCGAACATATTGAAGGTGGTCAAATGAGAGTAGCCATAATTGGAGCTGGATTCAGCGGCATGCTGGCCGCATATTTATTGGAAAAAAAGGGCATTGATGTCACCATTTATGAGAAACATGAACATATAGGTGGACATTGTAGAACCCTTGTAAGCAAAGACAACACGATTGAACTCGGTACGGTCTTCTCCTTCTCGGAACATATCAAGGAACTTTTGCTTGAGCTGGATGTGACGTATACCGAGCGCTTTACCTACAGAAATTTTTTGGATGGGGATTTTAACAAAGTGGAGCATTTATCCAGAAAAGATGTGGGCACTTTGACTGATGAACTGAAGCAATTGGAACAGATTTTGAATAAATATGCCACGTCTTTGCATGGTGTCAATTATGGTCCAATCCATGAAGATCTGATGGTGCCTTTGACTGATTTTCTCAAAACCCATGAACTCGACATCATCAGCCAGCTTCTTGCTCCTCAACTCTCATCCTTCGGTTTTGGGAACATACATGAGTTACAAGCTTATTACGCATTCAACATTTTCAATATGGATATCATCCATTCCTTGATCAGAGGAGATCGACTCCTATTTGTCAACAAAGGACTCTCCGAGGTCATCACAAAACTCAGTCAGAATATTTCAGACATACGTTATTCCATTGAAGTCAAAAACATTGAGAGTATCGGCGAAAAGGTAAAAGTTGAAACTGAATACGGCTCGGAATCTTTTGATAGAGTGCTCATCACAACCAAACTTCCGAAAGATGTCATTAAAGATGAGCTATACAATCAATTGATGAAAAAAATAGATACCAACCCTTACATCACATGCGCATATGAAGTGGAAAACAAAAACATTGTCACAACCTACTTCAAAGCCAACTTGGGAAAAAAAGAGAAGATACAATTTTATCACACCTTCAGGCAAAACAATAAGACAACACTTGTGGCTTACGCCTATGGGTCTGTCAACAAGGAACTTGTCAACAGCATCACCACAGATATCGAAAAATCGGGAATCCATGTCAAGCATTTGATTACAGCAAAACAATGGTATATATTTCCACACTTGAAAGAACAAAACCTGACTCCCAATTTTTACAGGGACATTTTGGATAAACAAAAAGTCAGCAACATTTGTCTCATCGGTTCACTGGTTTCAAAACCCGCCATATCCAATCTTTATGCATCCGTCAGACAATTTGTGGCACAGACATTTTGACGCCGCCAAATCAACTCTCCTTCTTAACACTCTCATACAGGTGACTTCCCACCATTGAAATGGATTGGATCTCTTCTGTCACTATCTCTGTGATTTCAGATTGAACATCCACTCTTGATGCGATTTCCTCAAAGTGCGCGGCGTTCTCTTCCAAGATCGCTGCGATGCTTGTGATGGAATCCTCTATTTTACTAAACTCGAGATGAATCATACGAATAAGGCTGGACTCATCACTGAGTTCTTTGCTTGCAACTGAAAAGTTCTCATCCACGACTGAAAAGTGTGTGTCAAGATGCTGCATGGCTTCCACACCTTCATCCATCGCTTTCTTGCCAACTTCAGCTTTCTCAAGCGCTGACTGCGTCGCTTCCATGAGCCCTGAAGTGATTTTTCTGATGTCATCCGCAAATGAACTGCTTTCGACAGACAACTTTCTGATTTCGTCCGCCACAACAGCGAACCCTCTACCATGCTCCCCTGCTCTTGCGGCCTCTATGGAGGCATTCAGTGCCAGCAAATTGGTCTGGCTGGAGATGGATACAATCCCATCCAGATGCCTTTGTATATCTTCCATTTTGTTAGACAAAACTTTTATAGTCGTAAAACTGTCATTCATGGTCTCGTTCATTTTATAGACAGACTCCGTCATGGATTTCATCGATTTTCCACTCTCGCCAAAAGCAGATTTGAGTTTTACAAAAACCAAATCCAAATGTTCCATAATAGCATAGGTCTTATCTACATTCTCCCCTGAAAATCCGACACTCGAATTGATGTCCGATACTGTGGAAGCCGCCTCATCAACGCTTTGCGCAAGCTCTTTGATGGCTTGATTGATCGCAACGTTACCATCTCGATTTTCAATCATCTTACCTCTACAACTTTCAGTAGACTCCTTGAGATGTAATGTGGACGCTTTGACTTCGTTGAATACCAGCTTAAGCTTGCTGAAGGCCTCGTCACTTTTTTCTGACTGTTTCTGCGCATCCAAAACAGTTTCCTGTCCCCATTTGCTCAATAGCAAAAGTACCAGATAGGCACTGAAAACGGCACCCATACGAGGTATGAATTCACCGATGCCCATACCGCTATTTAAAAGCAAGCTCGGATTCACGAGATATAATGCGATCAGTACCACATTGATGATGCCTCCCACTACAAGCATTCGTTTATAACTAAAGTATAGAGCCTGCATGACCAACGCCAGGATATAAATGTTGAACATTCTCGCAACACCACCATTTACAATGGAAAGGCCGAGTGCCGCAAAGAAGGGAAGAAAAATCACAAACTCACTTTTGAAATGAATTGAAACAGGAAGCAAATTTACAACCGTCGCAATGACTGCTGTCACCAAAGTCGCAACCAATGCCTTTATACTGTACTCGAGGCCTCCGTTGATATAAGCGGTCAAACTCAAAAAAAACGAAAAAAACCAAATAAAACCAATATTTGCATTTATAGCTCTTTTAAGGTTATATTTCATAATTTTCAATCCTCCATATTTTTCATTATACACCTTTTTGATGCCATATTTATGAATGATTATAACACTGTCCATAATGACTGACAAACGCTTCATCATGTAAACATAATGCGAAAGTTCATTGGAAGCATCAAAAAAATCCTTTGCTCAGCAGTTCAGCAAAGGATTTATATATTGGACTTCCATCAGGTTATGGACTCGGCCAAAGTTCTTTTTCGCGAAAAATTGAGCTGTGAGATCAGTATACCAGCCAAAATCAAGGCACATCCAATAGCACCCCTTACACCCATTCTTTCACTTAGCAGCAATGCGCCACCGATAGCCCCGAAGACGGATTCCATGCTTAATATGATTGCGGCATGTGATGGTTTGGCATCTTTTTGCGCAACAACTTGAAGCGTGTATGCGATTCCCACCGATAATAGACCGCCATAAAGAAGTGGTATCAAGCTACCGGAAAGTCCGGCAACAGTGACCGTTTCAAACATCAATGCGGAAACCAGACTCAAAACGGAACAAGTTGCAAACTGGATACTGGACAATTTAAGGGAATCGATTTCCTTTGCAAATTTGTCTATGGACAAAATATGAATCGCCCAGAAAATTGCTGCAATCAGGACAAGCAAATCACCAAATGCGATCGAGAAATCCTCATTGACACTGAGCAGATACAATCCCGCCAATGCCACGAAAACCCCAACCCATGCATTCTTACCGATTTTCTGTCTGAGAAATATTCCGAAAATTGGCACAAATACCATGTATAATCCTGTTATAAAACCCGCATTACCAGCAGTTGTATAGGCTACTCCGACCTGTTGTAACGTGGAGGCGACAAACAAAACCGATCCGATGATCATTCCAGGAAGAATTGTCTTTTTAAATGAAATTTTTTCTTTTGTCTTTTTTCTATCGAAAAAGTAAATCAAAGGGATCAAAGACAAAGATCCCAGAGCAAATCTTATACCGTTGAATGTAAATGCTCCGATGAATTGTGCGCCCACTCTCTGTGCCACAAATCCAAATCCCCATATGGCTGCTGTGATCAACAGTAGCACATTGGCTATCACTCTTTTGTTCATAAAGACACCTCTGTTTTTTAATACTTAAATCATATCACTTTTTTTAATGGTTTTCACTGTACAAAACACAATAATTGTAGTTTTATTTTAGATTTTGTACAGTGTATAATTTCATGGCAATTGCCAGTTGTTCATAGAATCCACCTTTGACATCTAGAAGTTCCCTGATTTTGTCCATTCTATACCGCACTGTATTCTTATGTATAAAAAGGGCCTTTGCGGTTTCGATGACATTGCCATCCTTTTCGAAATAAATCACTGCTGTATCAAACAGACCTGTGTTGTATTTTTCATCATAACTCCTGATGGGCGTAATCAAACTCTCATAAAATGAACGCATCCAAATGTCATCCTTGTAGGGCAAGATAACGCTATATAACCCTATATCGCAAAATTTTTGAATGGAAGCTTTTGAAATTTCGGATGTGATCTCAGCGTATAGACATTCATTGATTCCAATATTCAGCATGTTCAAATCCTTGTGGGCATTGCTTGATCCAACATAAAAGGCCTCCGTATCTATGGATAGTCTCTTGATCAGAGCTTCTGCCCTATGATCCAACTCGCTTGTATCGATTTTTTCTGACGTGACAATCAAGAGGATGCCACCACGATACTTCATGGCTGTGCTGTGCAAATCCAATAGATTCAATCTTTTGATGCGGTCCAAAAAAGAGATGAGCTCATGGTCATCTGAATATTGTTTGCCTTTGATATAAAGCGAAAAGAAGCTGTCTTTGAAACTGCTGTTGATCTCATAGGCGATTTCCTTGACGGTTACTTTATCCAGTTGCTTTTTGATCAAAATGTCCACTTTTGTTTCCAGAAGTTCGTAGTTCCCGGCAAACCGGATCTTATCCATTACTTCTGTTATAATGTCTTCAAAGTAGGCGCTGTTGTCAAAAATAAAAATCGGAAAATTTCTCTCATTTGAAAAACGGACCACTTCCTCCGGCAGTTCGTTATAATACACATTCTTCACAGCCAGACCGCTCGCGCCGCAATTGACCAGGTCAGTGACTGACTCGATGATGAAGTCGGGATTGTCTTTTGCGAACATTAGACTGGACAGAACAAATTCGCCCCTGACGAACTGTCCTTCTTCCTTTATGAAAAATTCCCAATCCAAAATACCGACTTTTTCAATGGGGTTGCCCAGACCACCAACACCTGAAATCAATCGGAACTTTCTAAATGTATTCAACTTTGTCGCATCATATATCGTTATGCCCATGCCATCACCATCCTGTATTTAGCGCTCCAGAAGAATCGATTTCAACTCACATACATCCTTTACTATGAAATCAGCCCCCGCTTCTCGCAGCTCTTCGTAAGAACCATATCCATATTCCACGCCTATCGAATCGATCCCCATTTGTTTCGCGCCAATGATATCGTGTTTTCTATCCCCGATCATCACAACATCCTTCAAATCTTTGATCTCCAACGCTTCAATTACGGCATCAATCACTTCTGATTTTTTGGTGCGACCGCCATCCAAATGACTACCATAAACCACTTCGAAATAGGGTGTCAATCCAAAATAATCAACGATTCTCTCTGCGAACACCGTCGGTTTGGATGTGGCGACAGCCATTATTTTACCTGCTATAGTAAGTTCCTCAAGCAATTTTTTAATGCCATCATAAATTTCATTCTCAAAGATGCCTTGATCCCGAAAGTATTCACGATAACATTCAATGGCTTCTTTCGCTTCAATTTCTGTAAATCCATAAAAATCAATAAATGAATCCATCAGCGGTGGTCCTATGAACTTTGTCAATTCTTCCAAAGCCACATCGATGTTCTTCATTTTCTTCAGTGCGTAAGCCACTGATTTTGTAATGCCAATCACAGGATCTGTCAATGTCCCGTCCAAATCAAATAAAATGTGTTTATATCCCATATTCATTACCTCTCAAAACCATTATATCAGAAAATTGATATGGTCACTTAAGCAAAAAAAAACGCTCAATCATGAGCGTTAAGTTATTGTGTTTGAATATCCACTACTCGAGTTATACCATCCCACCCGACTTTTGCTTTCATGCTCTCAGCAAGGAATCTTGCTGGCACAAGTGTTCTGCTATCAATGATTACAGGAGGAGCATCTATAATGGTCAAAACACCGTTGATGTATGCCTCGCTTTTCCCGATCATCATGATAATTTTAGTGTCGCCTTTGGTCGCTGTTATTGTCTGAGTGGGCCCATCCCAGTGGACATCAGCTCCGAGTGCCTCGAGAATCGCTCTGACCGGCAACATGGTTCTGCTATTGATGATCAATGGCGGTACATCGAAAGGTACGATGCGTTCATCAATATAAACCCTGATTTCATCCTCTCCCGGAAAAGTTTCTTTTGCCCAGCTGTAGATGTAGTCGTATCTTCTATAAGCCTTGTTGTTTTTGACTTCAACTCTGAAAATATATCCGAGTTCACGCTTTTCATCAGGCATTCTTGGACCAATATGTGCAGTATTCATCTGCATCAGCCCCTCTTCGCCACGTTCCTTGGACATAAGCGATATACCCGCAGCTGAATCTTCAATCATTGGAATCGGTGGTTGATATTCCCCTTCCGGGTATAGCAGCTGATGATAACATATGATATTCATACCGACCATTAGATCGGTGCTGTTGGATATTTGTTTGCCATAAAACTCCATAGTGAATTTTTCATTCGGATTCAGGACGACCGGTGGATGGGTGAATTCGAGCAAAGATCTGTACACACCTTCGGAACCGTCTTTGTTGGTGACATATGCCGATCCCAAGATGCGTTCTTTTCCAGGCTCAAATTCAGGTCTGAGCAACAACTCGTCAAAATCATCGAATACAGCCATCTTGATGATATTCGGTGTGACGGTCTCACTTACATAATGTTCGTCCTGGTAGATCACTTTCTCGAGACGCCAATAACCGTCAGCAATCTCCGCTTGAGTTGGTGTGGTGGTTGCCGCAATCATTGCGACAAACAGCAACAAGAAAATCTTTTTCAAGATCCCTGAAAACATATTCATAACCCCCTTGATGGCTGGAAAAGCCAATAGATAGGTGAACACCTCACAGAAATTTTATACCCTCAATCAAAATTCACAATCTGATATTCTATTTTTTTAGTTTGTTGACCATATTATCCATTTTATTTTTATCAATACTTGATATCGCATCTTCAAGAGCATTTTTTTTCGATTCATTCTGACGCTGATAATCTTCTTTTATGCGTGCGTTTGCAGACTCGATTTCTTCCCTAAGTTCTCTGGATGAAAGCAGCTCCGCTCCTGCGCCTCTAATGATCATTTGTTGCATGCCATCTGAAGTGGCCACTATGATTTTATATTTGTCCTGGTTCTGGTGAGCAAATTTTTCAATATAGTGGTCCGCTGTTTGCGCCTCACTTGTGAACACCAGATGTATATTATGATAGTCGGCAAATTCCTCGCGTCTTCCCGCGACCCTATAAGCATCGAAGACCACTATGATTTCACATTTTCGAATGCCCTGATAGTTGCTGAGCATATCCATCAGTTTAGCTCTTGCACCATCCATATTGGAATCAGCGAGCGTCTTCAGCTCTGGCCATGAAAAGATGATGTTATATCCATCCACCAACAGGTACTCTTCCAGATTGTCCTTTCTTTTGCCGACATAAGTCGTTGATCCGGAATAACTTTCACTTGTGGTCTTTTGTTTTTTCCAAACACTTTTTTTCCCTTGATTGGCAAAAAAAGTTGTGTTGAATATCTGATCGATTTCTTCCAGACTGATGGAACCGCTATTCGATGCTACAGTCCCTGAGTCTTCATCGAGTTCAGACATCTGCACTTTTTTCTTAAGGTATGGTTCCAGGTGCATATTCTCCTTCACTTGATTCCATTCAACCAAAAATCCCGTTCCATTTTTGCAGAAAACCGATCCTGTCGGATTTTCAAGATCACGTTCAGAATCGTACCCGATTTCTTTGATGACTTCCATGGCGTTGTGACACGGTCCATATCCTTTCAGTGTGGTGAACAGTCTGCCAAGGCCTTTTGTATAGGCAATGACATCTCGCTGATAATTGCGCATGGTTGAGACTGGTGCACTGCCGGTCAGTATCGCGTTTTCACCTTCAATCTGTGAAATTTCACTCATCCCATTCATTTTTTCTATATCGGTCATAGCTCTTCCGACCATTTTTTCAGGCAGTTCCAATCTAAAATCATAATAAGGCTCAAGCAATATGGATTCAGCTTCTTTGAGTCCTTGTCGAAGCGCCCTGAAAGTCGCCTCCCTAAAATCGCCACCTTCAGTATGCTTATTGTGCGCCTTCCCAGAAACCAAGGTGATGCTCATATCAGTGATTTCAGAACCGGTGAGCACTCCTTTATGAGGTTTTTCCTTCAGGTGGGAAATCACCAGCCTCTGCCAGTTCTTACCCAGATCATCCTCACTGCAATTCGAAGAAATTACAAGTCCGCTTCCGGGATCACCCGGCTCAAGCAGGAGATGAACTTCGGCATAGTGCCTGAGTGGTTCAAAATGACCAACCCCTTCAACGACATTTGCAACTGTCTCTTTATATACGATACGCCCTTCACCAAAGGTCACTTCGACATCAAAACGACTCTGAATCATGCTTTGTAAAATTTCAATCTGAACTTCTCCCATGATCCTTGCATGAATTTCTTGAAGTGCCTCTTCCCAAACAAAATGGAGTTCGGGTTCTTCTTCCTCAATTTGGCGGAGCCCCGGAAAGATCACTCTCGGATCACATCCCTCTGGAAGGACAACTTGATAGGCGAGCACCGGTTCAAGAATCGGAGCATTTGATATCTCCTCAATTCCGAGTCCCTCTCCAGGTCTGGTCCTGATCGGTCCTGTCACGCAACAAACCGTTCCGGCTTCAACTTCACTTGGAGCATCATATTTCTGACCGGAATACACACGGATCTGATTGATCTTTTCTTCAGTATCACCACTGATTATGGCATCCTTGACTTTAAGATGTCCTCCAGTGATTTTCAAATGTGTCAATCGATTCCCTTGCTCATCTCTAGTGATCTTGAATATTTTAGCTCCGAATAGCTTTGGATATGTTGGGGCAATCGAATACTCTGCAAACCCTTTCATAAATTCCTCAACGCCTTCGAGTTTGAGCGCCGATCCATAAAAGCATGGAAAGACTTTACGGTTCCTTATTGCTTTTCTGATCAGTTCAGAGCCGATTTTTCCATTCTCCAGATAAGATTCAAACATTGGCTCATCACACATTGCCAGTTGTTCACAAAACCCGACTGATCCTTCATCAGAAAAATCCACACAAGATCCGCTCAATTGATCCCTTAAATTGCTTTTGATATTCTCACGATCCGCTCCGTTTTGATCCATTTTATTGATAAACAAAAACACAGGAATCTTATATATTTCAAGCAATCGCCATAACGTTTTAGTATGCCCTTGTACACCATCGGTGCCACTGATCACCAAAACAGCATAATCGAGCACCTGAAGGGTTCTCTCCATTTCAGCGGAAAAATCCACGTGCCCAGGGGTATCGAGTAGCGTGATTTCAGTACCATCAACCTCTAATATCGCTTGTTTTGAGAATATGGTGATCCCTCTGGTTTTTTCGAGCTCAAAAGTATCCAGGTAGGCGTCCTTGTTGTCCACACGTCCCAATTTTCTTATTTTACCGCTCAAAAAGAGCATGCTTTCTGATAATGTGGTCTTACCGGCATCCACGTGAGCCAGTATCCCAATGACAAGTTTTTTCATAATTTATAATTTCCTCAATATATTTGACTTCCATTTTATCATGATATCAGTTTGTATGGAATTGTGCCAATCATCAATTCAAAAAATCTAAATTTTCGCAACAATTGCCTGAAGATTCAAAATAATCTTTATCATAATTTACAGTTGGTGATATAATGAATGCTAGATGCATATGAATGATCATGGAGGCAAATTTGGAACGCAAAAGAAGATTGGCTAAGAGAATTGAAGAGTTGACCATAGAGCTTGTCAACATCAGAAGTGTCGTAGGAACAAAAGATGAGAACGACATCAGCGACAAGATATTTGAAATGTTCAGTGAAATGCCTTATTGGAAAAAACATCCCCATTTATTGACGCAATTGCCATTCATAAATGATTCTCTCGGACGAAGCAGCGTCATGGTCAGAATCGGAGGCGAACTGAAGGAAAGCAAAAAAACAGTCGTTTTGATCGGTCATACAGATACCGTCGGCATCAGCGATTATGGCGATCTCAGAAAGTATGCGACTGAACCCGCCGAGCTCAAAAAAGCACTTCAAAAACTGAACTTGTCAGAGGATATCAAGAAGGATCTTGATTCAGACGATTATGTATTCGGTCGCGGTATACTCGATATGAAATGCGGTGTTGCAGCAATCATCGCTGTTCTTGAAGATTTGTCCGAACGTCTTGACGAATGGTCCGGCAATATCGTGTTTTGCGCAGTCGGTGATGAAGAGGGCAACTCAGGTGGAATGCTTTCATTTGTTCCAGAACTTGTACGTTTACAGGAATCGGAATCTTATGACTATCAGGCGGTACTGGATACCGATTACGTGTCCCCAAGATATGATGGAGATGACAACAAATATATTTACATTGGCACAGTGGGGAAACTCATGCCTTCTTTTTATGTTTTGGGCAAAGAAACCCACGTAGGTCAACCGTTCAGCGGCCTTGACCCCACGCAGATCGCCGGTGCGATCATCATGAAAATCAACAAGAACATCGCCTACTCGGATGTGGTGGAGGGAGAAGTCTCATTGCCTCCAATCACACTTCAGCATCGCGATCTCAAATCGGAGTATTCCGTTCAAATCGCACGTGCCGTCAATCTCTATTTCAACTATGCGACGCACAACAGCACTCCCGATCAAGTCATGAAAAAAATGCTCAAAGCTTCCTATGATGCATTCAGCGATGTCGTGGGGATACTCAACGAACGGTACGATATCTTCTGCAAAGCGAGTCACATTGAGACAAAACCTTTGACTTGGAAAGCACGCGTCATGTCTTATCAAGACCTTTTCACAGCGGTTTATGAGGAACGTGGAGAAGAACTCAATCAGATCCTGGAATCCTACAAAGAGGAAATGCTTAAGGACCCATTGATCGACGAGCGTCTTTTCAGCCAATACATCGTACAAGCCGTCCACAATCTTTGGTCGGACAAGGATCCTATTGTCATCGTTTATTTCTCACCGCCTTATTACCCACACAACTATGTAAGTGGTGAGACAGAAAAAGGACAAAAGCTCATAGACACACTCAAAACAGTCGTTACAAAGCATAAAGGCAAAACACCAATGGTCGGAAGGAAGTTCTACCCATATATATCAGATTTGAGCTTTGCATCTGCACCTCCACCTGAACGTATCGCTACACTTAAGAATAACATGCCAGCATTCGGTTCAAGATACAATCTACCGATCGAAGACATGCAAAAACTGGATTTACCTGTTGCCAATATTGGACCTTTTGGAAAAGATGCCCATCAGTTCACAGAACGCATCGAGAAAGATTACTCATTTAGGGTTGTTCCAACGATTTTATATGAGACCATACTAAAACTACTTGAAGAATAAAAGAAAAGAGCGCACTTCGCTCTTTTTTTTCGCGTAGGTAATTTTTTGTGGAACAAAAAATCGCGTAGTTAAGTTTCCGAAGGAAACTTATTAGCGTCTCATTTGACATTTCGAGATCTTCCTGAGCGAAACTATACTAGCCTCATGTGTCTATGTTCGTTACAGTACAATCAGGAAACTTATTAGCGGATCAGTTTCCTGATTTCACTTTCAAGTTCCAAAATTCTATCTTTTTCTTTCTCAGGCAACTTTTTCATGAGCTCACTTCTGAGAAAAATACCTTCATCTTTTTTAGTTCGCTTTTCCTTTTGGTCTTTTTGGACTTCTGTCCAAGAGACTTTTCGTTTTTTGTTGTATAAATCAAGGTCGGCCATTCGATGTCCTGTCTCATCATATTCTAGACCGATGAGAATTTTTTTGATATCCACCGGTGAAGAGAAACTGAACAGTTTGATTTGATATACCATAATGGACATGACGATATGTGCATAATCTTTCGTCCAGCCTTCGCCCAAAACAAGTCCGGTCTCAAGTCCCGAAAAAACCTGAACAAGCCGTTGATAATGTTTTTCGTAATTTTCGTAGGCATCATAAAGGCTTATGCGGTATTCGTACAAAGAAGCATCTTTTAGGTTATGGTTCAAATAGAAAAGCGCTTCACGACCAAGTCTTGCAAAACATTCCTTCTGATTTTGATCCACCAAAATGTGATCGGAGAAAAAATCCTCACTCTTGATTGTCTGATGAAGCCTCTGTGTGGTCAGACTGATCAATGTCTGCTCCTTTTCACCGAGTCGTACGCCGTCTTTCCATGACACTCTCTTCCCATCATAATTCTTTGAAAGCATATCCGCAAACTCATTCTCATTTCCTGGAACACGAAATACCACGATTCTAGGTCCCATATCCACTTTCTCGATGTCCGCACACACTTTCAGGTTGATGATATCCGCAAGTACGGTTGTTCCGGTCTCATCAGCCAGCAAAATAAACTCGGCATCGTCAGGATCTGTAATTTCAGGGCCAACAGGAGTAATGAAGATCAATGTGCTGTTTTCATTCGAATCGCTTTGACCTTGAGCAAATGAAACGCTTTTATAGCCAAGTGTTTCAGTCAATTGATTAGAAGTTACTCTTGGATTTGCAGATCGTAGAAATACAATTCGAGTACCCATTCTTAGAAAAATCATCTGTACCTCCCAGGAAAAGTTTTTAAATGATGGTAAAACTGCGAAGATGCCTTGAGGCTATCGACGCAGGATGGATTTTTTCGACATACAAATCATCAACTCTTGAAAACCCGTTGCCTTTTCTAACTGCATCGATGAACATTTCATAATCATCCGTATGACATATGATTTCGACACTGCCATCATCTAGATTTCTGACAGTCCCCTTTACACCCATTTTCGTGGCCAATTTGTATATGAAGTATCTGAAACCTACGCCTTGAACTCTTCCGGTCACAATAATCCTCAGGACTTGCATATCTCTCACCTCAGTCAATTGATACCCACATATCATTATAACATAAACAAAAAAGACCTATTGACAATCCATATGGTCAAAAGGTCTTTCATGCATTAATTTTTAAATCAATCCATTTTTTTTATGCGTTCAATGACATCCATTTCATCTGGATACTTGACCATTTCTTTCTTGTTATGGAATATCTCTTTTCCATCCACTTCAACCAAGAAAATCCCTGGTCTTCCATCTACGAGCTCCACATCTTTAATGCCGAGTTCTTCCTTGATTTTGGCTGCTAAACTAGCAGCTTTTCCACGATACCCTCATGAATTGCAATACGTTATTAATATCTTTTTCTGCATATTGTCCTCCCACGTATTTTACTTGATCTCTTCTATCATGATATACCCAAGATAACTTAGCATCAATCAATGGAGATTCCATAATTTATGGATTGATTGGAACGATTGGATAGATTGGATCAATAGGAACAATCGGAATCATAATGGTTGTGTCTTTTTTGGGAACATAGAATTTTTTAGTTGCCCCTGGTGCTATGGTTGTACCATTTTCTGGTGATTTGAAGGTCTCTATAGCATAGTTGCCATCTGAATTTTTATATAATTTAGCGAAAGTGATTTCTTTCAGCACAGCAGTATCCCAAGTGGAATGATTTGTCACCTCAACATACCAGTGCGTACCAACTTTAGGTGGCCAATAGTCTACAGCGTATATAGGCAGTGGCACATCCAGTTTGAGTGTCTTGCTGTAATCGACCCACAGTGTCTCATTTGGGGTGTCCCAAACAGTAAATGGGCTTTTACCGTCTATTCCAATGGTCACTTTCAATTTGTTTCGTGATTCGGCTCCTGTGTCAATGTGAATTCTCGCTGAATAGGCTTGATCTGTTCCAACCCTTTCGACGGATATGTTCTCGTAGTACCTGATATACCCGAAGTTATCTGCAAGCTCATCATAAGCCATTGTAAAATAGCCGTTACCTGTCGGTCCCCATGTGTCTCCCCAACTGTTGAGTAACTTTACAGTACTGGTGACGTCATCATATCCGACTATGGTGACTGCATGATGCTCTTTTGGATTCTCACCTTGAATAAGCGATAATTCTCCCCCAGCGAGCAACGGACCGAAATTCTTCAAAAAGTATCTGATGTTCTCAATTGTCGGTTCGTACTTTTCACTCTCTTTCATTTTGTAATATGACGCCAGGTAATTGGTCCAACCGTTAGGTTTGAGCATTTCGCTGTAATCCACATATACTTTTCCAGTTGCATCTGTTTTTACAACAGCCTTGTCATAATCTGAAGGAGAAGATGCTTCCGGACAAAGTCCATTCTCGGCAAGTACAAATTGAGTGTCTATTGGACCGCCATCAGCCAGTTCTTCCTGTCTGCCGTGCAAATACCAGAAAGATGCATCCGGAGTATAAGGGTGCTCCCTTTCCTTGAGTATATTCATGATATGAACCATCGAACGACCGATGCATCCGCCCACGCCATCCTGATTGCCTTGAAATGTCATGAATGGTGTGAAATCACATCCTGTAGGCCAGAATATGATTTGAGGTACATCATGCCATAATTTGTTATAGTCCTCAGAGGGTTTGATAATGGAAAGATCCACATTTTTTTGTACGGTTAAGGTATCCAAGTAAATCTTGGCAGAGTCATAGCTCTTATCGATTGCAGAAAGTTTCAGTCCTGATACCACCCAATCTGGAACGTCTTTCAAGCTGATTCCCGGGTAATTGAATCCAGGAAGTATCAGACCAGGTGTGGAATCCGGAATTGGATCCGGAGTCGCTTGTTTGGATGCAACGGTGACAATCCTATTGACACCATCCCATCCCACGTCAGCTCCAAACGATTCACTTACAAATCTAAGCGGAACAAGTGTCCTATCATTCATGATTTTGGGAGGAACATCGAGTGTTACAGACAAACCATTGACCGACGCCAACTTATTACCAATGTAAAGTATGATTGTTATTTCGCCTTTGGTTGCTGTCACTTTCCTCTCGATCTGATCCCATAGCACTTCGGCATCAAGACTCTCAAAGATTGCTCTCAAGGGCACAAGTGTGCGACCGTCCTCAATGATCGGAGGAATATCAGTGACCAAAACATTTCCATTGACAAAGATCTCAATCGGCTTCAATCCTTCCTGTGCCACTGAAGCGGTTGATAAAAAAGACATGCTCATAAACAAAATACTCACCAACAACACATAAGAGATTTTTTTCGTGCTTTTGCCATTCATGGAACTCCACCTCGCCTTTCTTAACATAGAACGCCTCGGCCACGCACCCCACGCAGCAACAAAAAAATACCGACCCAAAATAAGGGTCGGTTACGCTATTCGCTCATTTGGAGGCAAGCGTCCATATAGCCTCCAAAATCATGGCGCCCAATTGTGATTGCTTCAATCGAAACTGCCATATTTAATTATATTACGTAATCCTCATACCCATTAAATCTAAAATTTAACAGTTAAATCAACGATAAAATCTCGCTGACACTACCGTACCGATCCTTTGGGTTAAAAGACATACACTTTTTTATGACAACTTTCAATGATTCAGGCAAATCGGAAAGATGGATCTCATTGGATATGAAAACAAAATCCGGTTCGACTCCTGTCGCCAAATAATAGATGGTGGCTCCCATGGCATATATATCCGATTGTGGGAGGGTCTGGCTGAAACCGTATTGCTCGGGTGGCGCATATCCTCTACTTCCAATAATAAATGTATCCGAAGTTTTACTGGACTCATATTTTCGTATTGACTCGATATCAATCAAACGAATGGTTTCATTCTCCGAGTTGAATATGATATTGCTTGGTTTCAAATCGCGATAAACGATAGGCTCTTTACGGGTATGCAAGTCATCAAAAACGCTTGCAAGTTGAATGATGATTTTTACTAATAAAGGATGCTCCAGCGGACCGTTTTCAAAGACGTAGCGGTTTAGGTCAACACCTTTCACAAACGGTTTTAAAATATAATGGTACTTTTCGCCTTCGCCAATTTCACTGACGGGGACAATCAAAGGGTGTAGAATGCTCTTCAGACCTTCAAAGTCATATGCGATCCCTTCTTTCTTTTCAATGACTTTCATCGTATATTGAGTTTCCTCTTTATCCCCCAGCAGATAGATACTGCTGTTTCGACTCTTGTATAGTAATGAATCCAGTGTGAATGATTCGATGATTTTCACACCGATATCTGAATGCATCAAGTCAAATTCAATACTTTGTTCAAAAAAGTAGTTGTTTGTCTGTGTCTCTTTCAATGCTTTGAAATGCATCAAATTTGATTTGAGATTTTCCATTTCGTTCTTGTTTTTAAGATATTTATCTATGATGATCACAGAAATCACTGAAAACAGAGTGATCAAAAATACAAATACGATAGAAATAAGCATATTGACCCGAAACTGAATCACATCATACAGAACAAGCGTCATGAGCAAACTGATCATGACCATTGCCGACAGGACAATCAGTGGATAAGTGATTTGATACTTTTTGACGAGATTACTATTTTTCATAAACCTGTTGAATCTGTTTTTCAACAAGTTACTTGAGAAGAAAATCATAATTACGATCAAAACTTGAGCAACTATAATCTCTGAAATCTCATTAAGTTTAAAAATCCCCAAAATCAAAGGTTGAATTGCGGCTAAGGAAATGATTTCAAGCATGGTAGTCATCAACAAATATAAAGTGACCAACCAAAAGGATTGATAAATATTGATTTTATAATTGATCAACAGTATGAAAAAAGTGCCTAGAAAATAAAAAAACACTCTTATTGAAAACGGAATCCAAATAATTGGCAAAAATATCAAAACAAAAATAAAATAGATCAACATCGGATGCAAATTGATTTTTTTCGTATGCTCTGTAAGAACGATTCTCGAAAATAAAAACAGCGCAAGTGGAAAAGTGATTGCTTGCAAAATATTTTGATACAATGCTGGATTTTGATCCATTAATGAAATTACCTCCTGTTTATTGTCATAACAAGTTTTGGTAGCTCATTATAACACAGTTTATGAAGAATGCCATCCCATACGAATAATTTCCGCATGAGTACAGGCTTTGAGGTCGTTCAGTGTCAACTCATATAGTGCTTCGGTTTCAACTGTACACCGCAATTCCAATATAGGCATCGGCGATTTCATGGAAAGGTTGTGCTCCGATTTATAGCGTCTTGCCTCAACAATCGAGGTTTTGATCTCTTCTCCAAATTTCAACAGGACCTCATCCGTTGGGCGGTGCTTCGACCATGTCCTGAGATGAACCGATGATTCTGACTCGAAGTTGCGATAATATGTCTGATACAAGTACTCTGTGATGTGCGGGATATAAGGTGCATAAAGCTCCAGAACTCCAATGAGTACTTTATATAGAGCAGCTTGTCCGGATTTCTTTTCAGCAGCTCCATGCTTTTCCGGTTGATAAACTCTTTCTTTGACGAGTTCGAGATAATTGTCACAGAAATCATTCCAGAAGAAAGCGTCAATGTGATGTCGCGCCGAGCCGATCTCATACTCATCAAGCGCCTTTGAAGCCTTATTGGTCGTGTCTTGTAGCCTTTCCAAAATCCATAGATCAATCGGAAGGAACGCCTCGTTTCCATCGGGGGCATAGTCGCCCAATTGAACGAAACAGAACTTGCTCGCGTTCCATAGTTTGTTGATCAGACGACTAGAAATGGTGAGTTCCTCTGCGTCGAAAAAAGTATCTGTTCCAAGCTTGGCATTTGCAGCCCAGTATCGGATCGCGTCTGCAGAATGAGCCTCAATGAGCGCAGGTGGTGAAACAGCAGCGTTATTTTTGGATTTGCTGATTTTCTCACCCTTCTTTGCGAGTACAAATCCGCAAACCATCAAATCTTTCCAAGGAATCTGACCAGTGTGGTAAATGCTCTTGACAATTGTATAGAATGCCCATGTCCTAATGATTTCATGTGCCTGTGTGCGCATAGACATTGGCAAAAGTTCATTGGTGATGTCAGGCCCGTCGTTTTCACCCCAATGTGAATTGATCAGTGGTGTTACAGAAGATGTCGCCCATGTGTCCAGCACTGCCGCTTCTGGAATAAAGGTGTTCGATCCGCAACTGCAGCTCTTTTTCAGTGTGGTTTCAAGTGGATTTACAGGCAGATTCACTTCCTCTGCGACATGAATAGCTCCACATTGCTCACAATACCAGACCGGAATAGGCACTCCGAAAAATCTTTGTCTGGAGATGCACCAATCCCATTTGAGATTTTCCACCCAGCTCAGGTATCTGTTTTTCATGTGCTCTGGATACCAGTTGATTTCATCAGCAGCCTCAATGAATCTCTCTTTATCCGTTAGAATATCGATGTACCATTGTCTTGACGGCATGATTTCAACATGTGTGCCACATCTTTCGTGAACGGCAACGAGATGTTCAATCTCTTTTTCTTCTGCAATACATCCCTCATCAACGAGCACCTTGATTATGTGCTTCCGTGCCTTGTTAATGTGCATTCCCCCAATAATGGGATCTTCATCTGTTATGAGTCCGTTTTGTTCAATGACGCGTCTGTACGGCAAATCATGTGCCTGTACCCACTCCACGTCTGTGGCGTCTCCGAAGGTTGCGCACATTACTATTCCGGTTCCTTTGTCCATGGAAACGGTGGATTCCGCCAAAATGGGAATCGCATAATCATAAAGCGGCACAATGGCTTCTTTGCCTATGATTTCCTTGTAGCGCTCATCCTCCGGATGAACAAAAAGACTCACGCAGCCATTCAGAAGTTCCGGTCTTGTTGTTGCGATCAAAAGGTGTTCCGAAGGGTTCGAACCCTTCAATCCAAATTTGATGTTGTAAAAACGCGTCTCCTTTTCAATGGTTTCCAGCTCCGCTTGAGCGATGGACGTCTGGCAGGTGGTACACCAAAGTACCGGAGATTCCTTGATATAAGCTTTACCCTTCTTATAAAGTTCGATGAATGACCGCTGAGATATTCTTTGTGCGAGCGGACCGATGGTCTCATACTGAAGATTCCAATCACATGAGAAACCCAATGATTGCCATAGATCCTTGAATTCTTTTTCATAGTTTTCTGTGGTGCTTAAGCAATGCTTTGAAAATGTGCTTCTCGGCATTTCACTTGCACGTACGCCAAGCGCTTTCTCAACCAGTCGCTCAGTTGGCAGCCCATTGTCGTCAAATCCGAACGGATAAAAGATATTATAGCCTTGCATCCGTCGATATCTTGCAATCATTTCCGCCTGTACATAAGAAAAAATGTGTCCGATATGCAAGCTACCGTTTACCGTCGGTGGTGGTGTGTCGATGGAATAAAGTGGCTTATCCGGGTCTTTCGAGTAATTGTACGTTTTTTCATCTGACCATAACTGCTGAATGTTTTTCTCGATGGTTTTGTAATCATAGTGTTTTTGCATATTATTGCCTCCTGATTTTTTTACAAACACAAACAAAAAAGTCCGCCTTAAGCTTTCGCTTAGGGCGGACGATGCGTCCGTGGTACCACCTAGATTCAGAATAAATTCTGCACTCATTCCTACGGGACTGTATGATCACGATCCGATAGGGCTTCCCGGTAACGGAGGAAAACCGTTGAAGTCTACTCAGTATAATCAATACCTTTCGGTCCAATGCTCCAAGGCTACTTCCATACCATCTCAATGAAGATTTCCACCAACCATCTTCTCTCTCTGCATGAGGTGAGGTATGTACTCCTCCTTGTCAACGCTTTGTTGTGTAAGTTAAATTTATGATACTAAAGTCTGGAACGGTTGTCAATCCCCATATGATTTTTCTATCCTCCAATTGGTCCTCTAAAATCAGGTGTCTTATTTTTACTGAAGATCCGATTCATTTCAAGAGTCTGGGCAATTTTAAAACCACATTATTTTTGTGAATCCATTTCATCAAATCATCTTTTCTCTCACGCTCATCAAACGGCCGTGAATCGATCATCTTGTTGATGGAATAAAATGCCTTGGCCCTTTCTTCTATGTATATATCGTGGTATTTCTGATGGCAGGAAATTACTTCATCAAATATGTCCACATTAAGATCAGATTTTATGTGATCTTGCTTTTCATAAAACATATGGTGGTAGGCATACCAAGGCTCCGCACCCCTTTTTTGATAAAAATCAGCAGAATCTCCAACATCGTTTCTGAAAAACAACCAGATTGTGTTTGGATCGAGTTTCTCTAATCTTGATTTGCCAAATTCATACAATTTCCCGCCAATCCCTTCTCGTCTTCTTTTAGGCGATACGTAACAAATGATTTGACTTAATCTTTCATGCACCTCAATACAAACAAACCCGATGGCCCCTTGACCCTCATCGTAGACATGGATTTCCTGAAATCCATTGAAGTCCACTTGATCATTTGTCAAGTAATGTCCCCCCGGCTCCTTTAAAATTGTTATGACCGCTTCTTCATCATAAGGTCTATAGTTTCTAATGTTCTCAAATATTATCATTGCTACTCCCCAAAAATCACTCTGTAAAATGGTGCATCACAGCATACTCATAGGCATTTAAAAGGAAAGTCATCGCCTTTCTGCTTACCTCAGCTTTGGGACACATCTGCTCAAAAGCGTGATAACAGCCCTCGAATACCTCGAAATCAACAGGGACACCAGCTTTTCTCAAATGATCGACGTATTCAATCGTTTCGTCCCTAAATGGCTCAAGCGCACCGACAAAAGTGGCTGTAGGCGGAAGATTCCTATAATCTTCCGCTCTGGCAGGTGCGGCATAAACTGGCACATCAGGCATACCAAATCGTTCACCGAGATATAACTTCCATGCATTATAGTTGGATTTCGAGTTCCACACAGGGGCATTGTTCTCCACTGCGGAATCACTTGTCATTCGATCATCCAGCATCGGATACAGTGGCATTTGAAATGCTATCTTAACTTCACCTTTATCTCTTGCGTATAGTGAAAGAGCCGCAGTTAATCCACCACCGGCACTATCCCCTCCCACCATCAGTTGATCACTTCTTATTCCCAGCTCTTCAGCATGATTCTTCATCCATAAAAGCGCTTCGTAACTGTCTTCAAGAGCAGCGGGATAAGGAGCCTCCACAGACAGACGGTAATCGGGTGCTATGACCACGCAATCACTGACTTCAATCAATCTTTTCGCCATCCCCTTTGCACGTTCAGGAACTCCAATCGCATAACCACCACCATGAGACCAAAGGACTCCTGGTACATTCACTTTAGGTGCAATCGGTTTGTATATACATATGCGCAATTTTGATCCATTTTTTCGAGAAATCCATTCCTCACTGAAGTTTATCGTATCATCTTTCATTCTCATTCTGAATTTCATTTTACCCAATAGTCTTAATTTGGGTTCTGTAAAGGTGTTGTTGATCACCTTGATTACTCTTCCAGTTGTTCTAAGTTCCTTGTCGATCATACTGAATTTTATTTTCATGAGTGATCTTCCAATGATGGTGGGATCAACACGAAATTACCGACATGTTTTTTCTCAAGGAATTCTTTTTGTGCATCCGCTATTTGCTCAAGTGGAAATATTTTTGCCACAAGTGGTTTTATTTCTCCGTTTTCGATATATGAAACAAGATTTGGGAAAACTGGCTCATCCCATGCTGTACATCCGATCAATCTCAAATCCTTCAAATAAAAATCACGCATGTCAAAAGTTACAATCGGTCCCCCTATCGCACCAGAAGACACATATCTTCCATTTCGTTTCAATAATTTGATTAAGTCTCCAAATGATGGTCCTGCAACATTATCAATAACGATGTCGAAACTTTCTTCCCCAAGATGTTCAAGAATATTCTCGCCTCTTTTTATTACACGATCCGCCCCTATGTCAAGAACCTGTTCAACTTTTGATGCCGAAACGATTGCAGTCACAATTGCTCCACGTCGTTTTGCAAGCTGTACCACTGCCGAACCCACTCCGCCCGATGCGCCAGTAACCAATATATGCTCGCCCTTACTTACTTTACCACGATGTACCATATTCTCAGCAGTTCCATAAGAACATGGGATTGTCCCGAGTTCAGCATCACTCCAATTGCAATCTACAACAAATACTTCTGATGCTGGGACTTTGACGTATTGTGCAAAGGCTCCATCGAAATCGGATCCCATCCAGATGTTTTCCATAGACTGAAAATCAAATTTTCGCATGCATGCCCGTACTATTACCCGAGACCCTATGGAGCTTTCATCACCTCCCGGAGCAACTTCAACAATACGCCCACAACAATCTGTTCCTTGTATGAATGGAAACGGAGTTGTTTCATTCCATCCACCATCTGTGTCAATGGATGCCATCTGCTTCTCCGTCGCATTTTCTGTGCTAGTTGTAATTGAAGAGGAGTACCAACCGATACGTGTATTGATCTCTGTGTTGTTGACTCCAGCTGCCAACACTTGCAAAAGAACTTCACCAGACTCAAGAACAGGAATCTTTACCTCTCTACATTCAAGTTTGTCATAACCACCATTACAGGCAGTTACAACAGCCTTCATCGTTCTCATTCCTGCTATTGGTTCAAATCTGTCTTTCTTTGGTTCAGAATCCCATCTTATTCCCATTTGAATCTCCTTTCTGCCTGCTACTTGGTTTGTCATTCACAGTAATTAGTGTTCTTGAAAACCGGACTAAAATTCATACTCCAGTTCATAATAAATCAGAGCATTATTGAATGAACTGATGACCACCGACTCAAGCCATTGATCTGAAACATCAATTTGCAGGTACCATATCCCCGATCCCTCATCAATTGTACATTCATACTCAGTACCATTGACATTGGCGATCAAAGCGTCGATTCTACTCAGATCTATACTCCCAAACAACAATAGTTCTGACTTTGATTCATCAAGATAAGTATCCCATGTGGAATATCCATAGCTGATCATTCCATTGTCATAAATCGTTTGTGAGCCACTGCTGACAAGTCTTGCACCGAATATCCCTCTCTTGATGACAGCCAATGAGATGCTGTCTGTTCTAAAATTATCATAAAGGACTATCTCGTAATCTTTTGACTCAAAAGTCTTTAAGACATTGTAAGGACCAAAACTGATATTGCTTAGAATTTTTTCTGAAGTATTGATTTTGTTGATGATAAGCACAGTCATTAATAATGACAAAACAACTGAGACTATATATAATTTTCTATTCATGCAGCTGTTCTCCCTTTAGTTTAAGTATCATTATTTTATCATTTTTATGATTTCATCAACCCCTTATTGATAAGTGGAGAATATGTGAAAATCACTTTGATAATTGTTTCGCAACACCTTGTTGCATCAATCTATTGATCAGCTCATGCAATTGAGCTTCCGAAAATCTATCTGTATGACTAGACCAGTAGCTCATTATACCGATCATTGCGGATAAGGTATACTCTAAAATATAATCCATTTCCACTGGATTTGTATCCTGCCCGTTTAAGAGCTCTTGCATGATCATCGGCTTGATCGTTTTTTTAAGTTTGCTTGCAAATGCGGGGTCACCACTATCTCCAAGCAATACCGAGTAGTATTTGCTATTTTTCTCATAAAGTTCAAATAGTGCATTCGTTGGCATTCCAAGTGTTTCAGTACCAATTGTAATAGGCGGAAGCTCATTTATTGATGGAATCAAAGAATTTTCAATATGTTCTAAAACATCGTAAACATCCTTAAAATATTCATAGAATGTCCCGCGGTTGTAACCCGCTTTGTTTGTGATGTCTTTAATAGTTATTTTTTCAATTCTTTTTTCACAATAGAGTGTCCAAAAAGCGTCAATAATATTCTGTTTTGTCTGTAATGTGATATCCTGTCTTTTACTCATAATCACCCTCCAATATGAAATCCGACAATTCTTCAACTATTGTCGGTTGATAATAGTTGGTACGGATTCTATACTTAATCATACAACACGATGTTGGTTTTTCCAAGGAGGACATTATATGATCACAATACTTTGTTCCGGTTCACGAGGAGACTTTCAGCCCTATATTGCTCTTGCACAGGAACTTAAAAAGCTCGGAAAATCGGTGCGGATTGTAGGCGGTAAAAGTTTTGAAGAGTTCATAAGAGATTACGGCATTGATTATTATCCATTGTCAGCTGACTATCAATCTGCAACTATTGATCCAAAATTGTTACAAGACGCACAAAGTTCGGACAATCCTTTGAAAATGATATTGACCTTCAACAAAATGAAAAAATATGTGATCGGATTGACTGAAGAAATGTTCAATGCTTGCAAAGAGAGCGAAATGATTGTTTATCACCCTGGATGCTCCATCGGATTTTTCGCAGGAGAAACACTTGGAATTCCATCTGTTCTGGCATCTCCGTTTCCCATGCATAAAACAACTGAGGTCGCTTCACTGATTGCCTATGGCAAGACTAAAATGCCAAAAGCATTAAGTTACAAGATATTGCAGGGCTTGCTTTGGATGGCTGGTAAAACTGGTATTGCCGCGTACTATAAAAAAGTATACAGTCGACTCCCCGACCATTTTGGTAGCCCATTTGAAAAAACGGATAAAACTCATCCATCCATCATCTCATGCAGCAATCATGTATTTCCACGTCCTAAAGACTGGAATGCAAATATCCACCAGAAAGGTTATTGGTTCGTGGAAGAATCTTTGGACTATACCCCATCAAAAGAACTATCCACATTTCTTTCCAATGGTGAGAAACCTGTCTATATAGGCTTTGGAAGTGTTTTTGACAGCAAACATAAGATTGAAACCATAAGGCTTATAATAGATGCTTTGGCTCAATCCGGAAAAAGGGGAATCATATGCGGAATGGGCGAAATTGAAAACCTACCCAACAACATTTTCGCGATTGACAGTATTCCCCACAGTTGGCTGTTTGAACGCGTATCACTTGTTTGTCATCATGGTGGTGCAGGAACAACAGCCGCCGGCTTTAAAGCGGGAATTCCAAGTGTCATCATACCGTTTTCCAACGACCAATTTGCATGGGCACATCGTTCATATGATCTAGGTGTCGGTTCACAGCCCATTTACCGTAAGAACTTAACAGCTGAAAAATTGGTCACCGCTATTCATTTTGCTCTAAAAGATCAAATTGTTAAGAATGCCGAGGCACTCGGTAAAAATATAGCAACAGAAAATGGTGCCAAAGCCTGTGCGAAAATCATTGTGGACGTTCTTGAACCCATTCTTAATCAAAATTGTGTTCATCCCTATCTCCATTCGTTGTAATCACCATTATCAAAATGCAAAATCGGATTATTGATATCGATCTCAAACTCCCGACTATAAATCGCATTAATAATTTCAGGACCAAGAATCTCAATCTCGGTTGTTTCTCTATCATAAAAATAGTTTTTCACTTCATATAGTATTGATGTTTCAGTTTCTTCAAGGATCCTCTTTTTTGTGTAGTAAGATACATTTGGGTTGTAAGCCCTATCGAGTAGATCATTATACTTCAGTGGTACATTCCACCTGAGTTCGTACCCAGGAACCTTTGGAACCCGGTAAGTTAAACGATAGCAGGTATAGGGTTCATCATTTAGCCAACCGCTGTCTTCGAAGGAAATTTGTTCCATTAAATCCGGGTCGATTATGACATACATGATCTCACTGATTCCATAAACCGTTAGTGGAAAAACCGATTTGTTTCTATAACTTGTAGTAATGTCGATGTTGTTGATCCGCAGTGAAGAATTTGAAGAAAAACCATATTTGTATTTTTCATCCCCTGTTTTAAGGTCCAAGGTCATGTTCAAGAGTTTATATTCATACGGAATGTCCAGTTCTGGAACATTATTCAGTGTATAATCCAGCTCAATTTCGGTATGATCCTCTCTCAATCTTGCAGAGTGAAAAATGAGGTCCACATCGCCGTGTGAAGAATAGGGCTCTTCAAATTCTATAGTCTCGGGGGCTTTATAGCTCGAGGCATAAGAGTCGCTCACAATATGAATATCCGAAGTGAAAACGACACCTATAAGCAGAATGAAGATGGACAACCAGATTATAATTTTGCGTCTCGCAAACATTTTTTCGATCAGCCAATAGATCAAATATGTAAATCCATATAGGAGGATCACTTTAATAATGGTGCTGCCGACAAATAGCTCACCCGAAAAGTAATAGGACACCATTACAGTGACCAACAACCATACAGAACGCTTCACATTATTCTTATAGGCCGCAAAGATACTAAGTGAAAGTGGCAACAAAATGATCATGGATTGTGCGAAAGTCAGTAGATACTCCATAATCAACCGGGATAAACTCATTCTTTCATCGCCACTGACAAATTCATAGAAGATATTTAGTCTATTGGTTTCAATGATTTCCGAGAATGGAACCAAATAAGTCTCCGACCCTCTGTATGACACTCCAATTCCCGATGGTGAAAGAACTGTGAATCGCCAAGTTGTGATGAAAATAAAAACATATAAACATGTTAGGAATAGATATCGCTCCTTGATTTCGCCAAGTGGACCTAGGTCCTTGTATGTATAGATTTTTTGTTTGATCCCTCTGTAGGCCAAATACAGTAGTGTGAATAATATGGCGTAAATAATAGTTTCGAGCATTTTTGTCCTCCTTGTGCCTTTAAAAAGAGCCCTTTTAATCATATCAAAATTTTCATGTGGTCAACAGCACAGAAGACTTTTGTAGGTAAATTTTAATCTTAGCATGAAAAAAGGCCGTTACTAACGGCCAGAATGGCTCAAATTTACTCTACCCTAAAAATCAGTAGCCAAAAATCTCCTGACGATCTCCTTGTAAACCTCAGGTTGTTCCAGATGATGCATATGCCCGGAATTGGGGAGGACAGCCATTTGCGCAACCGGGAATGTCATTTGATAGGTTTTGAGTGTACTGACATCAAGTTCGTCCCTATCTCCGCATGTCAACAGCACCGGCACACTGATTTTATTCAAGTTTGGATACAAATCAAAATCCGCCAACTTACCAGTAAGTTCAAACTCGCTTGGTCCCCACATCAAACCATAAACATCTTGATTGAGCTGGTGAAATGCTTCCATTAATTCATTTGGAAATGGCCAACTGCAATACAAATGTCTTCTGTAGTACTCAAAGACAACATTTTGGTATTCTTCTCCGTAGTCTTTGTCCTTTCTACCCTTTTCGATGATATTAATCCTATCTTCAGGCATTCTTGAAATCAATTCATCCGTGTCCTTGACCCACAAAGGCGTACTGAGATATGGTGAGGACAAGATCAAGGCAGCCACACCTGTTGGATTCTTATCAAGCATATACGCTGAGACCAATCCTGCGCCCCATGAGAAACCCATTAGAATCACTTTTGATAGCTTGAGTGCAGTCCTTATATCCTCCAGCTCCTGAACAAATCCGTCCACAGAGTAATCATCAAGGCTTTTGGTCCGATCTGATTTGCCACTGCCCAACTGATCATAAAAATAAACTGGACGCTCATCAGCAAATTCACTGATCACCTGTGGCATACTCAAGAATCCAGGACCGCCATGAACCACTAACAATGGGGTACCTATTTGATGCTCTCCGTACACTGAGTACCATATTCTCCCTGCTTTTGTTTCCACAAAACCTTCTAACACTTAAAACACCTCCTAAAAAGCGCATTTAATGCATTATGATGTTGCAACCAACTTTTACCCATTTGTTATGATTTTAACCATTTAGTGTTCTCGGTATCCTATCTTTGCTATAATGAAATTAAAATACATCAACAAAAGGAGTTTTTCATGAAAACCAACAAAGACAAAGTGATCATGCATAGTGTCATGGGCAAAGTAGCCCATCCAAAGTTCGGCGGTTACCGGGTCGATACAGATGGCAAGCCATATGTGATCCCTGGAACAGGAGCCATCAATTACAATGTCAAAGTAGGTGACAATGTTTACGGGTGGGCTGGCGACCACATAGAGCCAGGAGTGACCATTAAAAACGAAGATGGGCCTTCCAATGCAGCGCTCAATGTTTTTGCCTGCGCAGGGAATCAAGCCAAGGTCATTACAGGAGATGCTAAAGGAGCAATAGGTTATGTCCTTGGTTCCCATGGTGGTGTAGACCACGTGATGGTGCAATTTGAACAAAGTGTTTTAGAGGACATGACCACAGAAGACAAAATACAGATCAAAGGTTATGGCCAAGGGCTTGAGCTGCTCGATTACCCAGATATTAAAATAATGAGTCTCGATCCGGACTTGTTCGAACGTCTTGGCATTACCGAAGAAAATGGCAAACTGGTAGTGCCGGTAACTGGCATCATACCTCATGGTCTCATGGGTTCCGGTGTCGGTGCACCCTATTCTCAGCAGGGTGATTATGATCTGATTACCTCAGATAAAAAAGAGATCTCAAGATTGGGACTCGACAAGCTTCGCTTTGGGGATTTTGTTCTGATTGAAAATACAGATTGCTCATATGGACTAGGTGGCTATCTCGAAGGTGCGGTATCCGTGGGCATCATCGTCCATTCGGATTGCATCAAAAATGGTCATGGTCCTGGAATATCCATCGTGATGACAACAAAAAAGTCCCTCATAGAGGGACGCATTGATATGAGCGCCAATTTGGCGGATTATATGAATATGAAATAATTCTCATAGTCGTTATTTTTGACCATGATGATTACCGGTTTCATAGCACCACTTTGCTATTTCCACAATCAGGTCCAGCGGCAATGGCTTGTTGTGTGGAAACTGAATGGCGCCTTTGGTCGATTTGTAGTCTTTCAGTTTTTCTTCAAAATGCACAACAGCCTTGTCTCCCGGATAGATTCCAACATGATTTTTGAACGATGCGAAATGGATGATATTGGTCTTCCCTTTATAGGTCGGCATTCTCCATGAAATTTTTTCCTCAGCATCTGGTAGGGCTTCGCGAATCGCTTTGCGTAATTCGTGAAGCCTTGTCTGTATTTCCTCAGGTTGATCTGAAATATACTCATCGATTGAATTAGGTGGTTCACCACAGAAATGATCCTGATTTGTATTCTTAAACTCCTTTTTGCATTTTGGGCACTGCCACATGACGGGTCTCCTTTCGATCAACAGTTCAAGTTAGTCTAGTCAACAATTTCCACTTTTTCAACAAATAAAATTTCACAAGCGCCATTGCCCGTGTCCTCTCTCGTTGTACTTGTTCTCCAAAGAGGATCACTTTGGTTTTTGTTGAAATTCACATCAACCAGATAACCTTTCAGTATTACATAGTCCCCTGGATTGACTTTCTTTATTTGATTCAAAACATTTTTATCTTTATGAATGATATGGACATTTGCAGAATGCTTTGCTATATAATCCCCACTTACTGGTGTCCCAGCCTTATATTTGTAATAATACCATCTTCCACTCTGTGAATACTGGATAAATGCATCAATCTCATCTTTGTTGAGTTCACCCCATGCAAACGTTAGATCATACTCTGAGATCTGAGATGGATAGTCAGAATACTTCTTTTTGGATTTCACAACACCTTTAAGTGTATATTCCGCTTTTGGTAGAAGTATGACCTCTCCTTCTTTACCAATATGCCTGATTTCCTTCATATCGCCCAGGTCTGATTGTAGTGGGACTTCAATTTCACCTTGATACACCGGTCGATCACTTATGATAGATCTAGCGAACAGCAACACTATGATTGTAATCAAAACGATCAATATTTTTG
The DNA here is from genome assembly GCA_002412775.1 of Firmicutes bacterium UBA5201. Classification (GTDB taxonomy): domain Bacteria; phylum Bacillota; class Clostridia; order Peptostreptococcales; family Acidaminobacteraceae; genus Fusibacter_D. Next base: position 22,587 of record DHVT01000005.1, on the reverse strand, counting down.
ATAAATTACTCATTGGTCTTTCGTACATAATGTCACCTCCTACTGCCTGTTTACTTTGGAAGCAATGTTTCAACCAGTTCCATACCACACTTATGACTAACCGCCTCAAGAATCGTTTGATTATATTTGTCTTTCAGATGAATTTCAACTTTGCCGGATAAGCCTTCTTTGATGGTTTTGTTCATAGAACCCATTTTAGGGGCTATCAGATTTTGTGTGTCAGCCACTTCACCTTGTATTTCTAAACTGTATTCCTTGTGCATGAATTTCAAACGCACTTTATTGTCAGATCTTTCGTTGACTAAAAGTTTTGACCCATTATATGTCGCAAAACGATATTCAACACCCTTGTGAATCAAATTGCATATGAATCCCTCAAATGAAAATGCTAAAAATGGAATTGTTGCCACAGAACAGAATAATCCAGTTTTGGAATCATCAAAATGATTGGACTCTATCCATACGTAACTGCTTGGAAATGATCTTCCCCAATCTTTTTCGATGTATCCTATACCACCTGTAAAGTCAATGACTTGTCCATTTACAATCAATGATCCATTGAGTTCATGGTGCATGCTGACTATGTCGTGATTACACTCCATGAATGGTATATAACTGAACCATCCCATAATATTGGGGTTGAGAGTTGATGTTTTGATTCTTGTCAGATTCAACAATTGGACATTCCCTTTCACAACGATTTCCTCAGATTCAACATCCAATGAAATGCCATCCAACGAAAACACGCTTTTTCCAACAGTGGCGGAGAATGGAACATCACAAGAGGAGAACGCCTCAATAGGATAATCAATCATGAACGCATTCAGGTCATCCTGTTCATTCAAGTGAATGATTTGAATAAAGCTATTTGCTCCAGTTTTTTCAAAGTTGACACCGGGAATAAAGCTGATCGTATGTTTTCCATCTGCTGTCACTTGCTTGTAATACCAGCCTTCAAAATAAGCTTTATTATAGGATTTTCTTTGATATTGTAACCGATTTTTATGTCTATTCACTCTAATAAACCTCAATTCTTGTTTAAATGAATCATATTCAAAGTGACAGACGCCAGGTCACTGATGATTTTAGACACTTCTTCTGGAGAGGATTTCAAATTGCTGTCGAACCAATTTTGAATTACACCCACACAGCCAGAAATGACAAATGAAGATATAAGTGCAGTTTTTTCAAGACTGTTCGGTTCAACATCTTTCATTTTACTTAAGATATTGTCATGGACTAGTTCCATAATTCTTTTTTGGAACTGCAAGTCCCCTCGATCGCTGAGTAAGATTCTACTCATTTTTTTGTTGTCATAGATAAAAGTCACAATGTCTGTAACCAGATTTAGCGTACTATCCGCATGGATCGCATCTTGATCTATAGTATTCAATATCTTTTCAATGTATTCTTCCTCAATGCTCTCAAGCAAATGGTATTGATCTGAATAATGTGCATAAAAAGTCGCACGATTGATATCCGCATTCTCACAAATTTCTTTAATGGTAATCTTAAAAATACTCTTCTCTTCCAATAAATCAATCAAACTTTCTTTCAAGAACATTTTTGTGAATTTTACACGCCGATCTTCTTTTTTCTTAGGCACTGTACCCTCCAAATCATTCAAAAACGATGAATAAGCAACAGTTTCATAAATACTGTTGATTTAAAAACAATCTGTATGAACTTGACGATTGATATAAACACACAATGATTATAAAATAACATTGACATAAATATTATACACAATGTTTAATAAGGAGGCAAACTTTTGAAAACCATATTCAATTCAATAATAAAATTCAGAAAAAGTATTTTGATCGTATTCGGTATCCTAATGGTCATCAGCGTATTGCTGATCCCGGGGACAAAAGTCAATTACAAATTGATCGATTACTTGCCGAAAGATGCGAATTCAACTCAAGCTATTCAAATTCTTGACTCCTCATTTGAAAGCAGACTCCCCAATTTGTCTGTCATGATCCAGAATGTCACTCTTCAAGAAGGCATGGCGTACAAAGAAAAGCTTGAGGCTATAGAAGGAGTTCATTCTGTCATGTGGTTAGATGACGTCTTAGGTGCTGAAACGCTTAAGACCACACCACTCTCATTTCTTGATCAAAAAACGGTTGAGGGCTATTATCGCAATCAAGCGGCGCTTTATTCACTGGTCATCAGTAATGGGCTTGAAACACAAGCACTGGAATCTATCTATGAATTAGTCGGAGAAGATAATGCGGTCATAGGACAAGCACTTGAAAATGCAAATGCTCAATCCAGTTCTATTGACGAAGTGATCAAAGCAATGATTATCCTGATCCCTATAATCATTGTGATTCTCATTATCGCCACCGTTTCATGGCTTGAACCCATTTTATTCATGCTCACCATTGGTGTCGCCATTGCAATCAACATGGGGACCAACATCATCTTTGGCGAAGTTTCCTTCATTACACAAACCGTCAGTCCCATCCTACAACTGGCAGTTTCCATGGACTACGCTATATTCCTGTTGCACAGTTTCACGGAAAAAAGAAAACTATACAATCCTGAAGAAGCCATGTTTCATGCCATGAAAGAATCTTTACCGACTGTGACAGCAAGTGCGATGACTACAGCAATTGGATTTTCTGCCTTGATTTTTATGCGTTTTGGCATAGGTGCAGATTTAGGCATAAACCTGTTCAAGGGGATCCTGTTGAGTTTTGTTTCTGTAATGGTATTTTTGCCAGTCATCACACTGATTTGCTACAAATGGATTGAAAAAACAATGCATAAAGACTATTTACCCCATCCGGGTGGTTTGAGTCGTGTATTAGTGAAAATCAGGACGCCAATTTTGTTGATTGCTCTGATTATAGTTATTCCGGCATTTCTAGGTCAGTCAAAAGTTGGTTTTATATATGGTATGGACCTTGAGTTTGAAGGGTCTCGTCCAATGCAAGACCAAAGTCTCATTGACGATGTATTTGGTACTGAAAAGCCAATGGTCCTCGTCATACCAAAGGAGGAGCTCTCTACAGAAAAGGCTTTAAGCGAGGCACTTGAAGACATACCAAATATCACTCAAGTGATAGCATACACTGAAGTTGTAGGCACAAAAATTCCAAAAGCGTATGCTCCAGATGAAGTGACCGATCAATTCTATTCAGAAAAATATACTCGTATGATCATTTATGCGGACATCCCGTCAGAAGGTCAAGTCGCATTCAGTACAGTGGATCAAATTTTGGAAATTGCGAGCCAATACTATGATGACTATTACTTGTCTGGTCAAGCACCAACCTTGAATGACATGAAAAAAGTGGTTGCCGTTGATATGGGTAGAATCAACCTTATAGCTATTGCTGGAATATTCATTATTTTAATGTTGACTTTCAAATCCATCACCTTGCCGATCATCTTGATTTTCACCATAGAATCAGCTATTTGGATCAATTTATCCATCCCCTATTTTATGGGAACCACCATCAGCTTTATTGGTTACTTGATCATCAGTACTGTTCAACTGGGAGCAACTGTTGATTATGCGATATTAATGACCAATCGTTATTTAAGTGCACGGCAATACGAATCCAAAAAAGACGCTATGTGGCATGCCTTGCAAAATAACGTTGCAGCCATTTTGGTTTCCGCAACCATACTGGCTATCGCCGGTTTCATTTTGGCAAGTACCACAAACAATCCAATGATCAAAGAACTGGGAATTCTTTTAGGCAGAGGAACCATACTTTCATTTATAATGGTTGTAGGAGTTCTACCAGCCCTGTTGTTACTCTTTGATAAAGTGATTCAAAAAACGACATTGGCCCATAAATTTTATCAAGAGAAGGAAGGACAATAATATGAGGAAAACTAGCATTTTACTTTTGATAGCAACTTTAATCTTTGGCAGCATCTCCTACGGAGAAGGATTTAAAGAAGAATCTATTTATGGTTTGATTTCAGAAAAAGGCACACTGGAGACTCTCCAAGTGGTTAATGCCATTCATGGATTGACTTATGATTACGGCGATTATGATGAAATCAATAACTTGACTTCATTAGAAAAACTCATAATTGACGCTACAAAAATCACGATTCCGGTAAATGAAGATCTTTTCTATTATCAAGGTGTTGTGAGCACTCCCAAATTACCGTGGGATTTTGAGTTCACATATTCCCTTGATGGTACCCCCACATCTTTGAAAGCTTTAGCCGGTGCCTCTGGTAATTTGAAGATTATTATAAAGATCAAACCTGGCTCAGATGAATTCAAAGATTTTTACGACAGCTACGCTTTACAGGTTGGTCTTAAGTTTTCTAATGATTTGGTGAAGGAAATTAAGGCAAAAGGTGCCACAATAGTTGAAGCAGGTGGCAACAAACAGGTTGCTTTCACTGTATTGCCCGGTCAAGGGGCCAATCTGGAAGTAGAAGCTATCGTTAAAGATTTTGAGATGGATCCAATTACTATAAATGGTATCAAGATGGTTTTTGACATGACATTTGATCCCTCCGAGCTGACGAATGAACTGGTGGCGTTAAAAGATGGCATTTCAGATTTGGATGATGGTGCAGAGGAACTATTAAACGGCATTTCAAAAATCTCCGCTGGACTCTCTGAGTATACTGGTGGTATGAATCGCTTTAAAAGTGGCATCTATCAACTCAAAAATAGTGGCAGAGAACTATCCAACGGTTTTACTGAAATGGTTCAAGGATTAAACTCACTCAAAGAACAAGGACAAATATTGATTCAGGGTGTTCAAGCGATGGAATCAAATGCGTTCTCTCAGATTGATGACGAGTTAAAATCTATGGGTTTAACGCTACCTGCATTGAATCGTGAGAACTATAAAGCAATCTTAGGTCAAAATGAAGCACTAAAACCGATCGAAATCCAACTGGAACAGACCTTGGCTTTGACTCAAGGACTTGGTCAGTACATCATGGGGGTCGGTCAGGTAGCGAGTGGTGCTGGGGAAATTTCGACCGGTCTTGACAGTTATGTAGAGGGCATTGCTGTACTAGCAGAAAGCAGTTATGTGCTTTATGAAAGTGCTTCTGAACTCAACCAAGCCATGGTGGACATCAAATCGGGCATGACTGAATATCGAAAAGGAACTGAGACATTTAAAGCTGAAACCTCCACTATGGACGTCACTTTAGAAGCAAAAGTAGATGATCTCTTAAGTTCTTTTACGGGTGATGTGAGCGAGACAAGATCTTTCACCTCAGCTAAGAATGAAGACGTTGCTTCGGTTCAATTTTTCTTTAGAACTCAAGCAATCGCAAAAGAAAAAATGCCAATTGTTGTTGAAGATGTGGTAAAAACAACATTTTGGCAAAGAATTAAAAACTTATTCAATTGGTAATATAAAAGGTCTGTATACACTTTCAACCAGTGCATACAGACCTTTTAAGCTATTGGTCCACTCTATGAGCTAGACTTATACTATTTACGATTGTCAACACCGTCGCAACAATTGCCATGACTAAAAATGCCTGCGCCAAACCAAATGCATCACCCAAAATGCCCACAACAGGAAATATTGTGATCATGAAGAAGCTGAACACCATGCTGGCCATAGACAAAATTGTCGCGCGCTTTTCACTGGGAATCACTTTATTGATATAGTCGCCAAGGGCAATAAAAATGAGCCCTTCTGCCAATGACATAGGTATGAAAAATAAAAAATGCAATGATGAAAATGCAATTCCAAATAAACACGCAGTAGTAACAATTGGCATATAGAGAAGTATTCCTCGCTCTTTGATCACCGCTTCGATTTTATAAACCTGAGGAGCAAGAAGTGCTCCTCCAAGAGCAGAAACTGCGTATAAAGTACCTATCGCAATCTCACTATACCCATCTGATTTCATATAATTTTGCAGATAATAAAACACAGTAGTCACGAAACTCATGATAAGCTGTGAAAAAATAATTAGGAACATCACCCGCTTATGCGCTTTAAGAACACTCACACTTTCCTTCAATTGCCTCAGGAAATGCCCCCTTGAAGATTGATCGTTGATATTTCTGCCGACGTTTGGTTCCACAAATAAAAACGAATAGCCAAAGGACATGGTCCCAACAATAATTGTAATCAAAAAAGCAAGGTCGTAATTCTTGGTTGCCAGGTATCCTCCAAGCATAAATGAGACAATACCCGCCATCTGATAAATCATCTCTTTATTCCCACTAACGCGCATAAATCCAGATTCATCATCCAGTTCTTTCAAGGAATCATATATGAGTGCATCACCCGCACCAGATTCCATATTATATGATAGTGCTGTTATTACAAAGGATATGGCAAACCAAACAAATGAGTTTGCCAAAAGAAGAATGACCACACTGGTGAGTGACAAAAATCTCCCCACAATTCTACTGACTCTTCTCCCGTAAATATCCGCTACGGCACCGGTAGGCACTTCCATTAGAAAAGATGTAATATGAAAAATGGTTTCAAGCAAACCGAGTTGAGTCAGACTCATCCCCTTTGAAGCTAAATAGATCATCCAGATGCCTCGGGTTAGATCCAAATTCTGTATCATCGTAAAAACATAATTGCGTTTTATATTTTTCTTAAGTCGATTGTTAAATGATAATGTTTTCATATATAATTCTCCTCGAGTATTTTTTTCAGTAATATCATCACCCACCACCCGAGGTCTATCCATACAAAAAAACTCCGGATGCAATCATCCAGAGTTTAGTCAAATAATCTTACGACATAAATTTTCTGTATTTTGCACATCACCAGATATTTCGATTTTTGGACAGACCTCTCCCGTCAAATCCAAAAAGTCCTGAAAATCTATTGTGTTCCGCAAAAAAACCATTCATGCCTTTCATGTTAAGCTCCTATAGTACTTATTAGTTTTATTATACAGGAATTACTGCAATCAATTCAATACCCAAATACACTACGGTATCTGATAGCCCTTGTTTTGCTTGCCATATCGAAAAGGGATCGCAACAGTTCTATTGAAGAATGCAATGATCGGTCCCATAAACATGGCGGTTATCAAAGTTCCCACACCTACTGTTGCACCGAGTAAGCATCCAGTAATTGTACAGACCAAATCTGTGGCAATTCGACAGTACTGGAATTTGGCAATTTTCTTTTCCGACATGATCAAAGCAACTGCATCATAGGTGGAAACGCCTAAGTTTCCAGTGAAATACAGCGCAGAGCCAAAACAGATCGACAAAATCGCTATAATGAGGGCCAAGCTGCGTATAATGAGTGTGGGGTCAGGTATCCAAGACGCAAACAGCCATGAAGAGAACTGAACCACGTACCCAAGCAAGAAAATGTTGATTAATGTTCCGAGCCCGATCTTTGATTTGTCGATAAAAAATATACCGATCAACATCAGCAAATTGACAAGCGTGTAAAAAGTTCCATATCCAATCGCTGTATGACGCCAAATGCCATGTGCAAGAACTTGAAACGGGTCCATTCCAAAAACAGAGAAGTTGAAGATCCCCACGCTGAATCCTGAGATCAATACTCCAGCAACCGTCATAAAAACTCGTCTTTGCTTTTCATTCATAATTTTTCTCTCCCATTAAATAGTATCACTATTCACCTTTTCTAAATATTAAAATGCCTTCCTCAGACGCCATCTCTTTGTTCATTTCCGCTTTCCTCAGCAAACTCAATAACTCTCCACTTTCAATATCCTCTGGAGTGACACCAATAACCATGATATTGCTCTCGTCATCACTCGCATAAAACCCATACTTTGTAAAAATGCAATTTTCAGCGATAAATGCCTTGTGTGCATTTGCCAATATCACAGCGACGTTTTCCAGTGAGTAATCCGATGTCTCAATTTGAACTGTTATCTCCGGATTTATAGGCACAGCTTTGTCAAATTTCATATCAAGCTCTAAAATCTCATTAAAGTTGTCTGACAGATTTTTATCCTGAATGACATAAGACGTGTTGTTTTCATATCCAAGCTCATCAGCGACAATCGTTCTTGCGATCAGCGTATATTCGCTGGTGAGTCTGTCGAGTGTGTTGAACATGCCTAAAACGAATGTTTGATAATCATCGCGCTGAACCTTTCCCTCACTATAGTAAATCGCGAATCTTGTGTCAATACTTGTCTTTGATTTTGCATACACCCTATAGCCTTGATTCTTAAAATCATAATCTGCTTTTCCCAGTTCCAGATCGAAAAAAGAAGCCTTTGTCATGGCCTCTTGAAATCTCAACTTATATTCAAAGCTGCTCTCATTACAAGTCTCGTTCCTACTGGGGAGTCAATCAACGGCGCATCCCCTACAAAGAACAAATCTTTTTCAGGACAATAAAAAGCGAATGAGCCCGTAGAACCGGAGTGCCCCATCAGCGTGTATTTTTTCCCGAATGGGTAAGAGACCTTTACAGTCATATACCCACCCGCGTAATGGATTGGAAAAAAAGCCAACTGCAAAGGGTTGCTGATAGTAAGACGAGATAACACACTCTGATCAAACAGCTTTCCAGAATAAAATGCCTTGATGAAAATCATGAGTTCCCGAGCTGTGGTAATACCCCCACCACTGGCATAAGAGCTTCTTATAAACAATGGCCGTTCCATTTTTTCGCTCTTGTAATATGTATGAGGTATATAATCATCTTGACCGGTTGCAAGATAGGTGTGTTTCAACTCAAGCGGTTCAAAAATGTATTTTGAATAAGCTTGTTGCAATGTGGAACCATTGATCACTTCTATGATTTTACCCAACAAATCAAAATTCGCATCCGTGTAATAGGCCTTGCTTTTGGTTCCAGGTGCAAAAATGGGTTCCATCGATTTGATCCATCCCAGCTCATCTTCATATGAGTAAGCAAAGTCGCGCTCCTTTACTTTTGAAAAAATCGCACCTGCACCATCCAAAAAGAAGTCTGGTAGACCACTGGTCTGATATAGCAAATGGGCGATTGTCAGATCAAATGAATAGTCATTCTTTTTATATACATGTAGACTTTCCATCAGATCTTCTTCAAGATAGTTTGCAATTTTGTCCTCAAGAGAGAGCTTTTCCTCCTTTAACAAGGCCAGAATGCAAGCTGTAGTAAAGAGTTTAGTGACACTTGCCATCAGCATAGGGGTGTCAACTGTTCGGTTGTACTCTTTGCAGCAACTTAAGGACCCATCGGTGTTTTCGATGAGCAATAAGCATTCTTTTACTTTTGATGAAGAGGTTACTTTCTCAAACAACTTGTTGATTTTTTCACTTTGCATAATCAATTCCTTTCTCACTTAATAATATTGACATGAGCCAATGGCCTTCCGGAACATCCATTTCATGATTTCTTGCCAGTTCTTGCATATTGCCATCGAGTGCATTCCAAAAGGTGTAGGCTAAAGTAAGGGGATTGCCGTCACGAAAGACACCTTGTTTCTGACCCATCTTGATCAAAGGTACGGATTCGTTTATGACACTGACACTGGAAGCGAGTTTGTACACTTCTTCTGGCGTACTTTCCTTATTCTGAGCGTGGTTCATCAGCACAAACATTTTTGCAACCGATCGATCCATCTTTACCTGTAGCAAGAAGTCATTTAAAGGCTCATGAAATGCTGAATAGGCATCCTCCACAGGTTCTCTGAAAATCTGTGTGCCCTGCACACCATTTTTCACAAGCTCATAATATAAGTTTTCTTTCGTTGGAAAATAATGAAACAACAGCCCCTCGCTCATTCCTACTGCTTTTGCGATCTCGATGGTTTTGGTTCCCGAATATCCTTTTTGAACGAAAATGTCCAATGCTGCCGTCATGATCTCCAAGCGTCGTTTTTCTTTTTGTTCAGCTCGTTTCACAATATCCCTTCCAATCTGTAGAGTGTTAACTCATTGAGTAATTACTCAATTATATCGAAATTGAACAATCATGTCAATCCTTGTAAGTATCTGCGAGTTTGCTATTTTGAGTTGCAATTCCTATTTTTCCAAAATCATACACAGTGTTTTGGACGACTCTTCGTAAAGCATTCCTTTTGCATCTGAGAAATATCCCAAACACTCAAATCCAACTTGTGCGGTCTCATGTAGCAATGTTTCCGGTGTGAAACAGTGATCCCAGACTCTTATGACGTCCACTTGATCCTTTTGATCAATCAACAAATATTGATCGAGGTGGACAAATTCATTATAGATCAAGTGCGATTTTAAACAGAGATGTTCATCGCGTTTGAAAAAACCATTTTCCCCGCTGATATACCATTCTTTGATTTCTTTAATGCCAACATACTTTCTTGGTGTAAAGACATCAAATATCAGCTTGCCTCCTAGTTTCAACGCACGGTGAATGTTGTTTAGAATTTTCAACCTCGCTTCATCGGATAATACACCATAATCACAATAGATGAGAATCGCCACATCGTATTTTTCAACATCATTGAATTCCAGGTAATTTCCAACCCGATAATCGATGGTCAAATCATTAAGAATGGCGTAATCCTTTGCATAGGCTATTGAACGCTTTGAAATGTCTATTCCAACGACATTGTACCCTTTCTTCGCCAATCTTGAAGTGTACATACCAGGGCCGCAACCAAAATCGATGAGATTTGGGTGAGTATTTGGTGGAGCAATCGATTCAATCCAGTCTACAGATGAATCGATGAATGAGTGCTCTCTACTGGCACCTTCTTCATCAGGAGATAAGTGCGCCTCCAACATCCCTTTTGAAATATGTGGATCCTCCCAAAGTTTCATGCTGCCTTCCTCGTAAATTTCTGGTCTTTTTGCATAAGCCTGAATCTGATTAAATACTTTCATTGTGATCCTCCCGTTTTTCATTAAGTTTATTTTCCAACAATACGATTTCAAAAAATTAAGAGCCATAGACTTTTCGCCATGGCTCTCAAAAAACAAAAGCGACATGGACCAAGTAAAATAAAATCACAATTAAATAGGCTAATCAAATAACCGTTCAAACTGTACGGTTATCAAATCCTAATTCAACTGTAAGATTTTATTTTTCTCGTTTCCATGTCGCACTTATGTCGTCGATTATACGAACATCCAGTGTGCCGGATAGCATACCACCTTAATAAATCGTATTGTTGTGCTGATAGATTACCATTTTTGTGATAACTTAGTCAATAATATTCTCGATTACCAACTGCAAATCGCACTATCGGTATTGTTGGCTAAATTTGAATCATAACTGGTTGTTTTGACTGTGGCTGTATTCAGCACTGGCGATGTTGTACGAACTACTGCTGATGTAATGGTAAAGTTTACTGAAGAATTTCCAGCCAGTTGACCAATACTTATGTCAACAGCATTGCCTTTAACCTTGTACGTCGCATTACCAGCCCCCGATAAATCAATTGCTACAAACTTGGTACCTTTTGCCAAAGTGTCTGTCACCATAACACCTTCAGCTGTACTCTCTCCATTATTGGACACAGTGATTTCCCAGGTGATGTTGCCATTTCCAGTGTTATAGGTTCCATCTTGCTTGTCTATACTGACATCGGCAATTGTAGTTGCTCCACCTGAAATAACAGTCAGCACCGCAGCATCGGAGATGACTTGTCCTCCAATGTAGTTGTTCAGAAGAACTCTATATTGATAACCATTCATGTTCAATTTGGTCGATGGAATTGAATAACTGACTTGAGTCGCACCTGCAATATTACTCCACTTATTACCATCCCTGCTCATTTGCCATTGAAATACAGGTTCGGGATATGCAGTATAACCTACAGTAAAAGTTGCTGTCTCCCCTACAATAACAGTCGTACTTTCTGGCTGACTGGTTATTACAGGAGCCATTTCAAGTACAACATCTAAAAGAAAATCTTGATTGGCATCGGGATCAACTCCATTAGTAGCGGTTATGATCAATGGATAACTACCTTCAGTTCCAGTAATTGGAGTGCCGCTCAAGATACCGGTTATGCTGTCGAGTGTAACACCCATAGGCAAAGTTCCTGAAGTGATGCTTAGTGAAGGATTTGGATAACCTGTTGCAATTATAGTGAAGTTGCCCTCCTGTCCCACCTTAAATCTCGTAAAGGCCGCACTGTTTATTTTAGGTGCCTGGTTCACTATCAAAGTAAAGTTTTGAACATCAGAAGGCTCAATGCCGTTGGAGGCAATAAATTGAAATGGGTAACTACCTCCTGTACCCTCCACCGGAGTCCCTTTCAAAGTGTCAGTAGATTCGTCAAAAATCACACCTTCCGGTAGATATCCATCAAAGCTAATCAAAGGTTCAGGTGAACCAGTTGCGGTTATTTCAAATGAACTTTCGATTCCCACCTCAAATGTCGTATGATCCGCACTGGTTATGGTTGGTGCCTCAATTTGATACCAGTTCAATACGATATTACCTAATGCATTATAGTAAGACGTCTGTCCGTCAACAGCAATGCGATAAGTCGTACCACCAATAGCCATAAAATCTATCGATGCTGGCTGGCTCTGGTCATACACACTCATTTCCTCGAGAACCAGTTCCCCTATGTCATCACCAGTATAAATCGCCATAACAGTATCAAGATAACTATAACCGTGATCATAATACTCTGTACTCCCCACTGTATCGAATGTGAATCTTCCAGTTTCAGGTGCCGTCCATGTCCACCACAGTGATGATTGTCCTTCATAATTTTCGTTTACGCTGTGAATCGGTTCAAAGAGTTCCTTTGTGGCATATACATTGCTTTTTGTATCCTGTCCACTCAGACCACTAATTATTGTACCTGAAAAATCATCACCGACTTCTGGAGTCACATAAGACCAGTTTAGATGGATCTCTCCTACATCAGAACCTCCATAACCATCGGAGACTATCCTATAGGTTGTTCCCTGAACCGCTTTAAAAGCAAGTTGACTTTGATAACCACCCGACACATCAAAATCATCATTTTTTGCAACAAGTGTCAGTTCGTTTATGCTATTCCCTGTGTAGACCGTTATAATGGTATCCAGGTTGTCTATCTCACCCACCATACTCCCATAGGTATCAAAAGCAACCGTACCATCGCTCGGTGCAGTCCACGACCACCAGACGGTATGTTCACCGGAACCAAATCCGTGATATGGCTCATCAGTTTCCAATGTTGCATCAACGTTGCTGGCCATGGCATAACCACTTTCGCCTGAAATGATTGTGCCTGGAAAATTGTCGTTTTCTGGTCCAAAGTCTAATGGTACAACTGTAGCTCTGACCATGATGTCAAAATCAGTGGTGGGAACATCAAGATAACCACTCATACGTTCAAAACCGAAATAGCTTCTCCCATCTATTACGGGGTCTTCATCCAGACCAAAATTTATTGTTCCACTTTTTGGCATCTCAAATCCTGCATAAAAGTCACCTTCTGTAATTTGAATCTCATCAGAGGACAAATCAACGTAATTCCAACCTGCATTCCAACTCGTAAAAAGACTACCTTCATAAATGATTTCTTTGGCATCACCAAAGATAAGCACTCTAGCACCAAGAGTAGATTCCGGACTCTGTAATTCCGAGTAGAAACTCATTTGAACAATCTTTACAGGAACGGATGGTGGAGTGAACCTAATTGCAACAAACCCATTATCACCGAATATTGGCATTGAAGAATCCATCTCATCATCATCATAATAGAGTTCAGTTCCGATAGCCGCATAAACCGAACCAACTGGTACCAACATTATTATAGGCGTCATTGCAAGTGTCAATGCCAGAAAAACACTAAGTATTTTTTTCTTGATCATATACTTACTCCTCCTTATTGTCTGAAAATAAAATGTAGATATCCAAAAGTAAATTTGTCAACATTTTCACACGCCGAGCAACACCTCCCCTCAAAAAAGCAAAAAACCGCTATGCATTTGCATAGCAGCTGAACAATCTTAGCCAAGGCTTTAGACTTCATACTTTGCGCCCTCCTGTTTTCAAGAGTTTGCCCTTATATGTTTTTTTCACCTGAACTATATACCCTTTATATCCAGAATCAAACAACAATGTCGACCACTATTTCTTCTCATATTTTTCTATAAACCTCATTTTAACCGTTACCAAATCTTCCAAAGAATAAAGGTATTGATGTAAAGCGATTCTGTTTTGAAGTTGATGATGAGTAATCGGAATCTCTGATTCATAAGTAAAATAATGTTTGATGTTTTCCAGCGTTTCTATCTGAGACACACAGGAATTCATGACTTTGGTATTGTTGACAAAGTGATCAGTGAAATCTTTGAGCAACACGACCTCTTTCTGTTTCAAGAAACTGAGCTTGATAAAATTCTGCATGTTGTCTACTGTATAATACTGTTGCTTTCGCATGGTGAAATACTCGACATAATAATTGTTCTCTTGAATATAATAGTTGTTCATGTATTGATAGGCTCGGGCTTTCGCCTTGGTCAAGACCACATTCAGATCCTTTAGATCAGCCTCCACCACATCGGTTTTGCACTGGTTTAAAAGACATTTGCCCATATTCTGAAAAATCCTGTCGAATAAGGATTCAACTTGAGTTCGATAGCCAACCAGTTCATCTTCAATGTCAAGTACAAACAGATTGATGACAAGCGCAACTAAAACACCTAAAAACATCAGCCCAAATTCATTGAGTAAAATTGGAACTGTGATCTCTTGCAGTGAATAGATGTGCATCACCAAAACAACATTCAAAACAATGGCAGTTTTTGAATCGAATTTATACATCAGAAAAGTGAAAATCAAAATATATAAGGCAAATACAGCCAAAGAATAGCCAAACGCAGTAAATAACATAGTGGCAAGTGCCAATGAAACAATGGCCGCCAAGAGTCGAGTCGCCGCCAACTTAATGGACTGCTTCTTGGCGGACAGCATACTGACGATCACAATTGTCGCGACGGAGGAATAAAACTCCATTTTCAAAGCCTGTGCTATGATGATTGCGATTACAACACCTATGGTTATCTTCAGACTTTTTATTATTAGTTCTTTCATATACATATTTGATCACTCTTTCATAATCTGTCGATTCAGCTGATCCTACAATGCAATCACTTTCACACCTTTAACTTCCAGTGACGTGACAAACAAAAATTTGTTTGCGACAAACTCCAACTTGTTGTTGTCAGTATTCACATTTTTTTTGACATAAACGGCAATGCCATCCTTATGATACAGATTGTAATGTTCCGGAACCTCCGGAACCCGAAACCCGACATCGGGAATCGAAAATGTTCCACATCAGCCGCCTCCAGCGCTGACCAATGACACTGTAAGAACGGTTGAACGCTTCCTTTCAAGGAAAGCTTTGACTTCTTTATTGATGATGATTTCCATAAGTTTTCCTCCTTCAGTTTTCCTTATTCAACGATTGATTGAAAAATTCCAAAACATAATCGTGCTGAAGACTCGCAGACTGCTCTCGATCGAGTTTTCCTGTGAAACCAATGATCCCAGTGAGACTGGAAAACATGGTCGACATTGTGAAATCAATGTGTGTTGTTCCATCTATTTGGATCAACTTCGCATCATTACTTGCCTGTACCAACGGGGTTAAATAATTGTCGTTGAGACCGCCTTCCCATTGTTCACTTCTTAAAAACAAAGCGGGAATCGATAACCCGACAGTCATGGTTTCCATCCCAAGTGGTTCCACCCATGCATCCATTCCAAATATGGATTTGACGCGATCGTCATTAAGAGCTGCTGAGACGCCTGCACCTCCACCAGTGCTGTGTCCCATCAAACCAATTCGAGACAAGTCCAGTTCTCCATTGATGCTCTTTGAATATTCTCCATCATTCAAGGATTCAAGTGAATCCAAAACCAGCTTTATATCGCCCGCATATGTGAGCACAAGCTGATTAGCGTAATCTAAAAAATCTGAAGTTGAGTCTCTGTCAGGCAATGCACTTTTATAAAGTTCCGCTGCAAATCCATCGTCAAAAAGAGTCAACTGGGATCCATAGGTATGATCAATCCCGAGTACGACATATCCATTGCTCGCAAGAAGTTCGGCAAAATCATTGTGTAAATTTCTAAAACCCATCCATCCATGTGATAATACGATCACTGGAAATTTGTCTTTGTCATCACTTATGGGAGCCTCCAAATAAGCATTGGAAAGAACATCCTTTGTATGATCCAGAACGAAAAATGGTAGTTTCATTTCCTTTGCCAAAGATCTGGATAATTTAATGCCATCCTGAAGCCAGGCCACACGTTTGTACCCATTCACCTGATCTGAAGGATACCACAACTGAACACGTAAACGCCGCAAAGAATCGCTTGCTTCTGCATGTTTGCCGTACATTTCAACTCTATCCGGATCCGTCAATTCAAATGTGAAAGTCCCGATGGCATATTCGCCCTCAGGTGCAGGAATCTCATAAACAGGAAATATCAACATCAACATGCCCGATAGGACAATTGCAGTAGTCCCGATGATCGCAATCTTTTTTTTGTTGTCCCGTGGAATCTGATCATTTTTTCTCATCAATATGCCTACAATAGTCACAGTCCAACTCATGGCAATGAAAAAATACAGAGGATACAATTGCCAGTTTGTAACGTCAAACAAGATATGCCCCATCAAAAATCCAAATCCAGTCAATGCGAGCAGATTCACCATAGTTGTCAAATTGATTTTCGTTATATGATTTGTAATGATGTATATAAAAGAAAAACCAAACAATAGAATCTCAAGCCAGGACATCTGCTCCTCCTTTAGAGGTATTCATTTTTTTACCTATACCCAATTTTATATCAAAAAATTTATCATTATCGTTGCTAGGCCTAAGAAAAAGAAGAAGCCCAATACGTCTGTGACGGTTGTGACGAAAACAGCAGAAGCCAGTGCAGGGTCGATGCCCACCTTTTTTAAGATCACGGGCACGTAATACCCGGAAAATGTGGCCACAATAAGATTCAGGAACATGGCCAAACCGATAACAAAACCAAAAGCCGCGGTTCCCACCCAAAAATAACCTAGTAAGGCGACGATGACTCCAAGACATAGTCCGTTGATGAGTCCGATCAAAATTTCCTTTCGAAGTATTTCCTTTTGGTTTTCATAGGTTAACTCACCAAGTGCTATTCCTCGAATGATCAAGGTCAACGTTTGTGTCCCGGCATTGCCTCCCATGCCTGCAACAATTGGCATGAATGTGGCAAGGGCAACAATTTGAGCAATGGTGTTCTCAAAAAGACTCACTGTTGCGGCAGCTAAAATTGCAGTGATCAAGTTGACCAATAACCATGGCAAACGTGATTTGATTGCGCCTTTGACCGATCCGTCTATCTTTTCAGTCTCATCAAGACCAGCCAACCTGAACATATCTTCTGTATATTCATCTTTCATGATTTCCATGACGTCGTCCACAGTGACAATACCAAGAATAACGCCCTCATGATCTACAACCGGTACAGCCATGAAGCTGTACTTATCAAACATAAGCGCGACTTCCTCTTGATCCAGATCAACTGGGATGCTTATGATTTTTTCAATCATGATATCTTTGATCAACGTTGTCGGTTCAGAAATGACGATTTCTCTTAGAGGTACCACACCTTTCAAGACATCAAAATCATTTATTACATAAATATAATAAGGCGTTTCTGATGTGGGAGCCATTGACCTGAGATACTCAATGGTCTCGTTGATAGTAAAGGACTCCTTAATGGCAATAAACTCGGTGGCCATGATGCCACCTGCGGTTTCCGGGTCATAAGCAAGCAGTCCTTTGACTTCATTGGCATCTTCGATATTCATATTGTCAAGGATTGCATTTTGGTCTTCTAAATCAAGTCCGCCAAGCAAGTCCACGAGTTCATCTGATGACATCTCAGAAATCAGTTGCCCCTTGCGTGTTTCCGAAAAGTGGGAAAGCAGTGCGAATTTTTCATCATCTTCCGCATAGTCCAGTAATAGACCGATGTATTCATCAGGCAATTTCTCAAGGACTTGAATGGGGTCATTTTCAAATTCAGAAAGCGCTTCTAAAAAATCTACGGGATGTATGTCATCGATTTGATCTAAAATGGTCTCATATGAACTGTTTAGTATAAAATCAAGAATTTTATTCGGATGTAACATAATGACACCTTCTTTGTTTTTATGATTGGAGGAATGTATTCCGAACTATATTATAACACTTTAATCTAAATTGTTGAAAGGGTGTTCTATAGATGGTAAAATATTGAATACACTGTTTGTTGCTCAGTCTACTCATAAAGTCTGATGAAGTATCATTTCAGTAAGTTCCATGCTATGACCAAAGGAGGTGTTTTCGCATGTCCAATCTGATTGCTTTAGATCTGTTTTCAATTGTACCGCTTCTATTTACAATCAGCCTTGCCAAACGCCATATTCTCGAAAACAAGAAAAATTCATATTATATAGCCGCAGCATGTATGACCATTGTCATACTGACTCTCGAAATCATCTCCAATTTAATTCTCGATTCAAGTGGTGCGCAATTTATCATCGCACATAAGATTGTCAATGTATTGGGGTTTGCATTGAGTCCGATTGTTCCATATCTCTTTTTGCAATTTGTCAGTACAAAGGTCCCTGTCAATAAACAGGACATACGATGGGTATTACCACTGTATTTCAATGCTCTATTGTGTGTTTTAAGTTATTGGATGGGCTTCGTATTCAAAATAGACGCTTCAAATCATTATGAACGTGGGATCCTCTTTTTGATGCCGACTTTGGTCAGCTTGGTTTACTTTTGTCTCGTCATTTTTGAAATTCTGGAAAACCGTGCAAAGGCGGCTCGACCTGACAAAATGATACTTGTCATGATTTTTTCGCTTCCCATCTTATCCTTCACTGTTCAAATCGCTTATCCGAATCTGCTTCTTATTTGGCCTAGCGTCTCATTGAGCCTGCTGCTCTACTATATTTATTCCTTGGAGATGCAATATGATTTTGACATTCAAACCAAAATTAAAAATCGGACTGCTTTTGACAAGGAAATGCTTCGAAATGATACTCGTAAAAATGTCACCTTGTTCGTGTTCGATCTCAACAATCTGAAAAGTATAAACGATCTATACGGTCACGATGAAGGAGATATCCTCATTAAATCATCTGCAGCTTTGCTGAATACCTGTTTTGCCGAGATTGGAGATGTGTTTCGAATAGGTGGCGATGAATTTTGTGCCATTTGTGATGATCTCACGGATGACGATGCTGAAAATTTCCTTCTGACATTAAAAACCTTAACGGATGAATACAATAACAAAGCAAAAAACAAACTGGAAATGGCTCATGGTTATTCGCATTACGATCACCAATCCGGCGAGACAATATATGAAGCCTTATCCAGAGCTGACGATTTTATGTATGCACATAAGGCTTATATGAAAGCCACATTAGGACGAAGAGCCGCCGATCAATAAATTGAATCGGAGGCTCTTATTATTTTGAACGCAATATCTTATCCATGGATTTCCCTTTGGCAAGTTCATCCACCAACTTATCCAGATAACGAATTTTACGCATCAAATCATCCTCGATTTCCTCGACACGATAACCACAAATAACGCCTTTGATCAATGACACATGTTCATTCAGCCTAGGTGCCTCTTCAAAAAAAGTTTCAAAATCAACTTCGTTCTCTAATTGCTTCCCAAAACCAAGTGCATCATATCCGGTGAGCCAAAATATGATCTCATCCACCTCTGCCTTGGTCCTTCCCTTTTTTTCTGCCTTTTGGATATACATGGGATAGACACTTGCAAATGACATACTGAATATTTTGGGCGTTTTCGCTTTTGAGTCTTTTTTATTTTCCATCAAAAAACCTCCCCATTCAAGTTCAAGTTTATCGGTATTTTCTTGCCAATAGTGTAATCGTTCAATGTAAAATTTGATTTTATCTGTCACTGCATTTTCATATTCCTTTTTATCATGCTTTAAGACTATTGCCGTCAGTTCATAGATCGGCAACCCTATGGCATGAGTACCAACGTGTACGGTTGCACCCGCATGCCCGATCGCATGACAGAGAGCACCATACAGTGCATCATCCTTTTCTTTAGCTACTGAATGCGAATCCAAAATAGCCCTTTTGGCAACCGACATCTTAATTTTGCCTCTTGCCCATGATTCACTAAGCTCCAAACACGTTCTAGGTCTTCGCTCATCAGGATACTTGGTTTCAAAAAGCTTTAAAGTCAATTTGGCGCAATCCAATGCCCACATCACAAGAACTCTATGATTTTGCAGTTGAATTTGTTTTGAAAGTTCCTGTAGACACTGAGTGTCACGGGAAAAGAATATTTTGTTCTTTTTCTTTATTTTCTCTTCAACATCCGAGAACATAATATATTCCCCTTCCTACTTCATAATAATCATATCATCCATTCTAAAAATTGAACATAAAAAAAGCGACGATCATAGAAGAATATTCCAAATCGTCGCATTGTTTATCTAATCATACATTCTATTGAGCTGTGCTTCTGACGCGAGCCATCATTCTTGAAACTCCACCGCCATTCTCAACCTTTGTAAAACCATAAGCCTTGAGAATTTGTAGTGCATAGGCACTTCTTGCTCCGGTTGCACAGTATAGGATGGTTTCCCTATCTTTGTTTTCAAGTTTATTAATTTGACGTTCCAAATGATCTAGAGGAATATTGATCGCACCTGGAACGGCACCGTATGAAAACTCTTCAGGAGTTCTCACATCAATAATCAATGGACCTGTCGAAGTCTCTTTCTTGACCTCTTCTTTGACAGTCTCCACCTTTTCTTCCTTGTTTGATTCCCCAAGTGTTTTCTGTACTGGAGCAGGAAGATTTAGGACAAAGTTTGCTGGTGTGACTGCACTTACATAATTCGAAAGACTTATGAATCCACCGCTGACATTGAATACATTCGTAAACCCGGCACCTATCAAAACACGTAGTGCCTGGTGACCTTTTTTACCTGTTTTATCATAAATGAAGATCATTTGATCTTTTTTAAGTTGATCAAGATTTGATGATAGAACTTCGATCGGTATATTTACTGCGCCTTCAACATGAGCCTTTTCATATTCAAAGACATCTCTCACGTCAAGCCACTTTACATTCTTTCCTTCCAGATAGGCATCAATTTCATTGATTGTCATAGTAGGAGAGAATCCTGAAATTCTATTTTCAGCCACGTAAGCTGCCATGTTCATTGCGTCGTTGGCATTTCCAAGTGGTGGTGAATATGCAAAATCGATATCAGCCAAATCGGAAACTGTAAGTTTTGACGCCACAGCCACCGCCAAGACATCAAGTCTTCTATCCGCACCTGCGTAACCCGCAGTTTGTCCACCGAGTACTATGCCCGTTTCTTTGTCATAAACAACAAGCAACGTCACCATCTCTGCACCAGGGTAATAAGAAGTGTGGTGTTCTTTATGAACGACAATAGCATCGGCATCAATACCTTCAGCCCTTGCAGCTTTTAATGAAAGTCCTGTCATGCCTGCAACCGCTTCAAAGACTCTGACTATGGATGTACCTATTGGTCCACCATATTCATGTTTTTTTCCAAGCGCATTTTCAGCAGCGATTCGACCTTGACGATTTGCTGGACCGGCAAGTGGAATACGCACTTTCTTTCCAAGTACACGATGTTCAAATTCGATCATATCACCAGCACCATAAATGTTTTCATCACTTGTTCTAAGTGTTGAATCCACAAGCAGACCTCCTGCTTCTCCCATTGCGAGACCGGATTCTTGTGCCAGTTTTAAAGTAGGACGAACACCAATGGAAAGTAGTACCATGTCTGCGTCTACTACAGTGCCATCCTTAAGCTTCACGTTTTTGGTGTCAATCTCAGCTAGCGCCTTGTTCGTATAGATGTCCACTCCATAAGAGATCATTTCTTGTTGGATGAAACCTGCTATTTCTGCTTCCATGATTCCCATCACATGTGGCATCATTTCCACAACAGATACTTTCATACCTCTTTTGGCGAGCGCTTCTGTCATTTCAAGACCTATAAAGCCACCTCCGACAACAACGGCTGTTTTTGGTTTTTCATTTTCTATGAATGAATGGATCTTGTCCATGTCATCAAGCGTCCAAAGTTGGAACACATGATCTTGATCCGCACCGGGAAGCGGTGGTGCGATAGGCTTACCGCCTTGGGCCAAAATCAACTTTGTATACTCAAAGGACTTCTTTTCACCTGTTCGTGAATCGACTGTATGAACGATCTTGTTTTCTCTGTCAATTTCAGTTGCAGTTGTATATATGTGAACTGCAGTTTGATACTCGTCATTAAAACTCTCGGGACTTTGTAATATCAGCTTTGATCTGGTTTTTATATCTCCGCCAATATAGTAAGGCAGTCCACAGTTTGCAAATGAGATATCAGCTCCCGCCTCTAGAATTGTAATTTGCGCATCTGCAGAAAGTCTTCTTGCTTTCGCTGCTGCAGTTGCTCCTGCTGCCACGCCACCTATGATAACAATTTTCTCCATATTAATCACCTCAATCAATGTATTCGATAGTAAATTGCGAAGTCCAGTGACTTCGATTTGAATTTCATACCCCCCTACCCTGGGGGTCTATTTCATTCTATAGGGAATTGTTTTACTTGTCAACCCCAAAATAAAAAGCGACGATCTTAATATGATTCACATGTGATAATGTC
>DHVT01000029.1 GCA_002412775.1 Firmicutes bacterium UBA5201 | reverse complement strand
TAGCCTTCCTTGCTCACGCAGTGAGAGCGTAGGTGGGAGATGAATCGGCGGTTTTTGTCTTTGAAATATACTACAGAAAATGTTATAATATAATCAGTAGTAGTATATAAGAGGAGTTGGAAATAAATGAAATTAGACAATAACAATCATTCGGTGTTCTTGATGTATTATCATCTTGTGCTTGTAATCAAATATAGACGAATGGTCTTAGATGATACAGTATCTGAAAGAGCTAAAGACATATTCGAATATATCGCAAAAAATTACAATATAACATTGTTAGAGTGGAATCACGACAGTGACCATATTCATATACTGTTCAAGGCACACCCAAATAGTGAATTATCGAAGTTTATTAATGCTTATAAAAGTGCGAGTTCAAGACTACTCAAAAATGAATTTCCGGCAATTCGTAAAAAACTATGGAAAGAATATTTTTGGTCGAGAAGTTACTGTTTACTTACAACTGGTGACGCTCCCATTGAAATCATCAAGAAATACATAGAAAGTCAAGGTGAAAAGCATTGAATAAAGCGTTCAAATTTAGAATATATCCGAATTCGGATCAAGAAGTGCTTATAGCTAAGACATTTGGTTGTGTGCGTTTTATCTACAATAAGATGCTGGGCGATAAGATTGAATATTACAAGAGTACAAATCAAAAACTTAAAAACACACCAGCACAATATAAAAATGAATTTGAATGGCTAAAAGAAGTAGACAGTCTAGCTCTCGCTAATGCGCAAATGAATTTGCAAACAGCATATAATAACTTTTTTAGAAAGCCTAAAACAGGATTTCCGAGATTCAAATCAAAACGAAATAATAAGAAAAGCTATACAACAAATTTTGTAAATGGAAATATCAAGCTAGAGAATGACTTTATTGTTTTACCAAAGCTTAAAGCCGTGAAAATCAAGCAGCACCGATCTATTCCTAAAGATTACAAACTTAAAGCCGTAACTGTAAGTAAAACTGCAACCGGGAAGTATTTTGCAAGTATCTTATATGAATATGAAGTGGATATAAAAACTGTTCAGCCTAAAACAATCTTGGGATTAGATTTTTCCATGAAAGAGCTATATGTAACGTCTGACGGAATACCAGCACAGTATCCTAGATATTACAGACAGTCGCTTGATCAACTCAAACGCGAACAAAGAAAACTATCTCTGTGCCAAAAGTGGAGTAAGAATCATAACAAGCAACGAATAAAAGTAGCAAAAATTCATGAGAAAGTGACCAACCAACGTAAAGACTTTTTACACAAGCAGTCAAAGCAGATAACCAATGCTGTTGATGCTGTGTGTATTGAAGATCTGGACATGAAGGGCATGTCACAAGCGTTGAATTTTGGTAAAAGTGTTATGGATAATGGGTTTGGAATGTTTGTGTCTATGCTTAATTACAAGCTGATGGAACAAGGCAAACAACTGGTCAAAATTGACAAATGGTTTCCGAGTTCCAAAAGGTGTAGTTGTTGCGGAACAGTCAAGAATACATTGTTGCTTTCAGAGCGGACATATCATTGCGAAAATTGTGGAATGACAATGGATAGGGATTACAATGCAAGTATAAATATCAAAGTTGAAGGCATACGCTTATTATTAGAGTAAAAGAACTCATAGAACCGTGGGGCACACGGGGATAGCTTGCTTATGCTGTAGCCGTTAGGCTACTCGAACAAGAAGCCCTCACTTCTTCAAGTGGTGAGAGTATGTCACTGTGGTATCAATCCTATATTAATACAATTTTGAAAGGAGAACACCATGTCCAATAAAAGAGATAGAGCTAAAGGCGCACTTATGGGTGCCTTCATTGGTGAGGCACTTGGAGTGGGACCACATTGGTATTATGATCTTGATGAACAACGTTCCGAATACGGCGATTGGATCAACGGTTATACAAAACCAAAAGCTGATCGATATCACGACGGTCTTGAGCCCGGTGAAATTTCACAGCAAGGGTGGATCATTCAATTGATGGCAGAATTCTTGGTTGAAAACGGTGGGTACGACGAGACTTTATTTTGTAAGATGATTGATGACAAAATATTGCCTCATCTCGATGGGACTCCTATGGGTGGCAAAGGTGGCTATACCAGCCAAGTGATGAGGCATTTATTCCATACACGAGTTAAACTGGGGTTGCCTTGGAATCAAGTAGCCAGCACCAGTGACACTTCAGAATCACTTGAAAGAAACATACCGACCGCAATTTACTATGCTGATGATCTGAAAACTTTAAGCAATGTCATTGCTGAAAATACAGCACTCACACAAAGCGACAATGTCACCGGCTCACTTTCTGTTGCATTCAACTTGGTTTTGGCCATGCTCATCAATGGTGAACCTCTTGATGAATCCATAAGTGCGAAGTTGATGAAAAAAGTGCATAAAGGTGAACTTCCATTTCATGCAGTCACATCATCCAATCTAAGTGCTCCTCAAAAAGGAGAGAAAGCCAAACCAAATGAGGGTTTGTTCGCATCACCTGATGCGCTTCTGTCTCCAGGTTACATGGCAAAAGCTGCCTTTGATGAGGATATTAGAATAGAGCCCGCATGGAAAGTTTCGATCGTTTATGGAATGCCTTGCGCCATTTATCATATGCTTCCTGCTGCATATTATCTAGGCGCAAGATTTGCGGATGATTTTGAGGCTGGCGTCTTAAACGCACTCAACGGTGGAGGTCAAAATCAGGTGAGAGCTATGTTGACAGGAGCGCTTATAGGAGCTCAAGTCGGATTTTCCAATATTCCAAAGCGATTTGTGGATGGTCTTAAAGACAAGGAGCGACTGCTGGAGATTGCGGATCGATTGGTGGAGAAATATTCTTGAGTAACATATAGAACATAGACACATAGGCTCCTGTGTTTGCTGCTAGTATAGTTTCGCTTCGCGAGAACCATACATGTTTCGCTTCACAAAACATTGCAACACCACGTCGCCCAATATTTCCGCGTTGCGGAAATATTGTACCTACGCGTAAAATTAGAGCGTGCAAATTAATATTTGCACTTGCATCTTCTCAAACTGACTGAGGCGCTAATAAGTTTCCTTCGGAAACTTACCTACGCGTAAAATTAGAGCGTGCTTTCGCACGCTCTAATTTTATTCATAATGAACATCGCCCATAATTGTAGTTTCCATGAATTTTTTGACTTCGGCTGGATGATCAAAGTTGCCAAGTGCCCACATGAGTTTCATGACGATGGCTTCAGTGTTCATGTCTCCGGCATTGATGATTTCAGAAGAGGCAATTTGACCTACGGCGTAAACACCAAGTTCGGTACCATCTTCTATACATTGGGTTGTAATTACGACAGAAATGCCTGCGTCAATAAGTTCATCCAGCTTTTGAGTAATGTTGGAATACTCATTTGGTACTCCTCCAACTCCAAAGCTCTCAACGACCACACCTTTATAATTGGATTTGATATAATCAAACAATTCAGGCTTGGTACCTGGATGGAGTTTCACGACAATCACATCCTCCGAGAAGTTTGTATTGAGCTCGAGGGGTTTGCTCTTGTCGATCACATAGGTCTTCGAGTAAATGCCATGATACATCAGGTTATTGTACTTGGCCATCCCAAGTTTCATTTCTGCAACAACTGGAAAATTGATACTGGCAAAAGCATCGCGGCTTTTGGATTTGGATTTCATTGCTCTTGAGCCATTGATGATTATTCCGTCAAATGATATGAACACCCCTGGAATGCCTTCACGTGCGAACAAGAACGCATCCGACAGATTCTTTCTGACATCGGAGAACAAAGCGCCTACGACGACTTGAGATCCAGTGAGTACAACTGGCTTTCCTAAGTTTTTGAGCATGTAAACAAGCGCAGCTGAAGTATAAGCCATTGTATCTGTTCCATGTGTGATTACAAAACCATCATATGCATCATAATGCTTATGAACAGCCGCCGCAATTTCCCCTATTAGGCTGAGTGTCATGTTGGTGCTGTCGATGGACATCAATGAAATTGTCTGTATGGTTGTCTTTTCACGTATTTCCGGCATGAACATGAGTAATTCATCTGCGTTGAATGTCGGTGCGAGTCCATTGACCGTGTCCGCCGAAGCGATTGTTCCACCAGTGGTGATCATGAGAATCTTCTTCATTTTTCCCCCTAACTTGTAAGTTTTATTACTTTTGGTCTATAATATAAAACGTATTTCGCTCATTTCACCGATTTTATCAAAACCAATTTTCTCATACATATGTTTTGCAGTATCAGACTCATTTGTGACTAGGTAGACTGTTTTGCAGTCTTGAGCCAGAGCCTTTTCAATCATGCTTTTGAGAAGAGTCGAACCAAATCCTTGTCTCTGATATTTCTGAATGACACTGAAATCCTCGATTTTCGCAACTTCACCGGAGATGAACAGATCACATCGTCCGATCAAAGTGTTTCCATGATAACATAAATAAGCGTCTAGACCATTTTCCTTCAAATATATTGGGCTACGACCGTAACATCTTCTCACGCAAAATTCTCTCCCAAATTCTGCCCCGTCTGAATCGAGGTCCACTTTGAGCATGTCGTCAAAAGCTTCAACGGTGGTGATTTTTTCTATTTGACACCCCTCAACCCCTTCAATTGTCTGTAATTTGGAAAAATCGAATTTATAAAACCCGTTTTTACCGAGTACTGAAGGATTCCGTATATAGGAGAGTATTCTCGGATGAATTTCAGAGTTGATGACGATATTACAGAATTTTGATTGTTCACGACTGGAGAGCGCAATTTCCTCTTCAATCAAACTCCTGAGTTTCAACTCCTTTTCATTTTTCTTGATATAAGTAAAGTTGTGGGTATACATATCTCTTATTTCATGATTTCGAAAGCGAATTATATTTTCATCTTCATATTCCGTACTAAAAAGTCTTACATAGTCAAGTTCACACTGAACAACATTTTCCTGGAAAATCATATGAGCCATCCTTCACGATTTATTCGATTCATTACAATCCATATCCATTATAACATCCAGAAAAGAAATTTGGGACACTTCTTATAAAAATTGACAAAACTCCATTACTGTTGTAGAATTTAATAAACATTTCTTAATTAAGTTTGTATAATTATTGTTTTAAGGAGGTGTATTTTGGACATAAGCACTCTTAGCATTGATAAAATCAAAAAAGGATATCAACTTTCAAAAGACATTTATGCCTATCAATGTCTGATTTGTGGCAAAGTTTTTGATATAGGAGAAATTTTCCCAGTTGGCGAACGATTTTTCACAGCGGAGCATCAGATCAAAGCCCACATCAATGAAGAACACGGGCACACACTTGAGTATCTGCTTTCACTGGATAAAAAGCTTACGACACTAACAGATAATCAAAAAGAGATTCTATCGTCTATTGCCAGCGGTTCAAGCGATAAGGAGATTGCAAGCGACCTTTCCCTATCGACTTCAACTATTAGGCATCTGCGTTTCACCATGAAAGAGAAAGCCCGGCAAGCAAAAGTTTTTCTCTCCATTTATGAAATGATATTTGAAGAAGGAGGCGATTTTATGCCAATTCATACAAAAGCCACAATGGTTGACGACCGCTATTTCATATCTGAGATAGAACAAAAGAAGATTCTTGAAAATATGTTTTATTCACTGGATCCTCTAAAACTTAAAATTTTCTCACCTAAAGAGAAAAAGAAAATAGTCATCTTAAGGGCGATTGCGGATTCACTGGACCCAGAGAGAAAATACACAGAGATCGAACTCAACGAAGTGCTCAAACAGATTTTTCACGACTTCACCACTCTTCGTCGTTATTTGATCGAGTATGGTTTCATGGAAAGAACTAAAGACGGGAAAGTTTATAAGCTTAAACGTTGATTTGAAATGAACAGAAATTCACTCGACACAGGTGCGGTTACAGTGTATAATCAAGTATAAAATTATTTGAGGTGAGAATATGACTGAATTAAAAAACAATCAAGCAGAGGATCATTCTTGTGGTTGTGGTGAAGATCACGATCATGATCACGAACATCATCAACATACCGTTACAATAGAGCTCGAGACTGGTGAAGAAATGGAATGTCCTATCATTGAAATCTTTGAAGTCAATGAAAAAGAGTACATCGCCCTTTTACATCCTGAAGAAGAAATCGCAATGCTTTATGGATTCCTCGATTATGAGGACGGTTCAATCGAACTCACTGAAATCACAAGTGATGAAGAGTATGAACTCGTATCAAAAGTATTTGACACCTTGTTCGATGAGGAAGATGAAGAAGACGAAGCTTAGAATAAACCGCCGTTTGCGTACCAGGTACGCAAACGGCGGTTTTTTTTCAATAAATATTTATTGCAATTCGATAAATGGTTTGTTAACATAATACTTAAATAACGTGTAAATGTGAGGTTAAATCATGGAAAAAAGAACGACACTCTTCTTAAAAACCGTACTGATCGTAATAGGACTACCTATTCTGGCATTTTGCATTTTGGTTCTACCATCCATTGCCAAGGAAGTTCTAGGATATCATCCGGAATACAGCAACTTCATTTATGTGGTTCTAGCCGTTATGTATGCGACGGCAATCCCGTTTTATATCGCGCTATATCAATCTTACAAACTCCTTAACTTCATTGACGCGAACATGGCATTCTCAGACTTATCTGTTAACGCACTGATGAATATCAAAAAGTGCGCTTACGCCATCAGCCTCATGTACACAATCATCATGCCTTTCTTTTATATTCTGGGAGAATTTGATGATGCCCCGGGAATCATATTGATCGGGCTTGTTCTGATTTTCGCTTCCCTGGTGATTGCATTTTTCGCCGCTATTCTCCAAAAGCTCCTGAAGGATGCCATCGAGTTCAAATCCGAAAATGACCTGACTGTGTGAGGAGGTTGCCATGGCTATAATAATCAATATCGACGTGATGCTGGCAAAAAGAAAAATGAGTGTTACCGAGCTGACAGAAAAAGTAGGCATAACGATGTCCAACTTATCCATACTTAAGAACGGAAAAGCCAAGGCCATCCGATTTTCAACGCTTGAGGCCATCTGCAAAGCACTGGATTGCCAGCCTGGTGACATACTGGAATACCGTGAGTAAACACAAAAACGTCAGCTTCGGGCTGACGTTTTCTTATTCATCCATGATTTGAAATTGGGAAGACAGACTGATTGATTTGGTATTCTTGGTTTCATAAAAACGGACAAGTCCGTTATGGTCCACCAGTATTATCGTCTTGAAAACCGTTCCATATTCAGCTGTATCAATATGGATGGACGATAGTGTACGTTCAAGTTCCATTGTTACCCCAGTCTTGGGAAGCAGATCATCGGGTGGAATTTCCTCGTCATTGAGAATTTGGTATAGATCTTCCACGATGATTTCGCTATCCATCTGCTCCGCAAGTCTCCGCTTGCCCTTTTCCACCTTATACCATGGTGTATCCAGAAGACCATTGCTGAGGCCATGAATGCCGGGTTCGATGCGTTTGATCTCATCTTCGATGTTGGAATAAAACCATAACTCATCCAGTGTCCCCACGACTAGATTGAACGGTGCATATTCAGTATGCTCATTTTGTATGCGTTTCAAGAATTTCTGTGGCGTTTCCGATCCCACAAGAAAGTCACTGGTTAGTGCCCCTCTTGATTTTGGGACGTCTCTTTTCAGCGGGAGCTGCCTGTGGTTTGTGATGAATGCCAGTCGTCCTGTCTTTGTGATTCCTGTCCATGTGCCACAAGCCACCAGGTCTCTTCCTCCGAAAACTATGGGATTCTCTTCCCAGAAATGCGCGTTCATTGATGGCCTATTCTTAAATTCGTCTCTGTTCCCCAGCAAAATGAGCGGGTACTCTGGATGCGCCTTATAGGCAAAAAGTATCGTGCACATTGATCATTCTCCAATCTGTCAATCAAGCGTTTTGATACTTGATACCCTATTTTTCAAGTCTTCACACAGAATTCACATTCCTGTGTTATGATCATATCGATGGAGGTAAAACCAATGGCCAAAATTTTAATCGTCGATGATGAAGACAATATTCGATCACTTATAAAAAAATACGCCTTATATGAAGGCCACAATATCAAGGAAGCCAAAAATGGCATTGAAGCCTCAGAAATGGCCATATCAGAAACATTCGATTTGATTATCATGGATATCATGATGCCCGAACTCGATGGTTTCAGTGCTGTCAAAACCATCAGAAAGACCAAAGACACCC
Organism: Firmicutes bacterium UBA5201; assembly: GCA_002412775.1. Classification (GTDB taxonomy): domain Bacteria; phylum Bacillota; class Clostridia; order Peptostreptococcales; family Acidaminobacteraceae; genus Fusibacter_D. The sequence continues at coordinate 23,770 of DHVT01000029.1, read as the reverse complement.
CTGTGATCATGTTATCCGCACGAGGTGAGGAATATGATAAGATCCACGGCTTTGAACTTGGCATTGATGATTATATGGTCAAACCTTTTTCTCCAAGAGAACTCATGATGCGCATTGATGCCATCTTAAAAAGAGCCCAGCGCGGTACTTTGGACATGAGCCATGAAATTTATGACACCAAGAATCTTTTTGTCGATTTTACTGCTCGAAAAGTCAAAGTTTCAGGTGTAGATGCCCCTCTTTCACCAAAGGAATTTGATCTGCTGTTTTATCTGATCCGAAACAAAAATATTGCTCTTTCCCGTGAAAAGTTGATAACGGAAGTATGGGGTTACGCTTATGATGGTGACGATAGAACACTCGACACCCATATCAAACTGCTGCGCAAATCACTAGGTGATTCTGCAGGGCTGATCACAACACTCCGCGGAGTTGGTTATAGATTTGAAGGTGACTTATGAAACAAACCAGTATAAAGTGGAAAATATATTTGGCTTTTATGACTTTCAGCATCCTGTTGTTGCTGATCTTATGGCTTTTCCAGGTTGCGTTTCTGGACAGATTTTATAAGGCCATAAAAATCAACGATGTCAAAAGAACCGCCAGCACTATCGAAAAAAACATAAATAGTGAATCACTGGATGCTTTGATTGAATCATTGGCGCTCTCCAATGATGTTTTCATAGAAATCATATTTGAAGACCTCAGCACTCTCAGTTCTGCGCACACTCTTCAAAATTTCAGCAATTTCACAATGCTTTCATATGAAAGAAAAGAAATTCTGGAAAACACATGGAATCAAGGTGGTGAAACACTGGAATACTTCAGTAGAGATGGACTCAAAGCACCGCCTCCCTCTTCAGATGATTATCAAAACAGACCACCGCCAAGACCCACAGACTTTCAAGCAAGCATTCTGTATACAAAAATCATCACCAATGAAAAAGACGAATCCGTTGCTCTGCTCATCAACTCACTGATTGTTCCTGTGGATGCGACCACCAACACTCTCAGAGTGCAACTCTATTACATTTCCGGTTTGATGATCCTCTTTTCGGTGTTTTTGGCATTTGTCATCGCAAAGCGCATCGCGGCACCTATTGAAAAAATCAATCTAAGCGCGAAATCACTTGCAAAAGGCCAATACGATATCCGATTTGCCGGTGGTGGCTATAAAGAAATCAACGAACTCGCTGATACGCTGAATCATACGGCTACTGAACTTTCAAAAGTGGAATCCTTGAGACAGGAGCTGATTGCCAACATCACCCATGATCTACGTACACCACTGACTATGATTTCCGGATACGCCGAAGCCATGCGAGACCTTCCCGGAGAGATGAACGAGGAAAATCTCAACATCATTATGGAAGAAACCAAACGCCTTACGACACTTGTCAATGATGTCCTCGACCTTTCAAAACTTCAATCTGGAATAAGCCAATTGTCTCTGGACTCTTTTGCATTTACAGAGACCATCGCTCAAACAGTCAGCAGACTTCAATCCCTTTTGAAAAATGAGGGTTACCTCATAGATTTCTCGTTTGATGAGGCGATCAATTTGATTGCTGATGAAGTGAAAATACAACAAGCGTTTTACAATCTACTCATCAACGCAATCCATTATACAGGTTCTGACAAATGTATACATGTGGTACAAGAAACCACTCCCGATACTGTAACGCTTAAAATAATAGACTCGGGATTTGGCATAGAGGAAAAAGATCTTCCTTACATCTGGGATAGATATTACAAGAGCAATCAATCGCACCGGAGAGCAGTCACTGGTACAGGCCTTGGCCTTTCCATTGTAAAATCCATCATATCCAGCCATGGAGGCACCTATGGTGTGCATTCAGTACCCGGTGAACAATCTGAATTTTGGTTTACCCTTAACCGATCAACTTCCTAGAGACGTATACGTCTCTTTTTTTTACCCATTTTTCATTGTGATTTCATCAAATTCAGAAAACGGTCACATAACGGTCATGTAAACGACAAAGTGCCCCTTTATAATTACTTATGTAATAAGAAAGGCAGGTTGATCATGATTCTCAATAGTTTCAAACGATTCGAAAAAAAATACTTGTTGGATGGACCACAGCGGGATTCAATACTCAGCTCAATAAATGAGCATATGTCGCTGGATGAACATAACAGAGATGGAGAACTGTACACACTTTACAACCTATATTTTGACACAGATCATTACGATCTCATCCGGGCGTCAATCGGTGGACCTTATTATAAGGAAAAACTTAGACTGCGGAGTTATAAATCCATGGATGATGGTTCAAACGAGGTTTTCATTGAAATCAAGAAAAAAATAGGAGGCATCGTATCCAAACGCAGAACATCCATTCCTCTTTCCGATGCCATGCGATTTGCTGAAACCGGATTATGCCCGAACACTGACAATTACATTGATCACCAGATCTTATCAGAAATTCAAGACTTGCTCACCCGTTATGAATTGTCCCCGAAATGGTTCATCCGTTATGAACGTCTCGCTTATATCGGGAATGAAGACAAAAGTCTAAGGGTCACTTTTGATCAAAATATCTACACGCATCAAAATGGAGCCAACAATGGTTTTCCCCTTCTGTCCGATGAAAAGACACTCATGGAAATAAAGTTTTCAGACACCATCCCGATCTGGTTGGCCAGAGCACTTTCTGAAACAAAAATATTCCCGACACATTTCTCCAAATACGGCCAAGCGTACGAGAAATACTTAAAATCAAATTTAAGGAGATCCTCATGAAAAAAATTGCTCGATCTACAATTTTGCTGTTGGCAATCCTATCTCTAGTCGGTTGCACTGCCACAATTCCTGAACAAACCGCTTCACCTGCAGCGACTGTGTCAATCTTTGACCCTACCATGGTACATGAAATCAACATCTCCCTTGCAACGGTTGATTGGAAAGCGACACTCGATAATCCCACTGCAGAAGAATATTATGTTGCTACAATAAATTATGACGGTATCGTAGCGGATAACGTGGGGTTTAGGACCAAAGGCAACAGTTCACTACGTTCAGTTGCTCAAAGCGATTCCGAACGATACAGCTATCGCATCAAATTGGATAAATACGATAAGAGTCAGACCCTGGAAGGGGTAAATGAATTCGTAATCAACAATATGTATTCCGACGCTTCCTATATGCGTGAGTTCTTGAGTTATCAAATCATGGGTGAGTTCGGGCTTGATGTGCCTGAATTCGCTTATGTCAAAGTCAGCATCAATGACGAATACCAAGGTCTTTATCTTGCTGTCGAAGCCATTGATGACTCCTACATTGAGCGTCAATTCGGGAACAATGACGGCAACCTTTATAAAGCTGAAGAAAATGCGACACTTTCACCTGGATCGGAAAGTAAGTTTGATCAAAAAAACGGCACTGATAAAAGCAAGTCTGATTTGACAGCACTTATTGCCGCTCTTGATTCATTGACTTCTGAAAACACAGAACAAATTGAACAAGTGCTCAACATTGAGAGCGCACTCAAAATGATTGCAGCCAACGCAGTACTGGCCAATTTTGACAGTTACAATGGCAATTTCAGTCATAATTATTATTTGTATAATGACAACGGTGAACTTGTCTGTCTTCCCTGGGATTTGAATATGTCCATTGGTGGATTCGGTGGATCTTCTCCAGAAGGTTTTGATCTTTATAATCCAATCAGTGGAAATGGCGGAAGTCAACTTCCTTTGATCACAAAACTGTTATCTGCGCCAGAATTCAAGGATCAATACAAGTCATATGTCTCAGAACTTATAATGCTCTTGGATGATTTTGATGAACGCGTTAAAGTGCTTGATGAACTTATAAATCAATATGTCAAGGAGGATCCTACCTCATTTTACACATACGACGAATACTTGACTGCCATCGCATATGACCCGGATTATGAATTTTCAAACGACCAGGGAATGGGCAACAGAGTCGGAGGTGGCGTTGGAGGTGGACGTGGACAAGCACCCGGAGTGGACTTCAAACCTCAGGAGGGCCAAGCGCCCGGCATGGAATTGAGACCTCAAGGCATGCAAATGCCTAGTGGCGGCAACGTTCCTATCATCAATGTCATCAAAGCAAGAGTGGATTATATCAACAATCAACTAAAGGAGTGACTCATGTTAGATTTACTATTCACAACAACAGCATCCGATACACTGACTCTCGGCAATACACTGAGTGTACTCGCATCATCATTGATTCTAGGCTTCTTTATCAGCATCACCTATATTCAAACACATAAAAAAGAAGGTCATTCACCGACCTTCTCCGTCACATTGATCATGCTACCCATCATCATCGCAGTTATCATTCTACTCGTTGGCAACAACGTCGCAAGAGCCTTCAGTCTTGCCGGGGCCTTCAGTTTGATTCGATTCAGAAGCGCACCAGGTGATCCGAAGGACATCGCTTATGTGTTCTTTACACTCGCTGTAGGACTTGCATGTGGTATGGGCTATATTTCATACGCAGCTTTGTTTGCCGCTGTTTTATGCCTCACCATGGTCGTTGTAACAATCACTGGGTATGGAAGGGCGATTCAACCTAAGATGCAACTCAAAATAACAATTCCTGAAGATCTGGACCACTCCCACCTTTTCGATGATTTGTTTCAGACATATCTCAAATCCTATCAATTGGTTCGAGTGAAAAGCACAAACTTCGGCTCGCTCTTTGAACTGAAATACAACATCATCATGAATGACAACAATCAACAAAAGATGTTTATAGATGAACTCAGAAAACGCAATGGGAATTTGAATATCATCATAAACTGGGCAGACAATGAACCGTTTGTTGAGATTTGAACTGTTTTATCTTGAAAACCTACAAGAGTAGACGTACAACAAGATTGACAGCTACAATGGAGCCAGTTATACTATTGTTGGTTATTTGCGATAGTTTGCAAGTACTTACAGGAGATGGATTGAATGAATACTATGAAAGCACTTTACAAAATTCATGCTGATTTTTGCAAATTCATGGCAAATGAAAAACGTATTGAAATCTTATTCTTATTAGGTGATCACGAGATGTGTGTGGATGAGCTATCCTCAGCAATGGAAATCAAAATATAGAATGTTTCTCAGCATCTGGCAGTGATGAGAGAAAAGAATGTGGTTGTCACAAGAAAAGAGGGCAACAAAGTTTACTATTCCATAGCAAATCCAAAAACTCTTGAAGCATGCATTCTCATGCGGGAAGCTATGATAGAACAAATGGAAAAACAGCATGAAATAATGAGCACGATCAATTTGTAGCAAATATTCTTAAAAGGAGGAAACCGAATGAACTATCTGATTATCATCAATGATGGACCTTACGGTAACGAGCGGGCATATAATGCTTTAAGATTGGCTATGAGTCTACAAAAAGTATCGGAAGAAATTTCTTTGAATGTATCTATGATCGGTGATGGCGTGGTTAACGCGATCAATGGTCAAAACACTCCGAATGGTTATTACAACATCGGAAGAATGCTAAAATCTGTTTTGATCAAAAAAGGTAAGGTAAAGCTCTGAGGCAGCTGCATGGATGCTCGGGGTCTGAGCATGGAAATGATTATTCCAGGTTGTGAGAGATCAACAATGGATGAGTTGGCTGAGGCAAGTATTTCGGCCGACAAAGTATTTGTGTTTTAAACAATAAGTGATTAATGATATTAGGAGAAATATGGAAAAGCTAAAAAGCAAATTCAATCCGCTGTTCTTTCAAGCTTCACTCGCAGCGGGCGGGGTAGCATTGATGCCCTTCAATTTTTTACAATTTGGTATTCCTCATGGAAAAGGACTTATCAAAATCTCTGACATCGTTTGGACTCAATTTTCAGCGATTCAAAGTCTATTTTATGGTGTCTTGATTGCAGTGATGCTGATTGCTGTATTAGTACATTTTATTTTGACCATCATATTCTTTGCAATGATGATTGGTTGGATTCGTGAAAAAACATCAATGAACGAGTTGATGTCCGATCCCTATAGGAATGTCACCATATTTCCGATTATAGGTTCTCTGGCGATGTCAGCCAATGTGCTATGGGCACCTACAGGATTTTTTATTCCTGCGATTTCTGGTGGTATGCAATCGCTTATGATGCCTTCTTTTGTTTTCTTTGTCGGTTTATGGATATTGGCTATCATTCTGCAATTCAAAGTACTGAAAAGTTGGGTATCAAAATCGATTGATTTCAAGAAGTACAATTTCGTTTGGCTTCTGGATGTTTTTGCATTTGGCCTTGTAAGTCTGACAGGTTCAGGAATAGCAATCACTTCAGGAAATGTCAACATTGCAACAATAGCTTCACTGGCAACAATCCTGACGATTGGTTTTGGATTTAGTCTGCTCAACGCAAAACTGGTCCATTTAATCGCAATGTTGCTAAAAGCTAAAAAATTGCCCGATGCACCTTTATTACCAGCTTTCTTTTTGGTAATACCAATCACTTGTCTATATGGGTTGAGCACTTACAGACTTATGGGCTATTACAGCAAATTATATAATTTCAGTTTGGAAGGCATACAGCCACTGATTATGAATCTTTCATATGTTATTGCTGCCTTTTGGTTGATTTCAACAGTTTATTTGATTAGAACATACTTGGTCAATCATTTCCTTGATAGCAAGTATGCAGCAACTCAATGGGGGATGGTCTGAGCGCTCGTCGGATCCCAAGTTTTGGGAGTCTATGTACAAGGTTTGTACATGCAATCGGCGCTATTGAAAGTATTCAATTATGTAAGTATAATCATGGCACTGATCATCTATGTTTTGGTGTTGACTAAGTTTCTAAGTTCTTTAAAGGTTAAAACTCAATAGTACAAAAAAAGATTACGAACAAAAAACCGCCTACAAAAGGCGGTTTTTTATGTTTACATCATTAATCCAGCGTATTGGAAAACGATTATTTTGCAGGACTGATCCTGATTTGAATAAACGGTGCCTGATTGTTCACTTTCTTCATATACGGTTCTTGAACAACTTTGATCAAAGTGCCTGTATTCGGATGAAGGGCACTTCCCATTGGATTCTCAAAGCTGTAGTGAAGAATTCTATCATCGAAAGTGCTTACTCCTGGAAGACTAGGAACTGGTGAAAGTTCTCCCAAATGACGAATGTTGTCGATGCCATCTGTGCGGGCAATTGTGAATGTCGAATCGTATGTCTGGATACGATTTCGCCACAATAAACCATCATTTCTATAAAGTGGCTCAAAGTGTGCGTCAATTGGTAACAATAGTCCTTTTCCAGGTTCACCTCCTATGTCATTGTCAAGCTGTGAGGTATCCCAATAATGAATCAGGAGACCGTCCTGATATGGGAAATGGTCCACATAATTTGGAATGGATGGGGTTCCGAAGTGATATGGTCCCACCTTGAGTGTGCTGTCATAACCCATGTAAGTTCGGTACTCACAAACATAATAGTGATTGAAAAGTTTGGATTCCACGCCTGTGGAAATACGGAATCCGTCAAACATCCAACCTTCGTCTTCCTCTGCTCCGAAGACGGGATAATCTGTGATGCTGATTTCATCAATCATCAAGCCGACTTCCGCAACATATGGGTCTGTCCAGTAGCGGAAACCAACCATCACATCACCTTCATAAGCGCTCAAATCAACTGTCAGGTCGACCCAACCTCCCGAGTAGCCACTGATTCCATGTCCAAAATTTTGACCGTTTGGATTGTCATCTGTTGAGAGATTTGTATGAACCGGTGTCCATGAAACGCCTCCATCCGTTGAAACAACGACATAGGCATAATCCCAATCCGACTCGATTTCATAATTGACCTTAGCTGCAAGTGTGGTGCTTGGTCCAAGCGTAAATGCTTTGTACATAAAATGATCCAGATCATTGCCAGATCCGCTGTAAAAGAATCTCTCTCCTAAATAAGGTTCGCCAATATCGGATACAACTTCCTTTTGAGGCAATATCACAAAAACACCTTGAGCCTGTTTCGTATTGAATTCCATTGGTCCAAGTCTATGGTCAGACTTTGCACCTGCAAAAGCGACCTCATAATTGAGCCAACCCAGTTGGAATTTTTCCCATGCGCCCATATGTCCTGGCTTTGAACCTATATCTTCAGTGCCATCACCAAGCCAAGAACCCGATGACATCAAAGACCAAAATCCGGTTCCATTTTCACCATCATACGCATATAAATCAGGAAGACCGAGGTCGTGTCCAAATTCATGGGCAAATACGCCCACTCCGCCATTTTCAGGCTGGATAGTATATTTTCCTATCCAATAATCACTTTGTCCAATTTTAATGCCTCCAAGTTTATTAAAATCAGGACCGTCACTACCAATCAATTGATATCTTGCATACCAACTATGGCTCCAAATTGCCTCAGGTGGAGCACCTGCTTCCTCACCCTCACCTGCGTGAACGGATTGGAAAGTATCGATATAACCATCAGGTTCATCAAAATCGCCATCGCCATCATAATCGTATCGATCCCAAACGTCGAATTGACTCAGGTAAGCATTGATCTCTTCTGGTGTTTTTCCTTCGTCCAGTTGGTCTTGGTACCAACCGTTGATGCTGTGTTCTAGGAAGAACCATACTGCAGCCCCCAAATCGTCATCATAAGTGGCATAATTACCAGGAACTGACACCCAATCTGTTACGTCACCGCTAACAGAAAATCGTCCCGATGATTGCTCAATATAATAATTTGCCATTGAATTGGCGCCTTTGGCTTTATTGAATAATATATCCATGTAATAATCTCGATTGAAATCTTCAACCCATATCGTCGTATTATCTATACTTCTATCTGGTTCGCTAATTTCATTGTGCTTCATATCGGCAAATTCTCCCAGAACGGTCCAAATCATGCCTTCGCCTGAACGTTCCAGTTCAACGAACTGTCCTTTAGCGACTTCCACAACTTTCCCACCATTTTTCCCGTTCAAAACTGCCTCAATAGCTTTTTCCTTTAGCTCCAGTTGCTTTTCTGTAATTGGATCCTCTTTGTTGTCTTTCTTTGAAACGTAATTTGTATCTTGTTGCTCGGTACCATCAATTTCAGGTGAAGCTGAAACCACTGGTATCATCCCGATTATTATGACCATAATCAAAAGAATCATGACCATTTTATTGAACCTCATTGCTACGCCTCCTCAGTTCAGTGCAATAGATATACCTCCTCTTCCACGATAAACCAAAAACACACATTTTCTTGAGTCGACATCACCTCCTCTGAAGTGACTCCAGATTTGGCAAGTTAATTGAATATTTTAAAGTTAGACAAGCTTACTTTACCCAAAAGTCATGAGATTACTCAAAAAAAAATGGACTGTTGCCATCATGCGTATCGCATTCAAGTTCACAGTCCATATCATCTGTAATCCATTAATTTTTTACGACTTCATCTGGTTCATAACCATTCAAGTCGATTGAAATGGTCTTCATGATGATTGCTTCAAGTGGTTTGTCGTTTTTGTCTTTCTCCACTCCTGCAATCCGGTCAACCACTTCCATGCCTTCAAAGACATATCCAAAACTGGCATATTGTTCATCTAGTGATTTGTAATCCTTTTGCACAATGAAAAACTGCGATCCGGCTGTGTCCATTTCACGTGATCTGGCCATAGAAAGAACACCTCTTGTATGTTTCAGACCATTTGAAAATCCATTTGCCGTAAACTCACCCTTGATCGTGTATCCCGGACCACCCATTCCAGTGCCTAGTGGGTCACCACCTTGGATCATAAAATCTTTGATCACACGATGAAATCCCAGTCCATCATAAAAACCTTCCTGGCTGAGTTCAATGAAATTGTTGACCGTGTTTGGCGCAATTTCAGGGAAGAGGCTTATTTTTATCAATTCTCCGGTCTCGAGTTCAATCGTTGCAACCGGATAAACCGACGGATCCACTACAGTGGGATCGAACTCAACCACAATTTCTGGTGTTTTTGCTTCGCAGCCACCCAAGATCAACAAACTGATCAACAATACCATTATCATAAAAAGTTTACTGCTTCGTCTCATGTCAACCTCACTTTTTTTATTTATCCTCATTATATCAGATGAATCCACATAAAAAAACCGCCGTTTGCGTACCAGGTACACAAACAGCGGTTTTAAAATCATATTTTTATCTTCAAGGACCAACAACGATGCTTTGATCCAATGTGACTGCAGTTTGTGCAAGCAGTCTTCCATTGATTGAAGCTCCTGTTCCGAGTGTGATATTGGTTTGAGTCAATACAATACCTTCAAAGTGTGAACCTGTTCCGATTGAAACGGTTTGAGCCGCTTGCCAAATGATGTTCTTGGCCTGTGCTCCACCTTTTAGGATGATTTTGACGCCGTTTGCTTGAGTAATGCCTTCGCCTATTTGGAAGATCCAAACATCGTCTGCATCGCCTTCAAGTGTAACGTCAGTGTTCATAACGACTCCTGTACCCCATTTGTATACGCCTGGAGCAAGTGTTTTACCACTGATGTCTCCAGCATGCAATTCGGTGTAATCGGCAGCTCTTCCGGCAGCATCAGTATAAGCTGTTTCCATGTTGCTGATAGCAGTCGTCAAATTGCTTGGAGTTGGTGCGGAAAATGTAGCTGCATAAACTTTACCGGTGACTTGATCAGATGTTGAAAACACATTTGTTGCATCTGCTGTCAACGAAAAGCCTGTGATCGCTGTCGCATCTATCGGGCTGACACCAATATCGCCTGTGATAGATGAATTAGGGATTGTTGAAATACCTGTTTTTGAAAGGATTACAAAATTGCCTGCCAATCCAAGTTCAACTGGAGCTGTTACTGGAGATACTTGCTCAGCAGGTACTTCAGGAACAACAGGTACGACTGGAATGACAACAGCTGGATTCTCAGTAACTGGAGTTTGTGTCTCATCCACAATCATTTCAGAAAAATTGAAACTGTTCGTGATTGCTAAAATCGCTTCTGCTCTTGTAATCTGATTGTCCGGTCTGAAACTTCCATCTGGATAACCGATCATGATATTTTTTTCAGAAACTGCAATAATTGCATCTTTGCCCCACTCCGCTATCAATGCGGCATCTGTGAAGTCAGGAGTGTCTGATATGGCAGTAAGTTCATTCAATATGTTGAAAATAACCGCCGCTTCTTGTCTTGTAATACTGGCATCAGGCTTTACAGTTTCATCTGTATAACCAGCGATATAGCCTTCAGCTATAGCAGCATCGATAAATGCCGCATACCAAGCATCAGCAGCAACATCACTGAATGTTGATTCAGCAGTATCGATGAATTTGAATTTGTTGTTTACCATAGTGACAAACTCAGCTCTAGTAATTGCTTGATCTGGTTTGAATGTGCCATCAGGATATCCTGTTGCCATCCCAGTATCAAGTGCTGTTTGGATGTACTCTTTAGCCCAGTGTGTTGAATAATCAGTTGTGTTTTCCACCGCAAAAATCGGTGCCGCTGTCATGAATACAACTAAAAAACATAAACTGATGGTTAGTGCCTTTTTAATGAATGTTATCATATGTTACCCCTTTTCATTTTACTCGACGATATCTTTTTGTTTACCGTTCAGTTCGATCAACTTGACAATGCCCCATGCAAGAACTGCATAAGAAATCATAGCGATCAACAATTGTGGTTCCAAGACGGATTGTGTTTCAATACCATCTGTCACAGCCATTCTGAATATGCCTTCAAACGGTGCCAAAAATATATTTGTCAGTGAATAGATCACATTTACAAATGTGCTTTCAGGATTTGCTCCCAGAACTTTAAAAATAAGTCTGAATGCAAATAGTGTCTCTAAAGTTCCTAAAATATAATAAGTAATCTTTCTTGCTTTTATGTTGCGTTGTGTTGGTACAGGTTTTCTTTCCATTTTCTTTACCCTCCGATTATTATCACGTTTCTGTGCCTTAACTCAGTATGTGCTTTTAAAATCGTTTTGTATACACGCATGCAATTCATTGATCGTTTATTAAGTTTTGAATTTTGTAACCGAAAAAAAATTATAGTATTATAACTGTTCCTAAAGCGTACTTGTCAAAAGTGAAAAAACGCCCAAAATCTTTGAAATCACTGGGATTAAGTTTAGATTACACACGTTTTTTTCAATGAAAACAACCACCGTTTGCGTACCAGGTACGCAAACGGTGGTTGTTTTGTCAGATCGGAGTCATTGCTTTCGTCTTTTAAAATCTTCATCGATACTGTTTTTCCAATCCTTTGAAATCGACTTGCTAGAGCGCATTTCGCAGATGGCTTCGCTAACGGTTTTGTAGTTGAGCTCAATGCCTTCTTTGTCATTGTGGAACTGGGCCGCCCTGCTGCTGTCGATCCCGAATTTCTTGGCTTCGGATACCGCATCGATATTGGCCCCAAGAAAAATGAATTCCCAACCGTACGTCGTCTTTTGCTTTTCAATCATTGACCGAATTTGGTCGTATGAGTATTCACGACTCGCATTTTCTTGACCGTCTGTTGTGATGATGAACAATACCTTTTCCGCTTTTTCATCCTCAGCGGTATTCCTTTGAACGTTGATGATCTTCTGAATGGATTTGCCGACGGCATCGAGCAGAGCGGTTGTTCCTCTGACGAAATATTCCTTCTCAGTGATTGGTCGGACACCTTTAAGATTGATGCGATCATGCAAGAGCTCATATTGGTCGTCGAACAAGACTGTAGTGATGAATGCCTCACCCTCCGCATCCATTTGTTTTTTCAGCATGGCATTGTAACCACCGATCGTATCACTTTCCAGTCCACTCATCGACCCGCTTCTATCCAATACAAATATGAGTTCCGCCAAATTCTTTTTCATGATGTTATCCTCCTTCAAATTATCTAAGTAAAGCATAACATTATGAACCTTTGGATGGGTCGCTTGACAGGCGACATTGCAAATTCGGCTTATACGCCAAGTAATGCTTGGTCGAACGCGAATAAAGCTTCATTGATTTCATGGATATTGTAGTTTTCTTCACTGATGAAATATTCGACAATAAGGTCGGATTTGCTGCTCCTGGAGAGTGCGAACCCCGCCTTCTCAAGCAAATCCTTGGTCTCATCGAGATTGAGTTCCAGTGCTATTGAAAATGCGATGACCGTCGATTTGCTGGGCCTGTAGTATTTGTCACTTCTAATTTTCGAAAATAGTTTTCGGTCCACATTGGCACGCTTATAGGTTTCCACATCGGTTTTACCCTTCAAATCGATCATTCTGATCAGATGTTCTGAAAAAGTCTCCTGAAGTTCCTCAAGAACATCGTCCAAGCTGCGCATTGACTTTGAAGAATAACAGACTTCCATTTCATAATCCCGATATTCATTTGCAATGTGATGCTCTTCCACATAATTGTCGTTTATAAATGCTTTCACAGAAGCAAATAATTTTTCGGAAAGCACAAAGGCTTTTTGATCATATACAACAAGGTAGATCATCAAATCATGATCCATCAGGAATTCACTGATGACAGATATCGCCACTTGGATTGCTTGATCTTTGGGATATCCGAAAACGCCCGAGGATATCAGCGGGAATGCTATACTTTCGAGGTTGTGATCCACCGTCAATTCAAGGGCACTTCGGTAACAAGCCCTTAAAAGTTTCTCTTCTCCTTTAGTGCCACCTTCCCAAATCGGTCCAACCGTGTGAATCACGTATTCCGCCGGAAGATTGTAGCCCCTCGTCATTTTGGATTGGCCGGTTTTGCATCCTCCGAGCGCTTTGCACGCTTCGAGCAATCCGGGGCCTGCTGCTCTATGTATTGCACCATCGACGCCTCCGCCACCCAATAATGAATGGTTGGCGGCATTTACTATCGCGTCCGCTTTCAATTGAGTGATGTCCGCTCTTATGATTTCAAATGGCATCTTGTCATCTCCTTATTATTGTATTCTGATTTTATTATAACATATAGAAAGCGCATGTGATCAAAGGTCTAACACCGTTGATTCCATGCGCTTCCATAGTCATATACTCATATCAACTCATATGAGAACTCTGTGATTTGAGTGCCTTCAATATCCACCTGTCCATTCTCCCATTTGACAACGAAATCATTTCCATCTGAATCCATATAGTGATAACACCCCTTCTTACCAAAGCAGCGAATGGTCAAAGGATGATCATAAATCGTACCGTTGCCCACGAAGTCCCCGAGTCTACTCGCGACGCTTAAATTAAGCACCAAAGCACTCCCAGATGGTACGAATGCCAACACCTCATTCTCACTGACATCCAGATCATGAGATTGTCCGCCGTCAATCGCTTCATTGCTAAACAGATTGAACCACAATCCATTGGGAAAATAAACACTTCGCTGACCTTTCCCTGGTTCGAGAATCGGAGCCACCAAAATATCACCGAAAAAATATTGATCATTCACGATGATAAAATTCTCATCATCTGGAAATCGCACTAATCCTTGTTGCATCATTGGTTTTCTGGACTTGACCGCTTTTAATGCTTCACAGTATATCGTTGGCAATAAGTTCATGCGCACGTTGAAGTAATACCCGACTTCATCCATCAAAGTTTCGTCTTCATAATATGTTGCCATATTCCATGGCGTCCTGTCATTGATGAACCTCTTCGTTGGGCGCATCCCTGAAAATTGTCCCCCTACGGGCTCAGAATGCAGTTGCATAATCGGAGTGAAAACGGCAAACTGCACTGCTCTTTTATAGAGTTCAACCGTCGGAAGTTCACCTGAAAACCCTCCAATATCAAATCCCCAAAACAACTGTCCACTCGATGAGACAGAAAGTCCGGCATTGAAAACACTTTTGAGCTCCGAACAAGTCGACTCCTGATCTCCCGCCCATTGTATCGGGCATTGTTGTTGACCGATATAACCAGCTCTACTGAATAATGTACGGTCCTCTCCACAAAACGCACTATATGCTTCGACATACTCAAACGCATATTGATTCACCATACTTTTGCCGGTTGATCCATTGCTGAAAATACATTCCTCACTGTAAACAAACTCACCCCCATCGGTCTTGAAACCATCGACACCAATATCAAGGAGGTACTGCCTCTTATCAAACCACCATCTTCGAGCCTGTGCATTTGTAAAATCCGGAATCATCGAACCAGGAAACCAATGCCCATTGGGAATTCTATAAGGCGTTTCATCTGGCATCATTGGAATGTACCGTTTGTTGATTGCTTCTTCCTCATCCAAGGCATGTTGACTGTTTGCAGGCTCATCAGCTCCGAGTTTTTTTACGACTGGACATTGCCACAACAGCAGTTTCAGCCCCTGCTTATGAATTCTATCAATCATACCTTTGGGATCCGGCCATGGCGCATCGGATTCAAAAGTGAAATCTTCATAAATAAAAGGTTCATTTTTGGGTGTATACTTGGCTTGGTTGAAAACATAAAATGTGGCTTCATCGCTCCATTGCTCCAGAACCATTGCGGTTACTGGAATCTTATACGCTATAAGAGCATCAAGTTGTTCATCGACCAATTTTGAACTGTTCCATCTGTGTCCTGAAATCCAAGGACCGAAAGCCCACTTGGGTGGACAAAGAGGTTTGCCGGTAAGCTCAATAAAGTCACCGATCATTTGCAGCGGATTCCCACCGAAAAGATAAAGCGTGATCGGGAATACGCTCTGGTCAAAAGTGACTGTGATCCCATCGGTGAAATCAAAATTCATCTGATAGGGCGTCTCAAAAAAAACACCCCATTTTTTATCCGTGTAGAAAAAAGGCAATGGAAAATATGTTTTATTCTTTTGGTTGCAAAACTGTTCTTCGACATGATTGGCATATTTGAACCCTTTGTGGTTGACTGAACTGAAACGTTCGCCCAGTCCAAAAATCGCTTGAAAATCACCTTTGATGGACAGTCTGTCAGCACCTGTTTGCAGTTCAACTATAATGCCATCTAAATTGAAATCGTATTTTGAGTACTCCTTGAGTTCAACTTTATGAACACCCATTCTGATCACCTCTACATTTTGAAATCACATCCATATAACTGCAGCAAACGTATTCCGCATTTGCCCACATCAAAGGATTGATAAAACATTTTGTTTCATCTCTTGCATCAATTGCCTCCGGCAGCAGTCCATATGCATTACAATGAAGCTTCAACCACTCCATGATGGCATTATAAAGATTTTCGTCGTGAAGCAGGTATGCGATTTGCGCCGCAGCCGCCGTGTTGAAAATCCAAGGACCATTATGATACTCCTGCTCACTGTAACCATAGCCCATTTCAAAATAAGTGCCTAACTCCGACAGGTACTCATAATTTCTTTTGTACTGATCCGAAACAGGATATCCCAGCGAACCACCAAACAATTGAGGCACATCATACCTCAGCACCAAATCATCATGATAATCCACATAACCATAAGCGTAATAACCTTCGTCAACAAAACAAGCTTCACATGCGGATATGATCTCTCTGGCGATCTTTGACCATTTTTCATCATGCATAACCTTTCCATGGCTCTTGGCCACGCTAGCAGCCCCAAGCAGTCCTCCGGCGATGAACATGTTGGTGGAAGTGATGTAAGCGGGCCCATAAACACCTTCATTGACGCCACCTTCCGGTCCATAAAGGCCTTCTTTTGTCGAGATCAAGTCCAAAACACCAATGATTCGATCCAACCGATCAAAATCAACCAACATTTCACCTGTCATATAATAGTAATCAGCAATAACCCTAGTGAAATAGCCTATGGCGTCTATTTGTGAAAACACGTTATTGTTTGCACCTTCATCCGGTAATTGCTCCGGATTGTACCTTTGATAAAACTCACCGTTTTCTTTGACAGGACAATCCAATAAATATGCTATGATTTCCTTGAATTCCTCATAATGACCAGAGTACAAAAATGCCCTCGATGCCATCAGTGAATCTCTAACATAAAAACATACACTATTATTCGCAAAATAATGTCCCGTCAAATCCGCTGGAAGAAAACCTTTCAAATTTGCTGCCTTCAGTGCAACGAGCGCATCAGCGGCCTGCGGACGATAGTCTTGACCCAGCCAATTATGCCACTCCGACTTGGAACGTTCCAGGACCCCATCAAAATTAAAACTGTTTCCTTTGGATCTGCAATCGGCTTCGTCGTCACCGACAATCAAAACCCATCGAAAAACTGTCGTCTCTTGAGGTTTGATGACTCTTTTGTCCGATAAAGATGCTGCAATCGTGGAACTGGTCACAATAGTTTGATTGTTCGATTTTTTATCATATAGAAGATCTTCAATCCCCTTATACATGAATCCGCTTGGCGCATCGGGAGCAATTGACGACTGAATTGCGCATTCAGCTTTTATCGAGAATATCTTTCCCTTGACGGAAAAAACAATCATATCCCTAGACCTATATGCTTCATATCTTTCTTGGTTTTGTGTTACACATAGACCTGATATTTTAGCATGTAAATCAGAATCACTTCGATTCACGATTTCCGTTTCAAAGTATATGAAATCCTTTTCAAGTGCGGTGACTCGATCTGTCTTTGTAAACTTGTCATAACTGAAAACATCTTCATAAATACAATGGTCTCTAACTGAAGATTCCTCAGATCTTTGTCTTAAGGCATGCCCCCTTTTAGGTTTGACTCGATCTCCAAAATAAACGGTGTCATCAACAGTCAATGCACTGCAGGCAGTATGGACCAAATCTATTTTGTAATCATCAATGAAAAGGTGCTGAAGTCCAGTAGCCTTTTGATCTACAATAGTCTCGTTGCATCCATATAAACCTGATAATCTGCTGGTTCCAATGTATGTTAATCCTGGATACATTATTTGATCCCACCTTCCTGAATGCCTTGAATGAAATATTTCTGTGAAAACGCATATACGATTAGGATGGGAACAATTGAAATCAAAGCTCCCGCCATCAAAGTATTGAATTCCGTACCATATTGCGAATTCATTTTACTGAGCACCACCGGCAAAGTCATCTTGTCTGGGTCGTTGAGTACAATAAGCGGCCAAAAATAATCATTCCAGTAGTTCATAAAGTTGATGACAAATAGAGTCGTCATTGGGATCAAGCTCATGGGTACAATGATTTTATGGTAAATCTTAAAAAGTCCTGCACCGTCAATGAGTGCTGCTTCGATATATGTTGTGGGAATGGTCTTCATAAATTGAGTAAACAAGAAAATCGCAAAAACATTGAAAATCGATGGCGCGATGACGCCAGTATACGTGTTGATCAGACCCAATCGGGACATCACAATGAATATTGGAATACCTGTCACTTGGATTGGAACCATCATGCTCGCCAAAAATAGAAAGAACAACACTTTCTTGAATCTGAATTCGAATTTGGCGAAAATAAATGCTGCCATGCTGGATGCCCATAACGTTAAAAATGTCGATGTTATCGTAATGAATAGACTGTTAAAAAGAGATTTCCCAAACGAAAGTCTTGTGATCACTTTTGTGTACGCATCCAATGAAACGTTTTTCGGGATCCACTCAACCGGAATGGACATTATTGCGCCACTCGTTTTAAGGGAAGTCGATATCATCCACAAAAACGGGATCATACTGATAAAACAAATCAATGATAGGACAAACCATACACCAGTCGCTTCGAGTTTCAATTTTCTATTCATAATACACCCACTTTTTCTGTAATTTCAGTTGAACCAAGGTGACTACAACGATAATTATGAATAATACGACCGCAAGCGCCGAAGCGTATCCCATCTCATAGTACCTGAATCCATATTTATAGATCCTTTCAACCATAACTTGCGTGGAGCCAAGTGGACCACCATCCGTCATGACCATGACTTGAGGAAACAATTGAAAAGAATTGATTAGAGTGGTGATCAACACAAAGAACAAAGTTGGTGAGACCAGTGGAAACGTAACACTCCAAAACATCTGCCACCGATTGGCACCATCTATTCTCGCCGCTTCGTAGAGCGATTGATCAATATTTCTAAGGCCACCAAACAAAATCAAAGAAAAAAAGCCCATGTCTTTCCACACACTGACCAAAACGATAGAAAACATTGCCCATTTGGGATCGGTAAGCCAACCTGGTCCTTGTATGCCTACAGTCAGCAAAATGTTATTGATGAGTCCATATTGTGTACTGAGAGCTGTACGCCAGATCATCGCTCCCGCAATCCAAGAAGTAAGAACCGGAATGAAGAGCAAAACCCGGAATATGCCTATACCTTTGACCTTACTATTGAAAAGTACCGCCAAAGTCATTGATGAAATAAGGATCATTGGAATATACATAGCGATGTACTTGCCTGTATTAAGGATGACACGATAAAATTCTTCCGTCCCGAAAATCTTGAAATAATTGTCCAGCCCTACAAATTCAGGGCTTCCTCCAATGATGTCCCATGAGGAAAAACTCAGTCCGATTGCTGCAACCATAGGAATTAATGAAAACAGCAAATACCCCATAATACTTGGCAAGATAAACAACCATATAATTTTATTGTTGCCCCTATTGAATATATTCACATGATACCTCCTGTCAAACAAACAGCTCTTCGAACCGAAGAGCTGTTTGCACCTATTGTTCAGTACTTGTCGCTAATCTCTTCTTGTGCCGCATTGAGTGCTTCTTTCGCTGTCATATTTCCAGCGATTGCTTGATCCACATACTTCATCAGATCATCAGCGATTGCTCCGAATTTTTCTAACGATGGAGGCATAACCAAATATTCCAATGAATCAAATACCGCTTGTTTGTTGTTTGGTGGTGTGATGCTTAAATACTTCTCCACAACTTCGTCGGTCAAAACCACTGGTAGATCCCAATTGGCTTCCAATCTTTTTTCAGCCACAACTGGGCTACTGGCGATGTAAGCTGCGAATTTAGCTGCAGCCGCCTCATTTTTTGATGCTTTGCTGACCACAACCGAGTCCGAGAAAAAGTGTGTCGCTTTTTGTTGAATGCCAGGCTCGACAACTATATCCCATGTGAAATCGATGTTTTCAGTGAAATCTCCAAAAGCCCATATGCCTGTTACCAGCATACCTAACCGACCTGATTTGAATAGATCCCAGTCGCCCATGCCGCCCATTTGATCTGCTGTTGGGGTTACATTTGATACGTTTCTGCGATCGATCATCATTTGAAGTGCCTCAATGTTTTCAGGACTGTTGAGTGTGAATTCGGTTTGAGCTGAATTCATCATACCACCGCCATTTTGTGCGACTGTTTTATAAAACTCATGGGTCTGAATCGGACGGAATACTCCGAAATAATCATTGCCTAAAGCTCTGATGGCTTTTGCTGCCTCAAGTTCCTCAGCCCAAGTCCAAGTTTCATCAGGATATGCTATGCCTGCTTGATCAAAAAGATCTTGATTGTAAAACATAACCACATTCGAGAATTTTGTAGGCAATCCGAATTGTTTCCCATCTACTTTAAATGCATCAATCGCTTTAGGGTGAATCGCAGATACATCAATATTGTTCTCACTCAATAATGTATCCAATTCAATTATAGCGTCTTTTTCTGCATAAGCGCGAAAGTTTTCAATATTGAGTTCGAATACATCCGGTGCGCTGCCACCTGCAATTTTAGTTGCGAGTTGGTCAAAATAATCTGAATAACCATAAGTTTGGATTTCCACTTTGATGTTTGGATTGTCCACCATGAAACCATCCACCAGTTCTTTTAAAACTTCCTCATTGGCCCCTGATGATGAAAAGTTCATAAATGTTATTACTGCATTTTCATTCTCTGCATTGACTTTTGTACATCCGATCATAAGACTCATAATCATCGTAAATACCAAAATCATGTTCACTAAACGTTTCATAAATGCCTCCTCGTTATTATCATTTACATGCTCACCAAATGTTTTCCCAAAACTACACTCTCATATGGTCGCAAGTTGATGCCTACATTTTTTGAAAAATCTGGGTAATTCGATAATACAGTGCTGTAACCTGTAAAATCATGTTCTTCTTCTAACTTTGAAAATTCACTTTTGAAATTGCAAATCACAATTAAACTTTGAGTATCAGTAAATCTTTCATAAGCAAAGATATCAGGATGATTTTCTTCGATCAATCTGAACCTTCCTTCCCGAATTATCTCTGACCATTCGCCATGTTTTCTAAGAAAGACCAATTGCCTATAATAATTTAGCACCGAGTCGTTTTTATCAAGCTGACTTTCAACATTTATATCTATATAATTGGGATTCACATTGATCCAAGGTCGACCACTGGTAAACCCGGCATGTGTATCCGAACTCCACTGCATCGGAGTACGCGCATTGTCACGTCCGATTTTATAGATGGAGTCCATGATGGATGACAAAGGATAACCTTTTTCAAGACGTTGAGTATACATGTTCAGTGTTTCAATATCCTTATACTCATCAATACCTTCAAATCGGACATTGGTCATACCAAGTTCTTCACCCTGATAAATATAGGGTGTCCCTTGCATCATATGCAAAAGTGTTGCGAACATTTTTGAACTTAATGTTCGATAAGTCTGATCGTCACCCCACCTTGAGACGATTCTTGGCAAATCATGATTGTTCCAAAAAAGTGCATTCCAACCTTTATTATGTAGAGTCCTTTGTTGGTTGCTGAATACCTTCTTTAAATCCAGAAGATCCAAATCTTGATAATCCCATTTTTCTTTTCCCTTTTGCTGATCCAACAGGATATGCTCAAAATTGAAAATCATAGAGAATTCGGATCCGTCAAGGTTGGAATACTTGATCGCTTTTTCAGCTGTTGCCCCCCAGGTTTCACCCACTGTAAGCAAGTCATGCTTTGAAAAAGTA
The DNA here is from genome assembly GCA_002412775.1 of Firmicutes bacterium UBA5201. Lineage (GTDB taxonomy): Bacteria > Bacillota > Clostridia > Peptostreptococcales > Acidaminobacteraceae > Fusibacter_D. The sequence continues at coordinate 1,991 of DHVT01000029.1, read as the reverse complement.
TTGGCATTCATTTCCCTGATATACTCATGCAACTTTGGTCCATCTCCAATCAGATTCTCATCTACCTCTTTGGCTATAAGATCGATCACATCCAGTCTAAATCCACCGATGCCTTTATCGATCCACCAATTGATCATTTTATAAATGGATGCTCGAAGTTCCGGATTGTGCCAATTCAAATCCGGCTGGGATTTGGCAAACATATGCAAGTAGTATTCTTGCGTGTTTTCATTCAACTCCCATGCCGACCCTAAAAAAACGGATTGCAGGTCACTCGGCACTGTGCCTCGATTTTCTCTAAAAACATAAAAATCATGGTGTGGGTTGTACTTACTTTTTATTGCTTCTTGAAACCATTGATGTTCAGATGATGTATGATTTGCAACCAGATCCATTATGATTCGGATTCCCTTTTGGTTTGCCCTCTCAATAAGTTCCTCCATATCCAACATATTCCCATACTCAGGATTAATGGCGTAATAATCACTGATGTCATAACCATTGTCTTCGTTGGGCGACGCATAAACTGGAGAAAGCCAAATTACATCAATGCCTAAATGCTCGAGATAGTCCAGTTTTGATATTATGCCTTGAATATCTCCTATCCCATCACCATTGCTGTCACAAAAACTGCGAGGGTATATTTGGTATACCACAGAATTCTGCCACCATTTCATGAACTCCTCCTTTGCCGATTGTTTATTAGTTTATCGTTAAACCTTTCTTTAAAAAAATTAATTCACTGAATCTCTTTGAATTAATGAGACCGGCAAAATAACTTTTTGAGGTTCAATGTTTTTTCCATGAATCCGCGCCATCAGAAGTTCGACAGCTTTACAGCCTTTTTCATCAATATCCTGATACATTGTAGTCAACTTAGGCTCACAGATGTTACCAATAAACAAACCGTCGAAGCCAATGATGGAAATGTCATCCGGAACTGTGATCCCTTTATCTTTCATCCCTTGAATGACCCCTGTTGCAACCAAATCAGAATATGCGAACAACCCATCTATTTCATTCGTTTTATCAGCCAACATCCGACCGATTTCATAACCATATTCATACGTCGGATGACCTTCAAAAACAAGTTCATCATTCACAAGGAGATCGTTGTCCGTCATTGCCTGAAGGAATCCTTTATATCTTTGCTGTGCGACGCCCATCCCATCCTTTGCAGTAAGGATCATTCCAATACGGTTGTGACCTTTTTGAATCAAGTGTTCTGTTGCCATGTATCCACCGGTGAAATCATCAGTCAATACATTGTCATACTTGGCATCTGAAACATATGAGTCAATCAGAACCAATGGAATTTTGATGTTTTTGAAATTTAGATCCAGTTGATTGTCCATGGCTCCAAGAATGATGACCCCATCCGCATTCCAATTGACAACCATAGAACTGAACACATCCTGTTCGGACACGAAGCGGAGCATAAGATAGTACCCTTCTTGCCTTAAATGATATTCGATGCTGTTGATGATTTCACCGTAAAATGGATTGATCATTGCCTTGTTTTTATTGGGGTCATCCGATAATGTTTGTGGAATCGCCAATACAATGATATTGGAACGGTTAGATACGAGAGCTCTTGCAGACATATTCGGAACATAATTCAGATCCTGAATGATTTTCTCAATGCGATCCCGTGTTTCTGGAGAGACACGAGAACTTTTTTTGTGAATGACATTGGAAACTGTCATCGGGCTTACTTTTGCCAGTTTAGCAATCTCTTTAATAGACGCCATAATGCCTCCCTGTTGATTAGGTTTAACGTTATACCTGTATAGTATTCCAAATATTTAGAATTGTCAATATATTTTAAAAAAGTTTTAAAGACATATGATTCACATGTGATAATGTCCTAAGTAATCACACGTGATTATGTCCCAAAAGATATCATGATATAATAATACCTCAATGAAAAAAACATCGAGGTAAATAAAATGAAAAAGGTTGAACCACGAATGAATGAAGATCAGAAATAT